>JAKQSI010000025.1 GCA_029570205.1 Candidatus Omnitrophota bacterium | reverse complement strand
GGCGATTGCTTACCGAGAACATCGGACTCAAACTTCTGGCGCTTTTCCTGGCCATCGGACTGGTCTATGTCCGGGCGCGCGAAAAAATCACCAGCCAGGAGTTCTCCAACGTCCGAATTGAGTTGGTGAATATCCCGTCGAATATGGCGCTCGCATACCCGGACCGTCTGTACAGCACGACCATTGTTTTACAGGGCCCCGTGAGTGTTCTCAAGTTCCTGACGTCGAAAGATCTCCGGTTCGCTCTCGATCTTGCCGGAAAAAAAGAATTGGAGCAGAACAAGAATGTTCTTATTGTGTTGAGCCAGGAATCTCTTGTCGCGAGGATCAAAGAGCAGGATGCGAAGCAGTTAAAACTCAGGGAGAATAATATACACCCCTCCAAGGTGCAGATTACTGTTCACATCCGCGATGTATCGCAGAAGAATCCCCCGCCGATTTATGCCTCTGAATCTCTCCCGGAGGATACGATCGAGATTCCTCTCTACCAGCTGGTCAAGCATGTGCCTGTCCGTGTTCCCACAGTCGGTCAGCCGCCGGAAGGGTATGAAATAGTCTCGATACGCACCTATCCTTCAACCATCACCATCACCGGCCCGGAGGCCGCATTGAGCCGAATCAGTGAAGTGAGCACCACGCGGATTTATCTATCCAATCAAATCCAGAGCGCAACCACGGCGGACGTGCCGATTTCCGAGTTCGGAACGGCAGACTTGCCGGTGTGGGCCACGGCTACGCGCGTGGATATTGAATTGAAAGTAGCGCGAACCAAAGGAGGATGATTGCACTGATGCCCCTGCTTTCCGTAAACATCGACCATATTGCCACATTGCGTGAGGCCCGTGGAACTCCATACCCGGATCCGGTTCACGGAGCGACACTTGCGGTGTTCGGCGGCGCGGACGGGATTACGGTTCACCCCCGCGAGGACCGACGGCACATTAAGGACCGCGATGTCCGTATTCTCAAGCAGATTTTGACCGTCCCCCTGACACTCGAAATGGCCCTGATCCCACAGATGGTGGACCTTGCAAAAGAAATCTCTCCGGCCCTGGTCACCCTCGTGCCCGAAAAGCGGGCGGAACTGACCACCGAAGGCGGACTGGCGGTTGCGGGTGTCGAAGAAAGGCTTCGGCCCGAGTTGCAGCGCCTGTTCGATGCCGGAATTCCTGTCAGTATTTTCATCGACCCCGACAAGACACAGATCAAGGCGGCAGCCGGTCTGGGTGTTCCCTTTATCGAACTCCACACCGGTGCGTATGCCAACAGCAGAAGTGCTGAGGAGGAAGATCGCGAATTTCATATTCTGACGGAGGCGTTGGAGTTTGCTCTCGCACTGGGATTGAAAGTCAACGCCGGGCATGGCCTGCACTACCACAACACGGCGCGAGTCGCGCGACTCCCGGGCATTCACGCGCTTCATACGGGACACGGAATCATCGCCCATGCGGTTTTTGTAGGACTGGAACGCGCCGTAAGAGAGATGATAGAGATTATGAGGGGCTGAGGTCCTCTCCGGGCTACGCCCTGCCGACGAAGATGGATGCTCTCCGGCCGCATTCTGTCCGCTGTGTCCACTCTGTCGTGGCGGGGCCGATTGCCGATCAGAACGAGAAGCCGAAGGCCCGCAATTCCCGCTCGAGAATTTCCCGGTTCTGCGGCGATATCTCCGTCATCGGCAAACGGAATCCGCCGCAATGCGGCAATCCGTATTCCGGGTTCGCGGACAGGATATTCACCGCCGTTTTGACCGGAATCGGGTTGGTCTCGATAAACAGGGCTTTAACCAGGGGGGTCATTTTGTGGTGCATAGCCCGCGCTTCCTTCACGCGTCCTTCCAGAAAATCATGCACCATCCTGGAGGTTTCCCTCGGCGCGATATTCGCCACGACGGAAATTACGCCCTTCCCGCCAAGCGCCAGCAAAGGCAATGTCATGCCGTCGTCTCCCGACCAGACATAAAAGTCATCCGGGCACAGGCGAATCACATCGCTCATCTGGCCGATATTTCCGCTGGCCTCTTTCACACCGATAATGTTCGGTTCCTGCGCAAGTTCCACCATGACGTCGGTTGAGACATTCACCCCGCATCGGCTCTGAATGTTATAGACGACCTGCGGAATATCGACTTCTCTCGCCAGGGTTCGAAAATGTTCCAGGAGGCCCTTCTGCGTGGGCTTGTTGTAATAGGGAGTGACTTGAAGGGCGCAGTCCGCTCCGGCTTCTTTCGCGAAGATTGTCAGGTCCATCGCCTCCGCGGTGTTGTTGCTGCCGGTCCCGGCCATCAATAACGGAAACTTGCCGGCCCCGCGTTTCGCCTTCAGGTAATCCGTCGCAAATCGGATCACCCGCTTATGCTCCGCGTGACTCTGTGTGGACGATTCCCCCGTTGTGCCGCAAACCACAATACACTCTGTCCCAGCCGCGACGTGAAAGTCGATCAGTTTCTCCAGGGCAGGAAAGTCCACAGATTGTTCTTTGAACGGAGTAACAAGCGCGACCGCCGATCCCGTAAACATGATGTCCTCCTCTGAAAAAGAAATCTTTTTCAATGGTTTCCGAACACGAATGTCGGTGCGGGAATCAGTGAACCATTTTCTTCGGGACCGCACAACGGTTCGTTTGGCTTTTTGGGGCGCGGCAGATGGCAAGCAGCGCCGATCAGTTTGTCAAGACCATGCCTCTCACAATTTGTCGGCGCAGAGGGGAGTGTATTCCCGATAGATATCCAGGAACCCTTTTTGTACGACTCCGATCAACGATCCGACGCTGATGAACCGCGCACCCAGCCGGATCATCGCCCGGGCGTTGTCGAGAGTCGCGCAGGGAATTCCCCAGTATCTGCGGTGGTTTTGGGCGGCTTCGGAGACTCGCTCAATGGCCTCCCGGATTTTCGGGTGATCGAATTGCCCCGGACAACCATAGCTCTGGCCCAAGTCTCCCGGCCCCACAAGCAGAATGTCGATCCCGTTTACGGCGGCAATCCCGTCAACCTCCTCCACAGCCTCGCGGTCTTCGATCTGCGCTATGACAAAGGTCTCGCGGTTGGACCATTCCATATATTCACGGGTGTCCATTAATCCGTATTGTGCAAGAGCCTCGACACCATCCAGCCCGCGCAATCCCACGGGCCAGAACCGGGCATCTCGGACAATCGTCCGCGCATCCTCCGCCCCCATGCAATGAGGAACCATGATGCCGGTTCCGCCGACTTCAAATCCCCGCGCGCAGGAATGCCGGCCCTCTCGTCGAATCCGCACCAGCGGCTCCATCCCAGTTGCCCGGCAGGCCAGGCAGGCATTGAACACCTCATTGTAGCTGAAATCCTGGTGTTCCATGTCGATCCACAGGCAATCGAAACCGATCAGGCCGATCAGCTCGGCGATTTTGGGCGAACAAACCGGGGTCGAGTTGGTGCAGAGCACAACCTCTCCATTTCTCAGTTTTTCCAGGACACGATTTTTGCGGGATTCTTGTGGCATAAACCTATCTCCAGTTTCAGTACGACAAGGCGGGAGCTGCGCTCCCGCACTCCAGGGTGCGGAATCACTGCGGGAATCCGGTGGGGACAATATAGACGACCTTCTGTTCCGGGGGAACGCCGAGAGCCTTTTGGCCTTCCTCATTGACTACGGCACCGATGGGAACGCCGCCCATGCCCAGCGCCACGGCCTGCAAAAGGATATTCTGCGCGACATGGCCCGCCTCCAGGTACACATACCGGGTGGCCTGGTCGGCATATTTCTCCGAGGTCCGTCCGAACGCCGCGCAAATCAGCACGACACAAGCCGCCTGCTGAATGGAACCCTGTCTCAGCCCGGCAGCGGAAAGAGCCGCCCGGGTGTCTCCGGAGACGACCTGTTCCACAGCGTGTTCCATCGGCAGGTAATGGTAGATTCCGGTGGGAAGAACCGCGTAGATTTCCAGCGGGTAAGTTGCCCCGGCGGACGGCGCAGTGCGGAATTTTGTCCCGGGACGGTTGATCCCCTGCGCCGCCCATAATAACTGTCCCACCTGCTCCCACTCTGCCGCCTTCGTACTGAACGAACGAACCGACTTGCGTGCCCACAATGCCTTCTCCAGCGACATGGTTCCGTCCGCTCGCGGTTCCGGCAGTTTGATTTTCTCGATTTCCGCCTTGTCCGCAGCCGATGCTGCACAGCTGAAAGACACCAGCACAAACATTGCAAGACACCATTTGGTGAAACATTTGACCGACATTGTGCAAAAAATCCTCCTTTGACGAAATTGACCGATTATAGCACAATCTTGCAATGCCGGTGCAGATTGCAGTGGTGTCGGGAACACTCGACGGCGTATCATCGGCATGGCCGAGAGGAGGAAGACCCCTCTGTATTCCGGCAGTGTGCGGGCTGTATGATGATTTGTAGTCGTTCGCCGTTGATGGTTTACTATGCGTGAACGGAGGTTCATCATGGCCGCTATCGACAAAGCGCTTGATGACGGGCTTCATATTGCAGTGGCGGCTGTTCACCGTGTGCCTTACCTCTTGACCTGGAATTGCCGGCACATGGCCAATGCGACAATGCGTGTCCAAATCGAGACCGTATGTTCGAGGCCGGGATTCCTATGTCCAATTATCTGTACTCCGGAGGAAATGTTGGAGGTAAAACCATGACTTGGTCCGATCCGATTGTTGAAGAAGTCCGTCGTGTCCGTGACGCATACGCGGCTCGTTTCAACTACGACCTGCGAGCCATCTACCGTGATTTAAAAGAACAGGAGAAGCGAAGCGGCGCGACGCTTTGCAGGACTCCCATAGAAACCGCAACTGCAAGCAATGACAAAGGACAGCGCACACATGCAGATCAAGATCATTCTGGAACCAAGTGACGAAGGTGGTTATACGGTGACGGTTCCTGCCTTGCCGGGCTGTATCAGCGATGGCGACTCCAGGGACGAAGCGCTCAAGAATATCCAAGAGGCACATAGCGCTGTATCTGGAACCTATTGAACCGGCGGTATGATCTTCATCTAAATCCCATCAATCCACGACCTTTTCACTTCGGCTGACCTGCATTGTTCAATCCTCCCGGATCGGATACCCTGTCATCGTTTCGACAATCGAACGAGTCATCGTCTTGTGAAAGGACAATAAGCATGTCGTCGTTGAGTCGCAGAACATTTGTGGAACGTGCAACAGTCGGAGTTGGAGCGGTGGCCGCCGGGGTCGCGCTCGCCAAAGAAGCCCACGCAGCAGGAACCGAGGCTGCAACAAAGAAACCTGTGCGAAAACTGGGCGTGCTGGATAATTACCGGGAAGACCGGCTTCGCGTGCTTCAGGACATCGGATATGAGTGCATGAGCGTGCAAGTCCGCGAGGACAATCCCGCCGGGGATGCGATTGCCACGGCGGATGGGCAGAAACGAATGCTGGAGGATTTCGCGAAGCATAACCTGGAGATCTCCGCGCTGGCGGCCTATACGAACTATCTCCACCCGGCAGACCAGACCGAGGAAAAAATCGCCTATATGAAGACCGTCGTTCAGGCGGCAGGCAAGATGGGCGTGAAATGTGTCGCCGCCATGACCGGGCGCGATCCCGCAAAAAGCATCCGGGACAGCATTCCCGATTTCAAAAAAGCATTTGAACCTGTTGCCCGCGTTGCCGAAGACAGCGGCGTCAAAGTTGTCTTCGAGAACTGGGTCGGCGGGGATGATATCAATCACGGGATCAACATCGGCATCTGCCCCGAAGGGCTGAGCCTGATGTTTGAGGCGGTCCCCAGCGAGGCCATCGGGTTTGAGTATGATCCCTCGCATTTCTACTGGCAGGGAATCGACCATCTGCGGGTGATCCGCGAGTTTGCCCCGCGTATCCATCATGTGCATCTCAAGGATGTAGAGTTTCTTCCGGAGACAATGTATCAGCGTGGCTGCACGGGCGGGGCGTTCCGCTTCCGTATCCCCGGCTGGGGGGCACTGAAATGGCAGGATATTTTCACAACGCTGCTCGAAGTGGGCTACAACGGGAATATGGTGGTTGAGCATGAGGACTCGACATTCTCGCAGAAGAACGGACGATTCGATGAGGGATTGCGGCTGGCACACGCTTACCTGAGGCCGATCTTTCCGTCGTTCTAGTGTGCTAGTGTTGTGTAACCGAATAGTCTTTACCATATCGTCATTGCGAGCGAAGCGTGGCAATCTCGCCGTTGCAAACTCCGGGCCACTCCTCGCGATGACGTGACGGGCGCTTTTTCTGCCAGGCAGAGACGCCTGGCCTACCAGCTCTGCGGAATGACAGGCACGGAGGCCTGGCCTACCAGCTCTGTGGAATGACAGGCACGGAGGCCTGTCCTACCAGCTCTGCGGAATGACAGGCACGGAGGCCTGTCCTACCAGCTCTGCGGCCGTCGTCTGCGGTTGATCAGGTCCGCCAGGAATCCGAGGGCCAGGAACTGCATCGAAGAGAGGAGCAATACCACGAAAGTCGTGTCCAGGAACCGTTCGAGAATTGTATAACTCAAAATAGCCACGAGTGCCGCTGCAAGCAGGAGCAGTGCGCTCAACGGCAGGAAGATTTTCAGCGGATTGAACAGCAGCACGGTTCGAATCAGCAGCAGGGTCAGGTTCCACGTGTCCCGCACGGGACGGAACTTGGAGGAACCGGCACGCTCGTGATATTCGATGGGGACATACTCCACGTACCGCGATTCGGAGAAGAACAGCAGAGTCAATGTCGTGGTCAGCGAAAAGCCATCCGGCAACAGACCACGCGCATCCTCAAACAGGTCCCGGCGAACGAGACGCATCCCGGAATTGAGATCGGGGATCTTCCGTCCGGCAAGATAGTTTGCGACTTTGCCCAGGAGCCATTTCATCGGCTGACGGAACCGGGGGATTTTGGCCCCCGGCTTCGTTCGCGCACCGACAACCATATCGGCAACTTCAAGATGCGAAACAAGATCCGGGACCGCCTCCGCCGGGTAACTTCCATCCGCATCCATCAGGAGAATCCATTCATTGGTTGCCAGCCGGACGCCGGTTTTCACAGCGGCTCCATAGCCGCGATTGACGGGATGGCGGTGGACCCGCGCACCCGCCTGCTGCGCCAGATCCCCGGTCCCATCGCTTGACCCGTCATCCACAACAATGATCTCATACGGGACACCCAGGCTGCGCAATTGGGCATCCAGGGACCGGATCAGTTCCGTTATGCACGGGGCCTCGTTACAGGCCGGCAAGACAACGGAAATGCCCCTGATTTTTTCATGCACGGATGAACTCATGGCCGCTCGTCACTCAGAAAACAAGCCGATGGTCCCGGACCTGCTCTCGGTCTATCGCACACTTCTCGATTATTACGGTCACCGAAACTGGTGGCCGGGGCAGACACCCATCGAAATTATTATCGGGGCCATTCTAACTCAGAATACCGCCTGGAAGAATGTCGAACGCGCCATTGCGAACCTGAAAGCGCACAAAATGGTTTCCGCCAGGGCGCTCATTCGAATCGACGAGAAAGACCTTGCGGAACTGATCCGCCCGTCCGGGTATTACAATATCAAGGCGCGACGGCTGAAGTCTTTCGCGAATTTCCTGGAACAGAACTATCGCGGAAGCCTTGCTGCGATGTTCCGTCAGCCGCTCGAAAGGCTGCGGCAGGAAATCCTGCAAATCAACGGGATCGGCCCCGAAACCGCCGATTCCATCCTGCTCTATGCGGGCGGATTGCCGATTTTTGTCGTTGACCTCTATACCCATCGTGTAGTGACCCGCCACGGCTGGCTGAATGAGAAAGCGGATTATCACGAGATTCAACGCTGGTTCACAACGAATTTGCCTGAAGATATCGGACTCTACAATGACTTTCACGCGCAGATTGTTGCGGTGGGCAATGAGTTCTGCCGCGCGAAGCCGCGATGTGAGGATTGCCCGTTACGCGATTTCCTGCCAAGGAAAGGAGTCTTCGCGTAGTATATGTCATATATTTATATGTCATATATTGTCATTCCGAACGAATGTGAGGAATCTCGGCAAAGGATGAGATCGCCACGTCGCCGCCCTTCGGAGACTCCGGGCGGCTCCTCCTAAGAAATCTCGCCCATCGACAGGCACGGAGGCCTGTCCCACCAGTAGGCCAGGCGCCTCTGCCTGGCAAAGAAGGGCGGGAAACACGCTTTCTTCACCCCAATCACCGGCCCCGCCGGAGGGAGGCGCGCGATGACGGGATGGGACATTAGAATGAACCGCACCTGTTTCTTCCGCTCTTTCTCATCGCCCATCGGACGGATTTATCTCGCCGAGGCAGATGGGCGCCTGGTTGCGGTGGGAATCAGACAGAGCGAATCCGAATTCCGGGACTGCCTGGTGCGCTGCGGATTTCGGATATCAAAGAAACCGACATCGCTGCTGGATGCTGCACAGAAACAGATTGAAGAATATCTCGCCGGATCGCGCATGAAATTCGACATTCCCATTGAAGTTCTCGGCACACCGTTTCAAAAAAGAGTCTGGGAATCGCTGCTGGAAATCCCGTATGGAGAGAAACTGACCTATGGGCAGCTTGCCGCGCGAGTCGGTTGTCCTCGTGGAGCCAGGGCTGTGGGGCAGGCGGTGGGGTCCAATCGCATTCCCATCGTGATTCCCTGCCACCGCGTGATTGCCTGCCAGGGGAAACTCGGCGGATTCGGCTGTGGGTTGGGAGTAAAACAGTTCCTTTTGGACCTGGAAAGCCGGGGCCGACAGTGAATCCTATCCTTTACATCCGTGACGCACGAATTGTAATTTCAAAAAAAGACACGCCTAACGATAGGAACCAGAGATGTCAGCAGTCAAGGATCGAATGACTGAAGTGATTCAGGCTCCGCTCGACGGTGCGACTTATGAAGAAATCCGGTTTCAGGATATATACAATTCCATCGCCGAGGATAATCCCGCTACTTGGGTGCACTTCACGGTTGGCTCGACATAGATTGATATCTTCCTTGACACAGGGGATATTCCATCGTGTAATTGCCGTCTGGTGGAAGCCGGGCGGATTCGGTGGCCGCTTGGAGGTAAAACGGTTTCTTCCGGATTTGGAGAACCGGGACGGATGAGAGAGGAAATCGATGTTCTGCTGCTTCCATCCGGGCAGGAATCTGCGTTCCTCCGTCAGGATCGGAAAAACGAAAAAGATCCTTGAGAAAGAAGTGGTGACGAATAATGAAAAAAGAGAAAAAAGATTGGCGCTCGGCGACTCGGGGTGAACAGGAAGCGCTCCGGTTCAAGGCTGTAAGCGAAGTGCTTAAAGGAGCGAGAGTTATCGAGGTTGCGAATGGTTTCGGATTGCCTCGCGGCACAGTGTACTTATGGCTGAAACAATACCGCGAGGGCGGAATGGAAATCCTGAAGAATAAGCCGCTCGGTCGTCGGCGTGTGATGCAGATTGGCGACCGGGATGTCAAGAGAATTATCCAAATAATCAAGAACAAGACTCCTCACGATTTCGACCTCCCATTCCGACGCTGGACCTGTAAGGCGGTCCATAAGTTAATTGAGAATCAATTCGGGATTTTCGTATCCATCACCACAATATGGAAATGGCTTCGAGAAAAAGACATCTGTCTCAAGAAACTACGGAAATGATGTCAAATAACCATGGGAGCGGGTCCCATATCCGACCTTGTATTTGCTTACCCTTGAGTTGAGAGTCCGGTCTCTTTGGAAGCAGACCGGCGAGACCTGTCGCAAACCCGGTATCACCGATCCTCCGGAAGATCCCTGCCACGGCGAAGCCGTCGCGCAAGCGTTTCCATCAGGCGAAGGCTGGTGCGAACCTCACCCGACACGCTCTGCCCCGAAACGGATCGTTCCCATTCGCGCAAGCGATCGGCGAAAGTCGGATTCAATCCCGCCTGATCTTCGGGTGTCGTTTCCTCACCCGTGAGCCCGGTGTCGATGTTCTGGGGTTCGACGCTGGTGTCCAGGCGTCCAATCAATGAAACCTGCCCGTTTCCTTCCCCGATCAGAAACCGTTGGCCTTCTACCTCGATAATATACAGTCGTGAACGTTGGGAAAGCGGACAGGAGGCAATGACACGCATTTTCCCGCGAGGGACTGCCACGCTCCCGCCCAGAAATCGTTTTACAGCCCATCCCGAACAGAGAATCAGCCCCACCACGACCGCGAGCGCTAACAATGGACCCAGGTATCCTCCGGATTGCCGATCCTGTAAGTCGGGCGACTTCTCGGTTTCCCCCTGGCCGGCAGGTGAGGCATTCAGTCGGTCATAATCCTTCGCGATGTTGTCCAAGAGGTTGTTGCGGGTATCCGAGGTTTTCTCTTCATCGCTGGGGGCCACACCGACGGCCGGGGTTCCGGAACGAACCTCCGTGGCCGATGGTTGTTCATCCTGTGCCGATAGGGGAACAAGAAAAGAGAAGACCAGCAGGAGGGGCAGCAGTCGGCCTGCCGTTGCGGATAATGGGAGGGGGAAGCGGTGCATTACCTGCGCTCCACAAGCGAAGAGATCCGGATACCCGGTTCGTCTCCGCCCTGAACTACTCCATGGGCGAAGATCCTCCCGCCGATGCGCAGTTCGACCTCTGTGCCCGTCTCTTCCAGAAGATATTTCCACGAGCGCGGGTCGAGAAGGAATACCTGTAGTATTTTGCCACCTTCGTGGCGAATCACAACCTGTGTCTCTACGGTGCATTCAAGAATCTTATTCAGGTTACCTGCCAGAAGGCCCGGTTGACCGGTGGGGAGAAGTTCGGCGAGAAGTTCCTCATCGGGGATATTCTCCTCTGTGGGCAGCAAGACCGGACGGTCATGGACATGGTGAAGGCGAAGGACCTGACCGGGTCGCAGGGACAACAGATCGACAATCCTGAGATTTCTTGCCGGTTCCGCCATTTCGTTATTTGAGCGCCTCAATGCGCTCTTCAATGGTCAAAATATCCGTGATCCGGACACCGAAGTTTTCATCAATAACCACAACTTCGCCTTTGGCGAATAATTTCTCATTAACCAGAATATCTACCGGCTCCCCGGCGAGTTTGTCCAGTTCCACGACGGAACCCGGACCCAGTTCGAGTACCTCGCGGATTTTGCGGGTTGTACGACCCAACTCGACTTTGACCTCCAGGGGGATGTCCAGGATGAGTTCAAGGTTGGTGATTTCTGCGCTGGGACCTTCCCTTTCGGCCACAAGCGGCTGGAAAGCAGCGGGTTGAGTGAGGATCTCCGGTGCGGCCCGGGCGCCGGCGTAAGCGCGGCGGTCGGAGACTGCGGCTCTTGCACCCGCCCCGGCGGCGGCATCCATCATCCCCTGCACCAGATTGCGCGGAAGAATCTGGGTCAGCCTGCCGGAAAGGCCGGGCGATGCAATGCGATAGGAGACCAGAATCTCACGCTGGTCGGATGGTGGAAGCAGTTCGCCCAGGTTGTCCGGCCTGACAACGATATCCGGCGGGTCGATTCCGACCTCGCCGCCCAGCTGCGTGGCAAGCTCCGTATTGGCGGCGCTGATCATCTGCTGAATCGCCTCGTTCAGCGCGCTTTCCTCGACATCGGCGAGTTCGTGTATCTCGCCGCCACCTGTCATTTGCCCCGCTAATTTCAAACTCTCTTCAAAACCCAGATTCAACAGCGTCTGACCGCTGATGAGACCGGAGTAATTCATCGTGAACGAAACGATTTTCTCTTTAATCTGTTCCCCAATGGTTTTCGGATCGGTCTCGACCACATCCTCCACACTGATGGAAACATCGTCTCCCAAAATGGTAGATAGAACATTGCTTCCCGCGGAGGCAACAATCTCGGCATAATTGCGGACGGCATCTTCCTCATCGGCGGTGATGAGGGATGGCGCCGGGGCCGCACCGGACGGTTCGGGAGCCTGTGGAGGCGATTCCGGCAGTGGCCCGCCGCTGAGCAATGCATCAATTTCGGCCTGGGTCAGCGCTTCCGCGACCATAATTCTCTCCTTCTGTTCTCCCGAAGCCCTTGCGATTCAACCGTCATGCGTCTCACATCTCATCCTTGCTGGGGAGGATCAGCTTCAATTTCACTGCCTTTTTCTTGCGGTGCGTGCCCGCCTCTCCGCGATATCGGTATTCCTTGCCCACGCAAATATAAAGGTCCTCATCCACCCGTTGGCTCAGTTGAACCACGTCCCCTTCCGACAAATCTAACAATTCCCGGATCTTCAATCTCGCCGAACCCAAATACGCAATAATGGGAAGATTCACACGTTTCAGTCGCTTATAGAGAATCTCCGCATGGTCCTCGGAAAGTTCCTTTTTCGAGGCGGAAAACCAGGAGGTGCTCGAAAGCTGCATGGCAATGGGTTCAAGGGTGGGATAGGGAATGCAGAACGAAAGCGTACCCGAAATATCGCCCATGCTGACCTCGAAGGTCATCAGAATGACCATCTCAGAGGGAAGATACCGCTGCATAAGAAGCTGGGGATTGGTTTCGGATGCCTCCAGCGACAAATTGAGCGGCAGGACATTGGCCCAAGCTTCATGGAGGCAGTCAAAGGAACGATACAGCACTTTCTCGATGATGGTCTGCTCGATTTCGGTCAACTCCCGATTTTTCTTGAACACCTGTCCCTGCCCGCCCATCAGGCGGTCTACCACCGGAAACGACAGGGTTGGAGAAAGCTCCATCAGCGCGTCGCCTTCCAGCGGGTCCATGTTGATAATGTTCAGAGATGTCGGATTGGGAATTGACCGGATGAATTCCTCGTAGGAGATCTGGTCCACGGAAGCCAGTTTCACTTCAACGATGGTGCGGAGAAATGCAGACAGGGAGGTAGAGAAGATCCGGGCGAAGTGCTCGTGGAGCTGGTGCATCGTCCGAATCTGGTCCTTTGAGAAGCGGTCCGGATGGTTGAAATCATAGACTTTAACCTGGCGGACTTTCTCTTCTTCCTCGGCGGCGACATCGGTGGGGCTTTCGCCGGTCGCAAATGCGGACAGAAGCGCATCGATTTCACTTTGCGAGAGAATGTCGGCCATTGTCCGTCACTCCAAAGAAAGTTCGGTCGCAACCATCACGCCGAGGAGTTTTGCGCTATACGGTCAACCCCCACCTGGCCTCCCGCGATCTTCGGGGGAGGAACCCTCTCCCCCAAAGTTCGGGGGGACAGAGAGGGGATTGTGCGTATTTTCACGCCTTCGTCTGTGGTGTGTCCGGTGACGCCTTCTTTACCCGATTACCGGCCCCGCCGGAGGAAGGCTGCAAAGACCGCCCGGGTTTACTGAATAATGGGCGGTTTCGGGAATATCACTTTATCGACCTTCGAATGACGAAGGATATCTCGGTTGAGTTTGTTCT
>JAKQSI010000014.1 GCA_029570205.1 Candidatus Omnitrophota bacterium | reverse complement strand
AATGCCGGGATCCGGATGGCCTTTCTTGCCGATCGCATGGGCCGGGCCCACCAAACCCTGGTGCCGGACTTTGTCATGCAGGATACCCGGGAAATTTTGACGTTTTTTGCCGATTGATGCCGGTTACTCCCCGGATTTCGTTTTCCTGAAAAAGGTATTTGTGATCCATGACCAGTTCAAAATGATATGGACGATGGCCAGCACCGTAAAGATCATTCCGGCGGCTTTATGCAACTGGCTCATCTCCTGTACCCACAAGTCCTTGACGGCAACAAAGGGCAGGGACACGACCAGTGCCAGGAATGCGAGTCCCAACAGGGGATTGACGATCTTCAACAAGAGCAGCTTGCGCATTCGGTTCTCCATGTGTATTTTTCAATATAGACTAGTACAGAGGGAGTGTATCACGATGAAAGAACAGGTCAAGGCCAGTCTTGAAAATATCCGCGGCATGCTGCAAGCCGATGGCGGAGATGTGGAACTTGTGGAGGTCTCTGATGACGGTGTCGTCAAAGTCCGGCTGACAGGCCGTTGCGGGACATGCCCGATGAGCCAGATGACGCTCAAGATGGGTGTAGAACGCCAGCTCAAGCAGGATGTCCCCGGCGTGCGCGAGGTGATCAGCGTATGATCCGGAACAGGGGATTTCTTGGAATTCTCCCGGTTCTGCTTTTTATCCTGCTTCTCAACCTGGCGTTTCCCGCAAAAAGCTCAGCCGGCATGGTGTTCGAATTCGAGACTGGAAGCGCTTTCACTTCATATAATGATGTCCGGATTCCCGGGGACAGCGGGACCCTCTTTTCGATCCAGGACGATCTCAACCCCAACGCATCCCTCTATTTCCGGTTGCGTGCAACCTGGGAGATCAACAAGGATCATGCGCTTTCCGTTCTGATTGCGCCGTTGCGATTCGATGCCAGCGGGATTGCGCCCAAGGCGATTGATTATTACGGGAAGACTTTTGCCGCGGGCGAGATGCTGGAAGCGAAGTACCGGTTTGATTCGTATCGCCTGACGTACCGCTACACCCTGGTGGATGAACCGACCTTCCAGTTTAAACTGGGGTTGACGGCCAAGATCCGGGACGCGGCCATCTCCGTGCGCGGGGAAACGGCCGAGAGCGAGCGTGTGAATACCGGGTTTGTTCCGCTCGTCAATTTCTCCCTGCAGTGGTTCCTGGGCGGCGGGCTCTCGCTCCTTCTGGATGGCGATGCGCTGGCCGCACCCCAGGGTCGGGCCGAGGACATTCTTCTCGGAATCCAGTACGATCTCGACGGAAAGTATTTCTTCCGCGGAGGCTGGCGTGTTGTCGAGGGCGGCGCGGACAATGACAAGGTGTACAACTTCACATGGGTCAACTATCTCAGTCTGGCGGCCGGGATCCGGCTCTGAAAGAGGGATCGGCCACCATCCAGTACCCGTGTGGTTTCACAGGACACTCCGATGCGGGGTGTCTTTTTTTGTCGTGCAACGGTGCTGCGCTCACAAATCCGTCCGCAATGCGTATGTTTGAGGGATGAAGTACTTTCTGGTGACCTATGGCTGTCAAATGAACATTTCGGATTCCGAGCGTGTGGCCGCGGTTCTCGAAGAACTCGGCTTCGAGAAAACGGAAAATGAAGAGGAAGCCAATATTCTCGGTGTCGTCGCCTGCTCCGTCCGGCAGACCTCGATCAATCGTGTCTACGGCCGGATTGTGGCCTGGAACGAACGTCGCGACCGGGAACAGGTCATCACATTTGTCTCGGGATGCATACTCGAACGGGACAGCAAGAAATTTGCAAAATTGTTTGACCTGCAGTTTTCCATCGAGGATCTGCCGAAACTCCCGGACCTCCTCTCCACCTATGGTGTGCCCTTTGTTCCCCATGAAGGTCTTGCATCCGGTCCGGATCGCACAGGCTACTGGAAAATAGCCCCCCATTGCGAATCGACCATCCAGGCCTGGATCCCGATCCAGAATGGCTGCAACCGCTTTTGTGCCTACTGCGCTGTTCCCTACACGCGCGGGCGCGAGGTCTCGCGGGATTCGCAAGAAATTCTGGACGAAATATCCGGACTCCTTGAGCGGGGGTATAAACGGTTCACCCTTCTCGGGCAAAACGTCAATTCCTACGGGCGTGACCGGGAGGGGAGCCTGCCGGTCTTTGCACGACTCCTGGATGACGCCGCCTCGATTATTGAAAAGAGCGGGCATGAAGCGCTGATCCACTTTACTTCGCCGCATCCGTCCGATATGAGCCGCGAGGTCTTTGAGGTCATGCGGGACCGGAAAGCCGTTGCCAGGCAGGTCCATCTCCCGCTCCAGTCCGGGGACGATGCTGTTCTTGCCAGAATGCGCCGGTCCTACACACTGGCTCGCTATCGCGAGATTGTCGGCTGGATCCGCGACCTGGTTCCCGACGCGACCCTCTTTACCGATATCATCGTCGGGTTTCCCGGCGAGACCGAGGCCGAGTTCGAGAACACGCGCCGCGCGATGGAGGAGTTCGCCTTCGACATGGCCTTTGTGGCGATGTATTCACCCCGACCCGGAACCACCGGGAGCCGAATGAAAGACGATGTCCCCCAGGCGGAAAAAAAGCGGCGCCTGCACGTTCTGGCGGAGCTCCTCAAGGAGATCGCCGGGCAACGCAAGGCCGGGATGGTCGGGACAACACAGCGTGTCCTGGTTGACGGACTCG
>JAKQSI010000004.1 GCA_029570205.1 Candidatus Omnitrophota bacterium | reverse complement strand
CGAAACCTGGAACACCCGAACGGCTTCCGTCTGTTTCATCCCGTCTACAATCGCGCGCACCACCCGCATCCGAAGGTCCTCTTGACTCTCTTGACTCAGCGAACGTGCATCCGATTTTGTCATAATTACACATTCTACCCGAATCCATTCGTTAGTCAAGCCACATGCCTACTATATATGGTTTGGATTAGTATGTGGAGTCGCATGGTCTTTCCCGAGTATCAAGCGTGGGTCCGCTACCACCTGAATTGTCTATGAGAACAAGCGGTCATCCGGCAGAACAGGAGCGCACCCGGCGAGATTCGAACGCGCAACCTGTCGATCCGCAATTCGGATCAGTCCATTCTCAGACGGGAATCCACGGTAAAAATCGTTCGCGCCACGCGCTTGCTCCACAATCGGTACCTAACCGGCAGAGGAAGGCATCGCTGGGGCTTCATACCGGCGCGGGATAAAGAATTGCAGTTGCTCCTCACGTGAATACAGAATCTTTGATGATCTGTCGTAACGGCCTTCCAGCGGACTGCCCGGTCCGACCTCAATATCCAAAATGTCATACCGATCCCTCAAAGGCTGATACAACAAGGGAAGCCAGGTCAAGATGTTGCGTCGGTTGGTGATAACCAATGGGATTTGCTGGGTATTGAGAAGTTGATTCAGTTTCAGAAACATATTCAGGGCGCTGTATTTCTCGTATAGATTGGGATTTTTGTCGAATTCCGCGCGAAGACGGGCGATTTCCACTGCGCCATACAGGGGCGTGCGAGGATTTTCAGGTTCCTGCCGCCATGCATCGATTCTCGGCAACCCGAACTGTTTGCCCAATTCGCGTTCCAGGGCCTCATATTCGTGGTCGTAAGCGAAGGCCAGGATAAAATCATAAGGAAAATGCGCGGCCAACCGTCTGCCGGAGACAAACGCATAAAACGGCACGGCGATGATCGGATCGTCCGGCCTCGTGTATTTCTCGATGATATAGCGAACGGCCTGAACCTGCGGCTCAGGAAACTCCATGACCGACATGCGGTTCTGCATGGTCTGCACGATAAGCCATCCTCCTTTGACCCACAACGTCGGAATCAGGAACAGGACCACCAGGATGATTTTCCCCCAAGACAGAACAGGGGTTCTGCGAACCTCCTGCACAGTAGTGGGGATACCTACACCGATGAAAAAGGTTCCAAGAAAAAACGCCGAAAATACGGCAACAGCCGGCTCGCCCAGCGTGAAAATATACTCGACCGTGCCGCCCTTGGTCACAAACAGGATGGACCCAAAAGAAGCAATAGCCCACCACAACAGATAGACCCGATGTGGATTCTTTTCCCCCAGTCCCAGATACACCAACACGCCCAGAATCGCCAGGAGCACAAATCCCCCTTCAAACGCGACAATATCCCCATATTCCGTGGTCAGTTTGGAAGAAACATGCCGGACCAGCTCGCCGAGAGACCGCGTGGGGAATGTGCCCACCTGCCGACTCCAAACCTGGTCGAGATAATGGCCCTGGCTGTAAGAGTTCATAAGCATGAACAGCAGCAGACAGGGTATCCCCAATGAGAAAAGAAACGTCCAGAAAAACCCCGGTTGGGCCTGCGAAGGAGATTTCTTCCGAAATGGGATGAAGCGGGGACGGAACCGGTAAATGAGATAAACGATCTGCAGCGCCAGATACGGCACGGCCGTCATATTGGTGAACACTCCCAGGCTTCCAATCACACCGGAAAGAATCAGGAGCCGTCCGGGACCCTTTTTCTCAAGCGCCCTCAGAAACAGATAAGTCTGGAGACATTGAATGAAGATCAGCAAGTGTTCGGACTGGTAGCCGCGACTCCACCAGACCCCTTCGGGGAGCCAAATATAAATCACCCCCGCCAGCGCGGAAATAAGCAAACTTTTTCCAATCTGCCCCGCAATGGCCCAGACCAGCGCGCCGGTCACAATCCGGAGAATCGCCTGAAACACACGGACAACCACCAGCGATCCGCCACCGAGTTTTACCAGAATAGATCCGAGAAAAAGATGCAGCGGCGGCTGTGGCGAGGGCAGGTCTACATACAATTTCTCGCCTTGCGAAAGCTGCCAGGAAAGGTACAGATAATTCCCATCGCCGAAATCGACGTATGTCAGATCAAGGGCTTGAATGCAGCAATAAAGATAAACCAGCGCCGCAAGAACAAAAAGCAAATGATAGCAAGTCAGGTCGGCCGGAACGATTCGGCTCCATCGGGACCCGGGAGGCGCCGGTTTTTCCGTTTCGCGGGAAGGGAGATGGCTGTCGTCAACGGTAATATCAATCATTGGAGGACATGTTCCAGGTCTTCTCGAATTTCCGTCGAGTGTAGCGGGAAAGGAACAAAGAGCCAAGAAGCAGAGCACGTTGTCATTTCGACCGAGATTCCTCCTATTTGTTCAGAATAACAATGAAAGCAACAGCCGGACCAACCATCGAGCAAGACATTTGTTGGACAATGCACTAGGATGGTTCGGTGATCTTTATCATCCTGAGATGTTTCAATAAAAGGAGAAGCAGCGGAAGTAAAAGATGAGAAATCAGGCGGTTGTGACGTTTCAGCCGGAAAGAAAAGCAGTCTCAGTTCCGACCGGGACCCCCCTCCGGGATGCGATATCCAAAGCAGGGATCGACATGGAGTTTCCATGCGGCGGCCATGGGATTTGTGGGAAATGCCGAATCGATGTCAGGGGGGAAGTCAACCTGCCATCCGAGGAAGAGAGGGAGTTGTATACACCGGAGGAATTGGAGAAGGGGTTGCGGCTGTGTTGCCGGGTGGAGATTCTTGGACCGGTTGATGTGAGAGCGTTGCAAACACCGGCCAAAACGGATGTAATCCTCCAGGAAGGGAAGGAACCGGCGTACGAAATCCGGTCCCCTTTGCGCGCGGTGGACTTGGTTCTGCAACCGCCATCGGTGACAGATCAACGCGCCGATGAGGAGCGATTGCTGGAGGCTCTGCGCTCTCAAGGAATTCACGCTAAGCCTCTTCCGGGTCATCTGCTTCGCAATCTGCCCCGCCTTTTGCGAGAATCCAATTGGGCAGTCACAGCGGTTCTGTTCGGCGAGGACTGGCTCGCATTGCACTCACAAGGGACGACACAAGGCGTTTACGGAGTCGCGGTGGATTTGGGGACAACCACGGTGGTGGCATCCCTTCACGATGTCAAAACCGGTACGGAATTTGCTAAACATGGAATGACGAACAGGCAGGTTGTCTGTGGCGGCGATGTGATCTCACGGCTGAGCTATGTCCGGGAGAGAAGAGACGGCCTGGAAACGCTGCATCGCCATGCTGCGGAGACGCTGAACAGGCTGATTGAGCAGCTGGTTGCAGATCGGAAAGAGGAAATCTACGCGGTGAGCCTGGCAGGAAATACCATCATGCAGCAACTTTTTCTGCAAATGGACCCCACTCCGATCGCCTCTTCTCCGTTCGTTCCGGTTTGTCATCGCCCCTCTGTGTGGAAAGCGCGGGAGTTGGGAGTGAAGATTCACCCGGACGGGTGTGTCTGTGTCGCGCCGGTGATCGCCGGATATGTCGGTGGCGATATTGTGGCGGATATTCTTGCCGCTTCGCTTTATGAGTCCGACGAGACGCTGATAATGTTGGACCTCGGAACAAACGCGGAGATCGTGTTGACATATCAACATAATATGACGGCGTGCGCCTGCGCCGCCGGACCGGCATTTGAGGGCGGTGAAATCTCGCAGGGTATGCGTGCCATGGAGGGAGCGATTGAACGGGTCTGGGTAGAAAGAAACGAACTGCGTCTGGGGGTGATCGGGGATGCGGAACCGGCAGGCATCTGCGGATCGGGTCTGGTGGATGCACTGGCCCTGCTGCTCGAAACGGGCGTGGTGGATCGAACCGGACGGCTGCTGCCGCCGAAAGAATACTCCGGTCCCGACTGGCTTCGAGAGCGAATCAGGGAAAACGTTGAAGGAACCCGATTTGTTCTCTGGGAAAATAAAAAGAGTTCTATCTCTTTAACAGATAAGGACATACGTGAAATCCAGCTTGCAAAGGGGGCCGTAAAAGCCGGCATTAAGATCCTTTGTTATGAACAGGGAATCACGGTCGATAGAATCGACAGAGTCTTAATTGCCGGTGCGTTTGGAAGCCATTTGCGACCGGAATCGGCGCTGAAAGTTGGCCTGATCCCGCCCATGGATATCGAAAAAGTGAACTTTATCGGGAATGCGGCATGGGTTGGCGCAAAAATAATGCTGTTATCGGAGCCTGGAATGCGACGTTCACGAGTCATTTCGGAAAAAATGCGCTATATTGAGCTGTCCGGCAGGATGGATTTCCAATCCGAATTCGGTCTTTCAATGGGTTTTGATGATAATTGGGAGTATTTCGGCGCGATTTGAGATCGGCCAAATGAACGAAGAGAGGTGAACAGGACCCTTTTTATGCCCGATGTGGCAATTTTCCGCGCTCATTTTCGGCATAAAGGGCCTTTCGTTCTTGACATGAAGAAAGATTTCTACTAAGAATAACTGGTCTGAGGATGTTCATGGCAGACGGACAGGTATGTTTTGATGGTCAACTCGAAACAAAAGATCCCTAAGGATATAGCCGAAAGGGGGTTTGATTCATTGAACAAGCAACGAGCAACCTACTCTCGTGTCGGCCGCTTGCGACAGCTTGGTCTGGTCCTGGTGGTTGCAATCAGTTTCGTGAATCCAAGTGTGTATGGTCAGTCGGAAACCCCGACGTCGTTACCGAGGCTCAATTTCCCCGATGCGGCGACCTTGAATGGTGTCGCCGCATTGGACGTTTATGGGGGAATTGGATTTGCCCGTTCGGTGTCGGGACCGGATTTCTTCGATGAATTGTGGATCGCGCAACGGATACCGGTCACGGAAGATTTCCTCGCGTACCCGTTTTTCTTCGGTTTCGATATCCAGCGCGACATGGATTTTGTTGCCGATCCCAATGACAATGTTGTGGGCGTGATTGTGGCCGATGGGTATGGCGGCGTGCACACCTACGGGGAAAGCCCGGCTGCGACGCCGCAATTCCGGACCGGTGTGCCCGATTTCCATACTCGAACAGGGGTCTATAACGCCTCGCATGATCCCGATGTTTTCCTGCCCTATTTCTTCCCGTGGGACCTCGTGCGGGATCTCGAAATCGCCCCGGATTGGCGCGCAGCCACCAATGCGTACCAGGGGTATTACATCCTGGATGGATTCGGGGCCGTTCATTACGTCAATAACCCCGAAGTGCTGGCGATGATCGAAACCGAGATCAACAACGCTACACCGGACGAACGGAGAAACGATCCTCTGGTCGGCACAAAGAATTTCTTTAATGTGTTCGGCTTCCGTCCGATGTATCGTCGGCATTATGTGCCAAGCCAGGAAGTGTTCGATGCGAACTACGATCCCAATCCGGCTCAAAATCCCGACAAAGTGAAAGTGCGGGAGTATCTGAGCCATGCGCCATGGGTTGCCTCCGAATTACCGCAGACCCCGAATCATCGGCATCCATATTTTGCCAAAGACCTTGAGGTCTCTACGCGGTTCTTCTCTATCTCCACCAGCCATGTGTCAAGTTCAATAGTTCGGAAGATGGCTGCCACCGGGCTGGGAGTGCCCGATTCCGCCTTGAACACACCGATTGCGATTCCGCTGGATCGTGCGCAGATCAGCAGCACGAATTACGGTCGCGATGTGGCGTTGACCAATGGGTATTACCTCCTCAGCGGGCTGGGAGTCGTCCACTCCATGCTGGAAGATGGGAACGGCAATCCGGTTCCGGCCCCGTGGGAAAATCCCAAGAACGGCATGTTCGATCCGAGAGTGAATGCCCCCTACTTCGGATTTGATATAGCGGAGGATTTGGAACTGTTCCCGAACGGGCTGGGATACGCTCTTCTGACCAGCTATGGCGAGGTTTACCTGGTTTCCGCACCGGGGGCCGATATCTGGAACAGTTTCGATCGGACTTCGTTCTCCAATACCGACCCATCCACGATGGCTCCCTATTTCGGATTTGATATCGGACGCGGACTCAAGTTGGTCGCTTATGTGGACCGCACGAATTACGGAAAACCCAATATCACGTCTCCGAGTGTCGATCCGAGACACGGGAAAATTGTGGGCTATTATGTGATTGACGGATTCGGCACGGCGCACGGTGTTGGGAATGTGGCGAATCTTCCCCTGGATGGCTCAGGGCTGCCGCTGTACAACGGCGATCTGACAACGGATATCGAGATCTCACCGGTGTTTCGTCCGATTACGGACAGCACGGCCCTGTTCGAGACAACGCTCAGCCAGACCATTTCGCCGCTGTTTTACCCGGTGACAGACAGCTCGGCAAGTGGAGGGTTTGTCCTCGGCCTTTTCTGACATAAAGACAACGTTTGTCACCGATCAGAACGCTGAAAATCGGGCGGGTCCCACAAAGACCCGCCCGTGTACTTTTTCAGGGGATGTTTTTCTCGTATGATGAAAAGAACAACCCATCTTTCCAGGGAGTGACAAGCAATGACCAGCGAACGGATTCGGGGGGAAGGACTCACATTCGACGATATTCTCCTGTTACCAAATTATGCGGAGCTCCTGCCGAGTGAAATCGATACCAGCGTTGCCCTGACCGAGAAGATTCGGCTGGCGGTTCCTCTTCTTTCCGCCCCGATGGATACCGTGACCGACTCCAGGCTTGCCATTGCGCTGGCCCAGGAAGGCGGACTCGGCATCCTGCATCGGAATGTTTGCCCGGAAGAACAAGCGAAAGAAGTGGATCGAGTCAAGCGTTCCGAAAGCGGGATGATTGTCAGTCCGATCACACTTCCTCCCACCGCCTTGATCTCGGAAGCCCTTGAGATTATGGCCCGGTATCATATTTCCGGAGTGCCGATCACCAAGGGGACAAAACTGGTCGGGATACTGACTAACCGTGATTTGCGTTTCGAGACGGATACAAGCAAGAGGGTGACGGAGCTGATGACACCGCGCGAGAAGCTGGTCACCGCGCCGGTTGGCACAACGTTGGATAATGCCGTGACATTCCTGCACGGCCACCGAATCGAAAAGCTTCCCGTTGTGGACGATGAGAATAACCTGGTCGGTTTAATCACCATCAAGGATATTGAAAAAAAGCGGCGGTTTCCGAATGCCGCGAAAGATTCCATCGGAAGATTGCTGGTCGGTGCGGCAGTGGGGGTATCCCCGGCAGATCGGGAAGAGCGGCTTCCGTTGCTGGCGAGCGCCGGTGTGGATGCAGTTGTTGTGGATACGGCCCACGGGTTCAGCAAACGAGTCGGCGATATGGTGGAGTTCATCAAATCGGAGTATCCGCAAATTGTGGTGATCGGAGGGAATGTGGCGACGGGGGAGGGCACGAAATACCTGGTTGACCGGGGGGCGGATGTGGTTCGGGTCGGAGTCGGTCCGGGTTCGATCTGCACAACACGTGTGGTCACCGGAGCCGGTGTGCCGCAAGTCACCGCCATTGTGGAGTGCGCCAAAGTTGCCGACACCTGTGGTATTCCAATTATCGCAGACGGAGGGATTCGGTTCTCCGGAGACATCACCAAGGCCATCGCCGCCGGCGCAATTGCTGTGATGATCGGGAATCTCTTTGCCGGAACGGAGGAGGCCCCCGGTGAGACCGTGGTGTATGAGGGACGCACGTTCAAAGTATATCGCGGCATGGGTTCTCTCGCCGCCATGAAAGAAGGGAGCGGCGACCGATACGGGCAGGGAACCATCACAGACCAGGGCAAACTGGTCCCGGAAGGAATTGAGGGTCGTGTTCCGTATAAGGGAAGTCTCTCCGCCCATGTGTTCCAGCTGGTTGGGGGTCTGCGATCCGGCATGGGGTATTGCGGAGTGAAATGTATTGAAGAGTTGCGCACAAAAACTCAATTTATGAAGGTCACCGCTAACTCATTGCAGGAAAGCCATCCTCACGATGTCGCGATCACCCGCGAAGCGCCGAATTACCGGCGGGGGGGATTTTAAACTTCTCGAGTTATCGCTCGGTAGTACAGGCGTCTCTGTCTGTCGACCGTTCCTGTTTCGTTGAACCCATGATCACCAGATTTCTGCGCGTGAGCCATACCGACGCCATCAATAAAAGCAAAACCCGGACCAGCACGAACCACCCGATCTGCTCTGCATCGGATGTGCCGAAACAACCGCATTCGATATCCAGCCCCTGAGAAATCGCCCACAGGATCGCGGCAAGGAAAAGCATAACCAGTGCTGTGGCTATGAATCGGGAGCCTTGTCCGTTGGAAGAGGAAAACGAGCGGTTGCGTAACCAGGCGGCCCGCCTGGAACGACGTCTGAAGCAGGCGGATATTAACAGGCTCGTCAGGCAATTGCTCAGGGTCCGTCGGGTCTTGGGATGCTACATCGAGAGTATGTAACCCTCGAGAGAAGTGCTGTGTTCCCCCATGACATCCCGACGGTCGATAAAGGGGTATAAGGAGTTATCCATTTTCGCAATAGTTGAAGGCAGCGGTAATCTGCGTCCGGCAGGAAAGAATTTACGTTGAAGTGGAACGATGCCAAGCCAGGCGCTATCAAGAAAGTCCTTTGCGGACACCGTGAAACCGTCTTCTCAGTGACTGACAACGGCCAGGCTCCGGTTCTTGAAGTAGAGTTACTCTGCGTGGCCAGCCCCGGGTTTCGCCACCGGCGAGCTGCTCCTTGAACTCGACAACCCGTCCGCCCCACAGGTTACAATCCCCTATTCCTACATGGTCCGGAAATGAAAAATCCACGTCCCCGGTCTGTACAGTCCCCGAGGACAGGGAAAGGGAGAATTGGCCTGGATTCCGGTTTGCGCCGGAATGACGGGGACGGATTACGTCTTCATCACCCCTGGATCCAGGCCCATGTACAGTGTCCCGGTGTCCACCGGAATACCGAGGACCTTGAGCGCCATAAACAGCTGCATTTTGTGGTGAATCTGGTGTCCGTACAGGACTCCGATACTGAGCATCTCGATGGTCCCCTTCGCTCCCCAGGGCGTTTCCGCCAATTTGGTTTCAAAATCCGCCTGGCTGAGCGACTCATACGAATCCCGGACTACTTGATGCGCCTGCCGGATCTTCTCCATCAATTCGCTCTTGCTCGCACTGACCGGCTTATCCCGGTCCTCGGAGTGCATTGGCCACTCGCCACTGACAAGGTTCCGACCGAGGTACTCCATCGAATCGGCCAGATGCGCCAGCAATCCGCTCAGGATCATCGTGTTGGGGATCGGCGATGTGTACAGCCGGTCGTCCGGAATCAGGGACGCCAGTTTCAATGTGGGTTTTTCCAGAGCATTCATCAATGACACGAAATCTTCTTTTTTCATGGCGATTCCTTTCGGTCTGTAATTTTCAGGCGGGGCGCAGGAGAGTGTCTGAAAGAATCCTGGAAAGAAAGCGCCCGCCTCTCCGCCAAGATTGTCGGAAATACAAAGGAGGTTGAATCGACTCGACTTGTCAACCCCAGCCTTGAGCGGGCAATTCCGGATCTCTTGAGACAATCTCGCAGGTCGCCTCTTTTAAGTATACCGCGACAGGGAACCCTGCGGGCAGGGTTTCACACCTCCCTCGAAATGCCGCTCGCCTGCTTTCCGTATGCTCTTCTGATAATGTATAGAAACCTCCTCGGTCTTCAATAACAGGAAGGAGAAACAGAAAAATGCGTCGCGTATCGGTCGTTTTTCTTTTGATGGTGTGGATCGCCGGGTCGGTTTACGCCCAGTTCGCGGTAAACTGGAATGAAAATCGCCTGTCGAAAATCGAGAGTTTTTCATCCCGGGACCGTATTGTAGGAACGTACTATTTCTATTGGTACGATTATCCCGATGAGCATTTCTATGATGACGGGGCTTATCAGGATGATGCCCTGCAGGATCATTTCCCGGAACCGGAGATGGTGAGCTATAACTCCGTCGCCTGGCATGAGCGGGAACTTGCGGATATCGCGGCAGCGGGAATTGATTTCATCCTGCCGGTGTATTGGGGAACATTGGATAACTATTTTTCCGTCGGCACGTGGTTCAGCGTGCGCGGCCTCGGACCGCTTCAACGGGCCATTGAAGAACGCCAACGTCGGGGGGAGCCTGTCCCGAAAATCGGTCTGTTCTATGACACCTCCACCCTTCTCGCGGGAGTCCGCAGAAAATCCGGCGAACCGGCGAAGCCCGACCTCACTGCGCCGGAAGGAAAAGATCTCTTCTATCGCACCATCCGGGATTTCTTTCAACAGATTAAACCCGAACACTGGGCGGCTATCGACGGAAAACCCATCGTTGTGCTGTACGGGTCCGGATTCGCCTCCGGGCACGACCAATCCACTGCGGACTATGTGTATGAGCAGTTCGCATCCGAGT
This sequence comes from Candidatus Omnitrophota bacterium, assembly GCA_029570205.1. Lineage (GTDB taxonomy): Bacteria > Hinthialibacterota > Hinthialibacteria > Hinthialibacterales > JAKPRU01 > JAKPRU01. Next base: position 103,516 of record JAKQSI010000004.1, on the reverse strand, counting down.
TTCACGGTATTCGACCGTATATCATCCGAGAGGTTTCCTGGAATATGAAAACGGAGAACGTCTACGCCTGGGGAGCCGCGCTGGACGGGCCGAGTTTTCACGGGGTGGCGTGTGTCGGGCCGGGCTATAACGACAGCGCCGTTCCCGGGCGCTCCACCCCCATCCGCGATCGTGAAGGAGGCAATTTCTACAAATGGGGATGGCTGCAAGTGTTGCGCAGCGATGCCCGAATTGCTCTCATTGAAACCTGGAATGAAATGCACGAGGGAACGGATGTCTGCCGATCCGGAGAATACGGAGATCAATACATCCGTTTGACGGCGGAATTCGCCGACAAGTTCAAGAAGAACGAACAATCGACGGAGCAGATTGAATTAAAATATCCCGATCCGCTACCGAGACCGGGGTCGCAAATCGGGAAAGAGTATGCAAACGCCGAATCTGTACAAATACTTCTTGAGGACGGTCTGAAGGAGCAAGGGCTTTACCTGGTACGAGGTCAACCCGACGGGCCGGTGTCTATCGGCGAGCGGGCCGGGCGGTCTTGCCTGTTTTCACCTGAAACAAAGAACACCACGTATCTCTATTTCTCCATCGCCGATCCGTTTTCGTTTGAGGAACAGCGTCCCATCGAGATTCGGGTGGCTTATCTCGACACGGGATTCTCGCAATTCCTTCTGCAATACGATTCGCACGACCGCAAGGCCACCCTGAACGGCGTGTATAAAGACTCGACTGTTGTTCGCTGTGAGAATAGCGGTGAATGGAAAACAGCGAGTCTTTCATTGACGGATGCTCGATTTGTCAATCGCCAGAACGGGGCCGCCGATTTCCGTCTCGCAATTTTCGCGGGATCATTGGCGGTCTCTGAGATTTCGGTCCGCAAAAGTAACTGAAATACTTTCACAGAGATCCCTCTCTCCATTCTTGGAGAAAGAGCCGGGAGGTGAGAACAGCCGCATCGTCATCTTGCCGGCGGATTTCGGTCATCGTCACAAACCGAACAGAACCAGGATTCCGAGTGGGATCGTGTAATAAGCAAAAACATGGAACCGTTCTTTCCGAACCAGCAACACCAGAAACCAGAGAAACAACAGACCGGAAAGAAAAGCCATCACGGTTCCAGCCAGCGCGGGAATCAATGCCACTTTCCGGGTTGTTTCCATGGCCTCCAGGAGTGTAGCGCCTGCAATCGCCGGAACCGATAGAAGAAAGGAGAACCGGACCGCCATTTCCCTCCTCACACCGAGCATCAGCGCCACGGCAATCGTTGTCCCGGAACGGGACAGACCGGGGATAATCGCAAATCCCTGCGCCAGACCGATCTTCGCCGCTGTCTTGAATGACAGATCGGACGGGTTCAACTGCTTTCTCGGATTCTTGGCCGCCAGCAAGAGAACCCCAGTCATGATGAGTGCGAATCCCACCGCCGGCAAGCTGTCGAACAGCAATTCCAGGATGTCCTTAAATATCAGCCCAAAAACCCCGGTTACAAGAGTTCCGATTAGAATATACGATAGAAAAGCAACCGGCTCACTCAGTTTCCTTTCCTTCTTCTGGGCCTTGAAATAAGTCACGTATTCCTTCGGCGCGTCCAGGAGCGCTTTCAGCAGAACCTTCAGATCCGCTCGATAGAACAGCAGCACCGCAAGCAGAGTCCCCACATGCAACAGGCAATCGAAAAACAGGTATTGCGCCCCGCCCGGAAGCCCCAGAAGATGCTCCAGGATTTTCAGATGGCCCGAACTGGAAATCGGCAGGAACTCCGTCAGCCCCTGCACAAACCCCAGAATAACCGCTGTCGCAATAGTCAATTCCCCCGATATTCTCTTTTTCCTTTTCTCCAGGGACGGAAGATTTGCCGGACTCTCATATCGTTTCTCATTGGTCTCGTGAAACATCCCGTTCCAGGTGACCTGGGAAGGGAACGGCGAATATCGGAATCCCGAAAGCCACTTATGTCGAATCCGGAAATCGACCGGATGCCACAGAAATACCGCCGCACAATCCAGGCGAAGCAAATCCTCTGCTTTTAGATACAAGCGGCTCCGGTCCCGGAATCCGGGAGTCATATCCGACTGTTTCACAATCTCATCGTAGTCGGGATTTGCGTATCGGGTCACGTTGCGCCCCCCCGGAACTCCTTCCGGGATCAGGAAAATCGAGAGCATCTCACGCGGGTCCGGTGACAGGGTATTCACCGAAAGGATCGCAAGATCGAAATCACCGTTCTGCAAAGATTGTCCGTACTCCGGTTGTTCGAGAAGACGGATATCGAGGGATACCCCAATGCCCGCCATATCCTGCCGGATGTGTTCCGCAGTTTGGCTGAAAAGAGTCCCGGCAGGCGAGATCAATATCAACACAGGCCAACCGGAACCGAGGTTCTCATCTGGCGAAAGCGGTATTTCCGGCAAGCGTGAGACATGGGAAACATGGATCAGGTTTCGAGGCAGCAGTCCTTCGCACGTAACCACCAAATGTGCCCCGATGTCGTTCGCGATCCGGCTGGGATCAATTGTCTCCCTGACTTTCCGCCGTACCTGAAGATTCTGAAATAGCGGTTTTCTGAAATTGAATCCGAGCAGCGTAGTAGAGGGATGTGTCGCCGAAATAATCTGCTCCCGATAAGCCGGATTCTGGAGCCACTTGGCTCGCTGTTCCGGAACCAGGTCAATCAACGCCACGGATTCATTAAGAAAAAGCCGTTCGATCTCTTCCGAATCATTCACAATCTGGAACCGGAGTCGCTCAGTGCGGATGAACGCGCGCGCGGGATGGTTTTCTTTGGCCTTGAGGACAATTTCCCGTGTCGGATCGATGGATTCCGGTTCCCAAGGCCCGCTGCCCAACCGAGCCAGTGGAAACTGCGCCGTGGCATCCCCGATAGCTGCCTCGCTTTCCGTCGCGGGCAGAATGCCTGCTGCCGGAAGTGAGAGGCTGTGCAGAAACGGCGCATAAGGATCGGTCAGCCGAAAACGGATTGTGCTGGAGTCGATCTCTTCGATCCCCACAATCCTATCGAGGGCAATCGGGTCCGCTGGGAGATTCTTGATCTGATCCTCTTTCGCCCTCGCAAAATCCGATGCGCCCAGGATGGGCTGAATCATCCACCCATACGGCGATTGGGTCAGCGGATCCATCAGCCGCTCGAAGGAATACCGGATATCCCGCACGGAAACAGGCCGACCATTCGAGAACCGGACCTTGGGATTGATCTGGAAGGAGAATACCAGTCCGTTCGGCGCGGCAATTTGACGCTCCAATTCCAGATCGGTCCAATCTTCCGGGTTTATGCCCGCCGGGCAATCCGGTTCGATTACCAATTCCGGATCCAGGACTCCATCAAGATTGAGCCGGACAAGGCGGCTATACAGAAGCGTGCAGAGAATCCGGTCGAGCTCGCTGTCACAGCGTGCCGGGTCCAGGGTAAGAGGCTGAGGTAAAAAAGCAAATGTCAGTTCGCTTCCTTCGGGCGGTCCCGAAGCGCAAGCCGCCAACAGAACAAGACTGACGGCAACCGTTGCCGACCAAAGCCGCGTCTGCAAACGTGAGCGCATTTTGGTCCGATCTTCCGGATTCACAAAAGTATTCTCCGACAACTCATAGAACAAAGGAGGCCATTCCTGCACGGCAAAGCCCCAGTGCGGGCTTGAGTGTAGCACAATGACGGAAAAGCAGGCGTGTCCACCCTGCCTGTTATCCCATTAACTGGCATTGACCGTTTTGGAAACCCTTGATACGCTGCCTGTAGATCGATAGTTGGGTCCTTAGCTCAGTTGGTTAGAGTGCTTGCTTGACATGCAAGAGGTCACTGGTTCAAGTCCAGTAGGACCCATATCGAGGAGCAAGCTGGACCGTATGAAATGGACCCATTCGGGGATGAGAACTGTTCCGGGTGGGTCGATTGCGTATGATCGATTCCTGATGTAAAATATTGTTGGCAGGTCGGGTACCGAGATCCGGTCCCGTTGAGTAGTATAGCATTCATAAAAAACACCGGGCTCAAGCCCGTTTAGACCATAACAGGATCGCAGGGGGACGCCGCGATTAGGGGCCGAACACGTACCGATTTTCGCCGGGATCGATTCCGAGATACTACTCGTGTGAACGAATTGATCCGGGACAAGGAAGTCCGGCTGATCAATCAGAACGGCGAACACCTTGGGATTGTTCCTATTGCGAAAGCTCTCGGGTTGAGTGTGGAAGCCGGGCTGGACTTGGTTGAGGTGGGCGCGAAGTCCATCCCACCGGTTTGCCGGATTATGGATTACGGCCAGTACAAGTACGAACAGGCCAAGAAACAACGAGACGCCAAGAGAAAACAGCGGCTGATCACTCTGAAGGAAATCAAGCTCCGACCTCGGATCGATCAGCATGATTACGAGTATAAAATCCGTCACGCACGGGATTTCCTGGAACACGGAGACAAGGTCAAATTCGTGGTCCAGTTTCGCGGGAGGGAGATTGCGCACAAAGAGCTGGGTCAGGCCGTTATCAATCGGGTCATCGAAGACCTGAGCACGGCAGGCCAACCGGAAGCCGAAAGTCGGCAGGAAGGTCGCCTCTTAACTTTGGTGATGACTCCTCTTCCCTCGTCCCGACGAAAGAAAAAGCCGGAGGACGAGGAACAAAAACCGCAAACCTCCTCCGAGAAATCTTCTCCTGAAAATCAGGAACAAGTCGCGTCCTGAAGGCGGGATTTTTTCAGGGTGGCTGCAAACACAGGTACCTCCTGAAAAGGTCTTTATGTCTCAGGAAAAAAGGAGAGTCGAAGTGGCTGGTAAAGTCAAAATGAAATCGCACCGGGGAGCCTCTAAGCGCTTCCGGGCCACCAAAAACGGAAAGATCAAGCGCGAACACGCTTATCTCAATCACTTGCGTACCTGCAAGACAAGAAAACAAAAACGCCGTCTCCGCCGGCAAACCCTGGTCAGTCAGAACGATCTGGCGCGGGTTCGGCGTATGATCCTCAGCTGAACTTGGCTGAATTCCACCCCTTTGGAGTAGTTCAATGCCACGAGCCATGAATCGAGTCGCCTCGCACAGGCGACGCAGAAAATTGATCCGGGAATCAAAAGGACAACAGGGAGGACGTCGCAACCTGCTCTTCTCTGCGCGCGACGGACGCCAGAAAGCCCTGCAATATGCTTACCGCGACCGGAAAAACCGCAAACGTGAATTTCGCGGTTTATGGGTTACGCGAATTGCCGCGGCGGCAAAACTGAACGGGATGTCCTACAGCCGCCTGATGGGATATCTTCGTAACGCAGGAATCGACGTTAACCGCAAAATGCTCTCCGAACTGGCCATTCATGATCCCGACGGATTCCGTCGGTTGGTCGAGCAGGTAAGCCCCGCCGGTTGATTGTTCTCCCTGATCTTTTGATGTTTTCCATCCGGGCCGCTCTCGTTCGGGAGCGGCTCGTTGCTGTCTTTTTCAGTTCTGCATCGACTGACATCGGATTCCGGTTGATCTTCTGCGGGTTGTCCAATATAATAACATCATATTAAGACATCATTGGGTGAGAACAAGGAGAATTTTCAGATGGTTCGTAAGACCGGTTTTACTTTGATTGAACTGTTGATTGTTGTGGCTATTATTGGGATTTTGGCCGCAATTGCCGTGCCGAATTTCATGAATGCGCGGACAAAAGCCACGGTCGCCAGGGTGGTCAGTGACCTGAAGGCAATCACGCAGGCCATGGAGATGTACAGAATCGACCGAAACTCGTACATCAATGAAAACGAGAGCTATTGCCCCCCGAAAGGTAATCCGACGGCCGAGTGTGGGCTGGCCTGGCTGTCCCAACTTGGCTACATAGGATCCATTCCCGTGGACCCTTTTGAAAACAAAGCCGTAACAGCCAGCGGCACAACGGGCGTCGATATGTATGAAGTCTCGGTCGCTCCGGCTCAGCCAAACCCCATCAAGAAGTTCTACAACATCAGTTCACGCGGCCCCGATCAGGATGAGGACATGGGAAACCGAACGGACCTGATGCTGGGGGCTGTCATCACTTCCTATAGCCCCAGCAATGGAGCGAACAGCGACGGGGATATTTATATTTTCGGCGGAGATCCGAGTGTGCTTCAAGGTCCGCTGATTATTGACGGCAAGACCTATACTTGCAGCTATCCGGCCAACTCCTGGTTCTGATCCCCTGCGCAGACCTCAAGGGACAGCCATAACATTGCCGCTCGCATACAGGACCGACAACGATCCGTCCTGATGAGCGGCCAGGGAGACCCCTAACCCTTCCATCCCCTCGCTCTTCCCGAACGGACGAACCGGGGGACGGAATGGCGGCTCGGCAATAGTCCAGACCTCTCCGTTCCGATTCAGGATGCAGAGTCCCCGCCCCAATGGGTCGATTTCCAGGTCCAAAGCCATATCCGAACCCCAGTACGGCGCATTCTCGGTTTTCACGGCCCAGTATTCGCTGTCAGGCACATACTGGGCCATGGGAAATCGCTCGCCTTTCGCAAGGGCATGGATCGCACCGTGAGTATCCAGCAGATACCATCCGCGCCCATCCGGAGAAATCTCCAGGTCCGCTACGGTCGCGGCATGAAACAGCGGTTCCTTCGGGATGGGAAATCCTTCCGGCAGGGAGCCGATCGCGAAGAATTCCCCGGTCGAACCGATTCCCACTGCGCCGTTGCTGTTCGGGTGGCGTTCAACATCCACCAGGCGTTCTCCCGGCGAAAGGGAAATCCGCCATGGGTTGGGAAACCAGGACGGTGCATCGAGATTCATGCGGACCTCCCCATTGCTGAATACAACCACAAAACCTTCATGCCAGAGTTCCAAATCCGTCGCATCCAAACGACCTTCATTGGGAGCCGCCGACCAGACGGGTTCCAACGGCGCTGGGGGATTCCCCGCCGTTGTACGGAAAACACGGCCCCATCGGTCCAACAGATAAATCGTCGAGCCATCCGGAGAGATTTCATGGTCCGCATACAAGTCGAGATGGAACCCCCATCGCCGATCCGGTTTGCGGGTTCGAAGATTCATCAGGTATCGCATATCTTCCGCCTTTGCCCGCAGAAGGGCCATCTCGGAAACCGTCCAGAGGTCCGCAAGCAAGGCAGACTGCCTGGGAGTGGTCCACATCCCCGGTTGCAGCGCCGAAAACATCCAGGCGGGGCGTTGCATTCGTTTGGCTGTTTCTGCAAGACGAAATCGCAGCAGGAAATCCCACCCCATGGCACGCGCAAACTGGCCGCCCCGTTCCTCGATTCGCTCCAGAACCTCCCGATACTCCCGTCGTGCCTTGCGGGCAGTAATGTCTCCGTTGCCCACCCATGCCGTAACGGATCGCTCCACCCGACCGGTGTTCCACCACAATGCCAGAGTCTGACTGTCCTCATAGCAACCTCGCGCACTCATCAGCAATCCAAACAAAACAGGAATCGCCAAGTAAGTCCTCCGTCTCGCCACATAGCGTTCGGAACGAATCACCAGGAAAAGTGCGAAAATCCCGACAAGGACAATGGCCCCCGGCACATAATCCTGCGGTGGATAGTCAGCATGAAGCGACGGCAGGGTTGTTGGAATAAAAACCTGGGACAGGGCGAGTCCGAGTAATGAGAGAAGCGCAGCCAGGGGCAACAGGCCAAAAACTCCCTCATTTTGAACACCGGCTCCACCCGCAATACAGACCGCAATCACCAAACAGATCATCGGCCAGTAAATCAGTCTTCCCCATTCCGGAATAAGACTCAGCTGATGTAACCACAAGACATTGAACAGATACCCGAACACAAAAAGGTCAAATACCAGCCGCAGTCCTTCGGGAAGCGACCATCCTCTGCGCCATCCCACGGCCATAACACACAAAAAGCTCAGGATGGCAATATCCTCCCCGAATGTCGTTTTGATCGACGGCAGCCCGAGCGGTAGAAAAACAGCCGCAAGAAGGGCAAGAAGCAGGGGCGACGTATATGTCGCCCCTACAGTCGTTGTCTCTGTTTCGCGCAGGCGCACGGGCCTGCCCCTGCGGTTGTTCGAATCCGTCTCCATACCCCCATCTCTGTCAGTCCAAGCCTTTACTCCAGCGGCTTGATCCAGATGTTCCGGTATCGAACCGGGTCGCCATGATCCTGCAATAATATCTGACTTTCCGATCTTTCGTCGATTCCGATCCCGCCCGCGGTGGTGGTGGGAAGCGACAGGTGATCGTGAATCACCTTGCCGTTATGGATCACGGTAATTTCCGCATTCTTGATTTTCTTTCCGTCCTTGTCGAAACGGGGAGCGATAAACGTAATATCGTAAGTCTGCCACTCCAGCGGCGGCAGGCAGGCATTCAGAAGCGGGGTGGCTATCTGGTAGATTCCGCCGCAGAGGTTGTTCGCCGGCTCATCGGCAAAACTGTCGAGTACCTGCACCTCATATCGCCCATGGACATACACGCCGCTGTTCCCGCGCGCCTGACCCCGTTCATTCGGCATATAGGGGGTGCAGAACTCCACATGATACTCGGCATCCCCAAACGATCTCACGGAGACAATCGAACTTCCCTGAATGTGTGCAGACCCGTCCTTGTCCAGAATCCAGCGTGGCTGAATGATCCATTCTTTCTGGAAGGTCTTGTCCGTGCCGTCCATGAGCACTTTCGCGCCTTTCGGCGGTTCCTTACCCAGTGTCGGGGACTGAATCAGGACTCGCTTCATCTCAATGGTCCCGCTCGTTTCTGTCCCCGTGAATTCGCCCGTAAACACACCACCGGCTGCCTCGCCCTTGATCTGGTAGGCCCCGCCCAGCGCCTCTCCAAGATTGACTGTACCTTCGAAATAGGTGCGGCCCTCTTTGCTTTTCTCATCTGTTTTTCCCTTGATCTCCGCGCGGACTTCCTTGCCCTCGTCCGTCGGAACGAAGAATATCGCGCGATACTCAGTCCAGCTTTCGCCCACAATCTGCGCCCGCAGAGAATCGGTCTCTCCGCTTCGGGCGACATACTTTCCCTCCCAGTTCCCCATGATCGGAACCTTCTCCTGCGCCACAGCCATGCCGACCACCAGGACCCATGCCGAAAGGACTCCCATGATTCGTGTCATCGTGTTCCTCCTTGCGATGATATAAAGTTTCTCCAACGTTCTATTGGACGGAATGCGTCCCGTCTCCGTGGAGATTATTGCAGAAACTTCCTCAACTGCGCAGAGCCGTGCGCTTCTGCGTTGTTGCAAGCATCGCTCCGGCGGGGCCGGTGATTGGGTGAAGAAAGCCTTTCTTTGCCGGGCAGAGACGCCTGGCCCACTGGTGGGACAGACCTCCGTGCCTGTGTTGGGTAAAGAAAGCCTTTCTTTGCCGGGCAGAGACGCCTGGCCTACTGGTGGGACAGGCCTCCGTGCCTGTCTTGGGTGAAGAAAGCCTTTCTTTGCCGGGCAGAGACGCCTGTGGCCCACTGGTGGGACAGGCCTCCGTGCCTGTCTTGGGTGAAGAAAGCCTTTCTTTGCCGGGCAGAGACGCCTGGCCTACTGGTGGGACAGACCTCCGTGCCTGTCGATGGGCGAGCTTTCTTAGGAGGACAACCCCCCTCAACCGCGCTTCATCGGCTGGTAGGTTGGACGAAGCCGGGCCGAAAATGATATCATCTGTTCTGGAAGCTCGTCCGAAATGGAGGTCGAAAACAGTATGGGGAATGTGGAGAACGCTCTGAAACCGGAACACCAGGACCTTTTGGATTTCCTGAATGCCGTACAAGAACTTTTTTTCGTCTTGGACACAAAAGGGCGAATTGTTTACCTCAATACACCGGCCATCCGATGGCTGGAGTATTCGGAAGCGGATCTCCGGGGCCAGCCTGTTATGACTCTCTGCCCCCCGGAGCAAACAGAGGAAGATTCCCAAAACATCGAAGAGATTCTTGCGGGAACCCGCCGCTCCTGTTCATTCCCACTCGTAACAAAAAGCGGCAGGCGAATCCCCGCTGAAATACGAGTAACCCAGGGGCTGTGGCATGGGAGTCCGGCGATCCTGGGCCTCTGGAAAGACTGCTCGCAAATTTGTCTCGCCGAAGAAAAATTCCAGAAACTATTTCATACCAATGCAGCCTTGATGGCCCTGACGAGCCAGATAGACGACCGGATCGTCGATGTCAATGAGGCGTTCCTCGAAACACTCGGGTACTCCCGAGGGGAAGTGGTCGGCAAAACCGGCCTGGATATCGGAATCTACGTGAATCCGGAAGAGCGCGACAAACTCATCACCACGATCCAAACCGGCGGCCGGGCACAAAACTGCGAAATCAAACTGCGTACAAAGAGCGGCGCAATCCGTATCGGATTGGGTTCCGGAAGCGCGTTAACTGTAGATAATATCCCCTGTTGGCTGGCTGTCGTTACGGATATCACCGAGCGGAAACAGACAGAAAGGGCACTCCGCAAATCCGACGAGGAATACCAGGAACTATATGACAACGCCCCGGTCGGCTACCATGAAATAGACATAGAGGGACGAATCGTTCGTGTAAATCGCACCGAGGCGGAGATGCTGGGTTATGCCCGGGAGGAGATGCTCGGTCGGTTGGTTACTGATTTTGTTGCGGAAGCCCAACGGGAGGCGGCTGCGGAAGCGGTCCGCTTGAAACTCGCCGGGGCAATACCCACCAGGCGATTTGAACGGACTTACATCCGCAAAGACGGGGAAGAGGTTCGAGTAGCCATCGAGGAGAATCTGGTCCGGGACCCCCGTGGCCGCATCGTGGGAATTCGTTCCGTCCTGCAGAATATTACCGAACTCAAGAGACTCGAGGAACAACTCCGACAAGCCCAGAAAATGGAGGCCATCGGTCAACTGGCGGGCGGCATCGCCCATGACTTCAACAATCTTCTGACCGGTATCATCGGCAACCTCAGCCTTGCGGAAGTCCTCGCCTCGTCTGAAATCCGCCATTATCTCGGAAACGCAACCGTCGCTGCAGAAAGAGCCGTCAATCTCGTCCGGCAACTCCTCACCTTCAGCCGGAAATCCCGCATTGTTCTTCGAACAGTCGATCTGAACACCCTGGTAGAGGAAATATATCACCTGATTAGCGAAACCATCGACCGCCGGATCGAAATCGTTGTGAATACACAGGAAAATCTACCCTGTATTCTCGCCGATGCCTCTCAAATAAACTCCATTCTCATGAATTTCTGCATCAATGCCCGCGATGCAATCAACATGATTCTGGAGCATCAGGCTCTCCCCCAGCGAATCGGCGATCAATTCTCTATCGAAATCGGAACGCAAACGGTGGAGATCGACGACGTTTATTGCAGAACCCATCTCAACACCCAACCTGGAACGTATGTGCTCCTGACCGTCTCCGATAACGGGATCGGAATGGACGAAGCCACTCGACGGCACATTTTTGAACCGTTCTTTACCACGAAAGAAGTCGGCCAGGGAACTGGAATGGGATTAGCCGGCGCATACGGCATCATCCACCAGCATGGGGGGTGGATCAACTTCTATACCGAATACGGAAAGGGAACCACCTTCAAAATCTACCTGCCCGCGATCAAGGAAGAATCCGCTACACCGGCAAGCACACCGCCGGACGATGTGCCCGGTGGAACGGAAACGATCCTGCTTGTCGATGATGAGGAGATGATTCGCAACCTCGGCCAGACCGTTCTGGAAAGTTACGGCTATACTGTAATCGTGGCGCAGGACGGGAAAGAGGCCATCAACCTGTACCTGAAAAACCGGGGTATAATAGATCTAGTCATTCTGGACCTCTCCATGCCGCATCTTTCGGGGCGTGAAGTCTTGCAGCAATTGCGCGGGATCGACGCGGATGTCAAGGTCATTGTCAGCAGCGGTTACGGTTTGAACGGCCAGAGTGAGAACCTCGGACGCATCGGCGTAAAGTACTTCATCTCCAAACCGTACCGCCCCATGGACCTGGCAAGCGAGGTCCGAAAAGTTCTGGACGCAGGCTGACCGTTCGCCTCTCGGGCGAAGTCTGAACTTTAATTCGGCAGATTCTCTGATTTCCCTGATTCTCTCTTCCTCATGGTTATCCTACAGTCCTGCGAATCAAGATTCCGACTAACAAATCGGGCCTGCCCGCAAAATGCGAACAGGCCCGTCGATCACGAATCAAACAATCCGCTTAGTACACGGTCCAATCCCGAACCGGAACTTCCTGCTCCAGGGGGTTCTTGAAGACTGTCACGAAGGTCTGCTCCTTGGGGGTCAGGCCGCCCGCCGGATCGGCGAAGATGCCGTCCGCCGCGATCGCAATCCGGTGGTTGTCCATCGAAACATTCGCTTCTTTGGTCAAATAGCCGGTAAAACTGCTTTTCCACCAATCATGGGATTGGAATACATAGAAAAATGGCGTGACCGGATTCAAATCGCTGTCGAAAATCACACAGACAACCTGCGGATTTTGCGAGGAGAAACTTTCATGCGCCACGATGACGGAGTTGTTGTATTCGTCCACGGCGCAATCGGCATAGCCGAACATCCTGTTAACAAAGTAATCGTCGTTATTCAGGATCACTTCCTTTGCGCCCACGGCAGTATCCACGCTACTCTTGCCGAGATCGACACGAGACATGCAAAGATATCCATCCACATTCGTAGCCGCCAAATAGACCGTGGTATGTGCAAGGTTGCCCTTGATGCGCTGCTCATCGCCACGGCCCCGATCTGTCACGCTGGTGAAAGTGGACTGATCAAGAGTATACCGCGGAGTGCCGTCATTGTTCCAGACATTCATCACGCCCTGGAGACGAACCACCCAGCCACCATTAAAGGCCGCGACGTTGGACCAGATCTCCGCCGCGCCACCTTCAATCTTGGCGTTGAAAGCCGCCTTCACAGGTGTGCCATCCTGGGTGAAGATTCCCGCCACGGCCGCGTTCCCGTCCGGGACAACGCCTTTGACGCGATCTTCCGGAACAACTACGAAATTACCGTTGGACAAGCAGCGAACCTCGCCGCCGAAACGGATCTGCGCCCCCGCCTGCGCGCCCGCTATTCCGCCCTTCATGTAAATCGGATCGAACACATTGGTTATTTTGCCGGTCGTACCATCCGGTTTGAGCTCTTGTATCTGGACGCAAGCCGTCTGCTTGTCATAGGCAAAGGTGCCGTTCCAGCGGCCATCCGAGTTGAACTCGTCGTACAAAAACGGGGTGGCCTCCTGGCCGACCATGAAACGCTTTGTCCCATTCTTCCGAGTGTCGACCGTAATGACCGGGGGATTCCCATCGGTGCGGCAGTCGTTAATGGACGCCCATGAGTATGGGTCTCCAGCATCCGTGATCCACGCCCAATGCTCGGTGATATTGCCTTCCATGTCAATGAAGGCAACTTTGGCATTCATCGCATCGCTGTAAACGCCATCAGGCCATGCGCCTGCGATAATGGCAATGGTTCCGTCCACACCGAAGATCTCCGTGTCCGGTTCCCAATACTCGCCGTTATCGATATCGATCGGGAACAGCCAAGTCTCCGCGAGAAGAACTTGTACATTGTCCGGATAACCTTCCTCTGGCGGGCCAAGGGTACCTTGGGTAAAACCGACGGAGGTAATTAACAATGCCAAAACGACATATCCAAATTTCTTCATACCATTTCTCCAATCAGGTCGATCACATGGATCGGACTCTTGTTCCTTAGAAACTCGCACCCGCGAATCCTCCGATTCGCGCCCAAAACTTCTTTCCCGGATGCACGTAACTTCAAGTTGCCGCGCGGCAAAGAGTACGGAAAACGCTCTATCTATCACCTCCCTTCCGGCAGGGGCCTCTCAACCCCATTCCGATATCGGACTTCCCCGGGGGAACGGCATAGAATACGTTACGCGGATTATACCCCTTATTCCTATGACATCAAGTATGTTCAGATAATAATTTATGTATTTTTAAAAATCTTCCCGGAGGCTCCGTTTCCCTGTTTTGCCTCATTCCAGCGCAAATCTTCGCTTCTTCCGACAGATTCAGCGAAACTCTCCCAAACCTCCCGCGCAATCAGCGTTCCACCCTCCGAAGGCCAGAATATGCAATTCCACTCCACCCCCGCCAGCCCCGGATTTCGTCGGAGCCACTCGGAAACATCCCCGTATGTCCACTCATACAATCGCCAATTACTTCTTTTTTCAGGAGATACCGACTTGAGAAACCCTTCGCCGCAGTCGCGAGATTGCCATGCCAGAATAACCGGCGGGCCGTTTCCCTTAAACGGCAAAACCACCGCCTGTTTCACGGGTTCATTAAACAGCACGTAAAGACCATCGTTGATATCGTTGATGTCCACGAAAAAGAACTCCACAACTTCACTCACCTTGGATCAGGATCGAGAGGGCAAGGCTCCTGAATCTATCTCAAAACCGATAAATTCGCGCATCGATTTTTCCCAAAGATTGGGGGAAACACAGAGGAATTTGAAATTATTAAGCTTACAATCTCTTCACATCAGCCGATACCTATGTCCGCCCCTCCTCGGATAGATTGAGACCCGGTGATATTCGGATATCAGAAACCTCTTTTGTCAAGCTTGACAGGTAACCCTGCACGCTCATAATGCATTTACACTTCGATGCAGATGGAAGGGAGATGATTCATCACCGAGTAGGAGAACCGCGATGGTCGACGAACGGGGAGACAGCCACCTGCTCGGTCTCTATTTGCTGGAGGTCGGCAAATACAATTTGTTATCCGCTGAGGAGGAAGCCGAGCTTGCCCGACGGATCGCCGAGGGGGACCAGGCCGCACGACAGCACCTCATTCTCGCCAACCTTCGCCTCGTCGTCAATATCGCCAAGCGATATCGAAACCAGGGTCTGTCTCTTATGGATCTCATCGAGGAAGGAAACCTGGGCCTGATTCGTGCGGTGGAGAAATTCGATCATACACGAAAACTGCGGTTCAGCACTTATGCCACGTGGTGGATACGCCAATTTGTCGGGAGGGCCGTGCAGAACCAGGGAAGCCTCGTGAGACTGCCTTCGCATAAGCTGGATGCGCTTCAGAAATGCCGCGAAACCTTCCGAGAACTCAGCCACAATCTTGGCCGGGAACCGACCGAAAAAGAGCTCCGCTCCCAACTGGATATCATAGAAAAAGAAAAAGACGATATAATCCGACTATTTTACAATCCCGCTGTGGTAGAAAGCCTGATGGGTTCGGAAGATGAACCCGATCACAGCCTGAAACTGGAGGACACAACCATTCCCCCACCGGATGTGAAGCTGTTTCTTCGAACCCGCGATGAACGCATTGTCCGCCTCGTCGATCTCTTGCCGGAACGGGAGAAAAGAATTATCGTAGAGCGTTTCGCCTTGCATGGAAAAGAACCGAAAACACTCAAAGAGATCGGCAGAGATCTGGGAATCACACGGGAGCGTGTGAGGCAAATCCAGCACAAGACTGTGGAAAAACTGCGGCGGATGCTGTTGGAATCCATGGGTGAAGAAGATTTGTTTCAACGCTGAAAATGTGGTGACCTTTTTGGCTGTCGAGCATGGAGAACTCGATGATGGATTTGAAAGCCGTGTTACGAACAGTCCCGGGATTCCCGAAAGAGGGAGTCACGTTCATTGATATCACCACCCTGGTGAGGGATGGCCATGCGTTTCGCGAGGCAGTTCGGCGGCTCCTGGAGCCGTTCCGGTCTCAGAAAATCGACCGGGTTGTGGCGGTCGAGTCGCGCGGATTCATTTTTGGTGGCGCGATTGCCCAGGAACTGGGATGTGGATTCGTGCCGGTCCGAAAACCGGGCAAATTGCCCGCCGAAACCTACTCGGAATCCTACGAACTCGAATATGGAACCGACACCCTGGAAATTCACAAGGATGCGATTGACTCAGGGCAGACCGTGCTGGTAGTGGACGATC
The DNA here is from genome assembly GCA_029570205.1 of Candidatus Omnitrophota bacterium. Lineage (GTDB taxonomy): Bacteria > Hinthialibacterota > Hinthialibacteria > Hinthialibacterales > JAKPRU01 > JAKPRU01. The sequence continues at coordinate 87,674 of JAKQSI010000004.1, read as the reverse complement.
TCCTCGCGACAGGCGGAACAGCGGTGGCGGTTTTGAATATGCTCAAAAATTTCGACTGCAAGGTAATCGGAGTTGCCTTTGTGGTCGAGTTAGATTTCCTGAACGGCCGCGCAAAGATCGGCGATATCCCGGTGCATTCACTGGTCCATTACGACAGCGAGTAAAAAGCTGTTGAATATCTCACCCAATGGGAGATACGGGTAGCACAGGCCTGCAACCTGTGGGGGTGTCACAGGCTTCCAGCCTGTGACAGTGATTGGCTTGTCATCAAAATCATTCCGCGCCTGTAGCTCAGTAGGATAGAGCGACGGATTCCTAATCCGCAGGTCGCGCGTTCGAATCGCGCCAGGCGCGTCTTGATTTCACTGAACTTACGACTTATCACCCTCCAAACTTACCTCAGATTTTGCCCGAATTGCTGTCTTTGGCGCTTCTCTCTGTTTCCCTGCTGTAGAGGACGCTGAAGATTGATCCGTTGTTGCCTCCAAGATTATCGGCTACACAACTATTTTGAGATTTTGTAGTTTTCCGGCGCAGTCTTGTTCATAACCAGGGAATCGGATGAACTCGGCTGAGCCTCCTCGCTCGAAACCCTCTGCGATATTCGAAAAGATCGAAACCGCCACTCGTCGGATCTGATCCCGCAGACCAAAATCCCCGGCGAAAGCGCCCTAGATTGAGCAAGCATAGACAGATCGGATCAACTCCCAGGCTTTCTGCCACGCCTCTATTTCCTCAAAACTCTGCATTGTTGCCATCCAATTCTCTCACCTTCATCAATTAAAATTAACCGGGAACTATAATATCCCTTTGCCCGAGTGGTGTGACCGGTATATTTGAACAAAAGGACATGATTATGACTGAGCTACTTTATCGTTCACTATCTGCCCGGAAAGCGGTTCCCAGTTATTGGCGCCGGCCCGGGGAGCAAATTTATTTGCATCTCGGCGAAAGCCCCTTTCCGCCTACCGAATCTGTACAACAGGCGATTCGGGATGCCGCAAGCGTGGTAAACTATTATCCTGATACCAATGCTGTCGCCCTTCGGGATGACCTTGCCGGATATGTCGGCCATAAGGTCCGGCCCGAACAGATCATTGTCGGCAATGGTTCCGACGATCTGATTCAGCTTGTGGTTCAGACCTTTCTCTCCAAGGGCGGCACGGTGGTCTCTTTCGAACCGACTTTTTTTTATTATGGGTTTTGCACGGCACGTGAAGGGGAACGATATGCGCCGATGTTCCGGCGGCGGGCGGACCGGTACAATCTGCCCGGCATGGAGGAGATTCATTCGCACCTTCAAAAGGAAAAGCCGGACCTGGTTTTTCTGGCTAATCCGAATAATCCGACAGGCGGACTTGTGGACCGGCAGCATGTTTTGCAGTTGCTGGAATGGACTCCTGGAATCCTTGCAGTCGATGAATGCTATTTTGAGTTTGCCGGGTTGAGTGTTGTGGACCTGATTCACGAGCATGAGAACCTGATTGTTTTGCGCAGCTTATCGAAAAGTTTCAGCCTGGCGGGGGTGCGAATCGGGTATGCGGTGGCCTGTCGGGAGCGGATCGATGCCATGGAGCGGATGGCGCTGACTTTCCCGGTAAATGCTATCGCACAGACAGCGGCGCGGGCCGCTCTGCGCGAGATAGAGATCATGCGGGAACGAATCAGACAAATTGTCGCATGGCGGAAGAATCTTGCCTGTGAATTAATTCGGCTCGGACTGGATGTTTTTTCTTCCCATACCAACTTTCTTCTGGTATGCTCCGGTTTGTTGAATGAAATTCCTGACGACTGCGCGTTGCGTTTGAGCGAACGGGGGATATTGGTGTCGGATCAGACACATACCCCTGGGATTGAGGGGACCGCTTTACGGATCACTGTGGGAACTCCGGGTCAACTGGAACGGTTGCTTCAGGAGATCCGCGAATTCGTTACGGGAAATTGAGATCGCTCGCCGAAGGTTCGGTTTCGAAAGAAACGAAATGGACTTTGGCGGGTTTGTTTTTTTAATCGGGAGCGGCCCGAACGTCTTTCAGCGATTGGCCGGCGGTTGGGCTGGTCGTGCTTTCCAGGTTTTGCAGAATCTTGTCCATGCCGGGAAGATTCCCGGGGGCAGAGGTCAGAGCAATCACTTTTCCGCTGCTGATTTCGAGGTCTCGAATCCGATCTGTCATGTCTCCGGGAAAGTGGGCAAGCAAGAGTGTCCAGTGAAAGATCGGCGGCCAGCCTTGCCGAACCATGACACAGTCCCGGGTATTGAACCGTTGCTTTTTCCCCTGGCCGGCATCGAGAGTGATCTCCGCGTTCGGCCCATCCGGAATCCAGAACAGAAACAGATGCCTGCCCCGAAGAGAGCGGTCTATATCGAGCTTGCTCCGCCAGGCCGACGGATTTCCCCATTCGTCCGATTCCACAGAAAACGGTATCCCATAAGCATACTGCAATCCGGTAAACAGTCCGGCCTTGGAATTATTATCAAGCCAATCGCCGATCAGCGGCTCGGTTTTTCCGGGATGGTGGATTACGAACAGACCCGTCTGCGGGATGTCGGCCTTTTGGTTTTTCTTTTCCACACGAGGTTGGCGGGTTTTTTTTCTTCTCTCTTTGAGGAACTCACCGCCGATAATAATTGCGTCGCCATTCTTGATCTGCCGGAGGATGAGCGAATCCGAACGCTCGGCGGAGTGGAGGACACCGGCTCCCTCTTGCAGCGGGATGGCTTTGCGCCCGCGTTTTACGCTTACGGGGAGACTATTCAAGTCTACGCGGAGCGTGGTGATCGCGACATCGAACGGAACTTTCAGGGAACTTCGAACTTGGAAAGAGAATCTTGACTTGCCGTCTGTGCGGTAGTCCTCGACAACCGTATGCTTTCCCCCGCGATCGGTAACAAAACAATCTGCCTCTCCGCAAACGACACGCACCTCCGTATCGCCTACCGGATACAACAAGTGAAATGGTTCCGCCCACCCGGAACTTGCCCGGTTCCCTGCTCCCACGGCGCACCCCGGATACAAACCGAACTGCTCAGTGAAGGCGGCATCGTACTGCGTAACCGAGGGCGAATCCTGTTCGCGGTACAGCAGCGGCCAGCGCTCCAGGATGCCGTGCAGGATATGTTTGAGGACCGGATCGCCCGAATTGACAGCGACATCCGCCACAGCCTCGACCTGCCAGGTTACTTCGTTCCCGCACGCGGACCCAGCCCATTCGCGCCCGGCATTCCGCTCCAGAAGAAAGGTGGAATCAAGAGCATCTTCGCGGTTGTTGTCGTAAAGCCACACGGGGAGATACCGATACGCAAATGTCACCGCTAAGTCCAGGGCTTCACGCGCACGATCTCCGCGTTCCTGGTCATCCCGAAAGAGGTGGTGATAATCCAGCAAGAACGTGATCGGAAGGGAGCCGCCGATAGTAAACGGCACGGATGGGGCAATTGCAAGCTCATTCCGGGTCCAGACAATATGCCGCGCCCAGTTCAATGCACCTTCTGCCGCCTCAAGGTATTCCGGTTCCGGATCGTATTTCCACAGATTCAGCAACAGCCGCGCAGCGGCGAATCCATCGCTGTTGTGCAAGGTCTGCGCGGCCTCGCCCCCGTATGCCTCCTGCTGTTTCCCCTGAATCGGTTTTTCCCAATAAAAGCAGCGGTCCTGATCCACCCGAAACCGTTTCCCAAGGGACAGGAGTCTCTGGGCCTGCTCGTGCAGCATGGCAATTCCCTGCGCATCGCGCCGGGCAAAGGCACGGTCCACCATGGACCCGATATGTGTCTTCCAACCATTGATCAAAAGCGTATTTTCCTCGGTATTCCGGACCTCCGAACTCGGCCCGATGAGAGGCCTTGGGACCGGCTCGGTAAACGAATTCAGGCGTGTCGGGCCGGGCATATAGTTCAAGTCATTCACCTTGGGAACCGCAGGGAGCGCATTCGGCGCAAGGCTCGCGAGCCTGCCGATCAGGAACCGGTTCGGATCCTTCTCCGGCGGCAAATCCATCGACCAGACCAGTCGGAAGTGGCTCAGAATCCGGTCATCGGCCTTGGGGTAAACCGGTTCATCGACACTCTTAGAGCTGGTCGGATAGACCAGAGTAATGAACTGACGATAATATCCATGCCGGCGGCAACAGGCGGTCCCGACGTTCTTCTCACTATTGTCGGAGAGGCGGGTTTCGCTGAAATCGTATGCGATATATTGCCCTCGGTGGGCGGCCCAGAGTCCGATTGCAGGGATGGGATGGCATCCCAGGGCGGGCGCATAAGACCAGTCTTCCGACCAAGTGGACCGGATTTCCGGATACTCCCTGTGTGGGGCCGACTGGGAAGAAAACGGCTCCGTGAGAGGTGTGCCGATCAGCCAGCCGCCTTGATGAAATACCTCCGACTCACGAAGTGTGCAGACCAGGAAATGAAACGGAATCCGGCCCTGTGTCTTCTCCCAGGATACGGCGTCGAACTGCTTGATTCCCATCAGGAAATAAACCTCGGGAAACTTCTCATCCTCGTCCCAGACCACGGAGATGGCGGAATCCTCCGACAGTTCCAATCCGCTGTTTTCCTGACACTGAAACTTACTGAATCGCAGGGTCAGTCGGGATTTTACGTCGGTTTGTTCGATGGTCTCCGGCCAGAAAACCGCATTGGCCGAAAAACGAACTGCTGTGACCAATTGTCGGTCGGGTGTCAATACATCGAATCCGGCCACTCGCCCCTCGATGCGTTGAACTTGCAGCTGTTCATAGAATTGGAGCGGCTGCGAATAGGAGGGAGAGCAGAAGATACTCAACAGGAATAAAAAGGGGATGAAGAAAGGGAATGTGCGGAATGCAGTTCGTTTTCCCTCACCCCAACTCTCTCCCGGGGGGAGAGGGGGATGTTTAGCTGGCGGGAGAGGGGACCCTGTAACCGTCATTCCGGCGAAAGCCGGAATCCAGAAAGAACGATGACACCGCCCGAGACGGTAGTGTAATCGGATCATGCCGGTTTTCTTGTATTCTGCGGAGTGCATACAGGGAGATCTAAACGCGCGATATTGCCCCCGATCGCTGGATTCCGGCTTTCGCCGGAATGACGACAACCTTAAGTTGACACGATTGCCGGGAGGAAGACGCTTTGATCTTTCGGAGACAGGTTCAGGAGGCTCGCTCTCCCGGGAATACGCTTCGGGTTGCCTCAACATTGATGCCGGCCTGCTGCTGCAGAGATGTTACCGATCAGCCCGGCCAGATGGCCTGCAAAAGATCTTTCATCCATCGAAACAGTCCGACCCGTTCCAAATCGTTAAAGAAAAAATACAGCATCAGGGGAATAATCAAAATAACCCCGATCTTTCCGAACGTTTCCATCTGTTTGAGAGTAACCGGGCGTTTGCGGACTCCCTGCGCCAGGTAAAGCAGAACATGACCGCCATCCAGAGGAGGGATCGGCAGCAGGTTCAGAATGGCGAGATTAGCGGAAAGAAGCGCGATAAAATCGAAAAATTTCTCCAATCCCCATCGCCCTGTCTCGGCAGCGAGCTGCGCAATGGCAACCGGCCCGCCCAGGTTCTTGCTGGAATATTCTCCTTTGATGACTTTGTAAATGAAATAGAACATCATGCTGCACACATCCCGCATTTTCTCGACGGCTTTCGGGGCCGCCCCGATCACTCCGTAATGGATTCGCTCGGTCTGACGGGACAGGCCGAGTTGGGCAACAAAAACTTTCTCGCCGGTTGTCAGTCCACGATGGCTGGGGATGGTTTCGGCCCTGACTTCCGGGGTGACCGTAGCCGTATGCACTTCCTGTGTCGGGGTAATCCAGGTGAGTTCGAGCGGTATCCCCCGTGCCGTTTCTCCCTCAACCGTATAAGCGGCGAGTACCTTTTCCACAAGGACATTCCAGTCATTGAGCGGCTCACCGTTGACGTCAATCACACGGCTTCCGCCGACAATTCCGGCTTTCTCCGCAGGGCTGCCTTCTTTTACTGCTCCAACAATCGGTTCCAGGCGTGGCGCAATATCGAGACGGGCATGGAAGGGAATAAACACGTCCTGCACCGTTTCTTCCGGTGTGAAAATGATGCCGATACGGGCTTTCGGATGGTACGGCTCCGCATCGTCCGCCGGGAAAAATAAATCCGGCTGCACCTCGCCTTCCTGAATGACATCGTTGGGGTCCAGCCAGGTCAGACGCAGCGGTTTCGCAACAAAAGCCCCGTCTTCGGTCTTGATATAGTGCTGGGAGATTTGCTTGGCGAGTTCGCGGGCCGACACCAGGGGCTGGCCGTTGACCGATGTAATCACACATCCCGGAACAACTCCGGCCCGCGCTGCCGGACTGTCCTTCTGGACGGTCCGCACAAGAAGCCCGTCCCGGTTAAGCCGCTCCGCCAGCTGTTCCTCGGTAAACTGGGATTCCAAAGTCCCTATCGCTGGAGGCGGCGACAGCCGTTTTTCTATCCGATTCCCTTCGCGTTCGATCTGAATGGTCAGATCGCCGGATGTGAAAATCTCCGGTGTGGAGATAAGATCGTTCCAGCTTGTGATCGGCGTGTTGTTCACCTGAACAATCCGGTCTCCGGTATGTAACCCGATCTCCCAGCCGACTCCGCCATCCCGGACCAAACCGATAGTGGTCGTAGTAATCACCGGTTCGCCCGGCACAATGAACAATACATAATAAATAAACACGGCCAACACGAAGTTCATCACCGGACCGGCAAGCACCACCGCCGTTCGGCGCCAGGTTGAAAGGGACAGGAACTCCCACGGTTCTCCCTTCAACTCATCCCCCGGTTCCATACCGCTGATTTTGACATACCCGCCAAGCGGAAGCAGGGAGACGATGTATTCCGTGTCGTGCCAGGTCACCCCAAACAATTTTCTTCCGAACCCAACGGAAAACCGTTCCACACGCGCGCCCACCCACTTGGCCACGATCAGATGCCCGAATTCATGCACTATGATCACCAGGCCCAGTACGATCAGAAATCGAATAATGTCTATCAATGTCACAGCTTTTTACCTGAGTCTCACAGCATTGAAAACTCCCGCATTTCCCAATTCAATACCCGCAGAATCCTGTCTTATTCGTCTGTTGTCTCACAACACCACAGGCTGGAAGCCTGTGCCACTCGACTCTTCTCCCCCTCTCCATACTTGGAAAGGGGGTCGGGGTGAGGCTTAGTATGACCAGCCGTGTAAACCCTGTCAACACGGGGAACCGTTTGCGATCCAATCTTGAATCTTACGGAATAACCTTTCACACTGGAGGTTCCTTTTTCAGTATATGAATTTTCAATTGGCTTAGTTGATGAACTCCACCCTGATGGTATGGCTGATTCCGACAATCCTCGCCATCGGCATCGTTCTCTGGGCCGTGCTGTATGAGCGATTGAACTATCGCCTTCGCGAAAGGTCCATTGTATTGCCTTTCCCCGGCCCGGAACGGCTGACTATCCTGCATCTCAGCGATCTGCACCTGGTCCCGCGATGCCGACGGTTGACGGCATTTCTTCGGTCGCTGCGGAATGTGGAAGCAGACCTGGTTCTTTATACCGGCGATTTCCTCGAAGATCCCGGGGACGCTCCCCTTTTGGAAGAGGCGCTGTCGGGAATTGCCGGACGATATGGTTCCTTTGGCGTGTTCGGAAACCACGATTATTACCGGTACGTCTGGACGGAGGTCTTTGGGAAGTTCCCCCATGCCACGCACCGGATGCAAGATATCACCAGGGCCAGGGAGACTCTGGAGAAACTGGGAGTCCGGTGTCTGTTCAATAGTTCTTTCGTGGTGGATTGCGGCGGATATCCAATCCGCATTGTCGGGATTGATGATCCGTATCTGGAGAGAGATGATATCGATCAGGCTTTTGCCGATGTAGGACAGGATGAAACAGTGATAGCCCTGGTGCATTCGCCCGGAGTGTATCGGGAGTTGGTGGATCGCAAGGTGGCGCTGATCCTTTCGGGACATACACACGGGGGACAGCTGCGTTTACCGTGGCTGGGTGCCCTGGTTACCCGCTCGCCCATTCCAAAAAGGATGGCGATGGGCATCTCACAGATTGGGGAAACAATCTTGTTTGTCAGTCCCGGGCTTGGGGTGACTCCCAGACTTCCGTTTCGGTTTCTCAGCCCGCCGGAGGCAACCATTCTGCATGTGAGATTCCAACCCGAGGCCTGGCGGGCACGGAGGCCTGCCCTACCATAGGCCCCGGCGTCCTTACGTGGACTGAACCCGCGTGACAACGTATTCTGATTCGAAATCATCCCATTCAGGAGGCCATGATGGCTCTCAAGGACTACCAGACCATATCGGACGACCATTTTCCGAAATACATGAAACTCGCTTTCAGCGAGGAACGACCGCCATTGGAAGGGGATGGAAGCGGGCAATTGATCTACGAGAAAATGACTTGGAAGATTTTCGATTCCGATGCGGGGAAAACAGTGGATCGTGGCCTGCGCTATGGCGAGAATCCCGGCCAGGAAGCCGCGTTGTATCGTCCGGTCAACGGTCATATTCTGCTCGGCGGCCTGGAAATGATCCGCACCGGAAATCTGGTCGGCTCCATGGACAGCGAATCACTCATTCAATCCGGCAAACACCCCAGTAAGACCAATCTGACCGATATAGATAACGGGCTTTCCATCATCAAGTATTTCCGCGAAACGCCGGCGGTGGTCATCCTCAAGCACAATAACCCGTGCGGCGCGGCGCTGGCCGGCGATCTTGTTACGGCGTTTACCCGCGCGTGGGAGGCGGACCCCATCGCTCCCTTCGGCGGAACCCTGGTAGTCAATCGGGCGATGGATCGAGATACGGCACGGGCTGTCGCTGCCCGGTATTTTGAGGTAGTCTGTGCGCCCGACTATGAACCGGGCGCTTTGGATATTCTCTCAAATCGAAAAAACCTCCGAATCATCCGAATTAAAAATATCGACAAGGTTCACGAATTGATCGGACATCGATTCCTTGAATTCAAGTCGCTCTGTGATGGGTGCGTTATTCCGCAGTGGTCTTACATCCCCACAATCGGCAAAGAAAAAACGCTGATTCGCTCGTGGGAGGACATCCGCATTCATGGTCTTGTTCCCAGGGATGTGCCGGAACGTGTGATGAAAGACGGCAAACTGGTCCGCACAGGGCGCACGGCATCCATCCAGCGTCCCCCGACCGAGGCCGAGTGGCGGGATATGTGGTTCGGTTGGCTTATCGAGACCGGAGTGACCAGCAATTCGGTCCTGATCGTCAAAGATATGGCGACGGTTTCGATTGGAGCGGGCGGACAGGACCGGGTGTCCATGGCGAAGCTGGCGGTTGCGAAGGCGTATGAATCCCGGCGGGCGCTTCTGGCCCACAAACGATTCGGGATGCTTTACGATGCGCTGGCCCTGGAGATCAAACAGGGAAATGGCTCGGAATGTATCCTTCAGGAAATTGACGAGCAAGTCCGTGCCGAGCGCGCCGGACTGGAGGGGACAACCGGAGTTTCCGATGCCTTCTTTCCCTGCCGTGATGGCGCGGATGCCCTCCTGGACGCAGGGATCCGATCCATCATTCAACCCGGTGATTCGCTTCAAGGCGATTTCCAGGTTGTGGAAGCCTGCAACGAGCATGGCGCAACCATGGTCTTTACAGGCCAACGCTGTTTCCGGCATTAGGAAGCGCCGTGCGCCTCTCTCAGAGGAAGTCTAACAGGGTCATTTGCAGCGCCTTGGCGCTTACCGACAGCGCTGCCTCCAGGGTACTCTGGCGGCTTGTCAACTCCGTAATCAGGTCCGCCAAGTCTGCATCCTCGATCAGGGACAGCTGTTCCCGCAGAAACACCTCGCTATCCGTAATCCGTGACTTGGTGGAGTCGAGACGGTTGATACGCGCTCCCACGATCGTTCGGTCATTTAGCAGAACGTCCAGGTCGATATCTATGTCGCTGATCGCCTGCTCGATCCCCTCCGTATCGTCTTGCAGCAGCGCGTTGTACAGGTTGGACAGGGTTCGAAAGACATTCTTTTCTTCTACTTCATCCACCCAGCCCTCATCGCATAATCCGATGACCGAGGCCGTGTCCTGGGTACTGGTTGCAACGGCCAATCCCAACGTATCGACCTCGGCATCCGTGATAAAAGTCGGTTGATCCAAACCGACAGCAGCGACAAATCCCGAAGTGTCATCCGCCCGGTCGATATGAAATACATGCCCATCGTAATTGGAGGTCAGAATGATCTGATTATTGATGATCGATGCGGTGAACAACCCATCCCCGGGACCTTCCTCGCCGTCCAATGCGTTGATTTTCGCCACAACCTGCGCAACAGTGTCTGTGGCGGCGACAGAGACCGTATAGGTATCGAGGACTTGCCCGGCTGCATCCACGACACAGAACTTGAAATCTCCGTTCACTACGCCGAGTGTACTGACCTCACTCGCAGCCGTGGCAGGGATGGCGGCCAGGTTCACGGTGACATCGCGTGGCGGAGGCGAGGAAATCAGGCCAAGATCCCGCGCCATGGTGGAGAGATCCACGTCCAGAATGGTCAGATCGCCGGGATTCCCCAGGACCGATTCGATATTGATCCCCGTGCCGAAGTCGTTGATGGTTGCCTTGACTCCAGCGCCCGATTCATTGAATACACGCAACACATCTCCGACTGTCGAAGCCTGGCCCAAGTCTACGGTTACGCGACGATCCCCATTGATTACCGTAACAAATCCCTGGTTCTGCGTATCCATGGGGACCGGCTCGGTATTGGGGGGAATCGGGCTGAGAAACTGCGGCAGGCGAATTCCGAGACTGTCTGCGCCATCGGTCAGGGCGCCTGGAAGGTCGGACAAACGTGTTGACTCGGTGATCGGGTCGGTGCGCGTAATGGAACGAACGCCGGTTACCGGGTCTGTGGTCAGTTTTGTCGTGAGATCCCGCCCGAATACTTTGCGAATATCCTCCACTTTGAAAACATCGGTCGATTTGGTGGCGGTGATTCCGATTCCGGTTCCTTCCCGGTTGATATAAGCCTGCACTTTGCCGTTGAGCCGTGGGTCGTTGTTAACCAGGTTCAGAAGATCCTGCATATTGGATCCCTGAATGTCATCTTGTGTGCCCTTAACACCGTCTGCGCCATTGCTGCCGACGGTCAGTCCTCTTAAATCCACATCGATGACTTCATCATCCAGAGTGATCCGTATCCCTTCCAGTTCGCTCAGGACATTGTCGTTCAGGTCGTAAAGCGCCAGGTTGTCAGGGAACGGCACACTCGGATCTCGCGGTGGTCCGGTGTTGGCCGACGCAAAGAGCAGTGAGTCCTCCTGCACTGTGATAAAGGTTCGCGTTGCGGGAGGCCCGGTCAGCGGATCACTTGCCGGGTATCCCGAATCGAGATTTCGGTTGAATTCGATTCTTCGGTGCATTCCGAGGGCGCTCATCAGGTTCACGCCGAATGTCGGTTCCGGCGGGAATCCGGGATTGCCGGCGCCGTCCTTCAGCTGAATGGCATCGGCCCGGTTCGAGGTCAGCACCAGCCGATTATCGGCATCAATCGAGGCCGTCACATCCGGGCTGGTGGCGTTGATCCGCTCCACCACGTCCCGCAACGAATCCTGGGAAAGGTCTACATGAATCTCTGTGCCATAGATGGTGAACGTCGCCAGATTGTCCGGCGCTGGGCCGGGGTAGTTCTCCGGATTGGCGGAAGGCTCGGTTTGCGCTCCCTGCGGAGAATCGGGAAGAGGCGGGATATTCGGGAAATTGGGTGTAACCAGACCCAACTGAGTAGCCAACGGGGAATCCGGGTCATTTACGGCGATTTGAGCGGTGATCTGGTTTTGTGTGTGAAGGTAAGTCTCTGTTCCGTTCAGGTTGATTCCTATCTTGGATTGAGTTCCGATCAGGGTCTGACGGGTGGCATCGTCTCCCTTGTATCGAATGGTCCCATCGACAGACTCAAAGGGCTTGGTTTGTGTCTGGGATCCCGCAAAAAGGAATTTGCCGTTGTAGTTTGTGTTGGCCAGATCGATCACCTGGTTCAGTATCTCGCCCACTTCATAAGCCACCGCAACCCTGGCTTCCGGGCTGAAATCGGTTGCACCTTGCAGGGCCAGATCCCGCGCCTTCTTCAGAACATCTGTCACACTGCCCAGGGTTGTTTCCGTCAGTTCCAGATCCGTTGTGGCATACTCAACATTGCTGACAAACTGACGTCCGGACATGATGTCCGACCGTAACTTCAGCGCAACCGGGAAATCCAGAGGATTATCTGAAGCATTATTCATGCTCAGACCCGTCGAAAGCCGCTCCTGCAATTTCAGGATGTAGGAGAGATTGTTTTGCAGATTCAGCAGGGAACGCTCACTGAGCAGGTTTTGAGTGATCCGGACCATGGCGTTGACCTCTCGCTCAACAATCGATGATCGTTCTTGAGGGGAAGATTTGTACCATCACGAACCGTTGAATACCACAAAAAGGCAATTTCTGCCTTCCGTGGTCTCCATCGGCTCCATTTTGAGAGGTTGGAAAGCAATCTTTGGACCTGTTTTCATGTATATGGGAGGAGTTGCCGGATGGCAGGGCTATTCGCCGTTGAATTGAACGATCACATCCCGGCGGCGGGGACGATTATCGAAGTCGATCAGAATTACCTGCTGCCAGGTTCCCAAAATGAGGCTGCCCTGGGAGAACGGAATGGTCAGTGAGGGTCCCAGAATGGAGGCGGAAACATGCGAATGCCCGTTCCCGTCATTCCAGGTTTCGTGATGATAGTAGTAACCATCGCGCGGAGCGATTCGTTCAAAGGCCAGCGGCAAGTCTCGTACAAGGCCGGGTTCGTATTCGATTGTGGTGATTCCGGCTGTTGCGCCGGGGGCGAATACGGTCACCTGTCCCTCCCTGAATCCGGATTGCGTCAGCATCTCCCGGACTTTGGGTGTGAGATCCACAATGTGACCGTCACCCCGTGTGGAAAGGGCAATTCTCTCAGTCAACCATGTCATGGTCTTGGCTCGCTCCGAGGATAGGTCTTGTATACACCGCCGATGAGAGAGATATCCCCCCCGATCTGCACGTTCTGGGGCATGGAAATCGCCGGGCCACCGGTCCGATTTTCCGCGGTGGAACAACCGAACAGAACAGTCACCAGAACAGCTGTGAGCAACCATATTCTGCGCATCGGTGGTTTCTCCTGTCTCCAATCTATCCCAAATTGCCCGGCCGGTCAGGAGAAGTATCGAATTCCAAGAACGATCTCGGCACAATTCGCAGAAGAGATCGCTCAGTTACCTCAAGAGCAGGTTCAGGAAGCGCTATGGATACAAAATCACGCCCGATGGAACGTACGGGGGATTGTGCTACTGTCGTTTCCCTCACCCCGAACCTTTCCCGGAGGGAAAGGGAGATTGGAGACTCTCTTCGAGTGAGCGCATCTCGAGCTAAAAGGACTGTAGGGGCGACGCATGCGTCGCTCCTACAGTCCTTTTTTATCCTGTTCTTCAGTGTCGCCCATCTCGCCACGGCAGGAACGTCCTTTCCAGATCGGGATTCTTTTCTTGCGGGATTTCGTGAGGCGGCCACGGGAACAATTTCTTGCACCACCGCGACCATTGAAGAGAACCGGGTGATTCTTCCCCCCGGATGGTGTTTGGCTCCATTGGAGTCGGATGCAAAACCTGAACCGATTCTCACAGGCGACGGCCAGCAAGCACCCTGGCTCTCCGTGGAACAAACCGGAGACATTCACGGGCTTCTTCTCAAGAATCAAGTCATTCCGGACCCGCGCAAGGCGGAAGCTCCAGAAGAGTTCGCCTGGCTGTCGGAAATGGAATGGTGGATGGTAAATGAGTTTTATTGGCCTGCCGGTCGCCCCGTAGAAGATCAGGCGTTGGAATTGGAACGTGCGTATGGTGTAACCGGTGTGTGGCTGAACGGGCATGAACTCGGCCGACCGGAGTACCGGCTGGAATGCAATCTCTACGCGCTTGGCGAGTATTTGCGCGCAGAGGGATGGAATCGGCTTGCGATTCGGTTCGCCGTCCTCAAAGGATCGCCGTTCCCGTACCCCGATCTTCCACAGATTCCGCTTTACCGCTGCGGAATAGAGGGAAAAGCGCGGATTACGGCGATGCCGAAGATTCGTTTCCTGGCGATTGGGGCAGACACGACCCTGTCATCCGATCGTCGTTCCGGCACAGTGGAACTCGATCTCCGTGTTCAGAACGACACCCCCGAAGAGGTTCGGGTGCATACATACGCAACGATTCGCCTGCCGGACAAACCGAAGCAATTACCGCTTTACCACAACTGGGGATTGCCGGAGACCGTGAAACCCGGATATAACCGTTTCCGACTCACTCTTCAGGAGAATGATCCTGTCCTCTGGTGGCCCGCCGGTATGGGACAACCGTACTTATACCCCGCCCGAATCCGGCTTCGACAAGGTGAGACTATACTGGACAGTTTCGATTTTTCCATCGGCTTTCGGTCCATCGAGTGGTCGGATAACGGGACACTTCTAGTCAACAGCAAGCCTGCAACGGTCCGGGGAACCGCATGGGATGGAACGGACCTGTTCGAGACGGATCTCGCGAAATCTTTATATCGCCCGCTGGAGAAGATTCTTTCGCTGAACCTCAATTCGGTTTGGGTGAGAAATGGCGGACGGTATGAATCGGCGTCCTTTTATGACGCTTGTGACCGGGGCGGGATCCTGGTCTTTCAGGAATGCCCTCCGAGAACTGAATCGACAGACGATCAACATTGTGTCCTGGATATGGAACGTCACACGGCCATGACCGCGTGGATCAATACCGACGGGAAAACGAATCCCATGGAGGGTTTGGAGCGCCGCTGCGGGATTGTCGCCGTTCATCCGTTGGGGGAACAGGGAGAGGGGGTTCCTGTGCTGAACGTTCCCATCGCGCCTCATCCACGGACCCGCACGCAGTTCCCTGACACGGGGATATCTCCCGTTCCGGCTTCCGGGTTTCCGAAGGGAGTTACTCCCGCTGCGGAAATGACCTTTCCCCCAGAGGAGCAGTACAGGGCAGCGATTGCAGAAATTCGCCTGGCTTCCCCCTCGTGCGGGCAGTTGATCACCGGCTCAATCCGCGCGTTGTGGCCCGGCGTCCGGCCCGCGCTGATGGATGTGATGGACCGGCCCACATCAGGTTTCTGGACCATACGAAATTCCTGGCAGCCGCAATTGTTAACCCTTCGACGGGCGAATGATCGATTCGAGGCATGGGTTGTCAATTCCAGCCTGGAGCCGATATCGGGAGCCGTTACCGTGTTCGATGCGCTGAAGCCTGAGGGGGGAGATCGGCGCTCGGTTGCCCTGCTGACAGTTCCATCGGGATCGGCGGCGATGGTCTGGTC
The DNA here is from genome assembly GCA_029570205.1 of Candidatus Omnitrophota bacterium. GTDB lineage: Bacteria > Hinthialibacterota > Hinthialibacteria > Hinthialibacterales > JAKPRU01 > JAKPRU01. Next base: position 72,327 of record JAKQSI010000004.1, on the reverse strand, counting down.
CTCTACGCCGGAGTCCTGGTCGGAGCAGGCGTTCAAAAAGGGCGATCTGAAAGTGCTGGGCGGAATAGCGGGAGAACCGTTTGCTATTGCCGAACTGACCAAGATGGCTCTTGGGGAAGTGTTTGGAAAGCCGGTGGCGGCAAGCCCGCGAGATCCCCGATTGCCACACGCTTTACATGATACATTATTCTGCGTTGCTCCCTCCCAGGTCGAATTACCTGCGGCCGAACTACATGTGATCACGTTTGCGGAAGATACCGGCCCATGGCGCGCGACGATTCGGTCCTTCGGGAAAGGTTTCCTTCACGGTGTTCGGCTGGAGTGTGACCCGCCCGATGCCGCTGAGGCGAGCGATCAGGATTTCGATATCCCGCCCGACAGCGCCCGGCTGCTGACAATCCGCCCGCTGGATATCGGTCTGGATGAGATCAAAGTGACTATCTCCGCCAGGAACGCCGAGCCGGTCACATTTTCTTTTTACAGGCGGAAGTAAATTGGGGGAAAAATAAAGGGAGGGGACCACGTATGTGCCGCCCCTCCCTGACTTAGGCTATTTTATGCTCAGCCTCCGAGGTCGTCGTTCTTGCCGAACCGTGGGAAGAGCAAGTTGATATCTCCCTCGCTCTTGACACCGTTGGAGGGATCGTAATCTACGGAGCTCTGGTGTAAATCCGGGCCGACGCCGCGGATCATAAAACCGAATTTCTTCGCTTGCTCGGTATAATAGCCCTTCTGTGGCCCCGAGAAGTACCCGGAAAGAAGCGACCATGGTTCGTTGTGGTGCAATCCGAACCAAGACTTGATCGTGTCGATTCCGCCCTGGGTCCAGTTCTGCTGCTGAAAGACATCCTGGATCGGAGCGCTGATATAGGCAATGGGCGTGGTGAACCGGTTGTGCTGTTCAGCGCTATCTTCGTGTTTCGGAACGGCATTTCGATCCATGACATACATCATCATGGCTTTATAGAGAGCGTTCTCGTTTGCCTGGGACCGGCTGACCTTGGCACGAATTTGTGCATTCATAAAATTCGGAACCGCAATGGCCGCCAGAATGCCGATAATGGCGACTACGATCAAAAGCTCGATCAGAGTAAATCCTTTCCTACTCATACGAAGACTCCTTGTTTCGACTTCAACTATCGAGATTATATCCCATAAATTTCTCAATGTAACCGGAACACGGGTATCTTACGCAAAAGAGGGACCGCGATTTGATATCCCCCTTTTTCGAGTTCGGAGGAGTCCGGATCAGACTACCTCCTGACGTTCTGCATCCCACCGGACCCGACGGCCCTCAAAATAGGAGATGATGGCCATCGAGGCGGCCGCCGCGCCGTAAAATCCGTCCTGCGGGTCGCAGTTGGGTTTCTGGCGGGATCTCAGACATTCCACCCAGTTTGCGATGTGAAGCATGTCTGCCTGGCCCTCGCCGCCGTATTCGTTGGGGATTTCGACCGCCTCGACATCCCGGGTGCGGATTTTATCGGGTTCCGGGATGATTTTCAGGCCGTTCTGGGCGTTGTTCCCGTCGATCCAGATGGTTCCATCTGTCCCGTAGAACTTCTCGCCGCAGTCGATGGACTGGTTGCCGAAGATACTGCTGTAATTGAACTGGAATCCCGGATACTCCATGATGGTACTCCAGGTGTCGCAGGTTGTACGGCCGTCATCCCACCGATAAATGTTTCCGCTGGCCACTACGGTGTTCGGCATTTGTGCTTTCATTACCATAATGGTTGCGTCGATCTGGTGGACCATCAGGTCGCTGCCGATTCCATTGGAATAATCCCAATAGCAGCGCCAGTGACAATACCGTTCTTTGCTGAATGGAACGGACGGGGCCGTGCCGAGAAACTCCTTCCAATCGACTTTGCTTTCTTCCAGATCGGGCGGGATGGTTCTGCGCCAGGCGGCTCCGGGTTGATTCGGGTTGAAATTGCGGTGCCAGAATCCGTGCACTTGTGTGACTTTGCCGATGGTCCCGGCTTCAATCAATTCCTGGGCTTTTTTGTAGACCGGCAGGCTTCGTCGCTGGGTCCCGATTTGCACGATCCGGTTGGTACTCTGTGCCGTTTTCAGTATCTCATCCCCTTCTTTCCAGTGATGCAGCATGGGTTTTTCGCAATACACGTCCTTGCCTGCTTTGCAGGCTGCGATCAGATGACGGGGGTGGCTGTGTTCCGGTGTGGCGATAATCACCGCATCGACGTTTTTGTCCGCGAACAGGGGTTCGTAATGTTTGTAGACTGCAATTTCCTTGGGGGCGCGACCTTCGAACCGCTCAGCGGCAATTGCCAGCGCCTTATCCCGCCAGGTTCCGTCGAAAATATCCGCGATGGCTACAATCCGGACCTGTTTGTCGTCAATTTTCGAGAGTTGGCTCATCAGGTGCTGTCCCCGGCTTCCCGGTCCCAGGACTCCGATATTGATCATTGAATTCGCGCCGAGGACATTGATTGCCGGTCCGGCGGCGACCGCCAAACCGACTCCCGCCGCCGTCTTGGCGGTTTGCGCAATAAACTGTCTGCGATTCATTTCGTTTTTTGTTTCCATGGCGGATGTTCTCCAATCTTTGTTTCCCTGATTGAGTTTGTGCAGGCGCATCCCTGAATACACTTATTTAGTGTACCAATATCCTGCCCAACCCGGCGGGGCTGTCAAGCATGGTTCCCGATTCTTCCCGGCATCAGTTGGTCTCTTTCGGAACCGCGATGCGGATTTCATCTACACACAGTATGCCGCCTAATCCATCCGGGGCTTGGCGAGGAACGATATGGATACGGAGATCGAAAGGATTTCCTGCCCCCGGTTCCTCGGTCATCGCGGCCTGTGTGCCTCGAAGAAGCACACGACGCCAATCATACAAGGAGTTCACGATTTTCGGCGTAACCTCCGTCCAGGCATACCGTCGGCCTCGATACAGCGCCTCGATAGAGACGGACTCCACCCAATCCCAGCGCGTAGTGAGCAGCCAGAACGTCAGCATAAACTCGTCCCCCCGGTCCGGGACAGTCAACTTGATCGAAGTTCGAAAGGCCAGGTTGATCTGTCCCATCGACGGTTTGAAGTCATGAACGACATGGCCGAATCCCTGTCCGATCGGATAAACATCTTTTCTATATTCCTGCGGTGGAGTCCATCCATCTGTAACATCACAGGCGCTCAGGATTTGGATGTGCCATCGTTCCGGCACAAAATAGGGATCGTCAAAACACCCGGCGGGAGGCGGACCGACTTCTGCCGGAAGCCAGACATCCAGCGGGTCATCCTCCGGGCGAATATGGTAATTCGCCCCCGAATACGCTTCCAACCGGTAGCTATTCTCGGATGGAGGCCCGGTTACATGCACGTTAAACAATTTCTTGTCGATCAAACTCAACGCAAAATCCGTCTCGAATGAGGTTCTGTCCCCCAGCCGGAAATACACGTTCTGCCAGATCAGGAACGGAATCAGATCATCCAGCGCGCGGTCGTGGATCACTTTTGTATTGTTGTGAAAGGAGACCTCGCCATAAGTTGCCCAGCCGAAAAGGTCCCGGAACGACACACTCATCGCAATGGGAAACAGCAGAAGGGGAAGTCCGGTACCGGCAGCAACACAGGCCGGTTTTAAGAAAGGTATCCTCGATATTTTGAAACCAACCGCCTCTTTGACCGTATAAAACGTCGCCATTCCCAAGACCAGTGAGAAAGCCGCACCGGCATCTGCCGCATAGCCCCCGGCCTGTGTCCGCAAGACCGGCAAGGGCCAGAACGCGGTCATCAGCCAAATCAGCGGCATCGCGAGATCCCGCCACTTTGGAGAAAGCCAGAGACCGTGCAGATAGATAATCAGCCCCAGGGATTGCGCGGGCATCGGCTCCACATCCAGGGATCGTGCCCCAAAATATCCGCCGACCGATGCCAGAACTGTCAGGCCAAACCGCCAACTCCCCCCTCTTCCCGCCATCAGAAAATGCCCCGTGACCGCAATCAACCCAATAATCTCGAGAGCCGAATGGCTCTCGCTCCAGTGAGCGGGACTCCACAAGCTGTGAGCAAACAAAGAGCTGTGATAGAACATGCTTTGCAGATCCAGCAGCATCGTACTTCGATGCACAAACATTCCTTTTAGAGTGGCGGTGCTGAGAATCACTGCCCCGGCCAGAATGAACACCCCGATCAGCAGATTCTTCCTGGTCTCTCGAGAGACATTCTCTGTGCAGAGGATCAACGCCGACGTTGTGAATGGAAGACAGAACAAGGCCGATTCCTTGGAAAAGCAGGCAAGCAGAAAGAAAAGGGCGGTTTCAAACAACCGGAAACCGGCCGGTTGATGCAGATACCCATGAAGCGCGTGAAGAGTCGCCAGATGAAAAACAATCGCACAAATTGCGGTCAGCCAGCTTTTCCAGAGCAAGGTGCTGTGACCGGGACCGGTGGAGAAAAACACCAGGCAGATCAGTAATCCCATCACTGCATAGCCCTGACGTTTCCCCCATGCGAACAACAACGCAACAATGGCAAGCCACCATACCCCCACCGCCGCTTGATGCGCTGCTGCATTGGCCCCGAACAACCGCCAATGAAGCCACCAGACCAGGGAAATCACCGGACGATAATAATTGGAGAATAGCGGCGGATCGACAAATGCTTTCCATGGCTCGGCGCTTCGCTCATGCGCCCACCAGAGAAACCGAAGATCATCCTTTTCAAAAACAAGACCGGCGGTACGGAATACCATCAATCCTCCGATTGCAAGGCAAATCCCCAATAGAAAAATGGTGAGGGAACACCAATCGGATCGTCGCTCCTCGAATTCCGAAACAAGAGAACCATACAGGCGGGAGAAGAAGGCTTTCATCAAGTCCCCATTATCCCTCCCGTGCATTTACCGGACACGGGAAAGTGTACCCGACTTTGCATCTCTTTGGACAACACATTGTAGTTCAAGAGACACGTTTTGTCTCATGACTGTACCCGAATCAGCCCGCAAAGAATTTGGCAATGGAACCGGTGAGATTGAAGAGCATCTGTTGGATCAGAACCAATACCAGAAACGCGAGGATGGGCGAGAAATCGAGCATTCCGATTCGCGCCCAGGGACAGATCCGTCGAAAGAGCCGTAAGTATGGTTCAGTCAGGGCGCGAATCACTGCAACAACCGGATTGTGCAGGTCCGGACCGACCCATGAAAGGATGATCGCGATCAATAGAATGAAATAATAAAAACCTAGCAAGGTCACAAAAGTATGGACTTGAAAAACCAGTTCCCGCCCGAGCGGCACACGAATTCCATTCAGAAAATCGAGCGATATAAGCGAGATCAGGACAAAATGCAGACCCGCCAGCCATAACACGGAACCCGCGAAAAGTCGCCAGAGATCATGCGTGTGAAGAAAACCTTGCGTGATCTGCAAGAGTCGAAAGGTATTGCGTTGGAAGGCCTGGTATCCCACGCTGTTGTAGAAAGCCACGCCGCCTTTCGCCAACAGCACGGAAACCAGCAACAGCCCGACAACGACCAGGTACGCAAGATCAACGAATTGACTGAAACTGCTCAGAACGGCAGGCAGGGCGCCCGGAGCCTCCGCACCACCGCCCCCAAAAGCGGGCAGCGCCCTCCATAATCCCCGAATCAACAGAATCAACACAATCACAATCCAAGGGATGGCACGCTGCAATTTCCCTGTCGGATTCCCCAAAGCCGATTGAATCGGTTTGCAGAAAAAATCGGTGATCTGAAATACCGCCTGGCATACGGGGCCGAGACCGTAACAGAGATACTCTTCCAGGAAAAACCGCACCACCAGCAACACCAGAATGATGTTGACGATATGGTCGAGAAGGCTCATCGATAATCCTGCCGCTTGATATCAGGCAAACGTTTTCTGCAAGTATGAGAGGCTATCGCGCGCGATGGTCTCCGGGTCCGGAGAGTAATCGAACACTTCCACGGAGACATATCCGTTGTAGCCGATTTTTTTCAAGGCGGCTGCAATCGGCTTAAAGTCCACATCCCCGAATCCCGGTCCGCGTTTGTTCCGGTCGTTGGCGTGAAAATGCCGTAGAAGATCAACGTTCTTTTCAATCACTTCCGGAATCGTGTCCCTTTCCCCGCCACACATTGCCTTGACATCCAGATGGAGACGCAGATGGGATGACCCCACAGCATCGATCAGGTCTCTGGCCTGATCGGCACACGTAATCATGTTGGTCTCGAAAGGGGTGAGAGGCTCGAAACAGATGGGAATCCCGCGATTCTCGGCATGAGGAGCGATTCCTTTGAAAAAGTCCACGGTTCGCAGCCAGGTGTCGCGGTAGGTTTGACCCTCCAGCATATTCCGCTGCTGGGGCGAACCCCATACCATGATCTTGCCGCCGATATCCGCGCAGAAGTCGATCAATGCGCGGGCATAATCGGCGGTCTTCTTACGAATCGATGCCTCCGGGTGGTTCAAGTGCAATCCTTTCGGACTGACCAGGAGCCAGTGCAACCCGACAATCTCCAATCCCACATCGGTGGCAATCCCGGCGATTTCCTTTCGGCGCGCGGGTGAGATTTCCTGAACAGAGTCTGCCAGGGTAAATGGAGCTACCTCAATACCTTGATATCCGGTCTTTGCGACAAATGGGCAAGTTCTTTCCCAACTCCAATTCTGGAACGTCTCATTGCAGATCGCGAATTTCATCGTTTCCTCTCACAGGGGCCAACTTTTGAGATAGTACTTCTTGTACCATCTTTCCATGGGATTTCCAAGGTTCTGGAAAAAGCCCGATAAAAGAGACCGGCAGACCGTGGGGATGCAAAACGGTCTGCCGGTCTCATGCAGTCGCATAGGAACCCGCTTCAGGAAACATTCACCGAAATTTGCTTGGGTTTTGCCTTCTCCGATTTGGGAAGCGTGAGGGTCAGGACTCCATTCTCCAGGTTTGCGGAAATCCGTTCGCTGTCCACGGCATCGGAGAGTTCAAACTGACGGAAGAAATTCACCAGTTCGAATTCGCTGTAGACCGGATTGCCCGAAGCCTTGTGAGTCGGTTTCCCCTCAATGGTCAGAATGTTGTTATATACGTGGACTGCAACGGAGTCCTTATCGACACCCGGCAAATCGGCAACCACCTTGAGGGCATCGTTTTCCTCGTAGATATCCACCGGCGGGGCGATATATCGTTCCTCGGTTCGAGTCTTCTCCCATTCCGGGACGATTTCCTGCTGTTGAGTTGTTGTCGGGTAAGTTTTTTCAGCCATGACCGTATCCTCCTTATCTTATTCGCTCAGCCAACCTTCACAGATATCCGGCGGGGGATGGCTTTCTCCGCCTTGGGAAGGGTGATGAGAAGAATGCCGTTCTTGTAATCGGCGGTCACCTTGGTGTCGTTCACCTCGGTGGGCAATTCGATGGATCGAACAAACCGTCCGGCAGCTCGTTCGCTGCGGTGGTATTGTTCCGGCTTGGCATCGGGCGCGGTATGCAATTTCTCACCGGAGATGGTGACAGTGTTATGTACGACGGTGACGTCCAGGTTTTGGGTATTCAGACCGGGAGCCAGCGCCTCAAGGTAGATGAATTTCTCATCGTCATACATATTGACGAGAGGGTATTGACGGGCGGCACGCCCCGGCAGGAAAGTGCCCTGACGCCGCGCTTGGAATGGAAACAATTCACTCGCCATCCGGTCCATTTCTCGCCGGAGGTTTTCAATTTCTTGAAACACGTTTGGTCTCGGCATGATCGGTTCCTCCTCTTCTCAGGATTCTTGATCTTTGTATCCGGTTTCTTTTTGTAAGAAGCAACAGATATGCCGATTGGCAGGAATCCTTACAAGTACTTGTTTTGTAATCATTTACATCCATATTGTCGCAGGGGATTGTGTGTCAATGTGGCACAGGGAGATGAGGCTGGTTGATCAAATTGGGTATACGTCGTTGGAGTTGGAAAGTCTGAACCATGATTCGCTTGATTAGAAGATTGCCTTGATTTTCTCTTCTCATTCATCATGGTCATCCCACAATCGAGCAAATCATGCTTCGGACTTGCTTTCCATTACAGTCATCCAATAATCGGGCAAATCAAGGTTCAGATTTCTTTGCCACTCCGCACCACTTGACAGGCTTCCGGTTCCCTGTTCCCTTATATGACGAAGAAAGACAACACTCGTTTCTATTCGGATTGATGGATCAGATTGAGGGCGGCCGTGGACACCAAATATCGATCCTCCATACGGGTCCGCCAAAGCACGAAAGAGCGGTTCCTCGAAAGCCGGAAAGACCGAAAGAATCTGACTCCGCCTCGCACACCGCCCTGGTGGAGCTATCGGCCTCTTTTCTATACGATCATCTCTCTCGCTCTGGCTGTGGGGGCCGGATTCGCGGTGCGTGGACTGTACCGGTTTTTCCCCCAGATCCGTTCAAGACCGCCGAGTGTGGAACAACTACAACCCGCCGAGAGGGTAGAAAACGAAGAAACCGAGATGGACCTTGAGACAGCGAAACGCCTTTTTTCCGGCGAGATTACGGGGGTAACCAGGACAGAATCTCAATGACCCGTGCGTGGAAAATTCGTCCTCATGATTCGGATCGGGCCGATTGTCTGGCGGCGGACCTTTCCATTTCCCCGCTGATCGCCCGTCTTCTGGTCCAGCGTGGGATTACCGAAACGGAAGATGCGCGGACTTTCCTGAATCCATCCCAGGATGTGTTTCATTCACCCTTCCTGTTCAACGGAATGGAGCAGGCTGTCGAGCGTATTGCCCGGGCCAGAGAGCAAAACGAGCGCGTGTTGATTCACGGCGACTACGATGTGGATGGGATCACAGGAACCGCCATCCTTCTGGAGACTCTGTGGGAATTGGGGTTGGATGTGGAGTATTACCTTCCGCACCGGATCGAAGAGGGATACGGCGTCAGCATCGACCGAATCGCCGAGTTTGCAGGTCAATTCCAGTTGATGATCACGGTGGACTGCGGGACCACCTCAACCGAAGAGATTGCGCTGGCCCGTGAAAAAGGCATGGATGTGATTGTCACAGACCACCACCGTCCGGGGAAGGCCATTCCGGCTGCGATTGCGGTTCTCAATCCGATTCTGGAGGAGGAAGAATACCCGTTTCGTGATCTCGCCGGTGCGGGAGTGGCGTACAAACTGGCCTGTGCGCTGCGGGAAACTCTGTTGGAGATGCCGTCCCCGGAAGAAATGGGACTGGACCTGGCCACGCTGGGGACCGTCTCGGATGTGGTCTCTCTGCTGGATGAGAATCGGACTCTGGTCAGCCGGGGAATTCCCCTCTTGCGCGAGGCGGTACGTCCCGGAATCCGGGCGCTCCTGGACGTTTCTTCAACCGATCCCAAGCGACTCGACACGCACCAGATTGCATTCCGAATCGGCCCGCGAATCAACGCACTGGGACGTCTCTCCGATCCGCGAAGCGCGGTGGAACTGCTTGTAACCCGGGATGAGGTGCGAGCGTTCGAAATCGCCACAGAGATGCATCGCCTGAACGCCAAACGGCAGGCTCTGGAGAAACAGGTCTCATCCGATGCACAAAACCGAATGATTCAGGCGGGACTCCTGAACAGGAATTTGCCTTTGTTGATTATTGACGGTGAGAAATGGCACCGGGGCGTACTCGGAATCGTGGCCTCTCATCTGGCGGCCCAATATGGAGTGCCGGTGATTCTCATGTCGCAAGAGGATGGAATCCTTCACGGTTCCGGGCGATCTTTGCCCTCGATGGACTTGGGATCTGTCCTTGAGGATGCTCGGCCTTTGCTTCTTTCCGGCGGGGGACACGAGAACGCGGTGGGGCTTTCAGTGGATGTGTCGAAATATGAGGAATTGTGCGAGACACTGATCCGGGGAGCGCAAAAACGGTGGGGAGGACAACCGGAACCCCCTCCGCTATGGCTGGATGCGGAGCTGCCCCTGGAACAGGTAGATGACCGACTGATCGAGGACCTGGCCGCTCTTGCGCCATTCGGTCAAGGCAATCCCTCGCCCGTGTTCCTTTTCCGAGGAGAGGCTTCCACTTACGGCGGGCGGATTGTCGGTAACAATCATTTGAGATTGACACTTGCCCATTCGAGAGGGCGGATTGAGGCTATCGGATACGGGATGGGTGAACGACTTTCGCAGCTGCGCCTGGATCGCCTTCAAATAGCCGGAAGCCCCTATTTTGACGAGTATCGCGATGTCCGTTCGATTCAACTGCGGATGGTCGATGTGCGATCCGATCGGGACGATCCTGTACAGGTAAAAACCGAGCCGAATAAGCCCGAAACCACAATGAGATTGGACAGGGAACGGCTGGGAAAAATCTTTCGTCTTATTCAGAAACTGGAACACGACGGTTTTCTTTCCAGGGTTTTGTTGAATGAAAAGGCCGGGGAATTGGGAATCCGAAAGGAAGAAATCTATCTGGCCGTGGTTATTTTTGTCGAACTGCAACTGGCGCGGACCCGTGGAGATCGAATCGAACTTATCCCCTCCAAGGAGAAGCGGGACTTGTCACAATCTGCCACATTTCGTCGCCTGAATGCTACATGATTTCCAATCCACGGAATCTGAATGCCTGAACATTGGTATGGGAGTTTCGGGGAAATGTAACATTTTGATAACCCGCAGCGTTCGCCCGAACTCCGGCAGATTGAATGTTCGGCGGACAGACCTTCTTACTATCAGAACGGAAGAAACGAACTATTCTCTTGACGCACGGATGTTTTTGTGTAAAAATCACGCTGTTTGTGGGCTGTGTTCCACGGGAAGTGCGGGTAGTAATCTTTTGTTACATTCCTGCACATCAATAATTCTTGTTATTTCCTGAAGAAGGACGAGATGAGAAAGAGAAAGGAGAAACTCGAAATGAGTTCCAGAAAAGTTGTATCCATGGTTTTCGTTGCTTTGCTTACTGTTTTTGCGATTCCGGTCATGGCGGAAACAGAACCCAATGAGGGCACATCCTCCGCAAACACGGTGGAGTTGAATGTCCCCGTATCCGGTTCATTGGGAGCCGGGACGCCGGTAGATGTCCTGGACTTTTTCCGATTCACGACCGATTCGGACGGTCTCATTCAGATTGGGGCGCGCCCCACGGCCGAGCTGGACATCCATATTTGGATGCTGGACACCGACGGAAGAACCCAAATGGTTTATCGGAACAACACTGGGGCAGGAGGAGATGAGGTATTTCAGTATCAGAATCTCCGAGTCGGGAGGACCTATTGGTTCATTATCGGCCGTGTTTCTGGTGCAGGCGATTACACGGCAACGGTCAATTATGCCCCCACCGCTGAGATCGATCCGGAACCCAATGATGACATTCCGCAAGCCTCTGCGATCTCCGCTCAGGGCGGCATTGTGCAAGGGCATTTGGGCTATATCGGTTCCGGGTTCACCGATCGCTATGATTATTGGGAAGTTACGACGCCTGATGACGGTCGTCTGGTTCTCACGGTGAATCCGTCGGGAGATCTCAATGCCTACCTGGCTCTGATCGACAGCACCGACGTATTCTCCGATATGGCGACCCAGAACTCTGCGGGAAAGGGCGGCTCGGAAGTCATTACATACAACAACCTTGCCAAGGGAACGTACTATATCCTGGTTCACAGCGCGGAGGGATTCGGCTCGTATACCCTGATCAGCCAATTCACAGCCAACACCGGCCCCAATGATGCCGACCAGAACGACGGCACCGCTACGGCCACTGACATTCCGCTGACCGTGGATACAGCCAATGCCTCCCTTTTTGTCGGATCGGCTGAGGGGCGATTGGGCTATTATGGAAACAAGATCCTGGACCAGGGGGATTTCTACAAAGTAACGCTTCCCGGTTACGGAAAGCTGACCATGGCTACGACGAAAGGGGACGGGGACAATGTGGATGTCGGATTTAACCTCTACAATGGAGAACAGCAATATGTAGACGGTACCGGCGCCGATCCATGGACCGTAGACAACCTGCCGGCCGGTGTGTATTACATCCAGGTTTATCAAGAAAGCCGATACGGAGCCTACACGCTGACTTGTACTTTCGAACAGCGGGAAGCTCCTGCGCCGTTCAGCCAGCCGAGTACAGAGATTGCGCCGAACGGAACCGCCACGAATATCTTCCTGGGCCCGGAGCAAACTCTCCAATACCTGTATGTGGATCTGCCGCAGGACGGTCGGTTGGTTGTAAATAGCACTTACACGAAAGATATTGATGCGACCACCACACTGTATAACGCCGACGGAACTTCCAGCATCGGTAGCGAGAGATTCTACTACACGGTAGAGACTCGTGCCATTGCGCCGGACGACCTCCGGGCAGGGCATTATATTATCCAAATGCAGCGTCACGGCGGTTCCGGTTTGTGTACCGTGACCACGGAATTCACTCCGGTGCGGAATACGGATGCGGAGCCGAATGACGATTGGCTCGGAATCCCCTGCATCCCCATCGAGGGGGAAGTGGTCGATCTCCCCATTTCCGGAAGCCTCGGGTATGGCGGCAATGGCTGGCGAGATCGGATGGATGCCTACCTGCTCGATGTCAAAGATGACGGGGCGCTGTGGGTGACGGCGAATACCGATAATACGATCCATTACGACATTGCCCTGTATGAGTTTTCAGGCCCCTGCCACAGGCGCATCAGCAGTAACGGCGGATATTACACAACCGATGCTCGAACCGTTGGGGACAACGATATCGCCGCCGGACAATATATCGTCTATCTATGGCGCAATGGCGGTTACGCTTCCTATGATCTCAAGGTGAACTTCACCCCGAACCGCAGCTCGGATTGTGAGCCGAATGACAACGACTGGCAGGCGGTGACCATTCAGCCGGGGCAGGGCATGGTCGGACATCTGGGTCACCAGTATTACGACTACACAGATACCTGGGATTATTACCGGATCACGATCCCCGAAGACGGCAATTTGCAGGTGTACTTCTTTGCCGATAACACCATGCATTATGACGTCGATCTGTACAATGAGGATTGGACCTGGCGTGTGTCCTTGAACGGACGGTACTACTCATCAGCGGGTCATTCCGTCGGCGACAGCCAGTTGGCGCAGGGAACCTATTTCCTGCGTTTTCATCGCCTTGGTGGGTATGGAATCTACAATTTCTATACTACCTTCCAGGGTGTCGGAAACTCGGCGGATATGGAGCCGAACAATTTCATCACCATGGCCACTCCATTAGCTTCCGGACAGATGGCTTTCGGTTCCGTGGGCTACCGGGATCAATACAAGATCGACACAGATGATTGGTATTTTGTGAATGTGGATACGGCGGGAACGTATAAATTGACCATGCAGGACCCGTTCGCCGCGCTGCATAACGACATCCAACTCTACGCATCCGATAGGGTGACCCGAATCCGGGGGGATGGTCGCTACTATCGTTCCGATCTATACACCTATGAGGTAAGCCTGGATCCCGGTACATACTTCATTAACGTACACCGGAACGGGAATGCCGGAATCTATACGCTCTACTTTGGGGATCCCACTATCCCGGTCACCGGTACCATCGCCGGAACGGTGAAAGGGGCCAATAACCTGCCGCTCTTCGATGTGGCGGTTCAAGTCTCCAATCTGAGCGTGCGTACCGATTTCACCGGCGCCTATACCTTTACCGGTCTCGCACCCGGGACCTATGATGTGACCTTCAGTTCCGGCGCCAAGTATTACAATGTCGTCCAGACCGTGAATGTTGCGGCGGGCCAAACGACTACCGTGAATGCGACAATGAGGGACGCGAACATTACCGCGCCCGCTGATCCCGTGCACTATTTCGGATTCGGATTCGATCGATACATCCATTTGACATGGAGTCCGACGGTCAGCCCGGACGTCTCGGACGGTGGCGGGTATCGGTTGTACATTTCCGGCCGGGAAATGATCGACTTGGGATATGTACACGATTACCATGCGTTCGGATTCGAGAATGGACAGACCTATAGCTGCCGACTGACGACGTACGACAAGTTCGGTAACGAAAGCGCCGGTGTGACGGTTCAGGTTACTCCGACCGGCATGCCGGGGCCGGGTGAGGACCTCATAATTGCCGTCAATGTCGATACGAATTCATACCTGGTGGGTCAATCGGTAAACGCTTACCTGACGGCGTATGTCGGCGACTACGCCCTCGGATCGTATGGCGTGATCATCAAGTATGATCCGGCAGCGTTGCATGTCGTTCGTGTCAGTCCATCGACCTCGGTCGAGTTCGGCGCTCCGACGATCACCCAATTTGACAATGCCATCGGGCAGTTGTTAATCCAGGATGCTCAGGCGGTCAGTGTCGAGGGGCCGACGGGCGAGGTGGGGCTTGCTGTGATCGAGTTCATAGTGGTCGGAGTCCCCGCGCGAAGCGCCACGATCAGGATTACGGAGGGTTCGGTTTTGGATACGCATTCCCAGGAAATTCCAGTGCAGCCGCGAAGCGGTCAGGTCCAGCTGAATCCCGGCGGGATTACACCGACTCCGACCCCGCAGGTGACACCTCTCCCTGGGACGCCGACTCCGCAGATGACGCCGTCTCCACAAATGACACCATCTCCAGAGATTACACCGTCTCCACAGGCAACAGCTACGCCATTCTGCCCGGTACCCGAAAAACTCGAACCGTTCTACGTATTCGAGTTCAACAGCGCGACAGAGTTTGTGCCGTTCCCCGGCGGATTTGTCTCGCTTCCTCCCGGACAGGTTACAGTCGGGAACATTCCGACTTCAACCGGCGATTTCACGGACGGATTCGGATGCACCGTTACGAACCAGCCGGGAGCATTGATGCTCCTGTTGCTGCCGACCCTGGAAGTCGGCGACCACACGGTCATCCTGCGTGTTTCTGTGAAGACGTCCGGCCCCGGATCGCAGATTGCTCTGGCGGCGATGGATGGGTCCTGGGACGGCTCCATTGCGACGTCCATCCCCGCAAAAAGCGAGGGTTACATGGATGAATACAAACGGATGGTTATGGTAATGGATCCCCCCGGAACCACGATCATGCCCATTCTTCAGGTATTCAACAATCAAGGACATGTCGCCGAGCAGGTGTTCTTTGATCGATTGGAACTGTACCTGGTTCCAAAAACCGAAAATCCATTCTATGATCTATTGAACGGGTACTGATCTTTCGACAGATCCTGCTGAGTTGAACCTTGCTTTCTCCCCCGGTTTCGGGGGAGAATTTTTTTAAGCAAAAACAAAGGAGCGATCCATGATGAACAGTCCATTTCATCCGACCCGCAGAGAGTTCCTGGGCCTGGCTGCCGGAGCCGCTGCAAGCGTGTTCTCCCGTCCAGGTTTTGCAGAGAACAGCGGCAAGCCGCTCAATTTCCTGGTTATCATGGCAGATGACTTGGGGGCGAAAGAACTGGGCTGCTATGGGAGCGGCGATCACAGAACCCCGAACCTGGATGCGTTGGCACAGACGGGGACGCGGTTCGAGACCTGCTGGGCAACCCCGCTCTGTTCGCCGACCCGCGTCGAGTTGATGACCGGTCGGTATGGCTTTCGGACCGGCTGGTACAACTTCCTGGGACGCGAGACGACTCCCATGGATCATCTTCAACCGGACGAGATTACGTTCGCGGATGTTCTTCGAGCCAAAGGCTATGCGACCGGCTTGGCGGGGAAATGGCAGCTGGGGCTTATCACAAAACAGCCTACGATGATTTTCGACAGCGGATTTGATGAGTATTTTACCTGGGCATGGAATGAGGGCGGTCTTCCGAAGGACGCGAAATTCAATGGCTCTCCTCGTCAGCGCTATTGGCATCCCGCCATTATCGAAAACGGAAAGCATGTGCCCACCACGCCGGATCAATACGGTCCCGATCTGTACTGTGATTGGATTGTGCGGTTCATCGAACGTCACAAGGACGGGCCGTTTCTTGCCTATTATCCGATGTGCCTGGTTCATCCGCCCTGGGATCCCACACCGGACCCATCCAGCCCCACGGGCAAAACCGAAGGCGGGCTGAAACCCAATGTGGAGTACATGGACACGATCATCGGGCGAGTTGTGAAGGCGCTGGACCGCCTTGGCCTGCGAGAGAACACCGTTGTGTTCTTTACCGGCGACAATGGAACGGCCCGGGACGGCAAGGGGACAGTTACAGAGCGGGGCGTGCGGGTTCCGATGATTGTAAACTGTCCGGGGATTGTGCAATCGGGTGTTGTAAGCCGGGAATTGATCGACCTCTCAGATATGCTGCCCACCCTGGCAGAGCTGGCCGGAGTGGCTCTGCCGCAGGGAGTCAACATAGACGGCAGGAGTTTCGCTCCTCTCCTCCGTGGGGAACAGGGCAATCCGAGAGGGTGGATCTTTTCGTACTTGGCTTATGAACGCATGATTCGAGATAAGCGCTGGCTGCTGGAAGGTGACGGTCGATTATACGACTGTGGTGAATGCAGGGACGGATCGGCCTATCGCGATGTAACACACTCGGATGATGCCGAAGCGCTTGCGGCGCGGAAGCGGTTCATGGAGATTTTGAATCACATGCCTGCACCGAAGAAGCCGTGGTAAAATCCGCCCGGGAATTAAAAGCGGGATGGTTCACAAGATTGTGTGCCCTGAGAGAACAGTCGCACAAACCTCACCCCCAAATAGGGTGGTTTCGGAGCCTGCCTGTCCCCAGCTTACCAAAGGGGTGAAAGACCGCCTTTCTTGTCCCTTTATGGTTTTTTATGAATTCACGTTTGCGGAACTTGCACTCGATCATTATTTCGTAGGCGTGGAAACCGGAAAGGAGTTTCTCAAAAGCGACCTTCTGTACCTTCCGGGCGGCAAACAGGACTCCTTGATCCGGTCTGCCAATCTGTCCCCGAACGCTCCCGCGCAACGTGTCGATTTTACCGTTGAGCGTGCCCTTGTCGTGCGTGGTACGGTAGGGAGCCTGGAAAAACATATTTATGCAGACAGTTTCCGACACATCAGGATCGGCGGAGTTCCGTGATGCGCAATGGTTTATCGGCAATATCAAGGTTACGCACGGTCTTTACAAACCGTCTACATTGCCCACGAATTAGGATGGCAATGGATCGGGATTAGCATCCTTTCCTCCGAATGTCCCCGGTTGGGACACCCGAATCTTCATTCACAAAGGTGGGTCATCTTCCAACCGACAGGTGGGGCAATTTCCAAGCGGACTGTGCACTCAAAAGCCTCGCTCTTTCCCCCGAGCATATCCAATCAAAGCATTATTCTCCTTTCTCCGGTTCCCAGGAAAGAAATCTCTCATCCAGTAAGGCGATGTCATCAACAAGAATATGCCCCCACGTATCGGAGTCCTGATCCACAATCTCAATTCGACCTTCCCTGCCCCGAACCCCACGAAGATCCCAGACCACGGTTCGGAGGACCTCATCCCGCTGTCCCGATGCCGAAAGCGCCGGCTGGCCGTCCACATACAGATTCAAGGCGGTTCGAAACGGAATATCGCCTCCACCGATTCGGAATCGAAGGAACTCATGGTCGATGCTGAAAGTCGCCGAGCGGAGGACGCCCTGGGCAGAATCGCTCGAATCAAGATAACTGTTCACCAGAAAATCCCCCTGCTGGCGCAGAATCGGCTGCTGGCCGGGGAATGCGCCGAGCGCGGGACCGTTGCCGAATGCCGATCCCTCTGTAGACCATCCGTGATACGTTCCGTCCTCAAAGTCGAAGTATTTTCCCGGCGGGCGGATCATCTGACGGATGGAATCCACGGCGATCCAACTCTCTGGCGACCGATCACTGATTTCGAGATGTGCCCTCTGTCCGCGCCAGGGATGCACAGGCCATTCCACAAAGGTCCATCGGTCCGGGTTCCCGGGATGCGCCGTCTTGACCACACGCCACCCCTGCCGACCCTGCGGGACCGGCTTCAAATCCTGCGGCATCAGATAATAAAACATGGTTCCCCGAAGCGATTCCCCGGCCCAATGATGAAAATGCTCCACTTTACGGGCCGGATCGATTCCCTCCGCAGCGAACCGCAATTCCTCGAAAATCATCAGGCTGACATAACATTCCGTGGCAGAGCCGATCCCCGCGACGGAGAACTGAAGAAGGTCCCCTTCAATCTGAAACTCCGGCAGGACGACACTCCCGACGCCCTGTGACAATCCTGTAGACAGGGCACAGACACCATCGACCGGAACAGGGCGGGTCCAGGCAACACGGATTTCCTCGCCCACTGTCTGTGAACCAAGTGGTAGCCCCTCCTCAAAATCCCAGTACTCACCGGCCAGGCAACTCAGGCGATCCTCAACGGCATTCCGCCAACGCGCGCGCTGCTCCGGGGTCGGTTCCGGCCTCGAATCACACGCAATGATCGACCAGAGCAGATCATGCTCTCTTCCGGCCCGCAACAGACGTTGGGCAGCAATATCCCGTATCTCTTCCACCGAGACATCCGTCGGTCTGAGAAACACGGTGCAGGTATCGCCTGTGCGCACTTCATAAGATGCGGAAACCAGCTCCGCCGAAGCCGACAGGATATCCGGAAATGCCGACCGGCCGGCAACTCCCCGGGAGCTGGGAAACAGGACACAATCCGGCGCATCGAGCAAAAGACGTAAAACATCCCGTTTGACACCGGCGTACCCTGCTCCGGCCAGATTCACATTCAAACGATATCCGCTCCCGAAAACGCCTTGACGCACAATGTCAGAACCCAATCGCACAAGCAGGGCCGGATCATCGCCCGCCGATACCCGCACGGAATCGGATATCCAACCCTTTGCCTTGGCTTCATCAGCAGGCAGGACCGACATCCGATACCGTTCCGAGCGAATTAAACGCACCCGATCATACCAATTCGGCAGCGCCCAGACCTGAACCGCAACCAATCCCAGGATCACAATCCACGCGACAGTATCCCCCACTTGAGGAATCCGGCAGGCAATCTCCCTGATTCCCCGAAACACAAAAAAAAGAAACAGCGGCATGAAGGGAAGAATACTCGATTCCCTCTCGCCCTCCGGCAGAAATGCCAGGAACGCAAGTACGCTCAAGATCTGGAAAAGCGGAAGGAGTTCCGTACGGCTGTTCTTCTCTGACTCCTTTTCAGGGGATACCAGCAATCCGAACAGAAACAGCGGGAGAAGTATCCAGGAGAGGCCACCCACCGGTGTTCCCGACTTGCCCAGCGCACGCAAAAGGTGGAAGAACCCCTCCGGCCATTCCAACCGGAGAATGGTCCCGAAGGATATGCAGGTGAGCGGATTGAATTGCGACAACGGTCCGCCGCCATCCCAAAGCCCTGTCCAGGCCCAATCCAGGAGAAGAATCCCGCCACCCCCTAATGACGGAAACACGGCCCACCAGAACCCCGGTCTCCACGGACGTCGCAGGTCCGGCATGTCTCGTGTGCCATAAGTCACCAGGAAAAGGGTGGTGCCCAGAGCAAAGGCGTATCCGGGCCAACTGCACAGTCCCAGGAGAAACGCGCCGACAGAAGTGAGAGCAAGTCGAGTTGGCGTAAGATCGCGCCGGTAAAGAGGCAGAACGCAGGCAAAAACACCCAACACCACCAGTGCGCCGGAGTCCCCGGACCATAACAGCCACAGGATTCCACTTTGCCCCAAAACAGCCAGAAGGAAACCGATCTCTACACCACCCCCTTCCTCCCGAATCCGCCAGGCCGCCAACACCAATCCCAGCCACAAAAACACAACGCCCAGAAAACCTGCTCCCCACAGCAGCGGAAACGGCAGCGATAGAAAATGTGAAATGATCCATAACAATGCAACGCGGAGCGGGGAAGCTGGAGCCAGCGTCTTCAAATGGTCCGGCAGATAGCGTGGACCATGACCATCCCGAAGATTCCGGACGTATAGAAGGTCAAGATAGGCTTGATCTCCGGTCAAAATGACAGGGCCGGTATGTTGTGCCGCACAAATCCAAAACGCTCCGGCCAGGTAGAACAGCGCGGCCAGAAAAGCAAGAAACACCAGGACGGTTGAGACGGGTGGATGGCTCCGGTCCATAGAAAAGGATGGTAACGTGTAACCGACGGGTCTCGGAAGATCAGGGCGGACAACATCAGGAAAAAATCGGTAAGCCCCAAATCGCGCAATCAAGCAACCCGCGATGCCCCTCCAGCCTTCCGAAGAAGAAAAGTAATCTGGTTCCCGACTTCGTTAAATGTAACCTCAGACATAAACTCACGGATCAGGAAGATCCCCCGTCCATGCGGGTCATGAAGATGCTCCTCGGTGGTCGGATCAAACAGGCTGTTCACATCGAATCCATCTCCCTCATCTCGAACGGAGATTTCCACCCACTCGGGGTTCACCTGGAAGGCGACAAAGACCCGCTTGTATTCCTGGCCGCGATTGCCGTGGAGGATCGCGTTGACCAGCGCTTCATCCATGGCGAGGCGGATGCTGAAAATCTCATCATCGCTGTATCCGAACGAGCTGATGACTTCAAGAACTTCCTGTTCAAGGGGATAAATGGACTCAAGACGACTTGAGATCTCGTATTTCTGTTCCCCCGTTGTGTAGGAAAGAACCTGTGACATGTCTCTGCGGACCTGACCGTTACCGCGATAAAGTATGCGCGAAAAGGCGAAACACTTTTTAAATATTACCGTAGGTTTCCGGTGAGTCAAGCTGAAGGAAGCCCTCAAAGTCCAACATTTTTTGCCATGCGTGAATACAAAACTTGCCGTTTTGCCGCAACGAACAGGATTATGATACTATCTCTTTCGGGAGACAGGTGAATTGCACAAAAGGTCTTCATCACATAAGTCCCTTGCGTATCTGATTGATATGAATGGATTTGCGTTTTTTGCCGCAGTCTTCTTGAGTTGTCAGATGGTTCTTTCTGCGACGATAGGGGATACAGACTTGTCCCGTGCTTTCACGGAGGGACTGTACCGCAACGCAACCACAGTCCACGGAATGCCGCTGGGAGGGATCGGGTGCGGTTCTGTGGATCTTGGCACGGATGGCTGGTTCGACCGTCTGACAATCAACAATAACTGGCGTGGATTCATCCCAAAGCCTTCCGGCTGCTTCTTTGCGGTCCGTGTTGAAGACAGTGAAAAATCCGTCTCCAAAGTCCTCCGGCGTGGCGATACAGAGATGGATGATATTGAAAACATTGCTTACACCGGGATTTTCCCTTGCGCAAACCTCACGTTCTCCGATTCCGAACTCCCCATCGAGGTTCATCTGGAGGCATGGAGTCCGCTTTGCGCCTGGAACCTGAAAGATTCCACTCTACCGGGGGCGTTTTTTATCTTTCGGTGCAAGAACACGACAAATCGTCCACTGAAAATATCCCTCGCATTTGCCTGGGAGAACCTGCTGGGGCTGGGTGTGGATTTGCAGAGCGGGATTCCCTGGGAAGATCGAATCGGCAATTATCAGGAGCCTCGAAGCACAAGGTCCGCAAGCGGGCTGGTTTTCGGAACCACCAAAACACTCGAACCGAACAATCCGCGACGAAGCACGCTCGGAACCTACGCAATCGCGGTGGAACAGCAGCACAACCACGTCGTAACCTTCCTTCCCTCATGGAACGCTCAAACCCCGGACACTTTTATGACCCTGTTCTCGAAGAACGGTCGTTTCTTCGACGAAAGGGAACCAGGCCCCTGGCCCGTGGGAAGCGAGGACGTGCATCCGGCGGGGGCCATTGCCGATCGGGTGGAATTGCCCGCCGGAGAGTCTGCGCAAACCGTCTTTGTCCTGACTTGGCACTGTCCGGTGGTTGTGGCGCCGGACGGGCGCGAGCACCACCAGCTTCCCGCAATCTATTTCAACGATGCCTGGGATGCAGCCGTTTATTTCCTGAAACACCGGGAACGCCTTTGGACAGAAACAAATCAATGGCGAGAACCGTTGTTAAGCAGTTCTCTTCCTTCCTGGCTGAAAATTCGTTTGCTCAACGACCTGTCCCCGCTGTTTTCGCGTTCCGTGATTATCGACAACCGTTTCGCGTTCATCGAAGACCCGTTTCTGGGAGTTCTGCAATCGACCCTGGCCGCCTCGATCACAGACCAATTCCTGATGAGAATGCTGCCGGACCTGAGCGCCGGGAATATGAAGTTCGTTCTGGACAGTCAGCAGGAGGATGGCGAGATTCCCGCCGGTCCTGGTTCGATTGCAGAGATTGTCAGCGATACAACTGCGGTCCGGAATCTCGACCGTGATGCGCGAGCCGCTTGTGGATTCATTCTGCGTTACTCCCTGTACGATCACTACACAGGCCACGATGAATTGCGTGCGGAGATGCTGCCCGCAATTCGAAAAGCCGTGTCGAGATCGATCGGATTCGACACGGACGGAAACGGCATTCCGGAAAGTGCAGGTTCTGTGTCGGATCCTGAGGGGCGACGAAATTATGCCGACGTCGCCGGGATGTGGCTGGGCACCCTCGCCGTGGCGGAGGAATTCCAGTCGTTAAATCGAGACATCGAGTTCCTCGCTGAAATCCAGGCAACCGCCCGCAAAGCCGAAGAAAGCATGTTGGTTTCGCTATGGAATGGACGTTACTTCAAGGCGTTCTTCGATCCGCGCTCGCCGTTGGATATACAGGCTTCCTCCATTCAGCCCGAACAACTGATCGGCGAGTGGTTTGCCCATCTCCTGGGACGAAGGAATCTTCTGCCCGCCGAGCATGTCAAAACCAGCTTGGGCACAATTCTGGATCTTCTCACCTCCCGGGACGAGGAGGCCCGTTCCGAGACTCCGGCAGAGGTGGACAGCCGAACCCTTGCTGTTGTTGCCGCCTTGGCCGCCTATGAAGATCGCGCCTCGGAAGGACTGAGAAGCCTGGAAGATTTGCACCGGCGTGCCACATCCGCCGGTTACGGAATGGCGGTCCCGGTCGAATTCCCGTCCTCGACCGGCACAAACGAAACCCTGGCGGGGCCGGTCTCCTGGTCCATGCTGACCGCATTGGAAGGATTATTCTACGATGCGCGGCTGAAACGTCTGATCCTCACTCCGCATCTTCCCGCACAGTGGGAGGAGATTCACGCTCCGGTCCACTGTCCGACTTTTCAAGGATGGATAGACTATCGAGCCGCATCGCTGGAAGCCGCGCGACGAATTACGTTCCGCTTGGACAGGACCGTAGATGGCCGTCCTCTGGAACTCGCCCAAGTCGGAACGGAGGTTCCTCCCTCATTCCGTAATCAGAATCCACTTTTGTTCCTGGAAGGTCAGCCGCACGACGCGGGCATTCAGCAAACCAGCCTGGATAACCTGATTTATAGCTTGCAGAAACCGATCCGGCTGAGACCCGGCGATACGGTCACGATGATCCTCGCCACGGAAAACACCGGCAGAATCGATATCGACCTTGAGAACCGCAAAGCCGTGCCAAAAGGACCTTTCTGCACCATCGACCCTCTCCCGGACTCAAAAATCGGTTTTTCCATCTCCAACCGCTTGCCGCGGTCGCAAATCATCAATCTCCATTTCACGAACATTCCCAAAGAACCCGCTTATCGTGTTGCCCTGAACGGGCAGGATAAAAAGGCAATCGTTGCCGAAGATTCGATCCTGACTTTTACCCTCTCCCGGGGAGCGTTCACACCGTCGCAGGAGGAACGGGGAGGCTGGGTCCCGAACCGAATCATGGAAATGATTCAAGTCCTCTCACAGTACCCAAAAGAAACCGGTGCGCTGAAAGAGGTTTGGAATCTGGACAAAACCGCGCAGGAATTCGCCTCGGCTATGGTCGGCGGCAGAACGGCATGGGTGGACATCGTCGAAACAGGACAAAAGACTCCAAAACGCACGGTAGAGGAAACAATTTCCCCGGAGAAAGCCGAGAAACTGACCGTCAATCTGGAAAAGGCTCTTCAAGAGTTCCGTGAGCGGATCATGCAGGAGGTTCTCGATCCCTCTTTGAATGCGAAACTCATCGGCTTGAGTTTACCCCTTACTGTTCATCTGGAACCACAGGGAGATCCTGGAAAAGACCTTTCTTTCGGTGTCGCCGTGTCGGTCGAAAATCCGCAAAGGCTTCCTTTCACCGGCCGGCTGCTCCTCACCTGTCCAAGAAAGGATTGGGAGATCACGGCTCAAGATCCCATTGAACTGAATGCGGGTGCAATTGGAATCGGTTCCGTGACTCGGCGATTTCGGGTGCAGATGCCCAATCCGGCTCTGGACGGCCGGGTGGAAATCATCGGGCGGTTACTGGGTGATCTGAAAGGTCAGCCCTTTGTAGTGGATGGTTCGTTGATAGTCGGACATGGATATCTGCGAGATTGGATGGTATTGGGACCGTTTCCCAACCCGGAGGATAAGGGGCTGACAGAAGAGTTGCCGCCGGAGACAAAAATCGACTTGAATGGCCGTTACAATGGTATAAACGGGGAGGTCCAGTGGCAGCCCTATTATTCAGGGGCCGCCTATGTGGATTTGGCCTCTATTTGTTCGGCAAAAGACCCCGCGCTCGCATACGCGCATGTGTACGTTCAATCACCGAACGACCGCCCCGCCGTGCTGCACCTGGGAGCATCCGAAGGTGTGTGCATTCTATTGAATTACCGACAGGTCTTCATGCGGAGCGGCCTGCGCACGGCTGTTCCCGATCAGCATATCGTGCCCGTGAGATTACAGAGCGGCTGGAACAGTCTTCTCCTCAAGATCTCCCATTTGCGCGGCCCGTGGGGCTTTTACCTGGAAATCACCGATCCGACCGGAAAACCCATCCCGGAACTGAAAGTGGCCCTGAAGCGGTGAGGATATGACAGAGATCTATCACATCACGCATATCGGGAATTTGCAGAGTATTTGCTCGACCGGAGGGATATTCAACGACCTCCGGATAAAAACGCATGGTGTGAATCTGAATTCAATCGCACATGAACATATCCGGCAGAGCCGCGCGATCCGGCCCGTTCCCATAGCACCTTACGGAACCCTGGGCGATTATGTGCCATTCTACTTTGCCCCAAGATCGCCCATGCTTTATGCAGTTTATTGCGGCAAGGTTAAGGGATTCTGCGGAACCCAAAAGGATATCCTTTACCTTGTTTCATCCGTGGAGCAAGTGATCACGCATAACCTTCCATTCCTATTCACTGACGGACACGCTGCCATGGACATCACGCAATTCTTCAACAGTCCTGGCGATTTCAGTCGAATTGACTGGAATATGATGAAAGAACGCTATTGGCATGACACCGATCAAGACCCGGACCGTACGCGACGTCGGCAGGCTGAGTTTCTGGTAAGGGACTTTATGCCCTGGGATCTGTTCGGTATAATCGGCGTATTCGATGATACTATCGGCAAACAGGTTTTTGAAATCACTCGTTCCGCAGAACATCAGCCGGAAATCGCGGTTCATCGCGATTGGTACTATTAGGAGACTGAGGCCATGATCGAGATTCTGCGCGGAAACCTGTTGGATGCAGACGTGGAAGCCCTTGTGAATACCGTGAATACGGTGGGAGTCATGGGCAAAGGGATCGCGCTTCAGTTTAAGAAGGCATTCCCGGAAAATTTTGACGCTTACAAACGGGCTTGCGACCGGAAAGAAGTTCAATCGGGGAAAATGTTCGTTTACAGTACCGGCTCGATGGTGAATCCGCGTTTCATTATCAACTTTCCCACCAAATGCCACTGGCGTGACCGCTCCCGGATGCAAGACATTGAAGAAGGGTTGAGGGACTTAGTAAGAGTGATTTCGCGCAACGGTATTCGTTCTGTTGCCTTGCCGCCTTTGGGGTGCGGAAACGGTGGACTGAACTGGGACGAAGTCCGATCCCGGATTCAGGAAATGCTGGAAGACCTGCAAAGCGTTCGAATTTTACTCTACGAGCCTGCCGGTGCTCCTCATCCCGACCGAATGCGAGTTGCAACGAAGACACCCAAAATGACCCCCAGTCGGGCGGCAATTCTGGCGATTCTTTACCGATATGCAATCCCCGGCTACCGACTGTCCATGCTGGAAGTTCAGAAACTCGCCTATTTTCTCCAGGAAACAGGAGAGCCGTTGCGCCTCAATTTCACAGCAAATCAATACGGTCCTTACGCCGAGGCTTTACACCACGTTCTTCAACGCATGGAAGGGCATTTCATTCGGGGGTACGGAGATCGCTCGCAAAAAGCGCTCGAGCCGACCATTCTTGTCTTGCCGGAGGCCATTCGGAAAACAGAGGAATTCCTGGCTGGGCAAAAGGAAACACAGGACCGAGTTGATCGAGTAACCCAATTGATCGAAGGGTTTGAAACTCCCTACTGCCTCGAAATGCTGGCAACCATTCATTGGATATCCAAAGAGAACCCCGCGGAAGTCGTGTCTGCTGAGAAATCTGTCGAAAGTGTATGGAACTGGAATGAACGCAAGAGGAAATTATTCAAAGCAGATCATATCCGGGTCGCATGGCAGCAGTTGCGGGATGAGTGCTGGATATAACCCAAGCCCTCGCCCTCTCACTCCCCACCCACAACAACATTTTCCACCAGTAAATGCGGGCCACCGGAGGAAACCCGTAACGGCGACTGCCCGCCTTTCCCGCATCCACCCAATCCCGCATGAAAACTCAGGTCATCGCCGACGGCCACAACATTCTTGAGCGTCTCAAACACATTGCCGGTCAGGGTTACATCGCGCAGACGTTTGCCGATCCGGCCGTTCTCGATTTCGAACGCCTCCATCCCGGTGAAAGTAAACATCTCGCAGTCCGTCATGCCGGCTAAAGCGTTCTTGACATAAATCCCCTTGTCGATCCGGGCAAGCATCTCCTCATAAGGTGTTTCGCCGGCCTCGATGAATGTGTTGGTCATGCGGACAATCGGCGGGAATCGGTAGGAAATTGCGCGGGCGTTCCCGGTGGGGGCCTCGTTCATTTTCGCGGCGGTTTCCCGTGAATGCAGCCTGCCGACCAGTACACCATCCCGGATCAGGTAGTTTTTCCGTGTCGGGGTCCCCTCATCATCGAACGGCAGATACCCGGCCTCATTGAGATTGCCCTGATCGACTACATTCAGACTTTCCGGCCCGAATCGCCGCCCCAGCTGCATAACCTTCTGCAATCGCGGATTCTCATAGAGAAAATCGCTCTCGGAGAGATGCCCGAATGCCTCATGGATAAAAATGCCTGTAAGGATAGGGTCCATAAGAACGGTATATGTTCCGCCTTTCACACGTTCGGCGTTCACCAGATCGCGGGCGCGACGGGCAGCATCCTCGGCAAGATCTTCCCGGCCGGTGACCTCATCGAATCCCACCAGGTTGGCGTATGTGTGATGATAGGTTTGAACGATATCGCCCTTGCGGGCAATCGCCGCAAGGCTCACTCCACAAAAGATTTCCTCAAATTCGGCGGCTGTGCCGTCAGAGTTCGCATAGACCTTGCGCTTCCAGCGATCCTGGTAACGGACACTGCTGGTTTGAATGCCGGCGGCATTCAGGATGAGTTGATTGTATCGATAGGCCGTGTCATGTTTTTCTTGCAGCGAAACCCGGCGCGGATCGCGTCCGGGCACTGTGGCATATTTCGCCTTGTACGGTTCCGTCGGGGCCAGCGCTGTTTTCTCACGCCCCACCTGGCGTGCCATCAGAACCGCGCGTTTGGCCTTGTCTGCCAGGTTCTCCAGGTTGTTGAAAGAAGCAAATCCCCAGCCGCCGTTGACCACCGCACGAACGCACCCGCCAAGGCTGGAGGATTCACCGATGTTCTCCAGTTCCTTGCCGATGTATGTAACCGATGTGGTTACGGCATCCTCAATGCGGACCTCGATATAGTCTGCACCTCCGACCGATAACGCCTGCTTGATTTCCTTGTCCATGCGATCACCCTTTCACGAAACATCAAATCACAAGTCCTGCCTGTTCGGAACGGGTGTGGCGCTTGCCCGAATCGGGACCGTCTGATAGCCTCATTCCGCGCTGCCGGGATGATGAAACACAACGGCGCGCCAATCGAAATTCAGGGAAACGGACCATGATTGCGATTATCGACTATCGTGCCGGAAACCTGCCGAGCGTGGAACGCGCCGTGCGGCATCTGGGGTATGAGGCTGAAATTACCTCCGATCCGAAACGCATTGCGGCGGCGGAAAGGGTTATCTTTCCCGGAGTCGGCGCCGCGGGGGCGGCAATGGAAAGCCTGCGGGATCTGAAACTGGTGGAGGTCCTGCGCCGGGATGTTTTTGAGGCCGGGAAACATCTCCTCGCAATCTGTATCGGCATTCAGATCATTTTTGAATACAGCGAGGAGGACGACACCAACTGCCTGGGGCTGTTGCCGGGACAGGTCCGCAAATTCAGGGGACCGGACATTGACGGAAAACTGAAAGTGCCTCAGATCGGATGGAACCAGGTGTTCCAGAAACAGGTCCACCCCATTTTCAGGGGAATCCCGGACGGTTCCGAGTTTTACTTTGTTAATTCATTCCACCCTGTACCCGATAGTTCGGATATCGTTATTGGTGAGACAGAATACGGCTACCGGTTTGCCTCAGCAGTCGCGCAGGATAACCTGGTCGCGACACAGTTCCATTTGGAGAAAAGCGGCCCGGTGGGACTGAAAATGTTCTCCAATTTCCTGGCCTGCGGGCGAGCATAAGGAAAAAACCTTTTCCTCACTCCCTCTCTCTTCGCTCATCCCGGAGGCCATGTCATCGCGCGTCCACCCAGGAGATGCACATGGAGATGATACACGCTCTGGCCACCCGCCGGTCCCATGTTCACCACCAGGCGATATCCCTGCTCGGCCAAGCCCTCCTGCTCAGCAATTTTGTTCGCAACGGCAAACAGGTGGTCCATAATCCCCGGCTCCCGGTCGATCTGCCGAACTGTCTCAATCGAGGCTTTCGGGACAATCAGGATATGAACCGGCGCTTGCGGGTTGATGTCCCGAAAGGCCACCGAACGGTCATCCTCGTAGACCTTGGGGCACTCAATCTCCCCCCGGGCGATCTTTCCAAAAATCGTATCGGTCATTGTTATCCCTCCGATCGTTTTAGGGATGATCGTATCTCTTTGGAACACGCAAAGTGCAGGGGCGGTCACCGGCAGGGGTCGGGGAACAAAAAACAACGATAGGGAATATCAGAACGAGGACTGTCCGGCGTAATACTCTGCCACATAGTTCGGAATCCATTGACCGCCCGGCCGGAAGATATCCCCTTCGCTGACAATCCCGTTGCTGGGCATATACGGGATGAAGGTCCCCTCAGGATTCCCGTAGTTCGGCGTCGAAATGCTGTCAAGACGGTCCGGTCCCACGCCCTCGATGCAGTAGGAAAGCAGGTTGGAAGTCGCACTTTTCTTCGCTTGGCTTAATTCGAAGTAAATGTGCTGGTCCGCATCCGTGTATTCATCGAAAAAGGGATCGCGAAGGACTTCCATGCTTTCCAGGTAAGGCACCGGCTCCAGCAGTTTCGGCCACGCCTGGAATCCGTCCCCATGACCCGTACTGCCGATATACGTGTTGTTATCCATATAGAAACGGTCCAGGGCCATGGCAACTGTGCGCTGATTCGCCTTGGTTTTTGTTACCATTGCGCGAACCCTCGCGTTCATAAAGTTGGGCACGGCAATCGCGGCAAGAATCCCGATGATCGCCACCACAATAAGAAGCTCTATCAAGGTAAATCCAAATCGGCTTTTCATGTGTCCTTCCCTCGCTCGTTTGTCCGAAATAATGTGGCCCGCTGAGAATAATTATACATTCGCAGCGCCTAACGAAAGAAGACCCTTTGAGCAAAGGATCTCCCATGCGTATGCGCAGAGTGTTTGCAGGCGTAGATGGAGTTTGGTTCAAGCTTGTCTGCGGGCCGGCTTACCGATCTAACTCAATCTTCCCCGACGGTGAGCGTATAAAGGGGAGTGATCTGTGAAGGGTGAACTTTTCGATCCACAAGTTTCCCATCCTCCAATCGAAAAAGCACACATACCTGGTTTTCCTCCACCCGATAAATCACCCCGAATCGGTCCACCGGAACTTCCGCAATGGACTCCCGCGCCCGGACATAATGCCCGACTTCAATCACCATATTTCCATAGATCAACGACGGCCGCGAATTCTTCACCTTTTTCAGCGCACCTGCCAGCAACTCCCGATCGCTCGGTCCCGGCAAGTGCTGAATGAGAAAACGCAGACCATCTCCCAGGTGTGTCTCGCTCAGTTCGGGATCATCCTCGTTGACCTTTCCACGCACCAGGCAATCGATAATCGCGGCAACCGTCCGCTCCCCGTACGCCACAAACACCGACCAGATCAGCGCCTTCAAATAAAGGAGAACCATTCGTTCGCTTGCGCGAGGACTTTGCGAATTGTCGGGTTTCATCTATCTCTGCTCTCAATACGCTAAAATGGCCTGTTCCCTCTAAATCCGGCAAACGCTGTCTTCTCCCTCCGGGAGATACTATGCTGAAGCTGACTGCGGGCGCAAGGTTGTAAGGCCTTCGCACTCTGTAGAAGAAAAGAGTCAGGCAACGGCATTGTACTCGGATTGGACGGTGGGTGCGAGAGAGCAGCATGAGGTTTGCCGCGGATCCGGGAGCCGGAAGGGAAGTGGGATGAGAGGGTTTTGCCCGTCCCCTTTTCATTCGATACCTGCCCGTCGCGCTCTCATAACAAACCTTGAAAACAAATCCGAGAAACTACACAGTAAATACTCAGCGATCCAATTTCAACCCCGAAAATCCAAAGGAGTCCGGCTCATGAAGCGTTTCGCCACATTCTGTTTCGCTTTGTTGTTCGCGGCCTCGGCAGGATTCACCGCCGAGACAGACAAGACCTGCGTCAAATGTTTCCTGGAATCCTGCCGGGACCTGGAACCGCTGTTTAACGGCAAGGACATGACCGGCTGGCGCGTCGTCAGCGGCATCGAATGGGCTGTTGAGGACGGTGCGCTGGTCGGACCGATCAAAACTCCCGGCTGGATTGCCACCGAGGAAGAATACGACAACTTCGTTCTGTCCCTGGAGTACTGGGTTGCGAAGAACGACACCCATGAATCCAACAGCGGCATCTTTCTCCGATCGGGACTGGACGGCGATCCATGGATCAATGGATACGAGTCCCAAATCAGTCTCCAGGACGAGAAGAATCCGACAGGCAGCATCTACAATCGCTGCTCCACCAAATTGGAACGAATGCAGCGCATCGCACCGGAAAAGCAATGGAATCGCGTCAAAATCTACGCTTATGGTCCTCACATTGTCTCAAGGATCAACGACGAGGCCGTCCAGGATTGCTTCCTGCACGTTCGGGACAAGGGCGTGATCGGACTCCAGATGCACCATCCCGGCGTCACCATCAAGTTCCGCAACATCGCTCTCAAACGCCTGACCGAAATGCCGGAGTGCGAAAAAGGATGGCGTTCCATCTTCAACGGCAAAGACCTCACCGGGTGGACCGTTCGAGGCAAGGCCAAATGGGAAGTGAAAGACGGTGTTCTGGTCGGAACCGGCGGAATGGGGCACATCTATTACACGGCGGAAACATTCAAAGACTTTGAGATGCGCGCCATGATCCGTATCAATAAGGATGGGAACAGCGGTTTTTATTTTCGCTGCCGCCCGCCGGAGAACAACATCGACGGCTGGCCGGTCGGATACGAATGCCAGGTGGACAACCACGATCCCAACAATTACACCGGCGCGGTCTACGGCAAACAAAACGTGAAAGAACTGATCACCCGGGATGAAACCTGGTTCTCCGAACGGGTCCGCGTCCAGGGAGATCATATCCAAACCTGGGTAAATGGAATGCTCGAGACTGATTTCACCGACCGCGAATTCAAGGACGGTTACATCGCTCTCCAGGGGCATGATCCCAGCATCGTTGTGGAGTACCGGGATATCATGGTTCGCCCGCTGGATTGAGTGCGGATGGTTTTCCGGAAGCCGTCGCAGACCTGATCCGAAACCGTGCTACTTTTTTCACCTGCATCGCTTTGGCTATGCCGGTCGCTATCTTTGCATCCTTTGAGGTCCTCGCATGGAGAACAACCAAACATACCATTCCACCGATTTCATTCGGGAAATTATTGAGGCAGATATCGCGGCCGGGAAAAACGACGGGCGCGTGCATACGCGCTTTCCCCCGGAACCGAACGGCTACCTGCACATCGGCCATGCCAAGGCTATCTGTCTCAATTTCGGCATCGCCGAGGAATACAACGGCCTGTGTAATCTCCGTTTTGACGATACCAATCCCACGAAAGAAAAAACCGAGTACGTCGCGGCTATTCAAGAGGATATCCACTGGCTCGGTTTCGACTGGGGCGACCGGCTGTTTTACGCCTCCGACTATTTCGATCAACTCTATGAATGGGCCATCGATCTGATTAAAAAAGGCAAAGCATACATCTGCGACCTTAATGAGGAGGAAATTCGTGAGTATCGCGGTACCACCGTGTTTACCCCGGACGGCAAGCGGGAAACTCCGCCCGGCAAGGACAGCCCATACCGCAACCGATCCATTGAGGAAAACCTCGATCTATTCCAACGAATGCGCAATGGAGAGTTCCCTGACGGCTCGCGCACGCTCCGCGCGAAAATCGACATGGCTCATCCCAATCTCAACATGCGCGATCCCGTCATGTATCGCATCCTGCGAGCCGACCATTACCGCGCCGGGGACAAGTGGTGCATCTATCCCACGTATGACTGGACCCACGGCCAGTCCGATTCCATCGAGCGAATCACCCATTCCCTGTGCGATGTCGGCTTTGAGAATCATCGCCCCCTGTACGACTGGTTCCTGGATGAACTGGGAATCTATCATCCACGCCAGTATGAATTCGGGCGGTTAAACATTACATACACAGTCCTCAGCAAGCGCTGGCTGCGTGAGTTGGTAGACAATCACTACGTTTCCGGGTGGGATGATCCCCGTCTGCCGACCCTGTGCGGATTGCGACGGCGCGGATATACACCTCAGTCCATCCGTGACTTCTGCAAACGCATCGGCGTCAGCAAAAGCGAAAGCATTGTCGAAATCCAGATGCTGGAACATTGCCTGCGCGATCACCTGAACAAAGAGGCTCCCCGTGTTATGGCTGTCCTCAACCCGCTGAAAGTAGTCATTACAAATTACCCGGAGAACAGGGAAGAAGAACTGGACGCGGTCAATAATCCCGAAGATGAGTCCGCAGGGACCCGCAAGGTTCCGTTTTCCCGCGAGATTTATATCGAGCGGGAGGATTTTATGGAAGATCCGCCGAAAAAATTCTTCCGCCTCGCGCCGGGGCGTGAAGTCCGTTTGCGGTATGCGTATTTCATTACCTGCCAGGAAGCCGTAAAGAATGAGAAGGGCGGGATAGTCGAACTGCGCTGCACTTATGATCCGGCGACACGCGGCGGGGATGCGCCCGACGGACGTAAGGTTAAGGCGACCATCCACTGGGTCTCCGCCAAACATGCCGTAAAATCTGATGTGCGCCTGTATGAGTACCTCTTCACAAAAGAAAATCCGACGTCTGTTGAAGAAGGTCAGGACTGGAAAGACTGCCTCAATCCGAATTCGCTGACCGTTCTCACGGAATGCCGCGTGGAGCCTTCCTTAGCACATGTTCCCGCAGGTTATCGCTGCCAATTCGAGCGCCTCGGATATTTCTGTAAAGACCCGGACAGCACACCGGATCACCCCGTCTTCAACCGCACCGTGTCGTTAAAAGATTCATGGAAGAAAGGGCAATAGGCAGAGCGGCTCCGAGGCATCAACCCTGGCTTGGCTTTTCTGACCGGTCAACCCCCACCTTACCTCCCCCGATCTTCGGGGGAGGGATTATGCTTCCCCCTGCGCTTGGCCTTCTCCGCCTTGTCTTGACAGACAGGGATGATCCGGCCAAGGTATGTTAATCCAATGCGGGTGATTAGCTCAGCTGGTTAGAGCGCCAGTATCACAAACTGGAGGTCCGCGGTTCAATTCCGCGATCGCCCATTTTCAATTGCGCCCTTATTTACGGAATCGCGGTCAGACATGCTTCGGATGGGTTTCTTTCAGGATTCGGACGATTTTCCGAACCTCCTGCGCCCGATTGGTCGGGCAAACCAGAACCGCATCACCGGTCCCCACGACCGTCACCTCTCTCATTCCCAGAACCGCAATGGCGAGATTGCCGGAATCATCCGCGTTGTAGACCAAACTGTCATGCGTATCCAGGAGAATCGGATCGCCTCTCGTTACGTTTCCGTGGCGATCCTTAGGGCTGGTTCGCTCGAGAGCGTCCCAGGAACCAAGGTCTTCCCATAGGAATTGGGCCGGAATAAGCATCACATTAGAGGATTTTTCCATGAGGCCGTAGTCGATGGAGATATCGCCGAGACCCTCAAAAATCCGGGCAAGGCGTTCCGAGGCCACGTCATTGCCCTTGCGGAAGCATTCGGCTATTTCTCGCGTTGCCAGGGAAAGGGTCGGCATTGCCTCGTCCAATTCCCTCAGAAATGTGGAGAGTTTCCAAAAAAACATCCCGCTGTTCCAAAAAAATCGCTCTGTGGCGATGAACTCCTCAGCGACCTCCTGGCTGGGTTTTTCCCGGAATCGAATGACCGGTAGCGCGTGGGTATAGATGGAATCATCGGAGGTTCGGGCCGAGACCTCGACGTAACCGTAGGAGGCCTCCGGTCGCGTGGGGCGAATGCCGATCAGGACCAGTTTGTTGTGGACGCGGGCTGTCTCAAGAGCTTTCGCGACAGCCTTGCGGAATGCCTCATCATCCGCGATGCGATGGTCTGCGGTCAGGACTGCCATGCACAGGTCATCCTCTCTTCCGGGATACGAGGCCATCAGTTTGGCGGCGGCGAGGGCGATGCAGGCGGAAGTGTTCCGTTTATGCGGCTCGGCCATGATATTTTCCGGGGGGAGCTGCGGTACGCCTTCCCGGATGATCGGTTGCAGGGACCGGCTGGTTACGATGTACAGGCGATCTCCCGGAATGAGCGGCGAGATCCGACGAATCACCGAACCCAGAAGTGATTCGTCATTATCAAGCAGTTTCAATAGTTGCTTCGGGCGAGTGCTTCGGGAGAGGGGCCACAAGCGTTCCCCATGTCCCCCCGCCATGATCAGCCCGAAGCAGATGCTGTTCGATTGACTTGCCTTCGTGTTGTTCCCATCCATGTCCGCTCTGCCTTTTGACGTCTCTCAAATCCGATCCCAATCCGGATGCTGCCGGATGTGGAGTTCCAGGAGATAAATTGCTGCCACGACCAGGGAATGCGTGATCGTTCCATCGGCGACCAGCGAGTCTAACCGATCCATGGGCACGGTTACCGTTTCAATATCCTCTCCATGGTCCAATGATTGATGCCCGACCAGTACGGCCCCCGGAGAAAGAAATGAATGACAGCGATTGCTGATGAACGCCGGGTTCGGTTCCACATGCCCCAGGGGTACGATGGTCTCGGAATCATACCCGGTTTCTTCCATCATCTCCCGTCTGGCGGCGTGTGCGGGTGTTTCCCCCTGCTCGACCAGCCCACCGGGAATTTCCAGGGTGATTCTCTCTGTGCCATGGCGATACTGGCGGATCATCACGACCTCGTGATTGGGGGTCACCGGGAAGATGTTTGTCCACAGGCCGCATTCCAGGATATGGAACGGAATAGTCTTCCCTGTCCGGGGAGATTCCGATTCGACGCGATGGATGGAGAAAATGTCGTAGTCTGCCAAGTGCGTTTTTCCGACTTTCCGCCACTCTCTCAAACGAGTTTTTGGGATGGTGTATCCCTCCTTTGGATATTTGTAATTTTGCACGGTCCTGATCGCCTATTTACGAGTTCTCGGGGGTTTGCGAAATCTTCCGATTTTGAGGATCTGCCCGATATTGGCGTCGGCCGACCGCATCGGTTTGAGCAGAGGGGTACGGCAGCTGAGCAGCGTGGCCACACCCGGCCCATGCCCGGAAATGATGCAGTCCGAATGGACCACGATTCCGATGGTCACTGCCCCTGAAAGAAAGTGCCGCCCGTAAGTGTTATCGCAGTCCATCAGGGCGACAAAATCCCCGAACCGAATCTTATCGAGGTTGTGTTTCCGGATTACCTTCTCATCCATGGTGGTGATATCGTAATCGCCGGACACAGGGTCCGGGTGTCCGAGGCCGGAACCCATCAGTTCACCGGGAACCATGGCGGTTACCGGGACCTGCAAGGTTCCGTCCCGACCGGCTTTGATCCCCATCTTGTGAAGAAGTGACGGGGCCAGGTTGTACACCTTCACATCGGGGTAATCGGTCAGTTCCAGCCCCTGTCCGAATGCGCGGATGAGGATCTTGTCATCCAAGGTCAGTTTGTCCAATGTCTTATCATCGAAGTCGATCATCACATGCTCAATTCCACCATGATGGCCGACAACCACGCCTTTTGCACCCTTGGCATCGCCGGTTACCACACGCGCTTCGTTTCCCATGCAGGCCAGGAAGTTGTACGCGGCATTGACCGAATCGGCGCGCTTGTTTTCATCCACCACAGTGGAGACTCCCGGCTCGATATGATCGCCTTTCCAGCCGAATGCCGGATCGCCCACTTTGACATTGTACACAATGCTTCCGACTCCCGGCACGGCGTGGATTTTCCCGAACTGGTCCGGCGTCCATCCTCGGGATCGCACTGCCGGGCCAATCTTCCCCTGGACGGCCATTTCGACGAGATGTTTTTCATTTGTTTTCAGCATTTGCAAACCTCTTTCGCATAAGAATGACGCGCTTCATTCTAATGTGGAGAGCCTGGAAAAGCCATGGGAAGGGAGAAAAAAGAGACCAGGAACCAGGGACCAGGGAGACCGGGGGGCAACGACGGAGGTTGCCCCCGGTCGATGTGGTCGCTATGTCACAGTGGCCTCCGCTGTATGCGTGTCGTTCTCCGAATCAGAACGACAACCCGGCCCAGGAGGTGTGGATGACATCCCCGCTGCTGATGATGCCATTGCTGGGATTATAGAGGAGTTTTTTGAACAAATCGGAGGTCTTGGGGCCGTAACCACCCACACTGATATCCTCGTCCGTGTCCGGTCCAAGGCCATGCAGGAGCCAGTCCGTTATGCACTTCTCCGGACCATACGAAGAGTAGTCATAATTGTTGGTTGTGCTCTGATAGAGCTTGCTGTTCTTGCGGAACGGGTCCTGCGGGATGGTGGCGATATAGGCCACCGGCGTGGTCAGCGGCCGTAGCTCCTGCGGCGGATTGCTTCCAAACTGTGTCCAATAGCACTTGTTGTCGATGCGATACATCATCAGCGCATCCCCCAGTGCCTTCATATCGGTTTCCATTTTGGCGACAGTGGCTTTCATCCGTGCATTCATGAAATTCGGGACGGCGATGGCGGCCAGGATTCCGATAATGGCCACGACAATCAGGAGCTCAATAAGGGTAAAAGCGTGTTTCCTGCTCATGCATGGGGTACCTTTCCAGGCTTTTTTTAATTGTAGCGTGACGGGAATCGAAAGACCAGATAAGTGAGTCAAAAAAGGCCAACTTTAGCAGCCTTGGCCTTTTTCGCGGGAGTGCGGATGTCCATTTGCCCCTCAATCAGAACGACAACCCGGACCATGAATTGTGAATCACATCTCCGCTGCTGACCACTCCGTTGGAAGGGTTGTAGAGAAGCGACTTGAAAGCTTCTCTGGCGCCGGGACCCGGACCGCAACTACCGGCATCCTCATCCGTATCGGGACCGAGGCCATGAATACACCAATCCGTTGCACATTTTCCGTCGCCATAGGCCGTATAATCGTAGTTCGTTGTCGTGCTTGCATACTTGGCGTTCGGCACGCGGAACGGGTCCGCCGGGATACTGGCAATGTAGGAAACAGGAGTTGTCAGAGGCCGAAGTTCCTGATAAGGGTTGCTGCTCATGTTGTTGAAATAGCACTTGTTGTCGAGCCGATACATCATGAGAGCATCCCCGATGGCCTTCATATCGGATTCCATTCGGGCAATGGTGGCTCGCATCCGGGCGTTCATGAAGTTCGGAACGGCGATAGCGGCGAGAATCCCGATAATGGCCACGACAATCAAGAGCTCAATAAGGGTAAAAGCGTGTTTTCTCAATGCCTCGCACCTTACATCTTTATCTTACTATCGGAACTGTAAAACCGTAAGATCATAATACATAATACGTCTGGCAGTCCAGGGAGAACCGCGCAAACCTTGGTTTGGGTTTACAGGGTTTGAACAGACGGATAAATTATGTCCCCCAGATTAAGGGAGTCCCAAGCCGGTTTCCAGGACAATTCGCGATAAACCGGTCCGAATGTGAGAGGTTACGATGCAAATCCAGGCGATTGACTGCAAAGTTGGAGTCCGTTGTGAGATCGACGGGGAGTTGTATGTCTGCACGGATTATGTCAAGCGAGCCATGGGGCGCAATCCGGGATTCATTTCGGTCAAACTGAAGAATCTGCGCACCGGCAATGTGCTCGACAAACGGTTCCGAAGCGGGGAACTGGTGGAGCGCGTTGTATTTGAGAACCGCAAGATGCAGTATCTTTACAAGGACGATACGGGCTTTGTATTTATGGATACGGAGACCTACGAGCAGTTCACCCTTCCGGCGGTTGTGGTGGAAGACCTGGAAAAATACATGAAGATCAATTCGGAGGTGGAAGTCAGTTTCTACAAAGGTGAACCGGTTTTGCTCGAAATTGGCGACTTTGTGGAGCTGGAGGTCATCGATGCCCCACCGGGAGTGAAGGGAAACACCGCCACGGGAGCGACCAAGCCGGTAACGCTCGAAACGGGCTTGGTACTGAATGTGCCTTTGTTTATCGATCAGGGCGATATTCTGCGGATCGACACACGCACGGGGGAGTACGTGACACGGGTGTAAGTGGCAAATGGTAGGGGCAGGCCACCGTGCCTGCCCAACACATTTTCAGTTCAACGTCAGCGTTCCGGACCAGAATCGGACCCGGAGATCTTCGGGATTTCCTGTCTGTGCGAAACGATCCCGCATGATTTCTTCCATCGCACTCAGTATCTTTTCGTAAGCCAGCGGATTCACGAAGTTAATGGTTCCCAGCGAGATGGCATCCGCGCCTGCGACCAGGAACTCCAGCGCATCCCGGCCGCTCGAAATCCCTCCCATACCGATGATCGCCGTACTAAGCGCGTGTGTTTTCAGCGCCTTCCGAACCAGGCACACCGCCCGAAGCGCCATGGGTTTGATTGCGGGTCCCGACAACCCACCGAAATTCTTCGCCAGGACCGGCTTTCGCCGGTCGAGATCGATCAGCATGGCGGGGTAAGTATTCACCAGAGAAAGGCCCTCCGCCCCGGTCTCCGCCACAGCCAGAGCGATTGAAGAGATATCGGTTACCAGGGGCGCCAACTTAACAAAAACCGGCTTTCCCTCCGCCGCTTTTCGGACTGCTCCGGCGACTTCCGCCGCCGATTTCGGATCGGTCCCGAATTCCATGCCGCCGCAATCCAGGTTCGGGCAGGAGATATTGACCTCAATCACATCGAACAGGTCCCAGGCTTTCTGCACCAATTCCCCGGTGATTCGCGCATATTCCTCACGGGATGTGCCGCAGATGTTGACAAAGATTCGGGTTTTGCGCGGGTGCAGACAGGGAAGGACCTCCTCCGCCATTGCCTTGACCCCGACTCCCTCCAGGCCGATGGCGTTCAGAAGACCACCGGATGTTTCCGCCAGGCGCGGGGTGGGATTCCCACAACGGGGTTCATAGAAAATGCCTTTCAGCGCGATCCCGCCAAGCCGAGAGGAATCCACCTGTTCGATGATATCGGGCGCTTCCACGCCATATCCCCAAGTTCCCGAAGAAAGGATGACCGGGTTACGCAGTTCCATGCCCGCGAGGTCAACACGCATGTCGATGAATTCGCCGTTATCCTTCATTCCCATTTCTTCTCCCAGTCGATCCGTTCGGCGGCGATCAGGGGTCCCTCGCGGCAGACCGCGATATTCCGGGGAGTTTTTGTCCCATCCTCCCGAATGTCGTATCCGGGAACGACGCAGGAGCGGCAGATTCCGAGGCCGCAGCCCATCATTTCCTCGATCAACAGAAAGCAGGGTATCTGATACGGCATCGCCCACTTGGCCAGCGCATTTATCATGGCCCACGGCCCGCAGCCGATCATAAGTATTCCCTCAACCGGATCGCCGAACGGCACGCAATTTTCCTGGCGGTCCCGCTCAAGGAGATCAACAACCGTGCCGGGAAAAAAAGAACCGTCCAGCATGGAGGACAGGGCGCACCGACAGCCAAGGGAATCGAATTCATCGAGCAATCGGCTTTGATAGCCTTTCCTCCTGGGATTGCGCAGGGCCAGGTCGGTTCCCCGGTTGACTCCATAATAGAGCGAACAGGCCACC
Source organism: Candidatus Omnitrophota bacterium (assembly GCA_029570205.1). GTDB lineage: Bacteria > Hinthialibacterota > Hinthialibacteria > Hinthialibacterales > JAKPRU01 > JAKPRU01. The sequence goes on along the minus strand of JAKQSI010000004.1, from coordinate 32,087 downwards.
CCACGCTGTTGAGCCAGCTGCGCAAACGCGGTGAATGCCGCGACGCCGATTCCCCCCGCTATCAGCACCAGGTGCTGAACATGAGGCGGGATCTCTGCAAGGCCTTGGCCCAAGGGTCCCAGCACGGTGATCCTGTCTCCCTGTTTTGAAGCGCCCAATCGCCTTGTTCCCGGCCCCACCATTTCAAACAGAATGGAAAAGCCATCCTCGATCCATCGGTTGATGCTGAAAGGACGGTTCAAGAGCGGAGACAGCGGAATTGTGTGAAATGAATCGATCTCGTCCGCCGGATGGCAGGTGACCTGAAAAAATTGCCCGGCCAGGGCACGTTTGGCCTGTTCGGGAGCATGGAAACTGAGACGGGTAAACCGTCCATCGGTTTCCACGCGGGTTACGCGGACGGTTTCAATTCTCGCCGGACTCTGGGGAGGTGGTTCGTTCAGCAATTGTGCCCTCACGCAGTTGAGTAACCAGTCTCCAACTGGAGACCGCGAACAGTGTAATCGGTACGAGGAATAATGCCACCCAACACGATCCCTGTCGTGCCATGTCGATCAGCAGGAGATTCGGGGAATGGCTCAGCAGCCATTCGAAATGCAACACCGGCACGCTTCGGGAGGGTTCGTATACCGACATCTGCTTGGCGATGGGATTCAAATCCAATCCGGCTTCACGAATGACCAGCACGGCATCCGTAAGAAGTCCCAGGATTTGCATTCCAACCGATACGGCCAATAGAAGCCATATCCAGGTCCCTGTTCGCTTTCGTTCAAACCAGTAAACCGATCCGGCAAGGGCCAGCCAGGGGGTGATCTGGAAAATGTGCCTTGGTCCCCAGTCCGAGCCTCCCGCCCAATTCTGCCATTTGCTCATCACGGCCAGATACCCGCCGACCACCAGAAACGCGGTCACTGCGAACCGGCGATCTCTCCTCCACAAGGCACGAACTCCCGGAATCGCCAACAGGAGGATCGGCGAGAAAACGAACAAGCTGCGCCCCGGAGTGAAAAGAAAACCATGCAGGCCGATCAGCAACGGCGTGGCGAATTGAACCCCTTCCGCCTGATCTTCGTATCCGGTACTCACAACGGAGCCGAAACGATACACGTTGTATCCCGCGAGACAGGCCAGTGCCGCAAGAACCGGGACGCCTGCAAGAAACCAGCGTTTCGCGAGGTCCCCTGCTGTTCGGGTGTTCCGTCCGCTTTCCCAGGCGAACGCCGCGCCTGCCACAAGCGTATCCAGGCGGGTCAGAATGCCCCAGGCGAAGATCAAGCCGGACAAGAGCAAACGTCGCACGGAAAGCGCAGAGTCCTGATCGGCTTGTCGAAGAACGGCGAGCGAACCCAGGACACACAAACCCGCAAGCGGTTCGGTGAAAAACGTGCGGCCATGTGTCCAGGCCACGGTGGCCACGCCAAACACCAGCCCGGCAAGGAGACTCTCCCGCAATCCCAATCCCAGCCTTGCCAGAATACGCCTTAAAATCAGAACCATGCCGATCGTAATCAGTATGTTGACAAACACGGCGCAGAGGCGAAATGCGCGGAGGTTGACCACCTCGAAGGAGTTTGATGAATCCAACGCAAGCCACGGGAGATACAGAACCATCGATCCCGCCAGGGGGAGACCGAGGCCGTACTGAGGGTACTCATGGCCATCCTGGCCGGTTTTTGTGGCGAATCCCATCGGCAGGGGCGGAACCGCGCCGCGATTCCCCTGCATCAGCGAGACAGCGGTCCGCAGCAGGATTTCCTCATCCGGTGAGGTCAGCGGGTCCGCAGGCAGGAACAGCAAGTAGAGTGAAAGAAGACACAGCGCAAGCCGAATCTCGCCACGCGATACATCGGCCTGGTGCAGGGATCTCATGGAATCATTCTCTGCGGGCACGGGCACTTCCTGGCATTTTATTGGATTTGTATAGTAATCCTTTCCATGCCGAATGCGCAGGTTCATCGGCGGAAACAGTTTCTCTGTGGAAAAGCCTTATGTGGGATCGAATTATTTCCATTCTGCGCAAGAATGATCGTTTTCTCATCACCAGTCACATTCGTCCGGATGGTGATGCAGTCGGGTCCTGTCTGGCGCTTCGTCGAATCTTGACCGAAATGGGCAAGACAGCGCGCTGGGTGACACACCACGTACCGCCCCAGGAGTTTTCCTTTTTGTTACAACCGGGGGAGTTGGAGATTTTCGACAAGTCTACGGCCTTGGATGGAATAGACTGTATCTGTGCACTTGATGTTTCGGACTGGCGACGGACCGGCGACCTTGCGGAACCTCTTCAGGCGCTGACTGCGGATAAGATCTGCCTGGATCACCATCCGTGCGATGGAGTTCTGGTAGAGGCCGAGATTCGGGATGAGCAGGCAAGCGCCACGGCGGTTTTGGTTTATCGCCTGTTGCGGCATCTCGATCATCCGCTTTCCCTTCCGGTTGCGGAGGCGATTTACACCGGCGTGATGACGGACACGATGTCATTTCGTCTGGCGAATACGAACGCGGAAGCGCATGAGGTAGCCTCTGCCTGCCTGCAAGCGGGAGTCAGTGCGCCGAGAATCTACGAACAGATCTATGGCACATCTTCAATGGCGCGGCTGAAACTGGCCTCCCAGGTGCTTTCGACCTTGTCATTGGCCGCGGACGGACGGGTAGCGTACGTTTATGCGACCCGTGAGATGTATGACACGGCGGGAGCGGTTCGGGGGGATGATGAGGATTTTGTGGAGTATCCCCGATCTCTGGCAGGGGTGGAAATGGCGATCTTTCTGCGCGAGACGGATGTCGGAACGGTACGAGTGAGTTGGCGGGCAAGAAACGATATGGATGTTTCACTTTCGGCTCGTCATTTCGGCGGGGGTGGGCATGTTCGCGCGGCGGGAGCGGAACTGAACATGCCGTTGGATGCTGCCCTGAAGGAGGTCATCGCGGAAGCTGTTGAGCGTGTTACTCACGCAGGTAGTTCCTCTGTTGCGCGGTCCGGGACTGATAGGCCGTGATCCGGGCAACAACGGTTTCCAGCTGCCCATTTCCGCGCGGGTGAAGCAGGTCGATGGCGAATGGGATGTCCTGTCCCGGGTTGATTTCAAAGTGAGAGTATTCCTGCCTGCCGAGAAAACGATCCTCGGAGCTCCAGAATTCAAAGACAATCCGCAGTTCCCGCAAGGATTCTTTCAGGTCATGGCGAAGTGTCCCCGTCAGGTATCTTCCTGGAACGGTATAAAAAGTTGCCCAGCACGGGTAAGGTTTAATTTCCCGGATGGTGAGTGGGGCAAATGCGATGAAAGTGAGTTCTCGGCCTCCCAGGGTGATATCCAATGTTTTGGTTGCGGAACCGATGATCGGTTCGGGATACCATGGGGACTTGCCGATTTGGAAGCGAGTCACCTCCTTCATCGGAATTTCGAGGATCGTATCCCCAGTGTTGACAAGGTATTTGCCATCGGCGAGTTTGAGGATTTTACAGGGGAGGTCGCCCTGTTTCTCTGTGGTGAGGACATCCGGAAGGGGATCGGCGGCAAATGCCATTCCGGTACCGAATAACATCACGGCCACCAGGAACGAAATCCTGGTGGAACCGTTTGGGCGGACAGGATGGGACGGGTCAAATCTGTCCTGGAAAACCGAAAAAGGTTTGACGGGTTGTTTCATGTGCGATAATGTCTTACGTTCGCGCCGATTCATTGTCGGCAGGAGCGTCATGCCCATGCCGGAGCAGGTCCCGCATGGTTTGCTGGAGAAGTAATGCCAAAGGATATCGCTGAAAGTCAACCGCGCTACGTTATCGACCAAGAGCCGTCTCGTCAAAAGAAGGTAAAGATCCTCCCGGATGAGCAGCGGAAAGCCCTGGAAAAGGTCATGCAGGCCGGGGGGCATGTTCTGGATCATGATGAACGGGATGTGCTGCTCCAACTTCTCGACCGTCTGAATATCGAAACCGACCGGCTCAAGGCCCTGCGCAAGGTTGCCGGTGAGGACCGTCCTCTGGACCAGGTTCTGCGGGAGTTGCGCAAGAAAGAGGGGCTGGATGCGGATGGTCGTCTTCAGGACGAGGAACCGCAAGTCCGCAAGACCACGCATGTGGTTGGGTATCGTCCCGAAGAAGTCGTGCGAAGGTATCTGGAATCGTGGAATCAGCAGACTTTCGGTGCGGAATATGATTGTTTCAGCAAGTCTTTCTTGAATATGTCTCGAGAGGACTATATCAATCGCAGGCAGGTTGTTTATCGGCAGACCCTGGCGAAGGGAGGCATGAAACAGAGGATGGGAGATATTCTTTCCGTGGATGTGAGCGGTCCCGAGGCGGAGGTACGGTGTACAAAAATTATCCAAATGGGAGACGGCAAGGAAACCGTGGAAAAAGATTTGTACCGTCTTCGCATCGAGAACAACCGCTGGGTGATTTATCAGGTTGAACCCCTCTGATCGCCCTTTGATCTGCTTCCTGGGTTTTCAGGGTATGATAGTATGAATATGATAGAATAAACGAATGGAAGGTGGGTCATTTTTCCGGTCAAAACGCCCCTGTGAAGGGATGGCAACCGATGAGACCCAGAGGATTCACCCTGATTGAGCTTCTGATTGTTGTTGCCATCATCGGCATTCTCGCCGCCATCGCCGTACCCAATTTCATCAATGCCCGTTTGAAAGCCACGATTGCCAGGGTTTATTCCGAGGAGAAGGCAATCAATGACGCCTATACAATGTACAACCTCGATAACAGCCGCTGGCCTCCGCATCTCGATGGAGACCCGGCGCAGCATCGGTTTGTGACCACGCCGGTTGCCTACCTGTCAACCTCATTAAAAGATCCGTTCCAGCAAGAGGGAATCACCGCCTCGGAAACGATCGGTTGGTATCAGGGGCAGTATCATGAGGAACCGGGTTACCAGATGAGGGCGGAGTTTTATGGAACCGGTGACCCGGCTGCCAGGGCGTATGCGGACATGAACAAAAATGCCGCTTTCTTCTGCCGTTCGGTTGGGCCGGATATGGATCGGGTTTCAGAACGGTCGATTCCTTACGACGTTACCAACGGACTCAGCAGCCAGGGAACCATTTGCACTCCCATGCCCGGTTCATGGACAAACAAATATCCATACGAGCGGTGAGAATTAAGAATTAAAAAATTAAGAGATGAAGAAAGAGAAGGAACCCGCTCCTCGGAGGAGGGATGCTCTCCTGTGCATTCATAAGGGCAATTGTGATAATCCCTAACGAGATCAAAAGGGGTATGGTATCCTGATTTTTTCACCTGAATGATGAAGGAGTGTAATTTTCATGTTCAAGAATCTCTGTCGCATCTTGCCCGTTGTTCTTATCCTGGTCTGCTCTGTAGCGATTGTTGCCGCGCCGGTGGATTTGAAATTGAAGTTCCGAAAAGGCGAGACCTTCGAGCAGAGTATTCAAATAAAAAATAAAGGGACAATGGGGCCGGAGGGAACCCAGATGCCGATTGACACGCTGATGAAAATGCGTCTTGCCTTCGATGTATTGGAGGTTAATGGAGACCAGTCCGCTCAACTTAAATCCTCCATGAAAGAACTCAAGATCAGCGGAATGCCCATGGTTCAGGGGGAAGTGGATTATGCCGAAGTACTCGGATTGAAGGACCAGTCTGTGGAACTCACCGTGGACAATCGGGGGCACGTGACCACGAAAGAGGGGGCCGGCGCTCTCGGCGGATCGGGAGCCATGCCCGGCAGTCCGATGTCCAACTCCGGGCAGTTCGACTATTTTCCCGCGCTGCCGGATCATCCCGTTGAAGTTGACGAAACCTGGGTGAATGAAAAGAAAGTCCAACTTCCCGGCGCCTCGGTCGAGGGGGTCAATCGGGAGGAGTATGTTCTTCGGGGGATCAAGGAGTGGAACGGTATCCAAGTTGCTGTGATTGGAATGAAATCCAAGGCCGAAGTGAAAGATGCCACCATGTCGATGGAAAGTCCCGGCTCTATGGGGGCAGAGGTGCAGATGACCTATTGCATCAATTCGATGAACACCGAGAAGGAAGGGGAAATGCTTATGGATGTTGAGAAAGGGCGTCTTCTCGGAGCGGACCTTGTGATCAAGACCCGTGGCGATATTTCGATCTCCACCGGTGTTCAAGGCGAGAGTTTCCCCAGTACCATCAAGACAACCTCCAACATGGATACTGATGTTGTGTATCGCTATGGTGAGGAGGAAACGCCGGATCTGAGCAGCCTGTACACCAAGAGGGAGGAACCGACAGAGCAGAATCAATCCACAACGAAATAGTTTTTTTCGCGGAACGGAACCATGTCGAACACAGTGCAACCTCGATTACTCAAAGGATTTCAGGATTATTTGCCCGGTCAGATGATTGCCCGTCAGCGGATCATTCAAACGGTGCGGGAATGCTACGAACGGTTCGGGTTTCTGCCGCTGGATACCCCGGCGCAGGAATACGCATTGACGCTGCTGGGACCGGGCGGCGAGGAATCCAATAAGCAAATCTTTCGATTCTCGAATCCGGAGAATGAGGATATCGGTCTGCGGTACGATCTCACTGTGCCGCTGGCGCGTGTAGTCGCCATGTATCCCGATCTGCCGAAACCATTCCGTCGGTACCAGGTCGGTAAGCTCTGGCGCGCGGAGAAACCGGATCCCGGAAGGTATCGGGAGTTTATTCAGTTCGACCTGGACGCGGTCGGCTGCCCGGATGTGCTTACGGACGCGGAGATCATCCTTGCTATGCACGATACCCTTCGGGCGCTGGGGATCGAGCGGTTTGTGATTCATATCAACAACCGGAAAGTCTTGAACGCAGCGGTCACTCATGCGGGGATCCCCGTCGAAAGGGTCAATGCTGTCATTCGTGTGATCGACAAGTTGGAGAAGATCGGAATACAGGACGTCAGGAAAGAACTTGCGGACGGGCGCGTGGATGCCTCCGGTGATCGGATTCGCGGTCTGGGTCTTGAACCGTCACAGATCAATCGACTCTGCGAGTTTCTGGAAATCCCAGGCGGGACGAGAACCGATGTGTTGAAAAACGTCTCGCGTGTTCTGAGCGATTGCCGGGCAGCCCAGCAGGGGATCGAGGAATTGAATCAAATCGCGGGGTATCTGGACGCGGTCTCTATTTCCGAAGACCTTGCGATTATTGACCCAACCCTGGCACGTGGCCTGGACTATTATACCGGCCCGATCTTTGAGACGACCTTGCCGGATGCGCCACGGTTCGGTTCGGTGTTCAGTGGCGGACGATATGACAATCTGATTCGACGGTTTTCCGATGAGGAGATTCCCGCTACGGGAGCCTCGGTGGGAATTGACCGTCTCCTGGCCGCGCTGGATAGTCTGGGATTGGTGCCGGACGTCCGATGTACCGCGTGTGTTCTGGTGACGGTGATGGATGAGCAGCACAAGGCGGAATACCTTCGGATGGCCCAGGAACTCCGACGTGCGGGTATTGCGACAGAGTTGTATACCGGCACAGCAAAAGGTTTGGGCAAGCAACTGAAGTATGCCAATGCGCTGGGGATGGATGTTGCGGTTATTGCAGGTGACGACGAGTTTACGCAGGGAACCGTCTCTATTAAAGACCTTGGGGCCGGAATGGCAAAACGGAAACAGGCCGATACTCGCGAAGAATGGATGGAAAAAGGGACGGCCGGTCAGCAGACGGTGAAACGGGAGCAGCTGGTTGAAACTGTGCGGGCGTTTCTGGGGTAGAAATATTCTGCCATCTATTCCGGAAAGGTGGGACAATGATTTCAACCCCCCTTGTATTCCCCCCGATCTTCGGGGGGAAGATAAAGCGGAGTCCCTCCCCCGACAATCGGGCAGAGTCACAGCCGAAATCCCTCCCCCGAAGATCAGGGGAGGTCAGGTGGGGGTTGATTCCATTGGACTTATCAACCGAATTTCCCCGGCTTTTCCATCAAACCTATGGCCGCGCCTGTGACTTCGTTGTCCGAGCGCCGGGACGGGTTAACCTGATTGGGGAGCATACGGACTACAATGGATTTCCTGTTCTTCCCATGTCCCTGGAGCAGGCCATCTACGCGGCGGTCGGCATTCGCGCGGATAAGGTGGTCCAAATCCGCAATGTCGATTCGCGATATCCTGAATTCACGTTTGTACTGGAAAATCAAGTCCTGCCCGGCGATGCGGGGGATTGGGGGAATTATGTCAAGGCCGGGATTCAGGGTATTATTGACTGGGAGAAGAATCCCAAGCCATTGACGGAACTCCATGGATTCGATTGTCTGATCTCCGGCACGATTCCACCCGGAAGCGGGCTGAGTTCCTCCTCCGCGCTGGTTGTGGCCTCTGCGCTGGCATTCCTGGAGGCCAATAAGATTGTGTATGAGCGTGCATCTCTCGCGGAGAGGCTGGCTTTTGCAGAGCATTACGTGGGAACGCAGGGCGGCGGTATGGACCAGGCGATCTGTCTTCTTGGCGAGGCTGGACATGCGCTGAAAATCGATTTCTTCCCGTTGCGCGCTTCGCCCGTGCCGTTGTCCGAAGGCTGGTCGATTGTGATCTGCAACAGCCTCATCCGCGCCGAGAAAACCAAGGCGGCCATGCGTCTCTACAACCGCAGACCGATTGAGTGTCGTATCGCTGCGGCAATGCTTGAAGAACAGCGCTTCGGCTCCCATGGAAATTGTGCGCGTTTGTCTCAACTGATCGGTCCCGAATGCCGTCCGAAGGACTTACTGGAACAGGCCATGGCTTTTTTCCACGAGGAGGGTTACTCCTGGGCGGAGATTGCGGCCTTTCTTAAGGAAGATCCTGATGAAGTTGGAAGCCGCTTGGGCAGGATGCGTAATGGTTCCGTGTTCGGGGAGACAGAAGACGGGTTCCAGCTGCGGAAGCGGGTAAGGCATGTCCTTACGGAAGCCATGCGGGTGGAGCAGTCTTTTGAGGCGCTGTTATCCGGCGATGTTTTGGGGTTTGCCGAGTTGATGAACGATTCCCATCGTTCCTGCCGGGATGATTATGAAATCAGCTGTCCCGAACTGGATGTCCTGGTCCAGGTGGCCCGTATGTCGGGTGCGGAGGGCGCTCGACTTACCGGAGCCGGATTCGGCGGATGTACGGTGAACCTGGTTCGGGATGAAAACGTGGGTGATTTCCGTGCGGGAATCTGGGAGGAGTACGTTCAACGATACCTGATATGGAAAAGGCCGGAACTTGGGGAGAGTGTCGATTCCGGTGACATGCTCTCCATTTCCAGGCCGGCCCGGGGTGCGGAGATCATCAGACAGGGATGAATCAGGCAGTGTAAGGTTCCGCAGGGCCGGAGCGAACCGACCCGTGGCGGGGGCCGGCGAAAGGATTAAACTCTTTCGCGCGACGCGCCTCCAATTTCCCCTGTATCCTTCCGATGAGCATCTTCCTCGATGGACGTTTTTCGGCCCATTGAAGCGCCTTCTGAAATTCATGCGGATCGTCCAGGAACTTATACCGGTCCTTGATCCCAAGGTCCGCATAGCATTGTTTCAGACAGGCTTTCTCTGCGCGGGATATCCCCAGTTCCTCAAGCAGCCGATTGTATTTGTCGGACTCCCGGCCGACCCGATCGAGATACCGGACCAGATGAATCAGGCCGTTCAAAAGAAAGACAATCACAATTGCCCCCCCCAGGAAGTAGATCAATTCCATGGGAACAGTCCACTCTTGGGTCGGCTGAAATACATTGAGTGAACTCTGCATCATCATGTCCCTCTTGTTGAAACGGTTTTTTGAGGCGGACCGGCAAGCCGGACCACCTTGTCAAGTTTCTCCTTCGGCCATAGATTGCCTCGAATGCTGCAATCACGGGTGTATATCAAGTCGGTCCGTGTTGTTGATCCAATCTGGTGAATTTATTTTAATATATCGCAATTTTCGTGCTTGTCAAGCATTGAGGTTTACATAATACTCCAATTCAACGCAGATTTTCCATTGCAAGATGAGGGAATCCAATAACAACAGGGCGCTCCCCGGCTATTGTGGTGGAAGTTGGAATGCAGAGACGGCGGGGTGACTCCACGTTATGGCTATAATCCTTTCCCAACTGGACGCAGAGGGGTGCAGGTATCCTTGTGTGCTGTAAGAAAGTCTTTTCTGGGAAGCTGTGAGGAATGCGGGGATTGGTTGGCGGGGAGGCTTGATATGCCGGGGAACTGACCGAAAGAGATGAAATCCGTTGACATGCCGGATTATGGCAGGTATCTTAATGTTTGATCAGAATCGGGTCATTTTCGGGCGTGAGAATCAGCCGGGTGGTTTCAGGAAAGACAACCCGGATGTTTTTTTGACCCGGACCGGGCACGGGTTGTTTTGCAGGCAGCCGGAGTTCCGGAGAATAGCCCCGTGAATCTGACGAGCTGCCCAGGCAGGCGTGATTATTGTAGGAGGCCCATACAGGCGCAGGAGACCGAATATGTTTCAACAAGGTATTCAGCGGCGAATTAAATACCAGGCAGAGCTGGACGGCAATTTTGCGAAGGAGATTGTATCGACACCGGGCTGCGATAATCTCTTCAGTTGCATCCAATGCGGGAAATGCAGTGGAACGTGTCCCCTGAGCCTTTACATGGATTATACGCCCCGGCGTGTGATTGCCATGACACGCGCCGGATTTAAGGAGGAAGTTCTTCAAAGTCAGACGATCTGGCTATGTGCGTCCTGCTACTCCTGCACGGTGGAGTGTCCGAAGGAAATCAAGATCACCGATGTGATGTATGCGCTGAAACAGCGTGCCATTCGGGACAAGGTATACCCCAAGCGGTTTCCGACTCCGATTCTGGCACGAGAGTTTTTCAGTTCTATCTGGAGATACGGTCGGAACACGGAGAGTTGGCTGATCGTGCGGATGTACCTGAAGAGCAATCCGTTCAAGATGATCGCGCAGAGCCTGTTGGGGTTCAACCTGTGGCGAACAGGCCGAATGGGTCTCAAACCCGAATCCATCAAAGATCGCGCCGGCCTTCAACGTCTCCTTGAGGCCGTGGAACAAGCAGAACCAAAAGAAAGCCGTACACCGGCGGGTGAGAGGGAGTGAGTCTCATGGTATACCTTTACTATCCTGGATGCTCATTAAAAGGAACCGGCAGAGCGTACGAAGAGTCTCTCCTGGCAGTTTTTAAGGCGTTGGACCAGCCGCTCCAGGAGCTGGATGACTGGAATTGCTGCGGCGCGACCGCCTATATGGCGGTCGATGAAACGAAAGCCTTCGCTCTGGCTGCGCGGAATCTGGCGTTGGCCGAAGCCCAAAAGTCCGACGGCAAGGTGACGATGGTCGTCCCCTGCAACGGCTGCTACCTGGTCCTGATGAAAGCACAGCGATACATGGAGGAGTATGCGGCAGTCGGCAAAAAGATCCGTGGCGTTCTGGAGAAAGCCGGGCTGCATTATGAAGGGAAAGTGGTCATTCGGCATCCCGTGGACGTGTTGGTGAACGATATCGGCCTGGAACACATCTCGAAACATATAAAGCGTTCGCTGGGCGATCTTCCGGTTGCCGCCTATTACGGATGCCAAATGGTGAGACCGTATTGCACATTCGATGACCAGCATAATCCCATGTCCATGGACAAGCTGGTCAAGGCGCTTGGGGCCGCGCCGGTGGATTGGCCGCTGAAGACCCGGTGTTGCGGAGGGGCATTGACTGGAACCATTGAAGAAGTGGGAGTTCCATTGAATTACATTCTTCTCAGGGAAGCGCAGAAGCGTGGCGCCCAAGTCATGGCAACAGCCTGCCCGCTCTGCCAATTCAATTTGGAATGTTATCAGGGTTCCATGAACCGTCAGTACAAGGAGAAAATTCACGTGACACCCGTTTATTTCAGCCAGTTGATGGGTATCGCGTTCGGATTGAGCCGGCGTACATTGGGATTGCATCGTTCCCTTGTGGCGATGCCCCAGCAACTCGCCATATAAAGGAGGTTCCATTTCCGTGACTGCAATCCAAGGTGACGGATCCATTCGAATCGGGGTATTTATCTGCCATTGCGGAATCAACATTGCGGCGAAAGTGAACATCTCCGAAGTGGTGGAATTTGCCAAGACACTACCGCATGTGGCTTACGCAACGGACTATCAATTCCTCTGCTCCGATCCGGGCCAGGAATTGATTAAGACGCACATACGGGAAAACAACCTGAATCGGATCGTTGTCGCGTCCTGTTCTCCCCTGATGCACGAAGTCACGTTTCGTCGTGCCGCCGGCGAAGCCGGGCTGAATCCTTTTTACGTTCAAATGGCGAACATCCGGGAGCAGGTGAGTTGGGTTACAAAGGACATGAAGTCGAGTACAACGAAGGCGAAGGCGCTGGTCGCGGCGGCTGTCAGGCGGGTGGCCAGGCATGATGCGCTCGAAGTGCGCCAAGTCCCTGTGAAAGCGGATGTTCTGGTAGTCGGTGGCGGTATCGCGGGTATTCAAGCGGCGCTTACCATCGCCAACTCCGATAAGAAAGTCTACCTGGTGGAACGGGAGCCGACCATCGGCGGGCACATGGCCCAGTTTGACAAGACCTTTCCCACGCTGGACTGCGCCGCCTGTATTCTCACTCCCAAAATGTCCAGTGTTGCCGTTCACCCCAATATCACTCTTCTCACCTTTTCTGAAGTCGTCAGCGTGGAAGGCTACACGGGGAATTTCCGGGTCCGAATCAAGCGGAAGCCCCGCTATGTGATTGAAGATAAATGTGTCGGCTGCAATGCGTGCGTAGATGCCTGTATCTATAAACAGCCCCGGTTTCCGGATGAGTTCAACGTGGGTCTGAGCAAACGAAAGCCGGTTTACATGCCGTTCCCGCAGGCCACTCCCTCTGTGGTTCTGATTGATCCGGAGTCGTGCATTCAGCTCAAAAAGGGAACTTGCAAGATGCCCTGTGTGGATGCGTGCGACCGGAACGCCATCGACTTCAATCAGAAAGAAGAGTTCCTGGATGTCGACGTGGGGGCGATCATTCTGGCCACGGGATATCAGCCGTTCAATCCCTCACGGATACCGGAATATGGTTATGGGAAATACCCGAACGTCTATACCGGGCTGGAAGTGGAACGGCTGGTGAATGCGGCAGGGCCGACCCAGGGCCAGATTGTGCTGAAGGACGGCACAAAACCGAAATCGGTGGGGATCATCCACTGTGTCGGTTCGCGCGATCAGAAAACGAATCCTTATTGTTCCCGTGTGTGCTGCATGTACTCGCTTAAGTTAGCCCACCTGATTAAGGAACGGACCGAAGCGGAAGTGTTCAATTTTTATATCGACATGCGCGCTGCCGGAAAAGGCTACGAAGAGTTTTATGACAGGGTAATGAGCGAGCAGGTGCAGGTTATACGGGGACGGGTGGCCGAGGTGACGGATTGGGCGGTGACACCCGAAGAGGAAGGGAAGCTGGTTTTGCGGGTAGAGGATACCCTGGTGGGTGTTGCCCGCCGGATTCCCGTGGATATGGTCGTTCTTTCCGTGGGTCTGGAACCGCAGCCGGATGTGGAGCAGGTTCAACGGTTGTTCAATATCAGTTGCAGCAAAGGCGGGTGGCTTTTGGAACGCCACCCGAAATTGGCGCCGGTGTCGACGTTTACGGATGGGATATTCATCGCCGGGGCCTGCCAGGGACCGAAGGACATTCCGGATTGTGTGGCGCAAGCCGGAGCCGCTGCCGGGGAAGCCATGGCCCTTATTGACAAAGGCCATGTGGACCTGGAGCCGAATGCCGCGCATGTTCGCGAAAACTGTTCCGGCTGCCGCACCTGTATATCGGCCTGTCCGTTCCATGCAATTTCCCTGGACAAGGAAACCGGGCTTTCCGTGGTCAATGAAGCGCTGTGCAAGGGCTGTGGGACCTGCGTCGCTTCCTGTCCTTCGGGAGTCGCTCAACAGCAAATGTTTACCGACGAACAGATTTACGAAGAGATTGAGGGAATAATGAATTATGTCTGAGGTCTCCAAATCATCAAGCGGTAATGGATTCGAACCGAGAATTGTCGGCTTCTTCTGCAACTGGTGTACGTATACCGCTGCGGACCTGGCCGGCACCTCTCGCCTGACTTATGCACCGAATGTCCGGGTGTTGCGCGTCATGTGCTCCGGAAGGCTTGATCCCCAGTTTATTTTGGATGCGTTTCGAAAGGGGGCTGATGGGGTTCTCATCGGAGGTTGCCATCCCGGAGACTGCCATTACCAGGCGGGCAACCACAAAGCATTGCGTCGGTACACGTTGCTGAAACGCCTGCTCAAAACAATGGGCATTGAGGAAGAACGTGTTCGGCTGGAGTGGATTTCGGCATCCGAGGGCGACAAGGTTCAGCGAGTGATTAACGAGATGACAGAGGATATTCGACGGCTCGGCCCCTTGCGCCTTCCCCCGATCCCTCACGCGGGTCGGATGCCGGGCGAGGCCGTGGAAAGGGTTTCTTCAATCGGACAGGAGACAGGATTATGAGCAAACCCAAAATTGGATTTTACTGGTGCGCTTCCTGCGGCGGTTGTGATGAGGCCGTGGTGGACCTGGCGGAGAACATACTTTCGGTTGTGGAAGCCGTCGATATTGCCGTGTGGCCCGTCGCCATGGACTTCAAACGTTCGGATGTGGAAAACATGCAGGATGGGGAGATGGTGGTGACCTTCATCAACGGCGCAATCCGCAACACGGAAGACCGTGAGATTGTCGAGATTCTGCGCGAAAAATCCAAATACATCGTCGCATTTGGAAGTTGTGCCCACTTGGGCGGCGTGCCCGGAATGGGCAATCTGTACACGCGAGAGTCCATTTTGGAATGCAGCTATTCCGAGACGCCGAGTGTAGTCAATCCTGAGAAAGTCTGTCCCCAGGGAGAGACCACTGTTCCGGAAGGAGTCCTGACTCTTCCCGTGTTGGAGGAGCGGGTGTGGACATTGGACCAGACAATAGAGGTGGATTATTACCTTCCCGGTTGTCCTCCTCCGGTGGCGTTGATTGTAGATGGGGTGACGGCGTTTCTCACGAACCAGTTGCCGCCGAAAGGTTCTGTTCTGGGACCGAAACATTCGCTGTGCCTGGATTGTCCCAGAAAAGACACGAAGCCGGAGAATATGCTCATTAAAGAATTCAAGAGACCTCACGAAACGGAAATCGATCTGGAGACATGCCTGTTGGCCCAGGGGCTGCTGTGTCTCGGACCCGCTACCCGGAGCGGTTGTGGGGCGGCGTGCATTAACGGCAACATGCCCTGTACCGGCTGTTTGGGACCAACCGACTCAGTGAGAGATTACGGAGCAAAGGCCCTGTCGGGGATAGCCTCGCTGTTCGATGCGGAAACCGAGGCCGATATCGCCCGCATCGCCGATCGAATTGTGGACCCGGCCGGGACGTTCTACCGCTACAGTTTGCCCGGATCACTTTTCCAGGGAAAGGTATTCCAGAAAGAGGGAGCACGATCATGACTCGGCATATTACCGTCAAGCCTATCACGCGGCTCGAAGGACATGGTGTGATTGATATTATTCTCAACGATGCAGGGAATGTGGATCATGCCTATTTCCAGGTTCCCGAACTGCGCGGCTTTGAAAAATTTGCGCAGGGACGACCGGCGGAGGATATGCCGCAGATTACCTCCCGCATTTGTGGTGTCTGTCCCATGGCGCACCATATAGCCGCTACCAAGACATTGGACAGCCTGTATCGTGTAGACCCGCCTTCGGCAGCCAAGAAGATTCGGGAGCTGGTTTACAACACATTTGTTTTTGAGGATCACACTCTGCATTTCTATTTCCTTGGGGGACCCGATTTTCTGGTCGGTCCTGTGGCTCCGAAATCGGACCGGAACATTCTTGGTGTTCTGGGCAAGTTCGGATTGGAGATCGGCAAGAAAGTGATCGGGATGCGGAAAGAAATGCGCGACCTGATCAGCCTGATGGCTGGAAAAGTGATTCACCCGGTCTTTGGATTGCCCGGCGGAATTTCGAAACCGATGCGCCCGGAAGATCAGGCCCGGTTTGCAGCCGCGGCAGACAGGGGAATCGAATTCGCCCTGATGACTCTGGATGTTTTCCGAAAAGTCGTGCTTGGGAATCCGGAGTATGTTGATTTGATCACTTCCGATGCTTATACCCATAAGACCCATTATATGGGCCTGGTGGACGGCAACAACAAGGTCAATTTCTATGACGGCAAACTGCGGGTGGTCGCGCCGGATGGAAAGGAAAAGGTGAAGTTCCCCATCGCCGAGTATCTGCAACATATCGGCGAACATGTGGAACCGTGGAGTTATATCAAGTTCTGCTTCCTGAAAGATGTCGGCTGGAAGGGGTTCACCGAAGGACCCGACAGTGGGGTTTTCAGTGTCGCTCCTCTGGCAAGACTGAACGCCTCGGATGGAATGGCCACTCCGAAAGCGCAGGAAGCCCGCGATGAATTCTACAAGACCCTCGGAGGAAAGCCGGTTCATCACACACTGGCCAATCACTGGGCGCGGCTGATCGAGATGCTGTATGCCGCCGAGCGGATGAAGGAACTGGCGAACGACCCGGAGATTCTCAGCAAGGAAGTGCGTACCATTCCGAGAACCACTCCCCAGGAGGGAATCGGTGTTGTGGAAGCGCCGCGCGGGACTCTGATTCATCATTATCAGACTGATGATCGGGGTGTCATTACACACGCCAATCTGATTGTCGCCACCCAGAACAACTCGGCGCGGATTTCCATGTCGGTTGATAAGGCGGCGAAGAAGTGGATTACGAACGGCAAGGTGGATGATGGCCTTCTCAACTATGTAGAGATGGCGTTTCGCGCGTATGATCCGTGCCATGGGTGTGGAACGCACGCGCTGCCGGGGCAGATGAGCCTGAAGGTTCGCCTGTACGATGCGGAGCGAAACTTGATTCGGGAGATTCAGCAGGGTTGACGATGGCAAAGTCGAAATCTGTTTTATCAACCCCGACCTGACCTTTCTCTGCATTCAACCCTCACCCCGCCTCCCCCGATCTTCGGGAGAGGAATAATGCTTCTCCCTGAAGATCGGAGGGAATACAAGGGGGGTTGAGTCCAGGATTGGAGATGCCATAATTGTCCTCTGCTATGCTCTTGCGTGTAACCAAAATACTCTGACAATGTACTTTGGTTTGCTGCCGCAGGCTGGAAGCCTGTGCCACCCATCTTCTCCCCATCCCTCTGGGAAAGCGACTGTCTTGAGAGCGAAGCGACATCGGGTTGGGGGGAGCGATTGTCCGAGTGGCGCCGGCATCTTGCCGGTGACCTTTGGGACAACGGTATGTCATGCCAATTCAGTTACAGAACAGGATGTTCTTGGTTATCGCCTTACGCCCGGAAGGAATCCTGCATTCATTCACAAGGATAAAAAACCATGAGTGAGCTGATCTACATGTTCGCAAGTCTTGCCGACCGTCATCGTGATGGGGTCACCAGCCTGGATGGGATGCGTCTGCTGTCCGACACTCTGCACCCGCTGGGTGTGAAAATCACCTGGATTGTCAGTCCGGAATCGGCACGGATCGCCCAAAAGGAGCTGACCCGGTGGCACGGCGATTTCGGTGATGATATTGCGGTTGCCACACCCGCTCTTGCTGGAAGCCTGGATGACAAGAAAAAGCAGATGGCCTCCACACGGGAGGCAATTCAGAAGGCGCTCCCCTGGGCTAACCTGACCATCGCCGCCTGGGGACATCAGGACCCGGAAATCGTGAGGCTGCTGGGGGATCTTGGATTCGAGGGATTGTGGGGATTCTGCTGGGAACAGATCGAAATCGACAACATCACGGATCGGGGTTGCCCGTGGGGATTCTATTACATGGATCGCGATGAACGTCTGCGCCCCGCTCGTCACCAGGGGAAACCGTGTCGCGGCGTGATCGGTATGGAATGGACCGCTCGGGATTTGCTCAAAAGTTTTCATTCCGGAAATCCGTGCATTTATTCCACGGACCCGAATGATGTGGCACGCGGCAGTATATGCTCCTGGGAAGACATCGAATACTGGAAAGGTATCGCCGACAACTACATTCAAAACACACGATACAACGATCATGTTTTCCTTTTGCAGCACCAGGAGGCGCATGAATCCGAGCGGTCGGATCTGTGCAAATGCTATACCGTGGAAGATATCAAAGAATCCGTAGCGATGCTGGATCGTTTTGTACGGCATCTCAAAACATTCCCCAACCTCAAAATGCTGACCCTGCAAGAGGCGGCACAGCTTTACCGTGAACGGTACGACAAAACTCCCTCATCTTACATGCTCTGGACGGATATCCCGACTCCGCCGCCGAATCCCGATTACACCTGGAGTATGCCGACCGGCCCCTGGCCGAAAACCTTCCTGTTCTATGATTGCGATGCCCAAATGATGTTTATCGAGAATAAGGTGGAGCCGGTTTGTATCCGCAATTACCATCGGCCCTGGAAGCGAGAGGACTATTTCGCGGAACCGTTCATTCCCAGAACAAAGCTGGTGCGGAATGTGCGCTATCATTGGGACCGTGAAATTGAAATCGAGGTCACCAGCCCGAAAGCAATGCCGTTCGGTCTCGCGCTGTGGGGAGATTATTCCCTTTACCAGTTGGGCGATTGCCCCGGCCTGATCGAAGGCAAAATGCTTCCCCACGAACTGCTTTTCCTGCGCTATGACTTGCAGGAAGGAAAGAACGTCTTTCGCATCCAATTGCGGGGGAAATGAAGCTGGCAGGACAGGCTTCCGTGCCTGTCAGATCGAGGAACGGCAGGACAGGCCTCCGTGCCTGTCAGATTGAGGAAAGTAGGACAGGCCTCCGTGCCTGTCAGATTGAGGAACGGCAGGACAGGCCTCCGTGCCTGTCAGATTGAGGAACAGTAGCACAGGCCTCCGTGCCTGTCAGATTGAGGAAAGTAGGACAGGCCTCCGTGCCTGTCAGATTGAGGAACGGCAGGACAGGCCTCCGTGCCTGTCAGATTGAGGAACGGCAGGACAGGCCTCCGTGCCGGTCAGATTGAGGAACAGTAGGACAGGCCTCCGTGCCTGTCAGATTGAGGAAAGTAGGACAGGCCTCCGTGCCTGTCAGATTGAGGAACGGCAGGACAGGCCTCCGTGCCTGTCAGATTGAGGAATGGAACGCTTCCCGTATCCATTGATAGTTCCGTTCGCTCATTCCCAGGCAGGAATAATCTTCAATATACGCGATGAACCCGCCGTTGAATGCGCCCAGCGTATCGCATAGCCGTTTCGCATGATCGAAGATTTCCTGTTTTGTGCCGGAGATCGCGATTCGCTGGTGATCCACGGAGCAGCAGAAACAGACCTGTCCGCCGAACTCCCCCGCCAGGCGGTCCACCCCGAGCAGATCCGGCTGAAGCAGTTCGATAACATCCGCGCCGATCTCAATCAAATCGCCGAGGATGGATGAAACCTGTCCGCATGTGTGAAACCACACCCGCCTGCCGCGCGAGTGAATCCGCGCGAATTGTTCCGCATACCGGGGACGAAACACCTCCCGCCACAGCGGCGGCGCGATAATTAAATCGTTCTGAGTTCCCCAGTCATCGCCGAAAGCCACGGCATCAATAGGATATTTCAATACCCTCTCGATCAAGGCATTTTCAAAATCGAACACAAAATCCAACGTGCGTTCGACAAATCGGCGGTCACTGTGGAGGTCTGCAAGGAAATCCTCGAATCCGCGCAAAAACGTGGCCTGGTTGAACCCCGTAATTCCCAAACTGAACCGGATGAACCGATCTTCGTTCATCTTTGCGAGATGCGCCAAATTGTCCAAACGGCCCGGCGCGTTCGGGTCGGGGGGAACATACTTCGCCACACAATCCCAGTCTCGCAGCGGATTGGACCGTGGCTGCCCCAGGGTCTTGTCGAGAGCCTCCCACACAAAGCCCCATTCGTTCTCTCCCGGGACAGAAGGCGCAAAATCCCTTGCCGGAGAGTAAGTCACCGATACGGTGTCCGAAAACTCGAAATCCCGATTACAGTAATGGATGGGAATGCGTGGCGGGCCGGTTCGGTCGATGGCGCGGTAGACGATCTCTCGTTTGGTTACCATGATCTGCTCCGCAGGTGGATTTATGAAAAGAATATCATAATGCCTTGCAGGAGAGATTCCTCCCCCGAAGATCGGGGGAGGTCAGGTGGGGGTTGAATTAAAACCCAGCCAAACTCTGGGATATTCAGGCGGATTATGTCTCACGCCCTCCGATCCATAACAACAATATCTGCGCCCACCCCGGCGTGTGGGGCTTGCCGACAGGCCGGCCCACGGGATTTACATTTACCCGCTCGTGCGGATGCGGTATCATTTCGGTATCTCGGAACCTGCTGGTGTTCCGGTCAGGAACCATCCGCTGTATCGACCTCCAGGAAAGCAACAAAACTCGGAATTACGGCGGGGCACACGCGGGGGCGCCGGATCAATGCCCTGCCCGCCGGAGAATTGGCGCTGATTCCCAACGGCTGGAGCCTTTGTAAGTGCAGTTACCTGATTCGCGCGGACCTTGCGTTGCAGAATCAATAATGAATCGTTATTTCAATCTCAATGGAGTTTTTTATGAACGAACTGGAACTTAAAACGGATCTGATTCCCCTCGGCCCCAAATCACGGCATCGCAAGATCAAGGATTTCGATACCCGCCAGTACCTGATCAATGCGATGGGGATAGACGATATCTGGCGCGTGTTCCGCATCATGGCGGAGTTTTCGGAATCCTTTGAGATTCTGGGAGACTTGCCGCAATCGGTGACGGTGTTCGGTTCGGCACGGACGCCGGAGAGTCACGCGATGTATCAAACGGCACGTTATCTCGGCGCGCAAATCGCGCGGGAGGGATTCGCCACGGTCACCGGCGGCGGACCGGGGATCATGGAAGCGGCCAACCGTGGCGCGTACGAAGTCGGAGGAATCTCCGTGGGACTCAATATCGTCCTTCCCAGGGAACAACGTCCCAATCCTTATACCACCACCAGCCTTAATTTCCGCTACTTTTTTGTCCGCAAAGTCTTGTTGATCAAGTATTCCATAGCGGCTGTCATCTTCCCGGGCGGATTCGGTACGCTGGATGAATTATTTGAGACGATCACCCTGATTCAGACGGAACGAATCCTCCCGTTTCCGGTCATCCTGTTCGATTCGACTTATTGGGGCGGATTGTTTGAATGGTTGAGAAAACAGGTGTTGACGCAGGGAAATATCAGCGCGGCGGATCTCGGCCTTTATCATCTTACGGACTCCATTGAGGAAGCCCTGGAGATCATTCGGTCTGTCGAGTGAAAGGACTTGCCGCCGAGCCGAATCGGATGGACCTGGATAGCCCCAGCCGGCATTGATAGAATCGGTCTTTGACCTGTGTGCAGAAAGGAAATGGATCACAATGCGTTTCACAACAAACCTATTATCTTCATTTTTCATTGCCTTAGTCGCCTTCTCCATGTCCGTTTCCCCCGTGTTCGGGGAAGAAACACCGAAAGGGTGGGAAGTGATTCTGTGCAATCCGCTCCTGAGGAAACTGGAGATGGATAATGTCTGGATGGCGGCAAAAGAGACGGGGGCAAAGGGAATCGAAATCAATGTAAAGTCCGATCTCACCTGCCCGAACCTCTTTGTGGGAAAAGAAACACCTTACCGACTGGACACCTCAAAGGATGCGGCAAAAATCAAAGTCCATGCGGAACAAATGGGACTGAAAACACCGGTTGTCTGCGCCCCGGTCAACCTGGACCCCAATGGCGCACCGGAGTGGACAAAAAAACTGATTGAAATGGTTCCCTATGCCGGGGTTGAGTTGATCTATTTCCCGATCACAACAGACAAGTTTTCTGAGCAGACCATTGAGGATGCCGAGTTTGTTCGTCAGGCTGTTGCCATGATTAAGGAGTGGGTGGAACTCGGCGAGAAACACCACGTGGCAATCGCCATTGAGAATCTCAGCGTTTACTGGAACCGCCCGGAAATCCTTCATGCGGTTCTCGCGCAATTCCCCCCGGAGAAATTCGGGCTGAACCTGGACCCGATCAACCTGTATTGGTACGGGCATTCCATCCATACGGTTTACGCCATCACGGAGGAATTCGCTCCCCGCGCCAAGTATTTCCATGTCAAGAATGTGGCCCACCCGCCTGAGATGCAGATGACCACGCGGCCGGTCGGTTGGGAATACGAAAAGAACTCCGTTCCCGTGCCCGAAGGCGATTTGAATTTCGAACGCATCCTGGGGTGGTTAAAGAACGCCGGTTTTCAGGGATATATCGGGATCGAGGATGATTCCCTGGGCCATTACCCCAAAGAGCAACGCGCGGATATCCTTCGGCATGATATTGAGTATGTCGAAAGAATCATCAGCCGGTTGAAATAGATCGGTTGTCACGGTTGGTTCTCGCAGACCGGCCGGTCTTCGGGAGGAAACATGACCGCACCTGCCAACTCCCGCCGACTTGGCATTGGTCCCAATTCGCCATTCCCAGGAATCTCCGCTCCACCGCCAACCCGACCGGAAGATAAACCATCTATCAATTCAGTCTCGCGCCGGTGATTGTACCGTTTGTGGGAGGCTCTCAGTCTTTCAGGAATGATTCGATTTCACGGCGTGTGGGAATGGAGGTTTGTGCGCCGAGTTTGCCGACAGAGAGTGTGGCGGCAGCGCAGCCGAATCGGGCCGCCTCCACGAGGGATTTTCCTTCCGCCAACGCTACGGAGAATGCGCCGATGAACGTGTCTCCCGCGGCGGTGGCATCGACCACCTCAATCTTTCCGGCGGGGACATGGGTTGCGCCAGTTCCATCATGAACCAGAGCGCCCTGTGATCCCAAAGTCACGATGACATGCCTGCATCCTTTCTGCAGAAGTTTTTCTGCCGCGTGCATGGCAGACTGTGGGTCTGTCACGTTGATGCCGGTGAGCAATTCGGCCTCGGTTTCGTTCGGAATGAGGTAATCCACTTTCTGAAAAAGATCCGGTGGCGGTGTTTCGGCGGGAGCCGGATTGATCAGGATTTTCCTGCCCAGTCGGAAAGCCAGATCGACCACGCCACAAACTGTCGGCATGGGCAGTTCAAACTGAAGAATGACCATATCCGCGCGGGAGATAGCATCGACCGCCTTTTCGGCATCCTGCGGGATCACTTTCCCGTTGGCTCCCGGAGTATAGATCAGTTCATTCTGGCCTGCGGCATCAACGGCGATCATGGCATTGCCGGTTGGGGCATCGGGGTCGATGCGAATCCCTGAGACATCCACACCCCTGGATCGTAGATTTCCCAGGCAGGCCGAGCCGAAGATGTCATCCCCAACTCGTCCGATCATGCCGACCGATCCGCCTGCCAGCGTCGCCGCTGCCGCCTGATTGGCCCCTTTGCCGCCGGGTACGGTGACAAAGCGGCGGCTTCGAACGGTTTCGCCCGGAACAGGGAACCGGTCCACACAAACCACCAGGTCCATGTTGATACTGCCTGCAACGATGATTGCGGGTTGGCGGGTTGACATGAAAGACCTCACTCTGCGTGTAATGACCCTCACCCCAACCCTTTCCCGGAGGGACCAATGACAAGGCGGGAGCTGCGCTCCCGCACTCCAAGACAAGCGTTCCCGCACTCCAAGACAAGCGTTCCCGCACTCCAAGGAGTTAGAGGCGAAACAACCTTCGGGCGTTTTCGCCGAAAATCAGGCGTTTCTCGCTTTCGTCGATATCCGCCCATAAGACAGAACCGATTCCTGAGGGCAAAGACAGGAACGGCATATCGCTTCCGTATACTACACGCTCCGCCCCCACCGCTTTCACCATCCGTGGAATGCGCTGAAGGTACGGGAGAGAATTCGTGAGGTCCAGGTAAAAGTTGGGATGCTGTTTTGCTAATGCAATGGTCTGAACATGTCCCCGGTAAGTTCCGCCCGAATGGCCGATGAGGATGGGAACGTGGGGATAGCGACCGGTCAGCGCGACAAACATGCCCGGATCATCCCATTTGCTCTCCTCCCAGGTGTGCGACAGGAGGGTTTTTTGATGTTCCTCACACCATTCCCAGGCAGGGCGAAATCCATCGCAATCCGCGCGGGCTTCCAGAAGATCCGGGTGGAGTTTTGCGCCGACAAATCCGGGATGATCGCCGAATGTTCGGATGATCTCCTCCGCCTCGGCGGGACGATGGGGATTGACGGCCAGCCAGGCGCGTAAGCGATGCGGGTATTTTTCAACAGCATCGGCCACGAGGCAATTGCCCAGCATGGTTTCAGGACCGATGGCAAGATGGTGGCTGCACACCGCCACGGCGACACCACAGCGGTCCATGGCATGAATGATACTATCGGGATCACCCTCGAAGGGGATATAAAAAACGTTGTAGTTTCCCATGTGGCAATGCGCATCGCAGATCCAGTATTTTTCACCGAGTGGGTTCATGGTCATTGCTCCTCCAAGCCGAGAAGGCGGCACAGATTCTTGCCCGCGATAAGCCGTTTGGCCTCCGTGGAGATATCGGCCAGCGCGAGAACGGTAAGCGGTGTGCCGGGATCCCACCGTCCCAACCCCGAACCATAGACGAACCGCTCCGGCCCGAAACGCTCGCATAAATCCTCCAGACCCCAATGGATCACATAATCGGAGAACTCCAGGAACAGGTTCTCGAATTGATCCAGCAGGGGATAAACCTTGCGCCCGATCCGGTATCCGGTATCGGTCAGAACAATTTTGAGTTCCGGGAAGGCGTTCAGAACCATGGCCAGATCGTTCCATTCTATTTCGGCGACAGTGATGAAGACCGGGACAGCCCGGGTCTCGAGCGTTTCCAGGAGTGTGCCGCAACACCAGGGAGTCAGCGGATAGTTATGGGTTCTGGGGGCCATTCGGACGGACCTCACGCCGTTTTCTTTCAAGAGAGCCGCAAGGTCTTCGGGATCGGGAAACTCCCGAGTGGAATCCGGCAAGATGACCCATTGAGGCAGAAGTCGTTGCTGCCCGGATAATTGTTCCATCAGGAGTTTGTTGCCGAGATTGGGATGGTTTTCAATGGCGGCGTGATGGAAGCAGACCGCTTTCCGAATCTCATAACGATCCATCAAGCGAAGAATGTCGGCGGGTGTGCTCAAATCGCCATCGAACGGGACCATCCGGGTTCCGATTGCCACACTTGCATCAAAGATTTGCAAATTGTCCAGCTCCTCCAAGACCTTTGCAGATTGAAAAATAGATTGGGAAACGGGGAGGATGTTGGTCCTGTTCATAATGTCGTCTTTCTGTAGTTTCGGTTTCGGAATCGGCGGAACGATCGTCTGGCTCCGTAGGATCGCATGGGTCTCCTGCGCAGGGGTGTGCCGGGATACAGACGATAATACAACGGAAGGATCCCCGGATGGTCCGGGTCGGTTTCAGAAAGCAGGCGAAGAGCGACCTTGGCACGGTCGGTCTCCCCCCGCTCCAGGCAGAGCATGGACATCAGCCAGAAAACATCCGGGTGGTAAAAGTCATTCCGAATGGCTTGTTGAAGATGCGGCCAGGCACGCTCGCGCATACCGCGCTTCCATTCCAGGAATGCGAGGCGATAATGGACCGTGCCAACCTCGGGATTTTTCTGTTCCTCCTCCCCGTCCTTGTCCGATTTTGCCTTCTCTTGCCTGCGCAGATACTCCTGATAGTTGTTGCGCGCCCGATTGTATCGTTTCAGATTGAATGCGCAATCGGCGACCGGAAGCAAGGAGAGCGGACTGCCTTCAAACTCCGGAGCGCGATCGAAGGCTTCCAGCGCCTTCTCCCATTCGGATTCATAGTAGTGACAGAATCCCAGGAGTGCCCGTGCGCCTGAATCGAGCGTTTTTCCGAGTAATTCCTGCTGCAGCAGGAGGTCCCTGGCCGTCGCATATTCAGAGCCATGAAAGAGAACGCCTGCGGAGTACCTGACCAACGCAGGGTCATAATCCGAATCCCGGACGGCATCAAGCATCATGTCGCGCCCGCGATCTATCTCCCCCATTCGATAGAGATATGTGCCGCAGGCGCAACGGATCTCGAAAGCCGCCGGCGGTTCGGAGACTTCGAGAGCCGGTTCCAGGATATCGAACGCCTCCTGAAAAAGATCGCGCGATGCGAGTTCTTCGGCAAAACCGAGCCGCAATTTTACTTGATCCTGTTCCTGTTGAACCCATTCCTTGAATCGTGCAATGGAATCCGATGGTCGTCCGTCCGCCAGGCAGGCCGCGATCAGTAAGAGGCGCATCTGCCGATTCTGAGGATTTCTCTTGAGTTCCTTTTCCGCAAGTGCGATGGCACGAGGGAAGTCTTTTTTGTCCGCCAGAGAACGAACCTGCTCGAGTTCGACGTGGTTCCTGGTGAACTTGGGGGCTTGGGCCAGGGTGTGAATGTGCGCGTCGATATTTCGATTTCGAAACAGGTTGAACAGGAGTTTCGGCTGGAAAAAGGCCATGAAAAGCCGCCATTCGTGCGGCTCGTATTTCTGGCGCAATTCGCGGAGGTCTCCTGCGAGGCGGTGGTTGCTGCGATTTCCGAGTTCGACATAGCCGGAAACAGACAGCCATTTGTCATTCCATGGAATGAGACGGGTGAGCAGGATTTCCCCTTCCTCCGGGATTCTGGCGCCCAAAAGATGGACCTGATATCCGCCGGGCTGTTCGGCCCCCAACTCCTGCACAACAACTGTACCATCCCCCTCAATTGCGGTCACCACAAAAAAACCGAAACGATACTCGGACAGCAGGCGGTGGATGCGCGCCACTGTTTCCTCATCCAGATCGGAGCGGCTCATTGCGAAATCCTTAATCAGGCTTGGTCCGCCAACCAGCTCGCCATTGTCATAAAGCGCCCACTCCACAAAAAAGGGGTATAGTTCTGCCGAGACGGAAGTGGTTGCGCCTGTCGGGTCATACACATCCAGGAAACGGGCTTGTATTGCGCGGCGAGTCTGTGTGTTTCCGCTGCGCATGAAAAAATCGACAAGCTGGCGATCCAACTCCCGATATAAGGTGATTTTCGTTTTGGAGCGATATCCGACGGTTTTTTTCGTTTTCTTGGCTTTTGGCATAAAGAAAGTTCCTTTGGGGTCCTGAATCAAAGAGGGAAAATAATATAGCATGGGATGAAGGGGAGCAGTAGGAAGAATTAAGAATTGAAGAAAGGGACAGAAGGGGGGTTGAGGATTGCGGGTTTGGGATTGGGGCGGGAAAAGTGGTCAAATTGGCGATTCCGATTCGTGGAGGACATGGTAAACTGGTTCTCAGTTTCAGTCGAAAAGGACCGATAAGATATGCCTCGTCAACGATCCAAGATATTTTCGGAGAGAGAGATTTCCATAATGAACGCTGTCTGGGATCTCCGGAAGGCATCAATCAACGATATCCGCAATCACCTCGGCGGCGCACGTGCCGGGGCCTATACCTCGGTGGCGACAATGGTGCGATTTCTGGAGAAGAAGGGGGCGCTCAAACACACTATCGCGGGTCGAATGTATTACTATGAAGCACGGATCAGCCGTGAACGCGCGGCGTATCACGCAGTCCGCTATGTCCTTCGGACTTATTTTCGTAACAACAGTCCGGCCCTGTTCCGAGCCTGCTTTTCCAAGGAAGCGCCTACAGAGGAGGAAAAGCAAGAGATTCTGAGGTTTCTTGCGGGTGAAGTGGCCCCGGCTCCAAACACCGAACGAACGCAGACACGAAGCAAGTCATGATGATGCCAAGCCTGAAGACAGTCCTTCTTGCGGCGGCAGCGGTGGCGGCAGCCGTGTCGGTCATGGGTCGGGAATCAGTGGGGCGGCTGCCTCTGTCCGAGTCGACATGCGAGTTATTGCTGATTACGGCGCTGGTTCCATTCAGTTGGTATTTGGTCAATACCCTCTCGGAGATACTCGAGCGGAAAGCAAGCGCATCGCGCTGGAGCTACAGCCGGCTGGGGTATGCAGGCTGGGCATTATACTGCCTGACGGTGGTGTCGGTACACTACGGGGCCTGGGTTCCCGTGGCGCTGGCGGCGGTATGTTCCCTGCCGCTGCTTGTGCTTCCCATGGTGGCGCGATGGATTGTGGAGCATCCGGCAAAGCGCTTCCTGAAAAGGGAGAAACCGGTTTGGCGATTGGATGAGTTGTCTCGCGCCTCAGAATGCGGGTCGCGGAGCTATCTGATCGGTCTGTTTACGGAACGTTATCCGAAATACTGTGCGTATCTCTATCGCCGAAACCTTCCGTACAGCGTGGGCGGTATCCTGATGCAGAATCGGGAACGTCTCGCCACGCCACGGCCGACTTACCTGGAGGTAACATTGGACTGCCCGTTCGGAACGAAGATCGGGACTTTTCTGGAGGGACATGAGGTTCTCCAGGCGTACCTGTTTCGTGAGCAGGAGGACGGAAGCCGGATCGTGTTTCTTCCCGCGCAAGGATGGGATGAATGGATCGAGGGAATGCGGAAGCTGGAATGGTTTCAGCGGATTGGCGAGGTGGATGATCTTCCGCCACGCTGGCCGATCCTGGGTGATCTTCCCTATCCCCTCGTTGCGAACGGATTGGAGTACAAGAGAATCAGTCTGACCTGATGGAGGATGTGATGGACCCAAGCGATTTGACTGTCCGCCGGATAGCCGATTTTCTGGATGGTGCGATTCCATCCGCGTGCGACGAATCGCGGGACTCCGGGAGACTTCAATGCGGAGACCCTGATCGCCCGGTGAAAATGGTCTGGCCGGCATATCGGGTGACTCGCGAGATTCTTCGGCAGGCAGAACGAAGCGGTGTGGATTTCATGGTGATCTCCCGTCCATTGCCGGACCGATGGAAGATCACCGAGAATATGTATTCGCCCTGGCCGGACCTGCTTCGGCTGCTGCTTCATACGGGGATTGCGGTCTACGCGGCAGGGTCCGGTTTAAACGCGCATCCGCGCGGGCTATCGGCCTTACTGGTGGAACGTCTGGGGTTGTCGGAACCGCACCCGGTCTTACCCAAACCCCAGTCAGGGCACGTTAAAATTGTCACGTTTGTACCCAAAGAGTATGCAGACAATGTACGGCTTGCGATGGCCCAGGCGGGAGCGGGAAGAATCGGGGAATATGATCTCTGTTCGTTCCATTCATCGGGTGAGGGGAGTTTCCGGGGGTCCGAACAGTCGAATCCGACAATCGGTGAGCGGGGCAAGTTGGAATTCGTGCCGGAGGAACGATTGGAGATGCTGTGTCCGATTCCGCGTCTGGCGGATGTGATTTCCGCACTGTGGAATGCGCATCCCTACGAGGAACCCGCGTATGATATCTACGAGTTGCGGGAATTTCGGGACCCGCGTCAATGCCTCTGGATCGGGACGTTCGAGGAACCGTTGTCGATTGAGGATCTTGTGCGCCGAGCCGTAGATGCGTTTCCCGAATTGTCTGTGCCGGAACCAATAGGACTCTTGCAGGGAAGGAATCTTCGCAGAATTGCCTGCACGGCAGGAGATGGGAGCGGGGTGATTTCCTGCCTGGTCGATATTGAAGCGGATGCGCTGATCTGCCGGGGAATTGGAGAGGAGGCATCCTGGAAGCTGGAGGAATGCGGGATACCGGGGCTGTCGCTGGGCCGGGGAGTGTTGGAAACGCTATTTGTGACGGCGATTCGGGAGATTCTGGCGCCGCTGCGGGGGGAAGTTGGGGTGTTGTGAAGAGAGAGACAGGCTCGTGCAGAGAGGAATCCTGGTCTTTCTGGTAAAATGCGCTGATTCAACAGAGGGAATGCTGACGGGATATTTGCCCTTTGCATTGACACCATGAAGAGGAACGGCAAAGAAGACGGAGAAACCTGATGCTCAAGAGGATAAGAATCCAGGGGTATAAGTCGATTCGAGACTTGGATATCAAGTTGACAGGACTTTCAGTGCTTTTCGGACCGAATGCAAGCGGAAAAAGCAATCTCCTGGATGCACTACAGCTTTTGTCGCGGATCGCGACAAGCCGCACACTCAAAGAGGCATTTGAGCCGCCGTATCGGGGAAAGCCGCTGGAGTCATTCGCCTTTGGTCCGGAAGGAATCAGAGGATTGCTGGACCAGGAAGCGCCGTCATTTACCCTGGAGGCGGACATTGAACTGTCTCCGGCCACAATCGATTCCGTCAACCGTCGGATTCGGGAAATGAATCCGTCCAAGGCTAACGGAGTGGGCAAGGCAAAAACGTCGGCATCAAGACCAGCCTCTTTTGTCCGAGAGAAGTTCCTGCGGTATCGAATCAGTGTGGAGATTCTGCCCAAATCCGGGGTCTTGCGGGTTGCCGATGAATACCTGGCGGCTTTGAACACCCAGGGAGAGCCGACCCGCAAGAGACTCCCTTTTCTGGAAAGGGATACGGAAAAAGACCGCCTGCATTTGCGCTTTGAGGGGCAGGCGCACCCAACCTATTATGACCGCTATTTGGATCACTCCATCCTATCTATGCCGCACTATCCTCCCCATTATCCTCATCTTGTGGCGATGCAACGGGAATTGGCGAGTTGGCTCTTTTTTTATTTCGAGCCGAGGGAGCGAATGCGGGCCAAGAATCCTGTGAAAGAGGTTCGCCATATCGGGCTGATGGGTGAAGATCTGGCCTCCTTTTTGAATACACTGAAGAGCCTTA
Source organism: Candidatus Omnitrophota bacterium (assembly GCA_029570205.1). Lineage (GTDB taxonomy): Bacteria > Hinthialibacterota > Hinthialibacteria > Hinthialibacterales > JAKPRU01 > JAKPRU01. Next base: position 1,577 of record JAKQSI010000004.1, on the reverse strand, counting down.
ATCCAAGACAATTTAATGCTGTCGAGAAAGCGCTTCGAATGGTCATCCCGGAGGTCACTGGAATCGAGGTAAAAGTCAGCGACTTGGGCGAAGTGGAGCTTGTTTTGCGTGAAGGGGATATCCCCATTCCAGCGGGTGTGGTATCGGAGGGGACCTTGCGGGTATTGGGACTTCTCGCCCTGGAAGGAGTGAAAGAGCTCCCGGCGTTGATCGGATTTGAGGAACCGGAGAATGGGATTCATCCGCGAAGAATTCAGATGATTGCGGAGTTACTGAAAACCCGAAGCGCGCGGGGCGAGACCCAGTTGATCGTAACGACTCATTCTCCCATCCTGCCGGATCGAATCCCTGACGAATCGCTCTATGTATGTCAGAAACAAGATGGATGTACCCGGATCGACTCATGCGCTCAATGGGGGAAGGGCGAATTATGGAGGGACAAGGACATCCAAGAGGGACTGGACGGCCTCATGTCAGAGCGAATTCTGCGGGGGATTTCGATGCGTGAAATCCGGATGTTTGTTGAAGATTTCGGGCACCAAGAAGTAGTCGGCGGATTGGTGCGTAGACTGGCACAGGAATCCGGTATTGAAATCAATTTGAAGATACTGAACGCATCCGGTGGGAGCGGAATGGTTTTGCATGAACTCCAGAGATACGTTCGGGACTTGCAGACCGGGAATTTGCCGGACCTGCTCATCGCTGCAATAGACGCAAATTGTCAGGGAATCACAAAACGGCGGAATGAGATACTGAATAGGGCGGGGGATCTGAAGGACCTGACAGTCTGTGCCCTTCCGAATCCGCACATCGAACGATGGCTTCTCATCGACTCGGCGGCATTCAAGAAGGTGCTCGGCGCGGGATGCTGGGCACCCGGAGGCAAATGCGAGCGTGATCGGTATAAGCATCAGCTCCTCGATGCGGTTCGAGAATCCGGTGTGTTGCCGATTATCGGGGGAATGGAACATGCCAAGGATATCGTTCTTGCCATGGATCTGAATAAAGTCAAAGACCGATCTTTGGGGAGATTCCTCAAGGACCTTCGGAATAAGTTCTCGGATTGGCAACGGTAATCCTCTCCGACGGGAAACAATGAAGAAACAAAGAGGCATCAAGTTTCTGTGTGATTTGTGCGGAGAATTGCTGGAGGAAGGGCGTCCGCGATTCATTTTCCGGGGGGAAATCTTTTGCGCGTTCGATGGACTGGAAATCGAAGATGACCTGGAACGATCTTCCGAAAGTATCCGGGCGGAAATAGAACGCCTGATTCGGGAGTTGGAGAAACGCACCGAAGAAGACCTTCAGGATGAGGTTCATTTTCCGTTTCGTCTGGACCTGTGCCGGAAATGCAGGGACAGGGTTTATCGGGTACTGAAACTGAGGGGGGATTAACCCGCATTTCTCACAAGCCTGTCAGAAGAGGGGTGAGCCCCGTTGGATATCGCGAGAATAATCGCGGCGAGTGGTTTCTTGAAGAGATGAGACCATGCAAGTCAGGATGAACAGAGAAACCCGCACCCAAAAAGGGCCGGATGGGGCTTCCGGGAGAGAGCAACAGACAGACCTCGGCTCCG
>JAKQSI010000131.1 GCA_029570205.1 Candidatus Omnitrophota bacterium | reverse complement strand
CTCAGGACGCCTTCCAGCGCCTGCTGCACGCCGGCACGCAGAAGCTCCGCTATTAAGGCGTTGCCTTGTTCCGGAACCGCATCTTTCGCCTGGAGAATTCCGGGCAGTCCAAGGACGGTTTTCAGATCGGGCGTTTCCTGGAAATTAAAATCCTGGCGCAGTTTTTCAACGGCTTCCAGGTACCCCTTCAGCAGGCCGGCATTTATCTCAAAGACGGTGGATACCGTGTTCTGAACCGTAATGTTCACATCCACCCGTCCACGGTCGAGCGCTCCCCGAATCAGCTGCTGCACGTCCCCTTCCAGGAACTGATACTCTCGCGAAATCCGGAGGTGCAAATCCAGGAAGCGGTGGTTGACGGTTTTGATCTCAACGGAAACCGAGGCGCCATCCTTCTGAGCGGAACCCGTTCCATACCCTGTCATGCTCAGAATCATCGATACACACCTCTTCCTTAAAAATCTCAATAATTTAGCCCGCCCAGGGCACTCCGTCAAGCCTTAACCTTTGATTTTTCACATCTTGGAGGTTTCGCGTCACTCGGGATCCGGGGACTCTTCGGTCTGAAGACGGAAGAACCGGCGATAGGGCCCCTCGTTCTGCATTAACGCTTCATGCGTTCCGGATTCCACGATTCGTCCGCGGTCCAGCACCAGGATTCTGTCTGCATTCCGGATAGTGGACAGCCGATGCGCGATCACAAACGTCGTCCGGTTCCGGATCAGGTTGGTCAGCGCCTCCTGGACAAGCTTCTCCGATTCGGAATCCAGGGCGGACGTCGCCTCATCCAGAATGAGGATCGGGGCGTTTTTCAGCAGCGCGCGGGCAATCGAAATCCGCTGGCGTTCGCCTCCCGACAGCCTTTGGCCTCTTTCCCCGATCACCGTGTCGTACTTCATCGGAAATTTCATGATGAAGTCATCGGCAAGCGCAATCCGGGACGCCTCGAGGATCTGCGCTTCCGAAGCGCGAATATTGCCGTATGCAATGTTGTTGCGTACGGTGTCGTTGAAAAGAAAGGTCTCCTGCGTCACCATGGCGATCTGGCTCCGCAGCGAACGCTGCGTGAATTCACGAATGTCGACACCGTCAATCCTCACGGAACCGGAGGTGGGATCATAAAACCGCGGCAGAAGGCCCACGAGCGTCGTTTTCCCCGATCCGCTGCTGCCCACAATAGCGATGACCTGATTGCGCGCGACCCGTATATTTATATCGCGCAAAACATGCGTCTCGCCCTTTGGGTCTACATAGTCGAAACTGACATTTTGGAATTCAATGGAGTCTCGAAACTCACCCATATCTCGGGCGGCGGGCCGGTCCTGTATTTCGTGGTGCGTATCCAGCAATTCCACGATCCGGCTCGATGAAGCAAATGCCCGCTGAATCTGGACATGGATGCGGCTCAGTTTCCGGATGGGATCGTACATGCTGAAAAGGGCAAAAATAACCAGCCCGACTTTTCCCGGCGTTAAGGTGTGCGCCTCAAGGCGCGCATGCGCATAATACAGAAGCGGAATGAATGCCACGACGCCCAGCAATTCCATCACGGGCGAGTTTAGAAACAGAATCGACGCAGCCTTCAGATTGCTGCGCATCAGCTTCAGGGCTGTCCGGTTGAACCCCTGTTCTTCATGCGATTCCATTCCAAAGGCCTTGATAAT
>JAKQSI010000104.1 GCA_029570205.1 Candidatus Omnitrophota bacterium | reverse complement strand
CAGTTCGGCTGAGCACTCTGAGGGTACTGCCCGTGACAAACGGGAGGAAGGTGGGGATGACGTCAAGTCCTCATGGCCCTTATGTCCAGGGCTACACACGTGCTACAATGGGCGGAACAAAGGGCAGCGAACACGTAAGTGGGAGCGAATCTCAAAAATCCGTCCTCAGTTCGGATTGTGGTCTGCAACTCGACCACATGAAGCTGGAATCGCTAGTAATCGCGGATCAGCACGCCGCGGTGAATACGTTCCCGGGCCTTGTACACACCGCCCGTCACACCACGAAAGTTGTTTTTACCAGAAGCGGCCGAGCTAACCGTAAGGAGGCAGGTTGCCAAGGTAGGGGCAGCGATTGGGGTGAAGTCGTAACAAGGTAGCCGTACCGGAAGGTGCGGCTGGATCACCTCCTTTCTAAGAGAAAAAGGCAGATAGACTGAAAACTGAATGTCCGGTTTGTGAATAATATGATGGGTTATAGGGAAAATGGGCCTATAGCTCAGTTTTGGTTAGAGCGCACGCCTGATAAGCGTGAGGTCAGTGGTTCAAGTCCACTTAGGCCCACCAGCAAGAGGACGTGCCGGCTGAATGATGGATCCTTACTCGGGGATGTAGTTCAGTTGGGAGAACGCCGCCCTTGCAAGGCGGAGGTCACCGGTTCGAATCCGGTCAGCTCCATTGCAGGGGGTATGGATCAAGGCTTCAGGTAGTCGCTTCCTCTTCGCTTTCCTTTTCCTCCTCATCGACAATTCCCCTCGTGCGCTGATAGATCCGCACACATTGGGCGGACCCCTCATAAAGAATGAGAAGCGGAATGGCGCACATGGTTTGACTGAAGGGGTCCGGCGGTGTGATCACGGCAGCGACCACGAATATCCCCACAATTACATAAGGCCGCCACTTCTTTAGATGCCGGTATCGAATCAAACCGATGAACGCCAGCAGCATGATAACCACCGGTTCCTCGAAAACGATGCCGAAGGCCAGCGTAATGTGCAAGGAATTGGTGAAATAGGTGTCCATCGACCAGATTCCCGGAATGTCTGGAGTCGAAAAGCCGGCGAAGAAATAGACCATGATGGGAAGCACGAAGAAGTAAGCAAACAACCCGCCCAGTATGAAACAGAACCAAGCGGAAAGGATGGTCGGAAAAATAAATCGCTTCTCCCTTTTATAGAGACCGGGAGCCACAAACCGCCATGCCTGGTAAAAGAGAATCGGGAATGCCAGAAAAATCCCCCCGACAATGGAAATCTTGATGCGCACCATGAATGCCTCAAACATACTATGGTAAGCCAGGATATTGGTGAAACCGTTCGTGGTGTTGGGGGATTCCGATTGGAGAGAACTTGCCGGTTGCGCGGTCGGAGTTTCCGCTGTCGGCAGAGGCGTCTTTTTTTCAGCGGGGTTACCGGTGTCACTCCCGAAAAAATACGGTCGAATTCTCTCCGCGAAACGATCCAGGTGGGGAGCCAGGGTATCCTTGATATTCAGAATGGGTTGGCGTTCTTTCCCGATTCCCCAGTCGTAGGGTTTCTTCAGCAGGTCGAAAAGCGTCCCGCTGATACAAAGACAGAGAATCGTTGCAAATCCGAAACCGAGCAGCGACTTGATGAGCCGCTCGCGCAGCTCCTCCAGGTGCTCGATAAAGGTCATTGCGCCGCCGAGTTCCTCTTCTTCGTCTTCAGGCGGTTCCTCGTGACGGGGTGGGAGTTTGGGCAAAGCCATGGATGCGATTCCCCAATTCGTTTGATATACCGGACTCAAGAACTCCGGCCCTTAGTGAATCCCTTGAATCCTCAGAGTATCCCCTTCTCCCCCAGGGAGAGGGTTGCAGTGAGGGAAACAGATTCAATCCGTCGGATCTTCCTCTCTGGGATATCCGTCCGGTTTGTTCTCCTCTTCTTTTTGCTCCTGTTTGGATTCCTGAGAACTTGAAGTCTGTGTCGATTGTTGGGTTTGAACGGATGCCCCCTCCGTGGTTCCTTCCGGCCTGTTGGGAAGAGCCGGAGGACTGAAGCGCCGGGGTGGTTTTCTCGGCGGTGTGTAATCGAAATCGTCGAGATTCAGCTGGTTCTGGATTTCGCGGGAGGCCTCTCGAAACATGCGCATCCCCTTGCCCACTTGTTTACCGATTTCGGGCAACCGTTTCGGCCCGAAAACAATGAGGGCGACGGCGAATATCACTAACCATTCCCAACCGCCGGGCATCATGAACATGAAAAATAGACCTCGTTTTGGGTGTCCTGTATAAGGTTGCCATTCCGTCAAGCGGTCCGCAATGACGGTTCCCCGAAGACAGACCGAAAAAGAAGAGGAATCCCTTCTATGATACCCATGTTCTCTCCTTCATACATGGGTCTTGGCAAGTGTGGAGATGGAGAGTATTGGGATGGTGTCGGCATCTTACCGGTGGTTCCAGCCGGACCTATTAATCGCGCATCATGGTAAAGATGTTCCAGACTGCTGCTCCCATCACGCCGACCACCAACGGGATGGTGACGGCAATTTCTCCTCCGGTCAGAATCAGGCCAAGCAGGCAGAAACTGAAAATAAACAATACCAGGAATCCCTCCAGCGGCTTATCGGACTTGATGAGATGAAGGCCTGGAATAACATAGTTGAGAAAATCACCGATGCCGTTGCCGGATATCTGTGTTTGCTTTTGCCCGGTCGGTTTCGCAACGGGGTCAATCACCGGCATCGCTTCCGGTGTGGTCCCTTCTTCGGATGTTTCTTCTCCAGTCGGAACAGGAATCTTCTCTTCTTCAAAAAACGCACTGGTATCGGTCAGCACGTTCAGTTGTGAATTGATCTCCGAAAGCCGGACATTGATCCGTTCCCCATAGCGGACAAAGATTGCTGTGCCGACATCCGCGCGCGCCCATTCCGGCTTGATATCTCTCACGACATCTTTGACGGACAATTCGATGGGTTCCTGAACGGCTTTGGGAATCATGGAGACCCCGGCATTGTTGGCCAGGCGGTTCGCAAGGGCCACGATGCCTGCCAATAGACGACTCTCGGCTTTCTCCACGGACTGATGATGCAACAGGATGGATTCAATCACGGGGTCCGGTAATCCCAGCAAGGCGGCGTAAGCCCCCCCCACCTCGGCATGATCGCATCCGAGTACCTCCCGTTCCGTTGCCACGAGAGACTTCTTGGTAACCGCCTGTCGTTGGAGGATTGCCTGGTAAGTCTGCGGCATGACACTGGCCAGTGCGTAAACACCGATGTCGTGCAATGTGCCCGCGACAAAGGCCTGGAATGAATCGACCTTGCTGGGATTGGTTTCAGCAACGATCAGCCGAATGAGAATTCCGGTCAGGATGGAATGACGAATCAGTTCCACCATGTCCAGCAGCGGAATGCGCTTGAACCGGGCGCGGTCATACGTTTCGGTGAGTGCCACAAGAACGGCCAGGTTGAGCAGACGCGGGGTCGAAAGCAGGCTGCCCGCCCGACTTATGGACTTGACTTTTCCGGGAATCGGCACGCTTGGACTGTTAATAAGATGAATCAGTCGGGCGTTGATCTTCTCGTCGCTTTCGATAATTTCGCCGAGATCAGACCATCGAACGAGGTCCTCACGAGTGATACAGGCCAGTTTGCGAAACGCTTCGGGAAACCTCGGTGGCTTGTTTTGAAGAACTTTCTTTATGTCATCGAGAAGGCCCAGATCGGAGTACAAGGCGCGGCCGTGCGAGATGGCTTCCATCAGCCCGGTTGACAACACACACTCGTCCAGGCTCTCAGGCCCGCCGTTCATGGGAAGGGATTCTGATGAGGCGGAGTCCTGCGTCGGCATAGGGACTCCTGTCTCCGGAGACTGTGGATCGTTCGTTAAGGAGGCCATTCTACAATCGTTTCACCGTTTCGAAGGAATCGAATCTCTTGACCTGTCGGGCATTGCGGCAACGAATGCAATGGCTTCATGTTACCGCTTTAATCCCTGTGCTCCTTTTCCACAACAGCGGCATGCAGGTAGTATAGGACTTGAAATCACGGCGTCAAACGTACGGAGACCATGGATAAACACTGTTCAGGCTTTGCGACCATTCTGGGTCGTCCCAATGTCGGCAAGTCCACGCTGTTGAATGGGCTTCTGGGACGGAAGATTTCCGTTGTCACGCCAATCGCGCAGACAACACGAAATCGGATTCTCGGAGTTTATGATGACGAATCCTGCCAGATTGTATTTCAGGATACGCCGGGATTCCTGGTTCCGCGAGATGCCATGCACGAGTTCATGGTGGACGAGGTCCGGCGCGCACTGGAAGGAACCGATGTGGTTCTGTTCATGGTGGATGCCTCGCAGGGAATCGGCAAGCGGGAGCAGGAACTTTGTGTGTTTGTAAACGCCGCCTGCGGGCCGCAAACGGAGAACGCCGGGATTCCGATCTTCCTGATTGCCAATAAGATGGACTTGGTTCATCCCTCAAAAGTGGAAGAATGCCTGAAAGAAATCCGGTCTCTTCCGTTCGAACGACCCGTGGAACTGATCACACTCTCCGCACTTTACGGGACCGGCATTTCCGATGTGCTTCAGGCGGTCAAATCCGTTCTGCCTGAAGGTCCGAAATACTATGATCCCGATGTGCTGACCGACCGGACGGAACGGTTTCTTGTCGAGGAACTGATCCGGGAGCAGGCATTTCTGCGGGTGAAGGAAGAAATTCCTCACGCTATCGCAGTTCATGTGGAAGAGATGCTGGATGCGCCGGATCGCAAGAAGGTCTCGATCAGCGCGAATTTGATTGTCGAGCGGGAGAGCCAGCGAGGGATTCTGATCGGGAAAGGGGGTTTGATGGTGAAGGCAATCGGTCAGGATGCGCGGAAGCAGATCGAAGAACTTCTTGGCCGGCCGGTCTTTCTCACTCTTCGCGTGAAGGTTGTCGAGAAATGGCGCAAGGAGCAGCGCGCGTTGAAAGAACTCGGCTACCACCGGCGGTAAGGGGTTGGTTGAAGCAGAACCCCCACCCCGGCCCTCCCCGTAAACAGGGAGGGAGACTAAAAACGCTTCCCCCCGTTTACGGGGGGATGGAGGGGGGGATCAGGGCGGGAAGAGCACCAAGAAAAACCCCTTTCATCCGCATTTCCCGATTGACAATCCCCCAACCGGGGTATATTTCCTGTAATTCACTTTGGCGTCCGAAGCGTTGCATTTTTGGAAGGGCCGATGAAAACTTCCTTCCTTCCCGCCTTCACCCGAATTGTGGTTCTTCTTATTGTCTCCCAGGTTCTTCCCGTATCGGCGGAAGAGGCGTTGACGGAATTGGTCAAAAAGGTCCAGCCGTCCGTTGTGCTGATCCTGACCTACGACAGCAGCGGCGAATCGCTCGGCTAGGGCAGCGGGTTCTTTGACAGGCACGGAGGCCTGCCCCACTGGCCTGTCCCACCGGCCTGTCCCCCCGGCCTGCCCCACCGGCCTGTCCCACCATTTTCCAGTAGGCCAGGCGTCTCTGCCTGGCAGTCAATGCCTATGTCTGAACCCTGATTCGTGGGATTCCAGGATGACCATGATGAAGAATCAAGAAAATCCTAAAATCAAGTGAATCAAGGTTCAGACAGTGGGTTCTTTGACAGGCACGGAGGCCTGCCCCACTGGCCTGTCCCACCGGCCTGCCCCGCCATTTCCCAGTAGGCCAGGCGTCTCTGCCTGGCAGTCAATGCCTATGTCCGAACCCTGATTCGTGGGATTACAGGATGACCATGATGAAGAATCAAGAAAATCCTAAAATCAAGTGAATCAAGGTTCAGACAGTGGGTTCATTGACAGGCATGGAGGCCTGTCCCACTGGCCTGTCCCCCCGGCCTGTCCCACCGGCCTGTCCCACCGGCCTGCCCCATCATTTCCCAGTAGGCCAGGCGTCTCTGCCTGGCAGTCAATGCCTATGTCTGAACCCTGATTCGTGGGATTACAGGATGACCATGATGAAGAATCAAGAAAATCCTAAAATCAAGTGAATCAAGGTTCAGACAATAAACCCTCACCCCAACCCGCATGCTCTCATCCCAGCCCTCCCGGTGGGAGAGGGAGAATAGCCACGCGGCTTTCCGGTACGTGCCGGAATCCGGAAAAGGCGGCAGCTGCGCTGCCGCACTCCAGGGGCGCACAGCCGTGCGTCCCTACGGTTTCAGGAACGTCGGGCCGATCCAGAAATACACGGCGGCTGCAATAGCCAGCGCAACCAGAATCCAGAACCATACGCCGATGCCTTTTTTGCGTGAGGCGGGTTTCAGGTACTGATCTGCGGGAAAAGCATCCGCCCACTTGTCCCTGAACTCATCTGTGCTTCCAACACCGACCTGGTTCATCGGTTCGGGTTTCTCTTCCTTTTCTTCGGTGGAAGGAGCCGGCTCCTCTTCCTTCTCCGGCGTCCTGGCCGGCTTTGCATAGGAAGGCGGACGGGCTTCCACCTCCCCCAGGCCGGCCCAGACCATTCTTGTCCGCGAGTGGCTCGGATCGATCTTGAGCACTTCCTGGTAGTAATACTTCGCCACTTGGAAATCACCGAGTGAGCTGTGACAAGTTCCGACGAAGAACAGAATATCCGGGTTCTTGGGATCTGTTTCCAAGGCTTTCTTGAAGATTTCCAGAGCCTCAACGAACAGTCCCTCTTGCGCCAATTCCTTTCCCTGCTGTACGAGATCCATGGTCGGCTGCCTCGCGAAAAAAAGGATTTTGATCTAGTTTAGACTATCGGCGCCGCATTTGTCATCAAGACCGGCAGAAATTCGGCTAAAATTTGCACAAAACTTGGACTGGGAATCCTTTGACGATGAATCCAATCCGGCGCACGGGTCGCCCTGTCGGTCCGCTCAGCCTGGCGGTCCTCAATGTGCTCATTTTCCTGGGGACCGGCCTGTGGTATGCGGGTGGGAAAATTGCCCCGCCCCTCGATGATACGGCTATTCACCTGCAATACGCCGAGCAGATCGCTCACGGGCAGTATTACCGTTACCATGACGGGGACCCGATGACCTCCGGCGCCACCAGTTGGCTGTATGCGCATCTCCTGGCCGTGGTAGCGTTCCTTGGGATTCATGGTTCCGCATTGACGGCATTCTCCATCCTGTTGGGTGGGTGTTTGTTCTGTGCCGTGGTCTATTTCGGGGGATGTCTCGGATCGGGGAACCGGAATCGAATTGCGCTTCTGCTCGCGACAAGCGGCCCGTTGCTCTGGGCATTCTTGTCCGGGATGGAAATTGCGCTGATGGCGGCAGCGGTGATTTCTCTGTTGCTGTTTTATGAAATGGAGAATCGCGGAAACGGCCATTTCCGATTGACCGTGGCAACGATGATTGTGTTGGCGCTCATTCGTCCCGAAGCCTCCTTTCTCGCGGCGGTGTCCGTGCTTTTTGTTGCCGTTCGGGTGTATGAGCGGGATCGGGATCTGCGGCGGGTGTTTCGGGAAGTTCTATTGCCGGTGGGGGCGGCCATTGTCTGGCCGTACCTTTGGACATGGCTTTCTACGGGCAATTGGTCCTCCAACGGGATGGTCGCAAAGTCCATCCTGCACGAACCGGTTAAAACATCCGGTGAAAAACTGGCCGAATTCACGCAAAACATTCAAGGTGTTTTCCGATGGTTCGCCGGTGTACCGGAGTATGGAACCTGGCCCGGTGAATATCTCGCTCCGGCGGCGCCGGTTCTTGCTGTTCTGGGGGTGATTGCCGCAATCCGCTCTGGGAAGGAGCGCAATTGGCGACGGCTGCTTTCCGGGGGATCTCTGGCGACACTCTTTGTGATCGTGACAGCATTCAGTGTCGCCACATTAAGCGTATGGAGCCTCCACAATTATCGTTATCTGCTGCCGGTGTTTCCGATTATTCTCGTGTTTCTGGGCGCGGGGATCGAGGAAATCGCTCGCTGGGGAAACACAGGGAAGGCCATATCGCGGGCGCTGTTTGTCCTGATCCTTTTGATGCAGGTCTGCGCTCTTCCGTTGTGGCTGTCACGATACGGACGGAACTGCGGGTCTATCGCCGCGAAACAGGAACAGATGGCGGTATGGATCGCCGAGCATACCGATCCCCGGGCCACGGTCGCTCTCAATGATGCCGGAATCCTGGCGATGTTCTCGAGGCGCCATACGTTCGATCTGGTCGGGCTGATGAACAACAAGACCACCACCCCATACCGGATGGGGGAAGGCGCCCTGTATGAGTACCTGACGACTCTCCCGGATGAAAAGCGATTTCAATACTACGCAGTTTTCCCGGAATGGTTTGAGTTGTTCCTGACTTTCGATGTGCTGGGGGAACCGGTGGTGCGATTCCCGGACCCATTCGATCCAGCCTTTGAGAAGGTTCTTTATCGTGCGGTATGGAGAACCAGAGACATTGACACGCTGCCTCGTTCGTCGGCTCTGACACGACCTGATTGGGAATTGATCGACCGCCTGGATGTCGCCGACCTGGAAAGCGAGCGCGCGCATGAGTATGTCTGTGAGCCGAAAGGCCGTTTTCCGGCCAATCCGGTTCCTTTCCGAAGGAATTTTGGATACCACGAGGAAATCGAACAGATGTTTCCCGATGAAAAGGACCGGGACCTTATTCCCCGATTGGCACGGGAGGGGCTTCTGGAACGGTTCGATATTCTTGATGGCGGACGACGGCACAACGGGAGCGAACGGTTTGTTGTCCGGGGATTACGGGAGGGAACCGACCTCGCGGTGGGACTCAGGACCTGTCAGGATGAGGCGGTCCACGAGAGATTTCAATATCAAATGGCCGTATACGCCGGGGGGAAATATGCGGGAGCCTGGACCATCGAGGGAACGCCCTGGAACTGGTATGAACGGTGGCTGGTTATTCCGGGCCACCTGGTGACCGGGCCGGAACTGGAGATCCGTCTGAGCGTTATCCCGACCCCCACGGACCCCTGTTATGCATCGTATTTCTATTGGTTTCTCCAGCCGCCTGTGAACAGCCTCCGATGAAGATACACGCCGGCAATCTGTCGATCGAATTTCCCTCCAAACAAAACGTGCCCACCGTTTCGGGTGGGCGCTCGAAAAGATGCGGATTTCAGGAAAGAATCAGCGCCGTATTTTCCAATATGGATTCTCGGCTTTTTTCCTTCTTTTGTCGAAAAGGTCCGCGGCCTTCTTGACACAGTTCTCGCAAAACCAAGTCCGCTGCCCGGTTTCTTCCCCATCCTCATTGACGACATCCAGCATCTGCCACTTGGAGGCATGTAATGCGGAGCTGATAAGACGTTCAATCTGTTGAGCCGGCAGTTTCTTTTGGGAAGCCCCTGCTTTCAGCCTAAAGGTGAACTGCTTTTTGCACTCATAACACCAGACCGGTGCGCCGATCTCCTGCTTTTCAAGGTCATTCTCAGTCATTTCGGGTACCTGACCCCATTCGGATGCATGATGATTTAAGCATTCGCGCGGCATGATCGCAAGTCCCCCGAAAATGCAAATTCCAAAAGACCTGAAATAGGGCACACGCTTTGATACTCCGGCGAGTTGGCACAGCCTGTCCATCCACAATCCGCCCGGAAAGCGATCCCGCTTTGTCCTCAGACTTAAGGGGTTATTTCCTGCGTTCTTCCCGGGGGGTGTTCTCAGTCTGCCTCTTCCGCGTGGGACCAGAAGATCAGCCATTTGCCGTCGGATTCTCTCAGACGATGGTCAAGGAGGAATTGACCTTTCCTGTCCGGACTACTGAGCCTGGAGCGGATGCGGACAAGCCCGATGTTCTCCTCCATGGTGATCTGCATATCATCCAGCGGGACCTCGATGTGGAGGTCCGACATTTCCTTTGCCTGCTCCGCGAATTGCTGTAATTCCGTCAGATCGGACCCGTCCGAGTAGCGGTAATCCGGGGCATAGCAGGCCAGAATCCGGTCGACATCTCTAGCTTCCCATGCGGCCTTGAATTCCTGCATGGCGGCGGTGATTTGTTCCTGGGGCGTGGGGCCTTTGGCTTTAGACGTCGCGCACCCGAGCATGACCAACAAGACGATAGCAATGATTCCGGCAGTATTGACAGATCGGTACATCTTGTCCTCCTGCGACTTTTCGCGAGATTCCGTGATTGTACAAGATCATGTCACGACACAAAAGCCTATTCGCCGGTTTCTGCGGCTTGACGCAGAATGAGGAAGGCCTCTTTTAACGTCTGGCTTACCGCCGAGTCGGACTCATTGAGGACAATATCCTGGTCAGCATTCAGGTAGTCCGCCCTTATGCGGTGAAAAAGATGAAGAAAATGCCGCAGGAATCCGATGCAATC
>JAKQSI010000096.1 GCA_029570205.1 Candidatus Omnitrophota bacterium | reverse complement strand
CGTGATCTGCTCGATTTCCTCATCGGTCAGGTTCCGGTAGACATCGGCGGCCACCTCCGGCCCCAGGGTCACCATGAGAATCGCCGCCTTCTTGCGACCGGTTATTTTCGCTTTCTCTTGTGTGGCGCGGACCATGATCGCGATTTCCTCTCCGTACCAGCGGAATCAGTCCAACACAAACTCCATATCGATTAGCCGCTCAGCCAGGCCTTGATGATTGCTGCAACCTCTTCCGGTTTCTCCTGTGCGTAGGAGATCACATGTTCCTGCATTTTCAGACGTCGTTGTTCTTCAGCAGGCAAGCTGGCAATATCGCCGAATTGAGCCAATCCCAATTGGGCCAGTGTAAGTTCCCGGGATTCGGTGACCGGCTCGATGGGAATCTCTTCCACCTCTTCTTCCTCAATGGGCTTCGGCGCAAAAGCCTTCCGGAAGAACATGTATCCGAGACCTACGAGGATTGCGAGGGCGATCAGCGGCAATCCGGTACGGATCAACCTCTGTCCCTGTTCCACCCAGAATTCCTTGCGAATTTCGTATTCCTTGCGGGTATCAAACTGGAGGGACTTGATGGAAAGCGTATCGAGAGATTCGGGATTCTGCAGATTGATTCCGGCGACGGAGGCGATCGTCTGTCGAAGGTCCTCAATAACGGCGTCGTCATAGGGGACCATGTCGCCGGTTTTCGGGTCTCGATGGTAGTTCAGGATGATCCCGATATGTTTTTCTTTGACTTCCCCGGTGGGGAAAACGGTTTTTGTTTTGGTTACCGGGTAATCGTAATTGGCGATGTTTTCGGCGATTTCGGTTTTCAGAGTCTCTCCGCCGGCGGCGCCGATTCCGGTATCCTGTACATTTCCCGCCACGCCCGGTTCGCCCGCCATGGCGGCGGAATTGGAGACTTCCTCGTAAGTTTTCTCGCTGATCAGCGCCTGTCCTTCCGCATCAAGTTTATTCTGTTCCTCTGTTTTTTCCGTCCAATCGAGGACCATCTGGACACTCAACACATAGTCGTCCGGCCCGACGATTTTCTGAATATGTGGGGCGATGTTGTCCGCGAGTTGTTTTTCTCTCATCAGGCGGAGCTGGTCTTGTTTTTGAACCATTGCCGCTCCACTGTCCGCTTCTTCACTTACACCGCTCAGCATCCGGTTGTTTTTGTCGGTTACCTGAACGGCGGAAGGCTCCAATTTGGGAACAGCGGCCGCCACAAGGTTTTGAATCCCGATGACCTCCTCCCGTGAGATTCCACGACTGGCGACTATCTTCACGCTCGCAGAGGGGAAATCCTGGTCTTCCTTGAACAGAGCTTCTTCGGGAATGCTCAAATGCACGGAAACGCTGTCGTATCGTGCGCCTTGTCGAATCGTCCGTGCTAGCTCGTTCTGCAGAGCGCGCTGGTATTGTGTTTCAAAGATTCGGTCGGTCATGCCGAGGCGGGTTGTATCGAACAGTTCGAGGCCCGGTCCGCCTGCCGGGCCCAGCAAATCTTCTCCCGCCAGGGTCAAACGCACGCGATCCCGCTGTGTGCGGGGGACATAGATAGAGTTCCCTCCCCGCAGTTCGTACTTGACACCACTGGCGTCCAGACTGGTGGCAATCTCATTCAGGCGCTGTTCCTCGCCGGGGGGAACCGATACCAGGAGAACGAAGTCCGGTCGGCTGGCGATGTATACCGCAATCACCAGCGCCAGAATGAGTACCGTCGGCGCGGAAACAAACAGGATTTTCTGCTGGACGTTCAGGTTTCCCCACACCCGCGACAGTTGTTCCTGCAGCTGGCTGAAAAACTCACCCATGGCGATCTCCTTTCACAAGGAGACCGGATCGCGGGAATACAACGAATCCCGCCAAGTCCTTCCGAAGGAATGCCGGGGGATGGGGATTGCGTGACCGGGAAGCCGAATGGTCTAGCCCGAATTGGGCGGCCCGGATGGCGGCCGGACTCTGCCGGTAATACCGTACTTCCTCCATGATTGAGTCTCCCTGGGAACCTTGGTGAAATGGAACAATAGTGAAAACTCCGAACTCCCGCGCACGGAACCCGTGGCGGGTCTCTGGTCGTGACAGTGAAAAACCGAACCTCTCATAACGCCTGCTTATCTGCATCTCCGCGCTCGCGAGATCTCCGATTCTCGCAAAACGCAGAGTCGTCCGAACAATCTAAGCCGGGGGAGCCGAATCGAGTGAAAGATGCTTCAGCTCCTGCCGGGGGACCCAGATCTCACTCTCGGTCACAATGAACGGGATGCCACGTGACCGCAACATTGCTTTCAACTGATCGCGGTTGACCGAGTCCCCGCTATACGGGACCGCCACATAATCCGGACCGAAGAATCGGATCCCGACAAACGTGCCGAGAACCAGCAGTCCGAGCGAAGCCAGAACCCAAACAGGTAAATCCAACCGTCTTCTTCCCATTGTGACGGCTCCTTTCCGGGTTCCTCCCGATGCCGCAGGTACCAATTTCAACCACAAGGACCACATCACAATATCCTATCAAGAGCCTCAGAACCGTTCCCTCTCCCTCCGGGAGAGGGTTGGGGTGAGGGTTTCTTCCCGTTTACCCACTAAATCTGCATTCGCATCACTTCATCGTACGCCCTTAATATCTGATTTCGCACCTGCATGGTCAGATCGAACGCGATCCCGGCCTCCTCGACAGCGATCATGACCTGGTGGTAGTCATCCGTTTGACCGGTAACCAGGTCTTCGACTTGTTTAGCGGAATCGCCGTGCAACCGATTCACCTCTTCAAGACCCTGCCGGAGCATTTCGGGGAAGGAGGGGCCGTCCTCCTCCGGATCAGGTCGGTGTATACGGGGCTGCACCGGCGCACCGCCTGTCGGTGTCACCCCGAGCGGTCCTGTTTTCCATTCCAGTAGACTATCCACAAACCGACTCCTTCTTCCTCATTGCCCGACCGGGTTCCTGTTGTTCTTATCGTTCCGTTCCATCTCGCGGTTGTTCGGCATTTGTAAGCTGATCCGCGAGTTCCGCAAGCCGTTGATACATCTCCATGGTGTTATTGTGCAAAGCGTCCAACTGATCGCTGAGATTCTCCAAGTCTGCAACGGTCTGTGCCTTTGATGGGTCGGGGATGGCCCCTTCCGTTTCCTGCAGATTGCTCATGATCTCCGCGAACGTGGGTTGTCCGGGCGCAGGGAATTGCGGCGCCCTGACTGCCCCCGGTTGTCCGATTCCCTGCGGTCCCAGTGTCGGATCGAGCCGCGCCGCCAAAATTCGAGGATCGATTGATTCAACCATGATGTCGCCTCACCTTACTTACCGATTTCCAACGCTTTGGTCATCATCTGTTTGGACGAGTTCAAAGCGGTGACATTCGCTTCATACGCGCGGGATGCGTCAATCATATCCACCATTTCCTGAACCACATTCACATTCGGGCGAAGAACCACGCCGGTACTGTCGGCGAACGGGTGGCTGGGATCGTAAATCTTCGTGAATGCGTTCGGGGTTTGATCTTCAACGATCTTATTGACTTTCACGCCGCCGCCGATGATCCGGGACAGCCGACGATGGGCCTGGGTCAGCGATTCATTGAAATGTCGCCCCATGGCTTCAAACACCACGGACCGTCGGCGATACGGTCCTCCTTCTTTTGTGACCAGAGTCTGGGCATTCGCAATGTTGTTCGCAATCACGTCCATTCGGACCCGTTGCGCCGTAAGCCCGCTCGCGCTGATGTCAAATGCGCTCATCCTGTTTTACCTCGATCAGGTCTGGCTTGCCTGCTGTAAGATTGTCCGGATTTCCTTATATCGGCGACTCAGCAAATCCGTAAGAGCCACGTTCTTCTGTGTATTTTCGGCCAAATTCGCCATCTCTTCATCGATATTGATATTGTTCCGATCCGCCCGAAAGCGGGTGTTATTGTCGATCACGACACGCGGTGTCACTTCCCCGACCACCCCGACTCCACCGATTCGAAAATGCCGATCATCGGTTGTTTTCCCGATGAACGAGGTTCCAAACCGGGCACGTTGCAGTTCCTTCTCGAATGAGACAGTCGCCCGCTCGTAATTCGGTGTGTCCACGTTGGCGATGTTGTTTGACAGCGCCCGGTGACGCGCGTCTGTCCCCTCGATGCCTTTTTTGAGCATCACCGTGGACGGAACCTCAAACAACCTCGAAATCAATCCCATGGCGCACCTCATATTTCCCAGCAAGCAAATCACGTACCACATTCCCCGAAGGTTCTATTGATGTTAACGAATTGAAAATAAAGAACTTATCAACTGTCCATCCAGGAGGATTGTCCGAAATACCCAGTCCGGGAAGCCAGTTTTACCGCAGCTCGGAAACTCCTGCCCGGTTGATGTCTGGTCGATATCCTTCACCCTTTCCTTTTCCAATGGTTCGAGCCGGTTGGAAAAACCGGCTGTCACGAGATGTTCATCAGGGTGATACGATTCCTCGCTACTTGAGCGGCGAACGGATCTTGTGTTTCGATTGTATCCTTATAGGTCTTCCTGGCCTTCTGGGTGTAGTACTGTTTTCGGAATTCATCGGTGGTCTGCGCGGCCAGTTTCTGATAGCATTCGCCCAGGAGAAGCAGTGAACGCGCGTACATTTCTTTTGGAATGGTTGTTCCGTTGATCTTCTCCAATGCGGTGGCGGCATTCTCGTAATCCCCGATCCGGGCGTAGCAGTCTGCCCACCGGTAGTAGACCACATCGCGATCTTCCGCCAGTTCCACCATGTCCGATTCGATGTATTTTTGATAGAAGTTGATGGCTTCACGATACGAGTCGGGATTTTCCGGGTCCGCGAGATCGAAACTGATTTCGGCCAATGCCCGCACCGCGTCCCATTCATTGGGATTCATCTGTAACAGGGTCAGGTATTCGGTTTTCGCCGAACGGAGTTTGTCCTTTCGAGTTTCGACGAAAGAGACCTCGGCCTCGTCGCGGTACGATTGTGCGAGAAGACGTTGGGCCTCCAATCCGGGTCCTTCCACGACGTCCTTGCCGCCGGGGGCGAGAACAACAGGATTGTCCCGAACCACTTGCCGAAGGAGTTCCCGTGCCTGACCGTAACTGAACCGTCTCAAATACGCGCGAGCCAGCTTGAGCGAAACACGGGAGAGGCTGTCTCCCCGTTCATCCTGCTGATAAAACTTATTCTCCAGGTAGTATTCGTAGATACGGATGGCCTGGTCCGGATGACCCAGCTCCAGGTAGATATCGCCCAGCATTTCCCGACAGGGGATGGCACGGGGATCCCCCGGGGCGCCGGTCGCCGACCAGACAATCGCCGTACCCAACAGGTCTTTGGCTTTCTCCAGGTTTCCCGCTTTATATGCACAACGTCCCGGACGGAAGTAGCAGTCCTTCAGTTTGTCCTGGTTCTTTTTATCAACGTTGACGGAGCCGACTCGGGCTGTGATGGCGACCTCGTATTGCATATAGGCCAGTTGGTAATACTCTTTTGCCTTGGCGGGGTCATAGACGTCCGATTTCGGGTCCGCCAGCACCTCGGCATAGCGTTCATACGTGCGGGCAAGCCAGTAGCGGGTCAAATAAGTCCATTTGGTATCGGGGAATTCGCGTATGATATTGAGGTATTCCTCAATAGCGCTCTGCAAGTCGCGGGGATTCCCTTCTTCCATACCGCGCTGGTAGTAGATATTAGCCATACGGAGCGCGGCCACATTGCTGCGTTCACCGGAGCCGGGAGGAAAGAGCGGGCAGTACTTTCTTCCCAGGCGGTAGTAATCTACAACCCGGCGGTCATAATCGCCTTCTTTCCAGGCGGCATCCCCCACCAGATAGCAGAGAGAAGCCAGGTACGGATTGCCGGGATCCTGTTTGGAGAGAGTTTCGATAAGAGGAATCGCGATGTTCATCGCGTCCTCATACCGCCCCATATAAAAGTAAGCCTCCGCCAGGTTATTTCTGACGTGATTTTGTTGTTCCTCGGAAAGAACGGCGTGGCCGGTCACCGATAGAATCTGTCCGGAAGCGGATGCTTGCAGCGGTACGGTCGGTTCCATACCGATCAACCGGCTGTACAAATAGATCGCCTCGGAGAGATGAACGGCCGCGGTGGCACGGGTGATTTCCGCGGCGGCCAGCTGGGAAGCGCGCAGATCCGAGCTGCGGGGCAAATCCTCCGCCGAAGCCTCGATGTTTTCCGCCTCTTTGGAAGCATTTTGTCCCAGAATCAGAAGTGTATCTGCCAGACCCAGCGCCAGATCCCGTTGCAGATTAAAATACTCGGCGCTCTTTGCCTCGGTTTGCGCGAGAAGACTTTCCGCATTGCGATACCCCCGAAGTGTTCCCAGGATATAAACCTCTCGGTCCGGATTGTGATCGTAGAGTTTTCGCCAAATGTCACCGATGAGGGTGTGGAGAGCGATGCGACTCTCCATATTTGTTGCGGGGTCCGCGAGGGCCTCCTCATATTTCGAGATGGCGGTCAAGAGGCGCTCTTCCCGAGAGTTTTCATCGATATCCGCCCATCGTTTATAGATATTTCCCAGTGTCACCAGAATTTGTGTGGTCCGTGGGGACTTCTTGTATCTCTGTAGAAAGGCCTGGTAGGCATCTATCGCCTGCTGGTATTCTAACTGTTTTTCATAACAAAGAGCGATGTAATAATGAGCATCTTCCTCCTTGGCGGTGTCCATGTACCGTCGATAACCGGCCCCTTCGGACTTTGCCAGACGGTCACCGATTCGGCGTTGCTCAATCAGGAATTTCTCGAAGTACTCGACGGCATCGGCATATCGTGCCTTCGCGGCACTCGGATCGGTTTCCGCCAACTCCTCCGCGCGTCTGAAAAACGACATCGCGAGCAGATACGCGGCTTCTTCCAAGTGGGTATCCGTCGGGAAATTCACCAGAAGCCGCGTAAATGAATCCACGATGACGCCAAAATGCTGTTCGCCGAGAACCTCGCTCTGATAGGCCCGGTAGCCCTGTTCCCACAGCTCGGATGCTTTCTTGGGACTGTAATTCAAATAGTAATATACCGCCAATCCGAGCCCCGTGGTCGCAATCAAAAGCGCCCCCGCCGCCGCGACAATAATCTCTGTCTGAGTCAGGTCGAGCCTTTCGATCAGTCGCTCCAAAAAGTTTTTCGCTACCTCTTCTTCCTCCTCCTTCTCTTTTTCAGTCTTTTCTTCCTTGATTTCCATTTCAGGAAGTTCTTCCTGGCTCACATCGATATCGAGATCGGGTTCTTCCACCTCCGGCTTGGCTTCTTCCTCGGGAGCCTCTTGTTCATCAACGCCGAAGTCGCCCAAATCTAATTCTTTCAGCCCCTCCAAAACCGATTCGTCCTCTTCATTGAGAAGACCGTCGTGTTCCTCCTCTTCTTCCTCCTCTTCCGTTTCTGCGCGGGCCGCATCCAAGGCTTCTCCGGGAGTTTTTTCTTCCGCCTCTTTCGTGGACTCCGCAGGGGATTCTTCCTCTTCCAGATCAAGGTTGACGATTTCCAGATCGGCTTCTCCTTCTTCGGCCTCCCCTTCCAAATCCAAATCTGTCAGATCGATCTCCTCGTCGGATTCTTCTTGCAGAGCGGATTCCGAGGCTGGTAGAATCGGGGCCTTTTCGGCTTGAGCAGAAATTTCAGTTTCTTCTTCTTCTTCCAGGTCCAAATCCAGATCTTCGAAGTCCAGATCCTCTTCCGGTTCGGAGAGTTCTTCCGGTTCTGGCTGGGTTTCAGGAGCCGGTTTTGGGGGTCGTTCAGGCTCCGGTTGGCGGACAGATTCTCGAGGAGATTCCGGTTGCGGCGTGTATGTGGGTTGTGCTTCAGGCGGGGGCGCGAGAATTCCTTCCGGCTCGGCAACGTCCGGTTCCGGTTCAACGGTGACGCTCGTGATTTCCTGTTCTTCCACCGGGCGTGCGCGTCCAAAGCCCAGCCGTTGCAGAAACGAGGATTTTTTCTCAAAAAGGTGGGCTACCTGGTCCGGCACAGCGTTTTCGCTGTACCCGGATTCGGACGCACCAAGCGCCTCCCTGAGAATCCGGTCATCGACCGCCAATTCCGGGGGGCGACGACGTTTGTGGAGGGATTTCAGGGCACGGCGAGCAATCTGTCCGTTCTCAACCATCCGTTCGACAACTTGTTCTTCAATGCGGGGGTCCAGAGGGACAGTGGGATCATCGGTCTCCAATCCCAGATCACCGAGCGCAGACAGAACTGCCTCCGTCCGGATGCCCAGGCGCAGCGCCAGATCCAAGGCGGAAAGTTCGTCTGATGTGCGCTCCGCTACATGCACCATGATTCGTACCTCAATTGAATTGGGGATTCATCAGCCGACGATCTTCCGGGGCCAATCGAATCCTGCCTCTCGGTATTCGTTCAACTTATTGCGCAACGTGCGGATGCTGATACCCAGCATGTCCGCCGCCTTCGTCCGATTGTCTCCCACTGTCTCCAGCGTCCTGAAAATCAGATCGCGCTCCATCTCGCCCACAGTCATCCCCACACGGGGACCGTTCCCATTCGGAAGTAAACGGTCCGGCGAGCTGTCCCGCAACTCCAGCGGAAGGTCATCCACTCCGATCACCGCGTTCCTGGCCAACACAACGGCCCGTTCAATCACATTTTCCAATTGACGGACATTCCCCGGCCAGTCGCATTTCCAGAGAAGTGATTCCACTTCCTTGGAGATTCCTGTAATGCGCCTGTTCATCTCCTTATTATACTTATCGATAAAATGATTCACGAGCATCGGGATATCGCTTTTCCGCTCCCGAAGGGGCGGAAATTCGATGGCGACCACGTTGAGTCGATAAAACAAATCCTCCCGGAAGTCGCCGCGTTTGATATACTCTTCCAGGTTGCGGTTGGTGGTGGCCATCACCCGGACATCCACTTTCACCGGCTCGCGTCCGCCCACCTTATCCACTTCCCGTTCTTGGAGAACGCGCAGGAGTTTTGCCTGGAGTTTCGCGCTCATCTCGCTGACTTCGTCCAGCAGAATTGAGCCGCCGTCCGCCATGACAAACTTGCCTTCATTGGAACGGATGGCGCCGGTAAACGCGCCCTTTTCATGCCCGAACAACTCACTTTCCAGAAGGTCCTCGGAGATGGCGGCGCAGTTCACCTTGACAAACGGTTTATTGCGGCGCGGCGAGAGGTAATGGATGGCCCCGGCGATCAGCTCCTTGCCGGTCCCGCTCTCCCCCCGGATCAGGACCGTGCTGCGTGTCGGCGCGACAGTGCGAATCAAGTCATAGATTGCCGCCATCTTCGGGTCCTGGCCGACAATCCGATCCAGACCGTATTTCAGCCCGGCTTCCTCCTGGTAATGACGGGTGGTTCGGCGCAAATCCGCATGATCCAATTCACGCCGGATTTTGACTTTCAGTTCCTCGACATCGAACGGTTTCCGCAGATAATCGCGAGCGCCGAGTTTCATGGCCTGGACAGCCGTGTCGATTGTGCCGTGAGCGGTCAGCATCACCACAAGCACATCATCGGAAATCTCGCGGATTTCTTTCAGGGCTTCAATCCCGTCTTTCACCGGCATCTTGATGTCGCATAAGATCAGGTCCGGGAGGCTTTCTCGGACCGCATCCACTGCTTCCTGCCCGTTTTCCGCTGTTCGAACGGTATAGCCCTCCGCTTTCAGAACCGTCTTGAGGAGGTTTCGAATTCCCAACTCGTCGTCTACAACCAGGATCTCATACGCCGGCATGATTTCTATTCCCTTCTCCGGACCTTATCAGGTCCAGACAGATCCTCCGAATGCTCCGAATCTCGTTCGCCGATCGGCAAAAACAGCGAGAACTCCGTCCCTGTGCCCTCTTCGCTCTCCACTCGGAGAAACCCGTGATGCTCTTCGACAATTTTGTTGGAGACCGCAAGCCCCAGGCCGGTCCCGTGCGGTTTGGTTGTGAAAAACGGATCGAACAGACGGTCGAGGTCTTTCTGCGGAATACCCGGCCCGGTATCGCGAACACGGCAAACCGCGAACGGCCGCACTTCCTCATCACGGGCCAGTCGTTCCTCGGTTCGTGACAGTGTAATCTGCACTTTTCCTCCTGCCGGGCCGAGGGCCTCAATGGCATTGATTAGAAGATTGATCAATACTTGTTTGAGCCGACTGTTGTCGATTTTCACCGGGCTGCCCTGCGGGTCGCGCCGGAGTTCGTAAGCAATTCCGGTGCGGCTGAACCGGTCTGCGAGAAACTGAAGCACCTCTTCCGAAAGATCCCCCAAGTCGCGCCATTCCAAAACGCTGGAGATCGGTTTGGCCATGTCGAGCATGTCATCGGTCAGATTTGCCAGGCGGTCGATCTCTCGGATCACATTCTCCGAAAACTCCTGCAAAAATTCCAGGTCGTCCTTCATGGATGGAAGGATTTGCAAATATCCCCGGATCGTGGTCAGGGGATTGCGCATCTCGTGAGCAACACCGGCAGCCAATTCGCCCAGGGCGGTCATGCGGTCGTTTCGTCGCGCCCGTTCCTCCAGCAGGCGTTGGGAGGTCAGGTCTGAAAAAATGAATGTCGATCCGATGCGGCAATGCATCCGGTCGAACAGCGGAGAAACGGCCCCTTTTACGAAAACATCCCGCCCGGACTTATGAGGGATGCAGATCTCGACATGATCGTGACGATCTCCATCCAGCAGCAACGGGGCCAGCACGGAAGCCGCTTTTCCCATGATCTCGGAACAATGTCTGCCGAGTACCTCCGTGCGGTTTCTTCCGAGCGCCTGTTCGGAGGCGGCATTGAACGTGAAGCAAATCCCCTCCGTATCGACTGCCAGGAGGCCGCTACCCATCGACTCGATCACATTGTCGAGATCAGCCCGGAGACGTTCGACCTCCGCGATTTTGGATTGCAGGTTTCGATTGGCTTCTTCGAGAGCCTGGTTTTTGAGTTCGAGTTCGCGATTGATTTCGGCGATCCGGAGCTGCAACAGATCATAGGCATTCTGCAAGCGTTCCGTGTGCCGGTTGAACGCGGCGATGGCTTTCCGCAGTTCCGCTACGTCTTCCGGACGGGTCGCGTCGGAAATCGCAGGCAGGTCTTGATCTTTTCTCATTCCTGAACCCTGGGGATCGGCTGCCACGGCCTTTACCTCCTGAGGCATACGGCCCAGCGCCCACCGCATGAACTATCCACCCTCACCCTGTCGATCCGTGCATCCGTAGTGACGTGCCCGGATATCTTCCGGCTTACTGTTTGCGGTCCAGAAACCGAGGATCATCAGGCCCGATCCGGCTTCCGTATGCCCGGGAAGCCAGCCGTGCCCGCTGTATTGCAAGCAACTCTCGATTCAAATCCGCCGCGTTTTGTTTCAGGCAGTCTTCGTTTTCTTTCTCCAGCTTCATCAGAGTCTCAAGCAATCCGGCAATATCGGCGGCAACGGCCCGAACGGGTTTGCGGATCTCCTCATCCAATGTCTCCGCAACGGATTCCCATTCTTCCTTGATTTCACGAGAGTCTTTATCGAGTTCATTCAGACTCTGCACGATGGACTGCTTTGCCCGGATCATCTCGGCGGCTTTTTCAATATCCGGGGTATCCAGGGACAAAGCCGCGATCTGTTCGCGGGAGAATTGTTCCATCTCCCTGTAGAGCGCCAGCTCCCCAGCAAGAATCTCCTCGATACGTTGGCTCAGCTGTTTCGCGTCCATTCGACATGAATACAACACAACATCTAGTGACTTAGTGCCAGTCGGACGGCAATATTTGCCGGTTTGCTGTTCCCTAACTTAATAACTCATTTCAAGATAATTGCGCTATCTTATGGGAATAGTACAACTTATGGCATACCTCTGTCAAGATGTTTTTTCGCGGAAATGCAAAAAAGATCCGATAATGGCATGGGACTTTGGAAGTGCGTGCGGGGCGAAGAAGTTTGAACCGCGATCCGCAGGATTGAAGGATCGGCAGGATGAAGAACAATCAGGATAATCCCGAAATCAAGCAAATCAAGGTTCAGACTTCACAGCCTGTGCGCGGAATTATTGGGTTTTCTTCAGAGCGGACAGTATCGTCTCTGCTTTCTTCCGATCCTCTCCCTTGGAGTTTGCCTTCAGTTGTTCAAAGACTTTGATCGCCTCGTCCTTCTTCCCGGCGTCGATCAAGTATTGTCCAAGGATGAACAGCACCTCATTGGTGCGTTCATGTTGGGGGAACAGTTCCAGCGCTTTTCGCAGAGTTTCGATGGCCGTCTCGGTATCGCCGTGCAGGCCCAAGCGGTTTCCATACGCCAGAAGGGATCGAAATAACCCCTCATTGGCGAGGTCCCGGATCTCCTGGCCTGCCTCTTCAGTGTGGCTGAGTTTCTCATACAGGGGGATGGCCTCCTCCTCCTGGAGCCATCTTTCCAGGGTTTGGGCCATTTTGAGCATGGCCTTGTAATTCGTCGGTTCGTCTTTAATTTGCTGTTTCAGCTTCTCGAAAGCCTCCAGGTCGCCAAGAACGCTTTCCATCCGTTCAAGGAGCATCTCAGGAGTCACATGCTGGCTGGCGCGATGACGGCCCAGCTCTTTCCCCTCGGGGTTCAGAAAGAGGATTTCCGGAACCTGGCGGACACGGAATCGGTTCGCTGTCTCGTTCTCCACCAGGATATTCAGCGTTACGAGAACGAATTTCGGGAACATCGCCATGATGCGGGTATCTTTATAGGTTTCCTCGAATTGCTGTTTGTACGCGGTTGAATGGATGTCCCAGAAGTCGACGAAAATCGGCTTCTTTTCTTTCTGGGCGACTGCCAGCCCTTCCTCCAGTTTGGTGTACCAGGTCATACCCAGCTGTTCGATTTTCTTGGCGGAGCCGGGCAGCGCGCCAGGACCGATGAAAAGAAATGCGAGCCAGATTGCGTATATCTTCGTGTGTTTCATGATCGCTATCTGTGTATTATTATAGCAGTCAATCCGGCAGACCAAACGTTATCATGCCGAATTAGTGGAAAGCGGGAACAGTAAGGATGTATAACCGCACGCCTTATCCCATCAAGAGAGTTCTTTTGCGGGTTTCCCAAGTGCCTCCCGTGAAGTCCGGGAATTCCTGCGGCCGGCCGCCTTCCCGGATGGATTTCGCGGAGAGACCGATTACGGTGCTCCAGGTTGCGGCGTCATACACGTCGATGGGGGATGGTCGTCCGGTTCGGATTGTGTCGAAGAATTCGTGAACCACAAAGAAGTCACCGCCGCTGTGTCCGCTGCCCTCGGCCTGTTCGCGCAATCGCTGCCAGAGCGGATGCTCGAACTCTGTCAAATGGGTTTCGAGACTGTCCCATTTTTCCCCTTCGGACCGTCCGTCGATCCAGATCCGCTGCACATTGTCACGATCGTCATAGGAGGCGGTTGTTCCCTGCAAGCCGTAGTAGGTTGTGTTGAGTACCGGGTGAGCAGAGGCCGTGTCGTACCGGAGGTCGATCATTGCGCCTTTTGCGGTTCGGATGAGCGTTGTGGTGGAATCACCCACGGAGAATGGAGTCTGGGCCGCGGGATGGTCCTTTCCGAATTTCTTGATGGCGTTGACGGTTCGCCCTGCCTGGCGAGTTGTGAAAGAAACCAGCGATTCAAATCGGTCCCCCCGGTTAATTCCCAGCCAGGTCGCCACGGGTCCGATTGCATGGGTCGGATAGAGATTTCCGATATAATCGCGGGCCAGTTCCCCGCGCCAGGTCAATTTCCCATCGGGCGTAAAATCCAGGTATCGGCAATCGTGTACATAGCCACATTCCGCGTAAGTGAAATCGCCGAAAATCCCTTGGGACACCATATTCAGAACCGCCATGTTGGAGCGGTAATAGCAGCAATTCTCCGAAAGCATGTAGATACGGTCCGTCTCCTCGGCGGCATGGACCAGGTTCCAGCATTCCTCCAGCGTGATGGTCGCCGACACTTCACTGAGGACATGCTTCCCGGCCTTGAGCGCATCCACGGCCATGGCGGCGTGCCACTGCATAGGTGTCGCAATCACAACTGCCTCGATATCGTCCCGTGTCAGCATCCGGCGGTAATCGAATTGGTCGTAGTAATAGCCCGCCGGACGTTTCTGACCTGCCTGGTCCACCAGGTCGATGCCTCGTCGCATGGCATCGCGGCGGATATCACAAATGCCCGCCACTTCAATGCCCGGTTCCTTCAGGCAGACATTCAGCAGGTGCGTTCCACGATTTCCCACGCCGATCACACCGATTCGAACCGGTTTCTCCTCGGCGGACGCGACCGACATACCCTGGACAGCAGCCGCGACTCCGGCGGCCATCCCCAATTGAACGAATTTACGGCGATTACATTTGGAACTCATCGGGAAACCTCGTACTCACAATCTGAGATGCGAAAGTAAATTACCCCCTGAAAGATGGATTGAATAGACAGGCGGGATGATCGAGAAAGGATTGAAAAACAACCGGTCCTCGTTACGCTCGCTTACTTTACAGAAAAGAAAATTGAGTCCAATATATCGTGAATTTCTTCCGCGCGGGCCATTCTACGGAAGAATCATGTGCCGGATTCTGGAATATGAACCCCAGTGGGATTTCTTTCTTCCGCGATTGCGGAGATCCCATCTTATTCAGGGAGGTAGAAGGGGCCATGGCATCCGTCGATATCGGTCAGATTTTTGGTCAGTCGGAGAATATAACTGCTTTTGAGAAACAGCGTCAGTCCTGGGACCAGGAAAGCAGGGAGGCAGTTCGGAAGAAAAAGGTATCCCAGAATGGGCTTGTCCGTGTGTTCCACGAGGGGAAAGTCCTTTTACTTACCACCGACGAAGCGGCGAAGATTCTTCAGGAAAAAGAAGGAGAAGACGCCGCCCAGGATGCGCTGAGAAGGAACCTGGAAAAGGCGCTGTATGGCGGCGGCCGTGCCGTCGCAGAAGAACTGCGGATGTTGTTTTTCTTCGCGGTGCAGTCCCTCACGGAACGAGTCAAAGACGAGTCAATCAGCGACAAAGAAGCCGAGTCGATGACCATGAACCTTCGGCGACGCTTCAATGAAGCGGAGGAAAACATCTCCGCCCTGGTCCAGGTAGAGAATGAATTAACCCAGCGGAAGAATGCCGAGCCGATTTTCGCCGCTTACGAAAGTAAGATGGCGAGGATGATTCGATTCAAGCGCGATGGTCAAATGGAACAGGCTGTCGCTTTGGCTAAAGAACTGGAACGGGACAAGAAACTATACCTTCTCCACAGCCGGGCGTTGGAACCGCTGACTTATGCCTCGTACTATCATCGCCTCGATCTTCAGAAAAGCAAAAGCCGGGTCCTGAAAATCCAACAGCAACTCACCGAAATGCGCGACACGGTGGTGCGGAAGGTTTTGCAGGAGATACAAACCACATTGCAGGGCAATGGGGAAGACCTGCAACAACAACTCGCCACACTGGATCATTCCGAAAGCGCACAGAAATTCCTGAAATATCAGCAGGAACTTCAGAAATTGACCCTGGAAGTCAAAGTTCTGGTTAAGACCATCAGCGAAGTCGACAAGGTTTGCCGATGGATCGAAACCGAGGTCTTCAAAGACGACAGCATTCGGAAGGCGGCGATCACCCACGCACAAGCCGGCAAGGAACAGATTAAGAAAAGCGGAGAACCGTCCGACAAAGGCGACAAACAGGCGGGGAGAATGGTGATCGCGGAGCGGTTGAAGGAAGAAGGGGGAAAAAAATAACCGGTTTGTTGAGAACTGTTTGGGGGGAGAGAAGCAGATCAACCCCCACTTGGTCTCTCCTGATCTTTGGGGGAGGGATACTGCGGGTAAAGCGGTGGTCAAAGAGGGGAGGCTAACCGGGGCGGGGCGGTGCGGCGATAGGTGGGCATTTTGGAGACAGGGTCTTGCCGTGCCACGAAAATTGAGATAGTATGTCGGTAAATCGGGAAAGACTAAGACATCCGATGGGAGACAGCACATGCACATTCCTGACGGTTTTCTCAACGTGCCGGTTTGTGCCGTAACAGGTTTGGCGGCGGTGGCCGGGCTTTGGATGTCCGTATCCCGCAGCCAGGCCGCATTGGGCGAGCGCACAATTCCATTGATGGGGATCACCTCCGCATTTATTTTTGCGGCGCAGATGATCAATTTCCCGGTCGCCGGGGGCACATCGGGCCATCTGTTGGGCGGTGTCTTGGCGGCTATCCTGCTTGGCCCGTGGGCGGGGGCGCTGGTCATCGCACTGGTGCTGATCGTCCAGTGCTTTCTGTTTCAGGATGGCGGGGTTCTGGTGTTGGGAGCGAATATATTCAACATGGCCCTCATCGGGACAGTCGTCCCATTCTGGATTTACAAGCCTCTGAGCAGGGGGATCGGGCACATTCCCGCTGCTGCGCTGGCGGCTTGGGTTTCGGTGGAGCTGGCTTCGGGAATGTGTGCCGTGGAGCTGGGAATTTCCGGCACGGTTCCGATGGGCTTGGCAATCAAGGCCATGCTGGGCTGGCATGCAGTGATCGGAATCGGGGAGGCGATTATTACCTGCGTTGTGTTGGGATACGTGAACGCGGTCCGACCGGATTTGATCACCACACGTGCGGAGGCAACGTCATGACCAGGAAAGAGATTCTGACCGGACTTGGCCTTGCGTTGTTTGTGGCAATTGTTTTGTCTCCGTTTGCATCCTCCAGTCCGGATGGACTGGAGCGAGTGGCGGAGGATCATCAGTTTGTCGGTAAAGCGGCGGAGAAATCGGTTGCACCGGAGGTGTTCCCGGACTACACCATCCCCGGTGTTGAGAACAAATCGTTCTCGACTGCAATTGCCGGTGGTCTCGGGACATTGATTCTCTATTTCGGCGGATTCGGACTGGCCAGGCTCCTGGCGTCACGTCGAGACCGCGTTCCGAATCAATCCGGCACATGAAACACGAGTTTCTGGATCACCATAGCCGGGGGGACAGCCCTCTTCATCGTCTGGAGCCTCGGGCCAAGATCATTATGGTCCTGGCTATCGTTTGTTTTGCGGCATCGACACCGCCGGGCCGATATCTGGACTTCCTGTTTGTTCTTCCCCTGCTGGTTCTCGCCATGTTCTTTTCCCGTGTGCCGGTCCTTCACCTGGTGGAGAAGGTGCTGAAGGTGGAACCGTTTCTTCTGGCGCTGATTGTTTTTGTGCCGTTTTTCAAAGAGGGTACACCGCTGTGGAAATGGCAACTGGGGCCGTGGACCGGAGCTGTCACACGAGAGGGTGTGGATGTTTTTTTGAATGTGCTGTGCAAAGGCACGATTGCGATTCTTGCCATGGTGCTGCTGAATGCGACCACACCATTTGTCGGCTTCCTGCGAGGTCTTGAATCGCTGCGGGTCCCGCGACTACTGGTAAACATCCTGGGATTCATGTATCGCTACCTGTTTGTATTGACCGATGAACGGGAGCGTATGATGCTGGCGTTGCGGTCGCGATGTCCCTATCCTCGTCGCATTCTTTTGTGGCGGGGGCTTAGCGGCATTATTGGGGTGTTGTTTATCCGCGCATTTGAGCGGGGCGAGCGGATCTACCAGGCTATGTGTTCGCGCGGTTTCCTGGGAACGATCCGCACGTTGGACACACCGGAGCTTCGGGCAAGCGACGTGGCGTTGACCGTCACCGTGATCGCCGTGTGCATCACAGGTCGGCTTGTCGCCTGGCTGCGCTAGATGAGGGGAGAAATCTTTTCTCTGCCGGGTGGCTGAAGGCTGGAATCGGCTTGCTCAGGTCAGAATACGAACTCCCGGCAAGACAGTGAGGAATGATGTCCGGTCCTGTGCAGAATCCGGAGAAATATGAATGGGCGGTCGATATCGAAGATCTTTTGTTTCGGTATGGGCATGGCCCTGAAGCGTTGCGGCATATCAACCTGCGTATCCGTCCGGGCGAACGGGTTGCGCTGATCGGGCCGAACGGCGCGGGGAAATCCACGCTGCTTATGCACCTGAACGGGGTTTTGCGCGGCACAGGCCGAGTGAGAATCTGCGGGATGGATGTTTCCAACGGTTTCCTTCCGCAGATTCGGTCTCTGGTCGGGCTGGTTTTTCAGGACCCGGATGACCAGTTGTTCTGCCCGACTGTGTTTGAAGATATTGCGTTCGGTCCCATGAACCTGGGGTACAGCAAGGAGGAGGTTTTAGAGCGGGTGTATCGGTCTCTGTGCCAGGTCGGGTTGGAACAGCATCAGGATTCCTCTGCGTATCATCTTTCCGGCGGCGAGAAGAAGCGGGTTGCGCTGGCGACGGTATTGGTGCTGGACCCGGAGATTCTCGCCCTGGACGAACCCAGCGCGAATATCGATCCGAAACATCGCCGTCGATTGTTGAACTGGCTGAGCGCGTTCCCGAAAACGCAGATCCTTGCGACGCACGATCTCGATTTTGCGTTAGAGATTTGCGAGCGATGTGTTCTTCTGAACGCGGGCGGCATTGTAGCCGACGGTCCCAGCCGTGAAATCCTTTACGATAAAGATCTTCTGGAGGCCAATGATCTTGAATTGCCGTTCTGTTTGCAGGGTGCGCCGGGAGAGGGGAAAGCCGTTTCATAAGATTAGCCCGGATTTCTCACGGTAGCCATTTTTAAAGGTCACCTTTTATGGCATAAATAGAGTTGCGGTAAGAACCTATCGTATGCCAGGAAGGTGACCTTATGAAAACAGAGTGTACAGGAACGTTATTCGATTTTTAACCGTTGGAGAAGCGGGAAGTGCCGGCCTCGTTTGACGGAGGAACGATCACGTCGGATGCAGGCAGGCTGCTGTTGCGGGAAGTGGAGGAAAGGCGAGGAAACAGTATGCGCGGACACAGAAAGCGGCGCGGGTGTACGGCGCAGTGTGCCAGACGATTCGACTCAAATTGTTCAAACTGGGGGCTCGGATTCGCGTGACGGTGCGAAGGATCGTGGTGTCGATGGCGAGCGGTTGTCCGTATCAGGCTCTTTTTGCTGGCGCGTATGCGAATCTGAATCTGCTCCGCCCCTTTGTGTTGCTTCCCGGATTCGGCAGGCGCCCCACTCCCTTCTACTGACCGTCAGTCGGATAAGGAAAGTTCCCTTTCGTTTATGTGAAGGGGGAAAAAACGAAAGGGGAGTGAGCCGTTACCGGGACTCACTCCCCCGTTGACAAGCGAGATTTTGCGCGAATACGCTTACTTGAGCTGGCTCCAGTCTACCACTTCCGACAACTGGCGGGCGCCGGGTGTAATAAAGATCTGCTTGACCTTCACACCGTCTCCACGGTCAAATTGCCGGTTGAAGGCAACCCAATTGCCGTCAGGGGAGACGCAAGTGGCGTCAGGTGCATTGTTGGGGTAGAGATTCGGGTCTGTCAGTCTTACGGACTGCCCGAAGTTGGGGTCGCCCACCTTCACATTTGTCATCCAGAGCGAGTTATCCGAGACACAATAGAGGTAGTTTCCGGATGGATCCCACCATGGTCTGGCGGCTCCGGTCGGGATCGAGGTAGCTTGGGTCGGCTCGCCACCCAGGGGGGAGACCAACCAAATCTGGTTGTCCCGCGTGAATGCAATCCGGGACCCATCCAGGCTGCAGCGGATAATCCCGCCACAGCCTGTGGTACTGTGGGTCAATCGCCGCTGTACCGTGCCCGCCGGTGGCATTGGGAAGGTTGTCTCGGTTCCCTGCAGAGGCCCGTCCGGACCGGCGACCGTAATGTCCTCGGGGACATCAGCAATAAAGACCTCGGTGAGTTCCGTCCCTGCGCTTGAGAGCGTTTTTCCGATAAAGGCACGCGCGCGCTGCCAGGTGCCATCCGCCTTCTTATAGCCACGCTCACCAACCCAGGAATCCTCGGAACCTTGGTAGATGTCATCGCTTCCCGGAGTGATCTCGTCCTTGGGTTTAACTTTCACGATCAGGACTGTGAAGCCCACGCCGTTCTGATTTCCAAGTGCGGTATCCACTTTGACTGGAATACCCAGTTTGGTCATCCCGATTGTTCGGAGGTCCTTGCTCAGACCGGCCATGACCTGATCATTATAGGTAAAGCCGACAAACTTCCCGTCTCCGGTAGGCTCGTGGCGGTGTGTTCCACCGCGAAGCGCACCGGGCGTAAAGGGCGGGGTTACATCGCGGGCATCAGCGATGATATATCCCTCCGGGCCTACACTGCCGTCCGTGGGGCTGATCATTGCGCCAAAGCGGGCTGTCCCTGCATACTGTACACCGTTGATGCCACGAATGGCAATCACTTTATCTTCGAATGGGAAGAAACTCACCGCCGCAGTACCCGGGCCGAATTTGTCAAGAGGAAGAGCATTCGGCGCTTTGTATATGACGATGATGTCTCTCGTGTTGATATTCACTTTCTCCAAAGTCAACGTGTTGTTGATTCCACCCTCGAACGCCCTCGTGTCGTATGCAATCCACTGACAGTCGGGAGACCAGTTGAGGTTATTGTCGAGCGAGTGATTCACATCGGTGCCGAAAGTGAGTTGCCTCTCCACATAGTCAGAAAAGGCGGCCGGCACGACCAGCGTAACAAAGAAAAGAGCGACGAAACAAGTCAGAGTAAACCTTCTCATGATTTTTCTCCTTACGGTTGATTTGATACTCACCAAAAGATTGTTTCCGCCGAAAGTTTATTCCCGCGGATTATCTGCACACAACGAATGGGGTACCCGAGAACGAGCCAGAGCGGTTCCGGCAAGTTCCGGAAACCGGAGGAGGGTCTCTTCCTTGACTTTTGGGTCGTTCAGGGGATTTCCGACTGGCAAGCGCCGACCTCGTCTCGGAGATGTGCAGTGTGTAATACCCGTTGTTCTGAACCGCTGCTTTCGGGTGTTGGGATGAGCGCCCCAAATATGGGTGCAGGTTTGTCAAGCGGCCGACATTGCTGTGGAACATGGGCAAATTCCCGGGCATAGCCTGCTGTCCGCGGTCCTTGCTCATACCACATTCCTCCGGCCGAATCGGCCATTTTCCGGAGGAGTGTTTCCCAGCGATCCGCGTGTTCCTGAATCGCCTCCAGCACTCCATCCTTGCCGGGACCGTGACGCCGGTTCACCGGTATTTGGCTTGCACGAGCCGTATGATCCTACATTCGTCGTATTCATGTCAAGCCCATTTTGTGTTTTTTCTGAAAAAAATATTACCTTTAAGGGGACCCGGCGATAAATCGTCGGTCTATTGCCGTCCGAAGTCCAAAGGACGGACGACAATAGCCCACCGTTTCAACGGGGCACGATGGTGTGCCCGACGGTGGGCATGATGGCGGGCAGGGATAAAATGCCGGGTGATAAAATGCCCGGCGATAAATCGTCGGGCTATCATCAATCCGTCCAAAGGACGGACGACAATAGCCCACCGTTTCAACGGTGGGTACGATTTTGGATTGTCGAACCCGGACGGATTCGTGAATGGCCTGCGTCGACCGAAGAGTCATTTGAACGGGAATGAATTGCGCCCTGTTGAAACGGCGGGCTATTATCCAATGTCCCGTTCGAGACAACGGATATTCCGGTCGGTGCGCCCGAACGGCTGAATGAAAATAGACCGGCGATTCATCGCCGGTCTAACTCCCCCGGTTCTTCCGTCTTGATCTTCGCATCTGCAGAGGAAGGACGTAACCCGGAATCGTCCGTCACCATCTTGTAAATAATCACCCGAATCTCTTTGATGTCCTGAGCGCCCAGCGTTCGCGTAATCTCATTTCGTAAGAGTCCCTGAAATTCTTTGGCGAATGTGGGGATGTCCCGGTCGAGGATCAACGAAAGCCTGCAATAGACAGCAAGCAACCCGCTGCACACTTCCGCGTTCACCTGCAATTCCTGCACCCCGCTTACCTCACACCCTTTCCGACGAAGGAACTCCTCCACAGCGTCCAATGCCACCGAGATCTGCCCGCCCTCTCCATCGATGGTCAAATGACGGCTGAATCCGGGCGTGAACTCGAAGGCCGCCGCCAGAACCGAAAAAGCGAGATTCACAAGAAGCAGCACCAGGATCAACACAATCACCCACGAAAAGTTCGAATTCAACAACCAATCTGTTATCCACCGGGCCGCGTTCATCAAGAGCGGCTCCCCGGCAAAATACACATACGCCAATCCCACTGCCGCACCCAATAGAAGCAAAAATGCAATGATGAGGGATAACCTGCGATAGAATGTCACCGGGCACCTCCTTTCCCCCGCTCGGGGGCGATAAAGTCAATTCCGTACGGTCACTCCCGATTCCGTTCGATGGACACGCTTTGCCTTACCCTTCGTCGAGATCAATGTTGCTGGACTGGGTCGGCTCTGATACAAGATTGTCCAGGATTTCCGGCTCGCAATATACCCGATCCACAGTAATCGACACATCTTCCACATCCAAACCTGTGCCGAGTGCGATGGCTCGTGCAATCCGACCCTGTAACTCACGCGCCTTCAAACGGATGCGGGTCCCAAACAGCACCTGAAGATTCAGGCTGATGTTCGCCCGACCGCTGTCCGTAAACGACACCCGGATACTGTTATCGAGACTCCGCTTGCCGAAATACTCTCCCAGCCCTTCGCCGCGTGTTGCGCAAAGCCGAAAACAGGAGGATCCCTCCAGTTCCTTTATCACAAAGGATTTGAGAATGTTTGGGGCGATACTCACCCGCCCGTTTTCCGTCATGTAATATCCGTTCACTTTCAGCCTCCATAGATCGCCATGTCGTTAAGTCAAAGATCGCGAAACTGTCGCAAACCCTCTCCCCCAAAGATTGGGGCAGACGCGGAGTAGGTTCAACTAAACCATCATACCACCGCTCCGCCCATTTCTACCAGCGGCAGTCCTCCCTGACGCCCTGTATCAGGATACGCCGTTTCCAGCAACTGCTCCACTGTGGCCGTGTTGAACTTCCCCGACCGAAATTGGCGACTGTTGAGAATAATCTCCTGAAACGGAATCGTGCTGGAAACCCCTTCGATCACCATTTCGTGAAGCGCCCGCCGCATCCGCGCCGTCGCCTCCTCACGGGTGCGACCCCATGCAATCACCTTCGCCAGCATAGAATCATAGTTCTGGGGAATAACGTATTCCGTGTAAATGTGCGTATCGATCCGAATCCCCGGACCGCCCGGAAGGTGCAACGCAGTAATCTTCCCGCAACTCGGCATAAAATTCTGCGACGGGTCCTCTGCGTTGATTCGGCATTCGATGGCATGGCCCCGGACAATAATGTCTTGCTGCTTGAACTGCAAACGCTCACCGGCCGCAATCGCAATCTGCTCTTTCACCAGGTCAAGGCTCGTAATCGCCTCCGTGACCGGATGTTCCACCTGAATCCGCGTATTGATTTCAATGAAGTAGTAGTTCCCGTTCTCGTCCAACAGAAACTCGATGGTCCCCGCATTCCGGTATTCAAATGCTTTGGCCGCCTGAATAGCCGATTCCCCCATCTTCTCCCTCAACTCCGGGCTGACCGCGGCCGATGGCGCTTCCTCCAGCATTTTCTGATGCCGACGCTGAAACGAGCATTCGCGCTCCCCCAAGTGAACCATATTCCCGTAATGGTCCGCCAGAATCTGAAATTCAACATGGCGGGGACGTTGAATGTATTTTTCCAAATAAAGATATGGATTTCCGAATGCGCGTTCCGCCTCCGACTGCGCCGTTCCAAACGACTTTCTCAGACTGATATCCGTATGCGCCACACGCATTCCTCGCCCGCCCCCCCCCGCCGCCGCTTTCAAGATCACCGGGTATCCGATCTGGTGAGCCAACTCCACCGCCTCATCCGGATTGGCCACAATTCCATCGGAGCCGGGAATGATCGGTACGCCATGTTTCTTCATGATTTCCCGCGCTTTCGACTTGTCTCCGCTTCGCGCAATCACATCCGCCGGCGGCCCGATAAACGTGATATTGCAAGAGGTACAGATCTCCGCAAAATGGGGAATCTCCGACAAAAAACCGTATCCCGGATGAATCGCATCCGCATCCGTAATCTCGGCCGCGCTGATGATCCGAGGCACGTTCAGATAACTTTCTCGCGGCGGCGCGGCACCGATACACACCGCCTCATCGGCAAACTGCACATGAAGGCTGTCTCCATCCGCTTCCGAGTACACCGCCACCGTGCGGATATCCATCTCTCGACAGGCACGGATAATCCGTAAGGCAATTTCGCCCCGATTGGCAATCAGAATCTTGGTAAACATGGATGATCCCGGACGGCACACCCATACCGGGGGCCGGATTTGTCAACTCT
Organism: Candidatus Omnitrophota bacterium; assembly: GCA_029570205.1. Classification (GTDB taxonomy): domain Bacteria; phylum Hinthialibacterota; class Hinthialibacteria; order Hinthialibacterales; family JAKPRU01; genus JAKPRU01. The sequence goes on along the minus strand of JAKQSI010000096.1, from coordinate 110,142 downwards.
TTCGAATATGGAATAACGGCTGGTTGTATTCCACCGGTTGACCGTTTTCCACCAGTATAGCCGCCACTTTTCCACGATATCCTGCTTTCAACTCGTTCATCACTTTCATCGCTTCCAGAATGCACACCACCGTGTCTTCCCGCACATCGCTTCCCACCTCCACAAACGGTTCCGCATCCGGGGAGGGAGCACGATAAAACGTCCCCACCATGGGTGACCTGATGACATTCACATCGTCGAGCGGCTTGCTCTCCGGCTCGGAGGTTGATTTCGCTTCAGCCGGCACGGGCACAGGCGGCGGTGGCGCATATCCTTGCAGAGGAAGCGAGGATATCGTTACTGGGGCAGCATACTTCTTCACCACCACCCGAAGATCCTCTTCCTCCAACTCCAGTTCGGATATTTCCGCCTTCTCCACGAGAGCTATTATCTGGCGTATCAGATCGAGATCCATCTATTCGTGCTTTCTCAAAAGGATCTGTTGCTGGGTGACTCAAATGCCTTTACGGACAGTTCACAGCTCGGAGACCACCTTTTCCTTCCCCCTCCGGGAGAGGGTGGGACGAGAAAAACTCCGGGTGGCGCTGGCATCTTGCCGGTGGCTCGTCCGCAACGATATGAGACCAAGTTGATGCTGCAAACACTCATTCTGAGCTACAAATCCCAAACCGTCAAGAAAACAAGCCCTTTCCCGGAGCATGGAAATGGTATAAATCTTTATTTACAGGGAGGTTAGAAAACGAGTCATCACATTGGGAATCCGCACCACCGTTGCCTTGTCGGTACGGCTCTTTCGAACGATCTGTGCGGTCGCAAGGAGAGATTCAGAGACGCAATCTGCCTTATTGAATCTGTCCTAAGTAATTGAAATCACTAGCCATTTGCTGCTTGCGCCGGAATAGAAGATGTGCTAATTTCCGGGAACTCCGGTGTGGGATTGCAAAAAAAAGCGTCTTTGTCGACGCATACGGACGAAACCCGGAGCGGACATCCATGATGCGGCAGTCGGCATTCAGCGCCAAGCAGATCCATGCGGAAAACCGGCTTCCAGGCCGGACAAGCGCCGGAATACTTGTCGGATATCGGCGCCTCATTTACGTGTTTTGCGGATTGCTGATGCTGTATGCAATGCAGCCGATACTGGGTTCGGCAAAAGCGCCGAATATAAGGGGATTCGGTGTCTCCGACGGTCTGGGGGCGGAAATTGTACGGGATATTATCCGGACGAACGACGAATCCGTATGGTTTGCGACTTGGGGAGGCGGGATCTCACGATACGACGGAACCAATTGGAGGACCTTCCGGCAAACAGAAGGATTGCCTCACAACTATGTGCGGACGCTGATGCCCGATGGCGAACGGGGAATCTGGGCCGGGACCATGGCCGGAATTGCTTATCTGCCGAGACAGGACGGGCAAGGCCGTTGGCAACACATTCCCACCGCCATTCCGAACCACGCAACGGCCTCCATTTATTGTATTCTCCGACGCAGCAACGGAACATTCTGGTTTGGAACGGGAGGTGGAGAAGTCCTGCAATTCTCTCCTCGCGCTTCGTCACCCGATCGGGACACATCCGGGGAGATAACTATGCCGAATGGTGATTGGGCTGTGGTTCTGGACCCGACGCTGACAGAAGGGAACAGCGTTCGCGATCTTGTCGAAATGTCGAACGGAGAGGTATGGGCAGGTGTTAATAAATCCGGGATTCTCGTATATACCGGCTCTTATTGGGAACACCGGTGGCGGGCAGAGGAAGTGGGTGGAAAGAACTATTCCATCCTGGAGAGCCGGGATGGTTCCGTATGGCTGGCGGGTGATGCCACGCTGTATCGATACGATGGAGAGAAGTGGACCACGGAACCCGAGCTGGGAGGGAGTTCTGTCTGTGTGGACGAGACACCGGATGGAGAGTTATTTGTCGGGACACGACAAGGGATTTGGGTACGGCGGGATGGGATGTGGAGAAATCCCTCTCTGAATGACAAGGTCCCGAACCCGCGCGTGGAAGCGGTTTCTTGTTTTCCGGATGGGGCGGTGTGGATCGGGACGGAGGCTGGAGCATACCGAATTGCCCCGACCTCCTGGGTAATCCAGCGCCGTACTGTGGATGGCGTGTCCCTGCCGGGGCTGACGGTTTGCAGCGATCCGGATATGCCGCCACTGACCACGGATGACCATGGCCGTCTGGCGCAGTGGAACGGCAGCGCTTGGCAACCGATTGCGTCGCTTCACCCGGACAACAAAAGGGGATCTGGGATCACACGTCCCTGCAATGGCCGGATTTATGTGCTGTTCCAGGACCGCATTGTTGAGTTTTCTCTGGATCGACAAACAGTCCTCCGCTCCATACCCATTCCCGAAGAAATCCAAGGTGTCAACCAATTGCTCCAAACAAAAAGCGGTCGGCTGTATCTCGCTACCCAGAAAGGAGCCTATGAGTATGTTGGGGACCAATGGGAACTTCGCCCAAAAGGATTAAGCGTCCCGATAGAGGCGGCGCGAAGCATGGCGGAGGGACCGGACGGCAGCGTGTGGGTGGAGTTCCAGAACCACGTGGAGCGTTGGAAAGAAGATAAGGTTCTCTTATCGATACAGGGGGAGGATCTGAAGGTCCAGCATCGCATTTCCGCGATTGCCTGTGAAGCGGACGGATGTATATGGTTTGGGACCACCGGCGGTGGATTGTTCTGTTGGGACGGCGAGAGCCTTCAGCGATACACAACCAGAGAAGGGATGCACAGCGACCTGGTGGAGCGCATCTTTCCGGCAAGCGATGGAACGATCTGGGCGGCGGGAAGAGCAACCAATCTGTCCTCCTGTCGCGATGGGCGCTGGGTGAACTACACGCACGAGGATGGTCTGGAAGGGCAGAGCATCCATGGGATTTGCGAATCCCCAAAAGGGACGATCTGGGTGGCGTTGCAGAATGTGGGGATAGCCTGTTATCGCCCGACGGATGATCCGCCGGATACGGTGATCCGGGAATCCCCACGGACCATTCCCGCCGGCGATGAAGGAGTATTTGTTTTCTCGGCGAAGGATAAATGGAATCTGACATTGGCGGAGGACCTGGTTTATTCCTGGCGAGTTGTTCCTTTATCGGAAGAAAACGGAAATGAAATTCCATGGTCTCCGTTTGATCGTGCCACAACGGCGGTTACGCCTTCGCGGAGTCCGGGAGAATACCGGTTCGAGGTGCGGGCAGCGGACAACGATCGAAATATCGATCCGACTCCTGCCCAAGCTCGATTTGAGATTCTCCCGCCGATTTGGCGTACACCGGCATTCTACCTTCCGGTAGCAATTTCCCTCCTGTTTGCCTCCGTCGCCGTGGTTTTTCTGTACCAGAAGCACTGTTCCCTGGAAGCTTCCGAAAAGAAATATCGAGATTTAGTGGAGTCGCTGAACGATATCATCTACACGGTGGATACACGGGGGAATATCACGTACGTGAGTCCGGCCGTCAAGAGGATGATGGGCTATGATCCCGATGAATTAGTCGGCCGCCCGATCGATCCGTTCTTTCCCCCGGAGGATCTGGAACGTGCAAAAATCGCGCTCCAGGATATCCTTTGCGGCCGGACGGTTACGGGTGAGTACCGATTTCGTACAAAGTCCGGGGAGTATCTCTGGATCCGGGCTTCCAGCCGTCCCCACATCGACGAAAAGGGGCAGTTTATCGGTTCATCCGGTGTCGTTACCGATATTACGGCCCGCAAACTCGCGGAAGAAGCGCTGAAAAGAGCCAATGACGAATTGGAACGCCGTGTAGAGGAGCGCACAAACGAACTGGTCAAGTCGAATATCGAATTGAAACGATCCGAGCGGGAGAAGGCCGCTGTGCTGGATGCCGCGCAGGATATCATTACCTTTGTCGATACGGATTTGCGCATTGTCCTTGCAAACAGAACCGCTTGGGAGATATTGGGGCTTCAACGGAACGAGATGATCGGAAGACATTGCTATGAACTGTGGGAGAATGCTTCAGAACCGTGTACCGGCTGCCCGGTGGTCGATGTCCTTCGGACGGGAAAGCCGTGTCAAGTGGAACGAACAAAAGAGGACGATGCCATTTGGCTGCATCGGGGGTATCCGGTGCGGGACGACTTGGGAATCATTATCGGTGTTGTAGAAATAGCCCAGGACATTACCGAACAGAAACGCTCCCGGGAAGCGTTGCAGGAAAGCGAGGAGACCCTGAGAGTCATGTTGAACGCTTTTCCGGAAGTAGCCTGCCTGCTGGATATCCACGGGAATATTCTCCAGGGGAACCAGGGCCTCGCCGGCCGATTCCGAGCCGATCTCCGTGATTTGATCGGTACAAACATTACCGATTATCTACCCACAGAATCGGCAAAAAGCCGGATGGAACAAATCCGGCGCGCCGTCCGGACCAGGGAACCCGTTCAATTCCAGGATGAACGGGACGGGAGGTTTTTCGACAACCATCTGTACCCGGTACTGGACGAAAAAGCCGAGGTTACACGATTGGCGCTTCTTGCTCTCGATATCACCGAACGAAAACGAAGCGAGGAATCCATTCGTGCACTGACCCAGGAATTGATTAAAATACAGGAAGACGAACGGCGGAGAATTTCTCGTGACCTTCACGATAACATCGCCCAGGACCTGACCACCGTGCGGATCGGAATCCAAATGCTGGACGAGCAAATCTCGACTACGGACTCCCGGCATTCGAAACAAATCCAGGATTTGTGTAATGTCCTTCAGAATGCAATCCTGACGGTTCGGGACCTGTGCTACAATCTTCGTCCTGCCGGCCTGGATCAGCTGGGACTCTCCAAGACGGTGCTCAACTACTGCGAAGAGTTCTCGGAAAAAACCGGCATCGGTGTCGATTTCTCCTGTACAGGAATGGAGAACATCACGCTGGACTTCGATACCGAAATCAATCTCTACCGCCTGGTCCAGGAAGCGTTAAACAATGTAAAGAATCATGCCGAGGCAACGCGCGTTACCATTCGTTTGACGGCCTCCGGCTCAACTATTTCTCTTCAGATCGAGGATAACGGCAAGGGCTTCGATGTGCAGCAGCGGATGAACGCTGCCCCGGCCGAGAGGCGGATGGGCCTCCGGAGCATGGAGGAACGGGTTTCCCTTCTCCGGGGGACATTCGAGGTTCAGTCCCATATTGGCGCGGGGACGATCATCCATATCAAAGTACCATACAGGGAAAGGTAAGTGGTGCGAGATCTCCGGGATGAAGGAATTTCCGTCCCGGCTGAATCTGATGTGGCAGGTCCTGCTCGGACCCGGCGTTGAGAGCAAGCCCGTCGCTGAGATAGCCTGCCTATCCGATCTCGCGACCTCGTTCATTATTCACCACTTTCTGCGGTTTGACGCAGAACCAAGAACGCCTCTTTCAAGGTCTGACTTACTGCCGAGTCGGGCTCGTTGAGGACAAGACTCTGGTAGGCATTCAGGTAGGCCATTCTTATTCGGTGGAAGAAATGAAGAAAATGCCGAAGGAATCCGATGCAATCGAGAATGGCTATCTCAGTTCCTTCCGTTTCTTCGTAACACCTCTTCGCATATTCCGAAACATCGAAATCAATACTATCTGTGGTGATGAAAAGAAAATTGTTGATCTGATTTGCTGCTTTGGCGATCTTCGCTATGGCACAGTCGATATCGTCTATCGTAACTCTTTTCATTTTCATCTTGTAGACGGTCACAACCGCGTCATCTCCGACAAGGCAGATTTCGATATCGCCCCTTGAGCCGGTTTGAAGATCCGCCGCATTGTGCGAAGTGAGCGGCAACAAGCGTTCTGCCAGGCGGCTTCCCGCTGCTTGATACGCCGCTATCGGGATTCGAGATAAGCGACCTGCCGAGGCTTTCTGTGGCTTGTTCGTATATATCTCGCAGAATATCATCGGGAGTGTGTTGCGTCATCAATCGAATAGACTCCGTTCACTCCGTGGACTGTAATTCGTCCATAGAATTTCCCGGCGAATGCCTTTCGTGGAATGTATGGTCCTATCGGCTCCCGGTGTTTTGAGCCATCGCTTTGGCGGAAACAGCTTCTCCATTAAGGGATGGTCATAGCCGGACACAGCAACTTTGCTTCGGCATTCACTCAAGACCTCTGCGAGATTGCGATGTTCCGTTTCATCCATCTCAAAACCGTAAGCATTCGAGTCGCCCCTTGTCGCATGGAGGTAAGGCGGATCACAGTAGAAAAGAGTTTGAGGATCGTCATACAGCCGGATCACGTCGACTGCCGGACGGTTCTCGATCTGTACTCGAATGAGTCGCTGTGCAATTTCTTCAAGCGCATCTATACCGCCGAGCCAGCGAGAGACAACTCCCGACATACCACCACGGCTTGTATTCCTACAATTTGCCCAACGACCAAGAGACGCCGTTTGAGCAAGAGCGGTGCGGGTTTGGCGAGCCTTAACAAAAAAACGCCTTGCGCGTTCCACTTCGCATATTCCCTCCGTTTCGCCGTAAATTGCGGTGTAGTATTCCTCCCTGGAAAATGGCGTCAGCGAAATGGAACGTATCAATTCTTCATGTCAATCACGCAATACACGGAAGAAATTGACCACCTCGCCATCAATATCATTGTAGGTTTCTACCGGAGACGGATTGCGATTCAATAACACTGCCGCTGAACCGCTGAACGGTTCACAGTAATGGTGGCATGGGGGAAGGAGAGGAAGAAGCCAATCCAGGTGGGAAAACTTCCCACCATACCAGCCGAACACGATCCGACGGCTCCGACGGCGCGGAATGTGAACACCCTTTGCCCCTTCTGAAGAAAAATCTTCATCCAGAAAGATGGGTGAAACGTTTTTGCCGCTTTTCATCAACGCCAGTCCTTTTTAGAACGTAATGTCCTCTATCCTGCCTGGAGTTTAGGCCATTGCCCCATATTGCCTTGAATGTCCGCTCCTGCTCCAGGTCACCTATTTCCCCGCGCCATTATCGCCGAAAGAACACTATCTTTTCCCCTGCCCGGAATTATACCACTTCTCGGACAGAGATGTCATCGGGACATACATGTCGATTCGCCTTCGCCCTATCGCATCTCTACCGATGCTTTCACATCCATTTCCTGAGTCAGCAGCCGGACATACAGTCCCCACCCGGCTCCCAGCTGATGGACCCGGCACAGAAGGGTATTCCGTCCGGCGCGCAGATGAATCGGCACAATGTCCTGATCCGGGATCGCCTTGTGATTTCCGGCATCCTTGTACACCTGTTCGCCATTTACCCAGACTTGCGTTCCGTCATTACTGCCCACCGCGATCGAGATGTCCCGCTCACAATCCGAGTCAATGAATGTAAATGCATACGCCGCGCCGACAATGTCATACGGTTCGATAAACCGAGTAAAATCGAGATAGGCGGTCGGGCCGGTTACTTTTATCCAACGTACCGGTTGATCGTTCAGCCCGTTATACACGCCGTCGAACGAAACCGGTTGCCGTTGCCCGAATCCGCCGTCGGAAAGGGCGTCCTCTTCTTTTGGAAATGGTCCGATAATCCACCAGTTTGTGATGTACGACCCGCGCATTTGGAGAGATTGATAGAACGGCTCTATCGGATTTGCCTCGCTGATATTTGTAACGCCGTTCGCTTTCGCTACACGAATAAACCGCTCCACTAATGTCGGATCGAGAATGTCTTCGCCGGTCAGCTCCAGTTGCCGCCGCTGGAAGTAAATATCCGCATAATCCAGCCACATCCGGACTTTCTCTACCCGCGCCCGGACGGCATCGTTTTCGGCTGTTCGAAGCGCCTCATCCAGCGCAATGCGGCCTTTCTGCCGGATCTCCGGCGGCAGATGCCCGATTTCGGGTGGGCTGTACAGGTCAAAGTGAATATCGTTCGTTTTGACATAGTCATGTAAACAATCGAAATAGCGGCGGATCGGTTTCCATGATCTTCCGTAGACTCCCTGTAGAAAATCATCGATTGTCGCATCGACATCCGTATCGACATCCCACAGCTGTTTCGCCAGAATGTATGAGCGAAGCTCTGCCATTTCCCCGCCGCCGCCCGGTGAGGAGTTCCCCTGGCAGAACAGGCCGTCTACACCTTCCCGACGGTAAAAGGGGATATCTTCCCGAATGGCATTGAAATTCGGGAACGGCATCAGGTAGTGGGAGAAATTCGTTACATAATGCCATACATAGACTTTATTACTGATAGCAGACCAGGCGCGGAGGTCCTCTACATAAGTAGCATTTTTGGGGCAGGAAGCGAGTGCGTGGCTGTCACAGGAAGGAGCCATGTGACACAGGCGCACAATCAGGTTCGGATGGGGGCGGATGGTCTTCGGCGCGTTCTGGGTGTAATTGTAGGCGATGGTATCGATGTATTTATCCGGGTAACGCTCTGCTACCGCCTCGGCTACTTTATTGCAGAATGCGATTAAAGTCCCGGAAGGGCTTCCTTCCGCCTCCTCAATGGCGCGGCACTGTGCGCATTGGCAGGCCCCATACCAGTCGTTCTGCGACACGGAGAAAATCGTTGATTTCGGATTTTCTTCGATTCGCTTAAAAACGGCCTCGATCACGATCCGAAGAACATCCGGATTTGTCAGGCACAGCTGGCTATACTCGGCCGTGCGCTTGCCGTTGATTTCGGAGAAGTATTCCGGGTGTTGGTCGAAGTATTTTTCCGGAGGAACAAGGCTGTAGAAAGTATGCACGAACCCTGTTATATGGATCTTGTCGCCGACCGACTCATCCAGGTCGGCGTGGGAGCTGTTGACTCGGTTTCGCGATGCCCAGAGCCTGTCGAATGCCTCGGTAAAAAACGGTTCGCGGTATTCGAAATCCGGTTTGTCGCGGCGATGCAGTCGGGGGATCGTGAGTTTCCTGTGTTTCGGGACCTTCTCCACGTCCCTCGTGTACCACCGACAGCCGATCACATCCTCCAGAAACTCATAAACACCATACAGGGTTCCGCGAGGCTGCCCGCCGAGAATAAACAGGTTTCCGTCACGGGTTTCAAGAAAGAATTCCTCCTTCCCGAGGTTTTCCGCTGCCAAGTCCGGGGCGATGCGAGATGTCTCCGGTCCGGGTCCCACGAAAATGGCCGGACGGTCCTGGGCTGTCTCAACGATGGGCAGGCGCAGCCCTGTGCTTTTTTCGATATACTGCTGAAGTTCCTCCGCCGCATGTTGTTCGGCAGGGATGGCATCCCGCGCCTGCACGATCACCATATCCTGATTGACGGTGAACGAGGATTTCGAACTTGTCGCATACGCGGATGTGAAGAGAATAAGGACAACCGACAGGGCGATGACAAATTGAGTTCGCATGGGGCTTGCACTCCTCTCGATTTGTTGACGCTCACAGTATCAACCAAAGACCGAACGATGCCAAGGACCCCAAGACCGGATGGGGTTTGTGTTCTTGACACAACCCCCCTTCCCACGTCACCGTATACGGCGGAATCTGAAAAACCCGAGAGAGAGCAGGAGTTACGGTTATGGCGGAACAGAGTAAAGGAACGGCGCTGGTAACCGGCGCAGGAAGAGGTATCGGCAGAGGTATTGCCCTGGAACTCGCCCGACGCGGCTTCGATGTTGTCGTGAACGACATCGTCGATAACCCGGAAGATCGTTCAACCGGGGCTTGCGAGGTCCTGGAGCGCATCCAGGAAATCGGTCGAACCGGGCTGTTCATTCACGGGGACATCTCCGACACAGACGACCGCAGGCGCATTCTGGACGAGACACTCAACACATTTGAGCGCATTGATATCCTGGTGAACAATGCCGGGATTCCCTGTCCGAGGCGGCTCGATATTCTTGAATCGACGGAACAGAGTTATGACCTGGTGATGAATGTCAATTTACGGGGACCGTTTTTTCTGACGCAGCTTGTCGCCAAGCAAATGGTCAAACAGGTAAAGGAATCGACCCCCTTTCCCCCAATCATTGTTTTCATTACATCCATTTCCGCCTATGTGTCTTCCCCCTCACGACCGGAATATTGTATCTCGAAAGCCGGACTCTCGATGGTGAGCCGACTGTTTGCGCACCGCCTGGCCGAGGAGGGAATCACTGTCTACGAGATTCGCCCGGGAATTATTCGGACGGATATGACGGCGGTGGTAAAGGAACGATACGACAAACTGATCGAGGAGGGGATTCTGCTGCAGCGAAGATGGGGACAGCCGGAGGATGTGGCGAAAGTAGTCGGCGCGATCGTCAACGGGGATCTCGCTTACAGCACGGGGGAGGTGATTGAGGTCAGCGGAGGTTTTCAGATTCCCAGACTCTGAGCAAATGAGAGGAAGAACGGTGAAAGAGCGATATGTTTATCTGAAAGATCGGACGGCGATCCCCCTTTACCCTATCAATACATTGATTGTCGGGAGCGGCGCGGCCGGGCTGAGCTGTGCAGAGTATATGTTCCGATTTCTGGAGGAACGTGGAACGGCTAATCCGCGCGATCATGTCGCCATTGCCACGAATTTCCTGGGCGGCGGAACCTCCAATAATTCCGGCTCCGACAAGCAGACATACTACCGCCTGAATGCCGTCGGCGGGACGGCGGACTGCCCGCTGGATTTCGCGAAAACCCTGTCTGCCGGGGGATGTATGCACGGCGACCTGGCCCTGATTGAAGGAGAGAACTCCACACGGTGTTTCTACCATCTGGTCGAGAATGGTGTCCCGTTTCCTCATACCGCGTACGGGAGTTTTGTCGGCTACAAAACCGATCACGATCCCCGCCGGCGCGCCACCTCCGCCGGACCGTGGACCTCACGATTTATGTACCAGAAAGCGCTGGTTGAGATCCAACGTTACGGCATCAAGATTTTCCAGCATTTCGAACTAATTTCCGTTCTCACAGATCGATTGGGGCCGGAGAAAAAAGTAATCGGAGCGGTGTTTGTTGACCGTTCCCGAAGAGACGAACCGCACCACGGTCTTGTAGTCATTCATTGCCAAAATCTGGTTGTGGCCACCGGCGGCCCCGGAGACATGTATGAAATCTCTGTCTACCCTCCGGGGCAGATGGGAAGTCACGGTTGTCTGTTTGAAGCCGGGGCGGTTGCGCAGAATTTGACGGAATCGCAATTCGGACTGGCTTCTGTCGATCCGAGATGGAACGTATCGGGTACATATCAACAGGTAATTCCGCGCTATTTTAGTACCCGGCCCGATGGAACCGACCCGCAAGAGTTTTTGAATCCATACTTTCCATCCATGCGTTCGATGGCAACGAACATTTTTCTCAAAGGATACCAATGGCCGTTCGACCCCGATAAATTGACGGGTTATCGTTCCTCGGTAGTAGACATCCTTGTGTATAATGAAGTGTTTTACAAAGGTCGCCGTGTGTTCATGGATTTTCGGGAGAATCCGCGAGCCGGATCGGGACTACGGGAATTTTCGCCGGATGATCTGGAACCGGAGGCGCGCAATTACCTTGTGAATTCCGGGGCATTACAGGATACCCCGATCCGGCGTCTACTGAAAATGAATCCGCTCAGTATCGACTTGTACACCGAGCGCGGAAGAGATCTATTCAAAGAGCCGCTGGAAGTCTGTGTCTGCTCGCAGCACAATAACGGCGGATTCAAAGTCGGCCCGTGGTGGGAATCGACCATCCAGAATCTGTTTATCATCGGGGAGCTCGCCGGGACCCACGGGGTAAAACGTCCGGGCGGTTCTGCGCTGAACAGCGGGCAGGTGGGCGCTCTGCGGGCGGCGGAGTACATCGTGTTTTACTGTTTTGCGGATCTGCCGGACGAGCGGCAATTCTGCGATTCGGCTAAAGACCGGATTCAGGCGACTTTCGACCGAGTTGAGCGATGGCTGCATCAGGGAGAATCGGCTACTCTCGGTTTACAGGAGGCGAAACGGGAAATCCGACATCGGATGACCGAGCACGGCTCGCAAATTCGGCGACCGGATGGTGTAAGACAAGCCGTATCGGATGCGACACAGCTGCGGAAACGAATTGCCCAGGAAGGATTAAGGCTGCACGAAAAGAAAGACTTCCTGAAAGCCTGGCAGATCTACGAGATGGCGCTCACCTCGGAAGCGTACTTGACCGCGATGGATGCAATGATCGCGCGGGGGGGCGGCAGCCGAGGGTCGCACTTGATTACGGATGAAAAGAGAGGAATCAAGCCACACCCAATGCTGGGCGATGAGTGGAACTTTCTGCCGGAAAACGAGGAGTTGCGGGGAGAGGTATTGGAGGTTGCCTGGGATGAGGACGCGGGGCGCTTTGTCACGTCGGTCACGCCTGTCCGCCCGATTCCCGAAGAGGAGTACTGGTTTGAGAACACCTGGGAGGCGTATCGAAGCGGGAGGATCTATGAGGAGTTTGAATAGGAGAGGAGGCGGGGCTGTTTCGTCTGCCTCTCACTCCTCCGTATCCCGAAACGCCACAACCGTCACCCCCGCGCCGCCCTCGTAATCTCTACCGTTCCGAAAGCTTCTTACAAGCGGGTGCGTTGCCAGATATCCCCGGACAGCGCGGCGAAGCGTTCCTGTACCATGACCGTGGACAATGGTAACGGAAGGCGATTGTGACAGGACAGCATCATTCAGGGCGCGATCGACTACAGGCAGCGCTTCATCTACCGTAAGGCCGTGTATATCTACCTGGGTAACGGACTCTTCCTTGGGAACGTAATCCAGAGTGGCTTGAGGCGGAAAGTAATCCCAGACAGATTTCCGCAGTTCCACAATGCGTTCCACAGGAACCCGCAGCGTCATTTCGCTGATGGAAAGCTCGACATCCCGTCCCCGATTCACAAGTTTAAGAACCTTTCCCCAGCCGGTCATTCCCTGAATTCGCGCTTCCAGTCCTTCCTGGATGTCCCGGGGATCGACCGGTTTTTCCTGCGATTCTCCCAGCCTTTCGCGGGCGGCGGCGGAGACATCCTCCATTTGGCTTCGCGCAACACGCAGCTCCTGACGGAGTTGTTGAAGAAGAGTTTCGGGTGGAGTGTTGGAGAACGCTTTTTGTTCCAATTCCGCCAGGCGACGTTTCCATTCCTGCCGGAACTCCTGTTCCTGGCGATCGAGCGCTTTTAGTCGCCGTTCCATCTCGGTCAGCAAGCCTTGCGCTTTTTGTTCGGATCGCTTCAGAATCCGACCTGCCTCCGTATTGGCGCGGCGGAGGATCTCCTCGCTTTCCCGTTCGACATCCCGCGCTTTGAGCAATGCCTCTTCGGCATCCCGGCGATGCTGCTGAGCCAGCTTCAGCTCTTCTCCCAGGCGGAACAGCAGATCCTCCGCTTCCGCGCCGGACTCCCCGACATAGTTACGGGCCGACTGAATAATCTCGCTCGAAAGCCCAAGGCGCTGGGCGATCTGAATGGCATTACTCCGTCCCGGAAGGCCGAGGGTAAATCGAAACGTCGGCTCCAATGTATCCGAGTCGAACTCCATGGCCCCGTTAGTCACGCCGTTCGTGTTATGCGCATAGACCTTGAGGTCATTCAAATGCGTGGTAATACACGCCATCACGCCTTTCCGATGAAGCGACTCCAGGATGGCTGTCGCCAGCGCGCCGCCTTCCACAGGGTCCGTACCCGATCCGAGTTCATCCAGCAGAACCAGGCTCCCCGACCCCGCTTCCTCCAGGATCTTTCGAATCTGTGAGATATGCGAAGAAAAGGTCGAAAGACTTTGTTCAAGGCTTTGTTCATCGCCGATGTCCGCTCCGATGTAGCCATACAGCGGAAGCCGTGTTCCAAATTGCACCGGGATATGCAGACCGGACTGAGCCATCAGAATCAGCAATCCCACGGTTTTCAGGACGACGGTCTTGCCGCCGGTGTTCGGGCCGGTAATCACCAGAATTCGGATATCCCGATCCAGCCGGATGTCCTGTGGGACGACCCGTTCCGCACCGAGGTGTTTCATAAGCAGAGGGTGTTTCGCTCCCAGCAGCTCAAATGGGCCGTTCTCCACAAATTCCGGCTCTGTCATATCGAACCGGATGCTGAAACGGGCTTTCGCCGCAAGAAAATCCAGGTCCGCGAAAATCTCCTGGTTATTCTCCAGGTCCAGTGCAGCTTTGCCGACCAGGTTAGTCAGTTCCCGAAGGATTCGACGGACCTCCAGCTCCTGCTGTTTCTCCAGGTCTTTCAGGCGATTGCCTTCCTGGATGAGAACAAGCGGCTCGATATAGACCGTGGTTCCGGTCGCTGACCGATCATGAATGATGCCCGCCACGCGGTTCTGGAACTTGGCCTCCACCGGCAGCACATAGCGCCCCTCGCGCTGCGTGTAGTAGTTTTCCATGACATAAGGTTTGAAATCGGTGCGCAGAAGGATTTCAAGTTTCTTGACGATTTCCTGCCGCAATTCCCGGAGAGAACGCCGGATTCTTCGGAGCTCCGGTGAGGCGCTGTCGCGGACCTCGCCCATTTCATCCAGGACGCGGTCAATGGCCTCCTCAATATCCTCGCGCGGGATCAGGCGCTGCCCGTAATGCTGAATATGGGGTGCCTTGACTTGAATCTCACGCAGGGAAGATTGAATCCGGCGGGCGGCAATAACACAGTCCTTGATTTGCAGGAATTCCGGAGGTTCCAGCATTGCTCCTCCGATCCGGCTCTTTTTTATTACCCCCGAAAGGTCGTGCAGTCCATCCAGCGGCGGGTCCTGTTTCGCTTCCCACAGGCGGCGCATCTCCGATGTTTCACCTAATTCATGACGGATTTGAGTCAGGTCCGTGCGCGGGCGCAGGTCATCTACCCGCTGACGGCCCAAATCGGAGAACGCCAAAGATCGCAACAGCGCGATCACTTTCTCATATTCCAGGACGGCCAGGGTATGATTGTTCATTTCAAAAAGATTCTTTTCTTGCGCTATCGACTTTGCGATGAATTCGACATAAAATAATAACGAAGGATCGGTGAAATCTGCCGGGTCCCCGGTTCGTATCTTTTCAGATCAGGACACAGCGGCGGAGCCTATCCGTACGGCGGAGTGCGGTTACCCTACACCGAGTAACCACTCCGTGGAAGCGGGCTATCGGAAATCGCAGTTCATTCACCAGGACAAGGAAAGTATGTCAGCAGACCAGGAAGACTACAGCGCGCCAAAAGCCTCCTTCGACAGTATTTTCGGCGGTGAGGACCGGAAATACCTCACCCTGGACCGATTTGATGACTATTGGGAGAGAACCCGTCCGCTCGAAGCCGACAGGAAAGGTGTCGATCCGAATAAACTGGTCCGATTTGTCCTCAACGGGAAGGTGAATTGGATCACCCAGGATGAAGCCAGTTTGTATTTGCAGATTTCCGACGATACCGACAAACGTCAGAATGCCGTCAAAAAGGAAATCAAGCGCGCCATGCGGGGAGAATTCAAATCCCTCTCCGATGAACTGTCGGTTCTGCTCGCGATATCCGCATCCACTCTGGGCCGATATAAAGAGGAACAGGCCATCTCCGAAGACGAAATCCGGCGCATCGAACCGACCTTGCAGCGCCGATTTCAAGAGGTGGAACAACTCACCAGCGCCATGCGGGAAATTGAGAAAACCATCGAGGCCAAAAGGAAACGGGAACCCATCTTCGAGGAATACGAATCCAAACTGGGCAGAATGATGAACCTGCAACGCCAGGGCAAGACTGCGGAAGCGGCCAATCTCGCGCAGGAACTCGCCGCAAAGAAACGTCAATATGTTATTATGAGTCGCGCGCTTGAGCCGGATATCTATACGAGCTATTACTATCGGATGGAATTGCAGAAAACCAAGAAGCGGGTGCTGAGTGTCCAGAAATATCTCTCGGCGCAACGTGAAGACTCCCTGGAAAATGAAATCCGGCATTTGAAGCAGGAACTCCACGATCTGAAGTCCGCCAAAGAGCAGGAAGATAACCTTAAGGCACGCGGAGTAACCGTGGACATGGATGAATACGAAAATCGTGTCGAAAAAATCGACAAAACGGAAAAGAAAATCGAGAAAGGGTCCTCGGAACTCTCCGCCATTGAAAAGGAAACCAAACTGATCGCCACGCAGATTGAGAATGTAGATGACGTGATAGCCTATATCAACGATGAGGTGCTGAAGGACAGCGGTTACGAAGACAGTATTGAGGATCAGGTTCGCAGCATGATGACCAGACAGAAGCTTCGAAAACCGAAGTTTCCGCCCATTGCCACGAAGTTCTCCAGTCGTATGGTCATAGTGCAACACCGCGAGAGCCAGTCAAAGTGAGGCTTTTCAATCCGTGAGTGACGCCCCGACAAATTCCTCTATCGTTCGTCCGATATGACCGCCACATTTGATTACTTCCGGGAAGATACCATTGCCGCGCTTTCGACACCGCCAGGCCGGGGAGCCATTGCTGTGCTGCGCATCAGCGGTCCTGCTTCACTGTCGCTCATACAGGCTCTCTCTCCTCCTTTGATGAAAGCCCCGCCGAAACCGCGCCGCGTGACGCTGGCGCCCCTTGTCCTCGACGGAGACATCCTCGACGAGGTGCTGATCACCTTCTTTCCCGCGCCGGAATCCTACACCGGCGAGGATGTCATCGAGATCAGCTGTCATGGAGGCTTGGCGATTGTGCGCGCCGTTCTTGGCGCACTCCACCGTTTGGGGGCACGTCCGGCCGGACCGGGCGAATTCACATTCCGCGCTGTTCGAAACGGCAAGTTGGATCTCATCCAGGCACAGGCTATTGGCGACCTGATTGAAGCGAGTACCGAACGATTCCGGCGCGCCGCTTTCTCTTCCTATCGTGGAATCCTTCAGCAAAAACTTCTGTTCATTGAAGAAAACCTGATCCAAATGGCTGTCAGGATCGAGGCATCCATCGAGTTTCCCGATGACATTTCCGAAGAGGAGGATTCGTTAGAAATCCGTGAAATTCAAGCCACTTTGCAGGAAATCCGGGAGATCGAATCGACCGCGTTTCGGCGTCGGCTCCTGACCGGGGGATTTCGATATGTCCTGATCGGCAGGCCGAATGTGGGGAAATCCTGCCTCTTTAATCGTCTTGTGGGTCGGGACAGAGCCATTGTCAGTCCCCATCCGGGAACCACACGCGACACCATCGAGGCCACCGTCGAAATCCAGGGCGTACCGGTAACCTTTATCGACACCGCCGGATTGCGGAAACAACCGGAGGAAGTGGAAGCCCTGGGGATCGAACGCACACGCGAGGCAATAGAAGAATCCGATGCGATTCTTCTTGTCACCGAAGCCACCGAGCCAGTCACTGCCGAGGAGCAACAAATTTGTAACTCCTTCAAACAGCCGGTTCTGGTTATTCTGAATAAAATGGATCTGGTTTCCGAACCGCCGGAAAGAGAGGGGATTCCCATCTCCGCATTGACCGGCCTCGGAATGGATGCCTTGTGGGAGAAACTGGACGAACTGACCGCCCGGCTTCTTCCGGACACATCCGATGAGCCGGAGATTTTGCTTTCCGCGTACCAGGAAGAGCAATTGCGCCGGATTCGAGAGGCTTTGATATCCGTGATGGAAGCGGTGTCCCACGGACAACCGGAGATTGCAGCGGAAGAGATCCGCTCTGCCCTTGCCTCTCTGGGATGCCTGCGTGGGACAGTTATCTCGCCGGATATCATCGACCGGATCTTCACGCAATTTTGTATCGGGAAATGAAAGCGGAAGGTTAATTCCCGGAAACCATCACCGTGGCCCGCTGGTAGTGGGGGTTGGAGAACAGTCCTCGGCGTCGTGCTTTGGTTACGGCCACTTCCTCGGCCAGAGACCTGGCCTCCGCAAGAGGCAAATCCCCCAACCTCAGCACCCATAAAGTGCCGTGCGAAACCTCAATCCCGCTGCCGCAGCTTCCGCCGGTCAACAGGGCCTCCCGCACCCCTGCCGTGCGGGCATCCTCTTCGTCCTCCACCAGAATGGCTGCCGCGGTTTCTCCGGCGGATTTATGCACCATTTTGGTCGGATCGGCATCGGCGGCAATCTCCCATCGGTGCTTATTCGGATTTGCAAACAGAGCGGTCCTGGACACAATCTGTTCGATGGTCTCCACGGCGGTCTGTTCGTCCAGATCAGGCAGAGACAATCGCCAATAATCGCTGCGTTCCAGGGAACGGATTTGATGATACCCCAGCCGGTCTTTCAGGGCATACAACGCTGTCGCCGCCACATTGTCAAAAATCTTCAGAGAAACAAGCGCCGTGACTGTCGTTCCAGACATGAGAAACCCTCTCTGCGCCGGAATCGTTAAAAAAGACAAGACATTATGCCACGTCCCTTTGCGGGGATAAACCCTGGGCAAATGCTCCTTGTGCTGCGGCGACACACCTCCTACACTTTGACCAGCCGACCGGAAAAAAGGAGAACGGACACATGAATAAACCGAATATCGGATTGAACCTGATCATTTTTGGAGATCGCGTGCAAAACGATCTCGAAGGCGTGCTGAAGGAGGTCTCTCAGGCAGGGTACACCGCGATAGAAACCTGCAACTTCTTTGAGACACACGGCGAATCGCGATTCAAAAAGATCCTTGCGGAGACAGACCTGCAGGTCAGCGCGATTCATGTCGGTTATGAGGAACTGACCCAGCAGGGAAAGGTGCATTTACACCTGCAATACCTGAAGGCGGTGGGAGCGCGGTATTTTCTCTGTTCCGGGGTGAGCGACCTCCATTCCCTGGAAGGCTACGAACGCAGCGCCGAGGTGTTCAATCAAGTCGGGCGGCAATGCCGGGATGCAGGAATTCGGTTCTGCTATCACAATCACGACTATGAGTTCCGGGTTTGGAATGGCGTCAAAGGCATTCATCGCATGATGGAACTCTGCGATTCGGATTTGGTGGGACTGTGTGTCGATGTGTATTGGGTCTACATCGGTGGAGAGGATCCGGCGGAGTATATCGACCGATACCGGAACCGTGCCCTGTACTGCCATTTCAAGGATGGTTCGCCGGGCCGGTTTACAGAACTGGGCCGGGGCGAGGTGGATCTTCTCTCCGTGCGGGATGCCGCTTTCCGTGCCGGTACGGAATGGATTGTGGTGGAACAGGACAAAACCAACAAAGCGCCGAAAGACTCCATCCGCGAGAGCCTGGAGTATTTGAGGGGGATTGGGATTGAGGGATGATTGACCGGGCAATTTCAGTGAACGGCGGTTTACTTTTGGGCGAAGGGAATTAAAATCGTTTTGTTTGCGTTCGTATTCCGTTTATATGCACAGGCTGTAAGTGCACGGTTTTCGGTTGACAATACGAAAGGAATAATCCCTCTTCGTGGTTCTTAACATCATGAAGCAGACCCTGACAATACGAGAATTGGCAGTTGTGGTGGCTGCGAGAAACCACAATCCCACGATATTGAATCCCGATTTCCTGAAATACAACGGGATTGTGGGACAAGATTGGAAACTGGCGGAAGATCCAATATGTGTAGGGCCATTCGCGCACGTCTCTTTCGAAAATGGAGTGAACATAATCGCGGAATTAGGTAAGGTCAGTTTCTCGCAGACGCTTGCTGATAAACAACTGGCTGATATCGTTGTGGCGGATATTGCACGCGATTATGTAAAGACTCTCCCGCACGTGGAATATCGCGCGGTTGGCATCAATCCAAAGGGAGACATTCCAATTTCAGACGATGAAAAAGCAGGATTCCGGACCGAGAGATTGATCTTGCCTGGACCTTGGACCCAATTCAATGAGTGCCCAGCAGAAATAGGAATCCGTTTCGTATACCGGATGGGAGAAGATCTTCTGAATCTGACGATCGAACCGATGATTCGTTCCACATCTGATGGAGACCAGGGGCACATCTTGATTTTTGCCGCGAATTTCCATCATGAGGTATCTGGCTCGGATCCGGGAGTCAGACTCGAACGGACAATTGCCGTTATTGCGAAATGGAAAGACCTTGTGGAATCCTATCGTCGATTCGTAGACGAGTCGCTCTTAAAGGAGACATTGGAATGACAACGAGTCTCTGGTATGAATATGGGCAAGATGCCGTGCCCAAGATATCCCGGTTTCTTGTATCAGACCGCTTGTGTGCAAGAGGTACTGAAGAACCATCTCATTGGACGAGCGCCCGATATCGTGATTTTTCTTCACAGGATATCCGTACAGTTTTAGATAATCCGCGAAATCCTTTCCGGATTACCAATGTCCCACTAGATACAATATCCCGGAAAAACACTTACACTCCCGTATCCATAGGATGGCAAGACGAATCGAATCCCGAGTCGCGCCTATTTTCGTTTGTCGTGTCCTTTCTCTCTTGCCCAGCTGAACCCACTGTCAAGGAGCAATTCCCTGTGGTGACTCCGCAATACGATTTGGGAGATGATGAGGAATTTGATGAGTTGGAACTGGATTATCGGTCAATGGATTCCCTTTCGCATGTAGAGGTTCCACCAAATATTGACTGGAGCCACGTATTCGCGGAAGCACCGCATAATCGGGATCTATTCAAATATCAATATGATCTTGAGCAAGAGAGTGATCTATAAATGGACTTCTATTCTTCTCCAAGTGAGGGGACTGAAGACTCGCCTTGCTTGAAACAGGGGGATATTCTCTGGCCCATTCCGTTCCTCCGATTCTCAATCTCCGAATCTCAAATCCTAATTGAAGGAGCACTATCCCCACAGAAGAAGGATCTGACCGGCTTTAGAGAAATCTCTTCACAAGCGAAAATACTCGCGAATCTGGAAATGTCCGTAGGACTGGTTTTAAACCAGTCTTGCGACTTGACCGGAGAGCCCGGCAGAGAAAGACCCATTCTAATTGTGAGAGTCGTTCCATGCGAACAACGAATGAAACATTTTTCGACAAGTTCCGTTGAGAAACGGGTTAAGAGCATCAAGCCACTGATCAATCCGGGTCGCTATCCCTCCCTTTTTTACCTTCCCAAGTATGTTGACAACGAATTCTCAATGGTTGAATCGGTCGCCGACCTTCTTGATGTTCAGTCTTTTCCGCCCATTAACCTGCATGCTCTTGCCGCACGATGTCTACGGTTGCGTCTCTCCGATGAGGCATTAAAAGCCTTGCAGGAGCGATTGGCCTATTGCTTTGGTCGGTTTGGCGCTCCCGATCATCTGTATTTCACGGAAGAAGAATGGAATCTTGTCAATAACCAGTGACTCTTGACCGCGATTTCTCATGCAAACACCCATATCAACCTGTCTTGGAGGCTATTATGCGCGTTCGTCTTCTCCTCTTCGCTTTCCTCGCCACCCTTTCCCTTCCCGCTACTTCCGAAACAGTAAAGGTCTGGGAAGACCGGATTACGATCCCGACCTATGCCTGGCACCCGGGGAGCATCGACCCGGTGTTTCCCGCCGTCGAGGGAAACAATATTTATCCTTACACGCTACAGGATCAACTCGGCGACACCAAAACGGACCGCACATATCGCGCCCTCTTTATGGAGAATGAGTACTTGCGTGTTTGCGTACTGCCGGAACTGGGCGGGCATGTCTATGAGATAATCAACAAGAGCATCGATAAACCGATGTATTATGTGAATCATGTTATCAAACCCAACCTGCTCGCCATGCGCGGCGCATGGATATCCGGCGGCGTGGAATGGAACACCGGGCCCATGGGCCATGCCGCGACCTGTGTGGAACCCATCGAAAGTTGCCTCTTAAACAATGCGGACGGGAGCGCGTCCATTGTTGTCGGCCATGTGGAACGTATTTTCCGAACGCACTGGACGGTTGTGCTGACACTTCGGCCGGGAACGGCGGCGCTCGATGAACGAATTCGATTGTTTAACGCTCAGGATGAGGTCCACCCATACTATTTCTGGAACAATACGGCCATGCCCAATACCGACGGCTTTCAATTCATCTACCCCATGACACTCGGCACAGATCATGCCGGAACGAGTTTCTACACATGGCCGATTGACGAACGGGGTGTCGATTTATCTTATGCAAAAAACCACCCGGGACCGAGTGCGATTTTCGCTTATGAATGCGACCAGGATTTTTTCGGGTCTTACGATCATTTACTGCATCGCGGAGTTGTTGCTACCGCCGATCATTACCTGTTGCCCGGCAAGAAAGCCTGGACTTGGGGGCAATCTGAGGATTCCAAACTGCGCCAGAGCCTTCTCACGGATGACGACGGTCCGTATAACGAGGTGCAAACCGGCCCGTTGCGGACCCAAGCCGATTTCGGATTTCTCCAACCGCACCAAGTCCTCGAATGGACAGAGCGGTGGTATCCGGTACACGATCTGGAAGGATTCAACTATGCCGATCGGGAGGCCGCGTTTCATGTAACCGAGGAGACCGGAGAGCTGCTCATCCGCTTTTTGACTACCTCCTGCACGGGAAAAGGATCGCTGACCGTCTCCGCAGTCGGAAACAGCGCATTGTACGCTGTCGATCCCACGCCCAAAGAACCGACGGTGATCCATCACCCGACCAACAGCAGTAAAGGTCCCTGGCGCATCACCTTAATCGACAGGAACGGTCGTGAGAGGGCTTCTTTTGCGCACCCGTTACCGCTCCCTGTTCGCAGGCCGCCCGCGCTGCCGACACCGATCCCGGAAGAGAAAAAGACGGCTTATGATCTCTGGCTTGACGGGCAGGTATTAGACAAGCAGTCTCAGCCTGCGCAGGCGCGGAAACAATATCGGAAGGCGCTGGAAAAAGATCCCGCGTTCGGCCCGGCGCTGTGTTCATTAGCCGTGTTGGACCTGGAATCGGGAAAATACGAAACCGCGTGTAAATATGCGGCTCAGGCCGTGGAACGAAATCCGGATTGGGGAATGGGGTGGTATTGGCTTTCGGTGGGTCGGCTGCGAAGCGGATTCGACGATCAAGCCGAAGAGTCGGCCTGGAAAGCGGTTCGGTTCCCCGAATCCGCCGCGCTCGGCTACAGTGTGTTGGCTCGCTTGGCGGTTCGATCCGGCCGGTTGGGTGATGCCGTCTCTCTTTCGCTGGAGGCGCTACAGCGAAATGATCGCGATCTGGTCAGCCGAGATGTACTCGCCGCCGCGTTGTTCCTGCTTGGTGAGAGAGAAGACGCGGCCGCAACAGCGGAGATCGTCTTGAATGATAATCCGCTGGACCTGGCCGCGCACAGTATCGGTTACTTGTCGGCGAATTCCGATAGAGACCGAAAACGCGCGGTGGAAAAGTTGAGACAAGTTGTTCGCGATGAGCCGCAGAATGTACTGGAAATGGCCGCGTTCTGGATCAATCTACGTCGGTATGAACCGGCGGCGGAACTTCTCCAGGATCTTTATCTGGAGAAACGCGCTTCCGGTGAGGGTCATCCCATTGCCTGGTATTACGCCGGTTGGCTTGCATACAAGAGAGGACAATCCGAGCAGGCAAGGAACTACTGGAAATCCGCGCAGGAGTGTTCGCCGACCTATGTGTTCCCGCATCGGCTGGAGACCATCCCGATCCTTCGCGCCGTGCTGGATGCCGATCCCCAGGATAGCCGCGCGGCGCTGTATTTGGGGAACCTGTTGTTCGCCAAAGGACAATTAGAGGAGGGTCGAAAGTATTGGGAGAGATCGGTAGAGATTTCCCCGCCGTCCAGTGTGGCATTTCGTAACCTGGGCCTCGCGGCGAATAAGATCGACGGCGACCGCAAGAAAGCCATCGAGTACTACGAACAAGCGCTGCAATGCGATCCCGAAGACCCGATCCTGTACCGTGACCTGGCCGAACTGTTTGAAGCCGAGGGCAAAGCAAGGGAAGCCATTGCCCTCCTGGAAAAGGGATATCGATTACCCTATCCTCGGCGAGACTCCACGGAAATGCTGGCGCGTCTTTACCTGAAGCAGGGCATGTATCCCGAGGCGATTCGGTTTTTGGAAACCACGGTCTTCCAGAACTGGGAGAACCAGTTCACCAGTCATGAATTGTTTGTGAAGGCCCATCTGGAACAGGGGAAAAAACTACTGCAAGGCGGTGATCCAAAAGGCGCGCTGGAACATTTCGACAAATCTCTGACTTTCCCTAAAAATCTGGCTGTGGAACGCGGGCCGCACATCCGAGAAGCCAATTCCCATTACTGGAGAGGAATGGCGCTGAAAGCCTTGGGGCGCTTGGATGAAGCAAAGAAGGCTTTTCAGGCAGCCGTAGCGGAGCCGGAATCCCCTGATCATAAGGAAAGCAGCGAAAAAGCGGCAAAAGAATTAGCCGAGATGAAATAGTCGAGAGGGAATAATCCGGACGGCACAGGCGGCCGGCCTGTGATGGGGAAACTACAGGGTCTTGTAATCGATATTGTATTTTCGGATTTTGCTGTAGAGGGTCCGGCGCGAGATACCCAACAATTCGGCCGCATGGGATAAATGACCTTTGGTAATCAGCAACGCCTTCTCGATTTGCCGACGCTCGCCTTCCTCCAGCGACAAGGGCAGAATTTCGCCCGCCGACAGATCCGGCGCCATTCGTTCCGGCGCGAGGATCTCGGGCGGAAGGCTTTTGCGCTGAAGAAGATTCTGTTCCCGAAGCAGGTAGGCTCGCTCGATGGCGCTGCGCAGCTGTCGCACATTCCCCGGCCAGGAGTATGCCATCAGGGTTTCCAGAAATCCCGGCTCACACTTAGGCAACATTTTTCCTCCGCAAAGAGTCTCTAAGAAGTGCCGGACCAGGATCGGAATGTCCTCTTTGTGATCGCGCAAAGGCGGTACGGTAAGCGTAATTACATTTAAGCGGTAATAGAGATCCTCCCGAAAGTTCCCGGATTCAATCTCTTTCATCAGATTCTGATTGGTTGCTGCGAGAACCCTGACATCGATATGGTAGGTGTCATCCCCTCCAACAGGCCGGATCTCGCCGGTTTCGAGAGTTCGAAGCAATTTCGCCTGAAGTTCCTGCGAAACGCTGCCGATCTCATCCAGAAAAATCGTCCCCCGGTGCGCATTGGCGAAAAGACCCCGTCGATCCTGGGTCGCGCCGGTAAACGCTCCCCGTGTATGACCGAACAACTCGCTTTCAAGGATATTGGATGCCAGGGCATGACAGTTGACCTTTACAAGCCGCTCGTGGGATCGCGAGGAAAGCGTGTGGATGGCCTGCGCAACAAGTTCTTTTCCCACTCCGCTCTCGCCTTGGATCAGCACGGTACTTTCGCTGTCGGCTACCCGGCGGATCAGCGCGAACAGATTCTCCATGGTCTTGCTTTTGCCGATGATTTGATCCAGCCCCTGAGCTTCCTGCAGCTGCCTCCGCATTTCGTAGTTTTCGGTCAGGAGCCGGCTTTGTTTCAGTCCCTTCTCGACAAAAACCAGTACCTCACGGGCATTGAACGGCTTGGTGAGAAAATGGTACGCGCCCTCTCGCATGGCCTCGACCGCTGCCGCAATTGTCGCATGGCCCGTCATCATGATCACAATCAGATTCGGATCGATCCGAAGAGCTTCCCGCATCAGTGCAATGCCGTCCATATCGCCCATTCGCAGATCGGTGATCAGCAGGTTGTACTTGGCGGGATGAATCATCGGAAGCGCCTCCTCACCGCTGTATGCCTCATCCGCCTCTACCTCAAGGGGTTCGAGGAGAGTCTTGAGCAGGTGAATCGTTTCCGGTTCATCATCCACAATCAGAATGCGTGATGGCTCAGTCACAAGCGAGAACCTTCCTCATCAACGATACGATGTACCACATGCACCGTAATGGAAACGGTCTTTTGAAACGGGCGCACCTGATTTCCTGTATAACTATCGGATATTGTTCTTTTACGATTTGTTCACCGTTATTGAATGAATACATCGCGGCGATAATCATTTGTTTTCCTTTTCCTGTTGCCACAAATCCGGGATTTGAGAAACTTTCTCTCTTCCCGTAGGTTCATAAATCGGTTTTCCCAGTGGCCGATACGGCAGATCGCCTGAAAAAAGAAGTTCCATCCTGCGCTTGGCTTCATCCATGTAAGATGGCTCACGTTCACATCCCATGGCACGCCGATTGTGCATCACAGCCGCCAGCATCGCGGAACCGACCCCGCTGAACGGATCAAGTACCCAATCCTCTTCATCTGTCATTGCAAGAACACAACGTTCGACAAGTTCGATCGGAAACTGGCAGGGATGAATCGTTTTCTCCGGATGATTCGCTTTGACATTCGGTATGGACCAAAGGCCGGTTTCCCACTCCTGAATCGTGAGATTCCAAACATCACTTGGGTTCTTACCCAGTGGGTTTCCTGATGGAAGACCATACTTCGGTCCCGGTCGGAAATAAGTCTTACCCGGATACTTGGACGGAACCCGAACGGAATCCAGATTAAATGTGTAATCAGAGGTTTTTGTAAACCACAATAGTGTCTCATAACGACCCGAAAATCTGACGGAGCAATGCAACCCGTGGTTGAAGGTCCATATAATTCGATTTCGGAGTTGTAATCCAAGTTGCTTAAATAGCGGATAAAAAAAGATATCAAGCGGGAATACCTCACTGTCTTGAACATAATTCCCGACTTGCCAGCACAAGGAACCCCGGCACGAAAGAACCCGAACAAGTTGTTCGAGAATGGGACGGAATGTCTGAATATACTTCTCAAGTTTCACCTGTGATTCATATTCTTTCCCGATATTGTAGGGAGGGGATGTTATTATCAGCGTGGCGAAACCATCCGGGCAAGATTTTAACAGCTCCAGGGAGTCTCCCTGGGCAAACACAATATGAGCGGAGTTGGAGTATCTGTCCGATATGCACTTTGACTCCGGCGGAAAAAGAGGTATCTGCTGTGCATTCGAACCGGCACGACTATTCAAGCGGCGCTTGGAAGATACTAAAGCATTCTTTGCGGCATCCATTTCATCACTCTTTCTCGGACCCGTGATGATTCTATCAGTACATCGGACCTTGCCGGTCCTGATGAAAGGGAGGTCGATGCACTCCGGCACAGTAGAAAAAGGATTCAGGGATATCTCCAATTCCTTTTTTATCCTTCACTGAAGAATTATACCTGAGACCTGTCAAGGACGGAATGAAGATTATCGGACGGCAGCGATTCCGAAATATGGGCTGGAAAGTGTGTGGACGTGCTTTGCGGGAAGGGTATCGGGAGGAGGACCGACGGGAGCGCAGAATCGCGAGGGAATTGGAGGGCAAAAAAGAATCCGGAAGGAGAGGATTTTCCGGCCTGAGAGCGAGAGGGGGTGACATTTTTGCGTATCTGGAAGCATGGGAGTGAGACCTCCAAAGAGATAAGCCCCACCAGCCGTGGTAATCAACCCACTTCCTCAACGCCGAGTCTTTTGTCACACTAAGCAGGAAAAGGATTCGGATTCTTCCCGGACACTCCAATCCGAAATTCACAATCCGCAATCCCCAATCGAATGAGTCCGCGCGCAACGCCGAAACATCTGGGATGGGGTTGCCTGCGATGTCCACAGGCGGCTCTTCTCCCGACCGATATGACCACCAGCGGCAGGGCCTCACGCGGTGCGTCGCATCGCGCTTCGCCGTACGCCCTGTATGTCGCCCGTGAACTGGTCGCGATGGGCCGCGCAACAATCGGGCGGCCTGCGGTAATGTGGATGGACCCCTGGCAGACCGCCGTGCGCTGGCAGGACGAACGAAAGTACGCCATTCTCGCGTACCAGACCCAGGACCCCGTCACCCAGCAGGTCGTGGATCAACTCGCCGATGCCTTCACCCGCATCAGCGGCAAGAAGGTCGTCGAATATCGTCAAGCTTCTGCGTTCACCGGATTCCTGTTCTTCGGCGGAGCGCCCCCTGAAATAAAAATCGCCTCTGTGGAGTTTCAACGTATTGAGGAAACGGAACGGTCTTGTCTGATTCCTCCAATTCATCCCTGGTTCAAAGTTCGGTGAGAATACTTGCTGTTTGTCTGGTTATGTTGATATTGATCCCGCCGGCTTGGGGCGCAGGGCAAATGCTGGCCGCCGCCGGGAAACCCATGTACTGGGGAAATACCACAGTCCGTTATACGTTCGACCCGGGATCTCTCGGCAGTCTGACCGCCTCCCAGGCCCGACAACTTGTCACAAACGCATTTCAAACCTGGCAGAACGTCGAGACCTCCTCGATCCGCTTTCAGCAATCCGGCATGTTCAATTCTGATGTCACGGCTCAAAATGTCTCAACGGCGCTGAATACGGCCCAGGCAAACGGGCAGAATCCCATTCTTTTCGACAATGATGGTGGCATTCTGAATCTTCTTCTCGGTCAGGGAGCCTCCACATCCGTACTCGGATTGACAAAGGTTTCCGCCGCCTCGAACGGCCTGATCGCCTGTGCCTGGGTGGTTTTCAACGGAACGCTGCTTGGAGGTACCGGTTATACGGAACAGGCGTATCTCAATACGGCTGTGCATGAAATCGGGCATTTTATCGGTCTGGACCACTGTCAACTGTTCCGTCATCTTGCCTATGACGGCTACGGACCGGACGATCAGTACATTCCCGTCATGTTTCCGACAACTACCGATGACGAGACGGAGCGACCCCTACTTGCGAATGACGACCGGGTGTCGGTATCCATGGCCTATCCGGAGTCGTCATTTTCGACACGCTACGGCGAGATTCAGGGGCGGGTACTCTATTCGAACGGGATAGCGTTTCGGGGTGTGAACGTCGCGGCCCGGAAAGTAGACGATCCGCTGGCCGTTGCGACAACCTGCGTTTCGGATTACCTGAAGCTGCGCAATGGAAGTTATCGCCTGGCCGGGTTGCCGCCCGGACAGTACCTGATCTGGATCGAGCCGATCCATCCGGCATTCAACGGCAGTTCACAAGTCGGCCCGTATTCGGAAACCACATCCGGTTTGTCGTTTACACAGGTCGCTTTCGCCGAGTATTACAGCGGTACCTCCGAAATGTATGATGAGAAGATCGATCCGCGACGGGATGCGACTCCGGTTGTTGTAACAGCCGGGAAAACTCTTAAGAATATCGACATTCTGGCAAACATCAATCCGGACCCCTCGCTCGAAAGCAAGGTACAGATTCTGGCCTCCGGGTATCCGGAAACCGGCGCAATTAAGGGTCTCAAGGGGTACTGGACAATGGGAACATACCAGTTTTTATTTACCGTATCCGGGAAAGATGATTATATTCGAATTCAAATGGAGAACGATCCGACAAAGTCATTGTCCCTCTATCTCCGTCGGGAGGCTCCGGCCGATTTCAACAACTACGATTTGATTCTGTCTGCAAGGGAATCAGGACAGGCCGTCTATTCCCCCTCGGATAACCCGCCCCTCCAAACCGGGCGATATTTCATCGCCGTAGTCAATTCGACAGAGTCGTTCGTTCCATACACAATTACCGTAACCGGTGTGCATATCCCCGAAGGCGATTTGAACGGCGACGGATGGAAAAACCGTCAGGATCTGTATTACTTCTCTACACGATGGTGGAGAACCGCAACCGGACTGAACGAGAGAGAGAATCTTGTTAAGGATGAACGAAACCGGATCGATCAGGCCGATCTCGTTCAGTTTCTAAAGCGGCTTACGGAGCCGTAAACAATTCATCGGCCCGACTTATTCCGCCGGGATTCGCACGAAGCGCCGAACCGACTCGGTGAATGCCATCAATCGGGCAAACACGAGATCCTCATCAGTCTCCTGCGGAGGAGACTGGAGCGCTCACCAGGAAGTCTTTCGGTTAATCCTCGGCAAACGTTCTTCCCTGTCCTCCGCCCCGGACAATGGACCCGTAGCTCTTGAGACCGTTACTCGGATTGTAAAGGAACTTGTTGAACACCGAATCCGGGGGATTTGCCTTATAGGCCGCCCACTCGCCGTGAAGCTCCGGGATGTGGATCTGATCCGGTCCGACGCTCTCCATGATAAACGCATGAGGGTGGATCTTCGCGTCCTTGGTAAACCAGTCATTACCTGTGTAATCAAACGTTGCAAACCGGTCGTCCCCGTTCCGGGAGGCCGTTCCCCGGGCGCCTTTCCATGGAAGAAATACATCTACCGGCACGGAGCTCAAATAAGGCGTCGGGGTCGTCAAATGAAAGAATTCGGACGCGCCCGACATAGTGATCAGATAGCAATTGTTGTCCATGTGGTACAGTTCCAATGCCGTGGAGATGCTTTTCTGATCCGCCCGGACCCGGGCGATATTCGCACGAATTCGTGCGTTCATAAAGTTAGGAACCGCAATCGCCGCCAGAATCCCGATAATCGCCACCACAATCAGAAGTTCGATCAATGTGAATCCCAAAGATGTCTTCCTGTGTTTCATAACAACCGTCCTGAAATTGAAAATTATCCCTAACCTCTCCATAGATATATTTATCCCCGGTCGCTGCAAAGTCAATAGTCGGGTGGACTTTCGCAAGTCATACCGTTGTATCCCAGGAATAGAGATTCCGGATCGGCTCTCTCAAATAGGGAACCACATAAGGCCCTTCGGGGATCGCCAGCACCCTGGCGTTCGGACCGTGTTTCTTGAGGGCCATCTCCAGACCGGCCTGCAGGGACGGGATCGGTTCCATCAGGAAATCCCGCACATCCTCGGCGGTAAGGCCCTCCGTATAATAGAGTATCTCACAGCGGTGAAGCCCGTTGCAGAGTTCCTGGATCATCCACTGGTCTTTCTGAATGTAATCCGGACCGCGTACCAGCTCGTAATAGTGCCGGTAGCTCTTCAATCTGCGCAGCAATTCGGTGAACTCCGGGCTGCCCGGACCGTCCGCATTGCGGGCTGCAATAATCATCGTGCCGCCTTCCTTGATCGCGCCGAGACATCCGGCCACGGCTTTCAGTGTCTGATACAGCGTCGTATCCAGGGGCGCTCCCCCGCCACAGGTCAGGATGATATCCGCTGCCTCCGGCACTTCCACAAGGGCGGAAGCGGCCACGAGTTCCACCGCTTTCCGATGAGCCGCCTCCAGCTCGCCTCCAAACACACCGGTCACATTCCTGGACTCATCCAGTGTGACATTCAGGATGAAATCCACTCCCGCCATGCGGGCCACTTTCACCGCCGCATGATGGAACGGATTATCGTCCAGATGCCCGTTTGCCGTGCCTTCCTCCTGGATCATCCGGTATCCGTGCATGTGCTTCATGGTTTCCAGCGAGGCAATCCCGGGCAGAATCGATTTCCGGCCCCCGGAATACCCCGCCATCAGGTGCAATTCCACCAGCCCGGTGAGTATCTTCAGGTCCGCCTCCAGGTAAGTCTTGTTGATATAGACCGGGATTCCGTCCACTTCCCCCAGGGATTCGTGATCCTCAAAACGCTCCGAATAATGATTGACAATCCGGTAATTCGCGGCGATTTCCTGTCCCACCAGGGTCTTCAGCTCCTCACCCAGGTTCGGGCGATGAATGCCGGTCGCGATCAGAATGGTGATTTTCTTCCTGGGGATGCCGGCCTGCTCGATCGTGCGTAAAATGGGCGGAAGAATCATTGCATTGGGAACCGGCCGGGTGATATCGGAGATGACAATGCACGCCGATTCTCGCCCATGCGCCAATTCCGCCAACGGCGGACACCCGATGGGATTCCCCAAGCTCTGCTCCACAGCCGACCGAGGATCATCCAGAGGAGGGACCGGTTTCATGTGAACCACCTGCAATAAATTGGCATCCGGCACCTCCACCCCAACCTTGCCGGTCCCGTATGAGAGATAAACTTGCGCCATCGCTGAGACTCCTTGTCCAATATCCGGATAATCTGAACATTCAGTATAGCGAAAAGCCAGGCCGGGAGGACAGGCCCAATTCCTCCCCCGAAGATCGGGGAAGGTCAGGTGGGGGTTGACGGCTCAGCAAGGCCAGACGGCGATTAACACGAAAAACAGCTGCGACACCTCTGGAATCTCTCCTATCCTGAACTCAACCCCCCTTGTATTCCCCCCGATCTTCGGGGGGAAGCATAGGGGGTACAGAGGTCTGTCCCACCACTTCAGTAGAGCAGGTGTCCCTGCCTGCCGATGGCCCTCATCTGGAATGGGGCGAAGAACATGAGTAAGTTGAACAAAAGACAACAGAGCAGGAGGATAACCATGGTTCGAGTTGGCGTACTACTATCCGGATGCGGCGTTTTTGACGGGTCGGAGATACATGAGGCCGTATTGACACTCCTGGCCCTGGACCGGGCCGGGGCCGAGATTGTCTGCATGGCTCCCAACATGGATCAAATGCACGTGGTCAATCATTTCACAAATGAGGAGATGAAAGGACAATCCCGAAATGTCCTGGTGGAATCTGCGCGGATCGCGCGTGGGAACATCCTGGATGTTGCCAAAGTGAAAGTCGGGGATCTGGATGCGCTGATTATCCCCGGCGGATTCGGCGCGGCAAAGAATCTCTGCACATTTGCGGTGGATGGCCCCGGATGCCGCGTCCAGCCGGAGGTTCGCCGACTGGTCTCCGAAATGGCGGAGGTCCACAAACCCATCGGTGCAATCTGTATCGCTCCGGCCGTTCTCGCGGCGGTCCTGGGCGCAAAGAACCCCACTATCACCATCGGGACCGACCGGCAAACAGCCAACGCCCTGGAATCCATGGGCGCTGTTCACCGGGAATGCCCGGTGGATAAGGCTGTCGTGGATTCGCAAAGGAATCTTGTAACCACGCCCGCCTATATGCTCGGCCCGTCAATCAAGGATGTGGCAAAGGGAATTGAGGATCTGGTTCAGAAGGTACTGGGGCTGGTGAAAACGTGACATTCTTCTTTGTCCAGCCGGTCCGCTGCTTTGCTCATAACAGGTCCTCGTCCTCAGAATCGGCCATTTGATCGGACTCTTTCGCAACGGCTCGGCTCAGGCGGATTTTGGCCCCCCGAATGCGGTTGTCGATATCCGTAAGAAGGCTTTTGGGATCCTTGCCCAGAATACGAATTTTGTATTTGGGCAGGTCTTCTATAACAACCTGATCGCGCAGTTTCTGCGCCTCCGCAACATTCTGGTCGCTTTCCATCAGCAGATGTTGGGCGCGCAGAAGTTTCTGGACTGCATCCGCTTCCGCTTTCCGCTGTGCCGGAGTCATTCTCTCCCGCCTATCCTGCCTGTGCAGCCACCGGATAAACAAAAACGTCCCGACGAAAATGCCCGCCAGGATCGCAATCAAAAAAAATAACTTCAGGATCTCCGGGAGAGTCTCGTTGATCCAATCAACAATTGAATCGACATTCATGGCACGGCTCGAGAGAATGACTCAGGCCCGCTCGGCGATCAGAAGTCGGCGCTCTCCCGACAATCGTCAGCATGAAAGTCGCGCGGTGGAATTCCTCAGGGTGTTGTGGACATCTCGATATAGTCGTGGACTTCCACAACCCCTTCGACACCCTTTACGACGTTCAAGATAGCGGCCTTCTGGTCCTCAGAACCGGCCACACCATCCAGAGTTACCGTCCCCCGATACGAATCAACGTCGAGAGAAAACGGGCCAGCTGGACCCGTTTCGGCAAGGAGCCGCTGTTCGATCTCAGTGCAAATCGCCTTGTCGTCCACCACAGAAGCCTGCTTTTTCTTCCATGTGGCGCAACCCGCCACCAGGCAAAGAGAACATGCCAGAATGAGAAGCCACCGAATTGTCCGCATCTTTTCCTCCATGCAAGTCACGGGTGTTTTTGCGCACCATGCGCTGTGATTCACCCGGAATTTTGCGCGAACTCACATTTGTACAACGATACAGAAGACAATTCGGTTTTTCAAGATGCGGGACCCTTCAATGGACACTTTATTTATTTGACCCTATAAGTGAAAATCGCATTCATTCCAAGAAGAATCGCGGATTACAGGAGGCTCTGTCTGCATGACCGAACAGTCCACGCTGGAGGCCGGTGGCTCACTGAAAGAAGGTGGAATTACACTCAGCGTCTCAAAAGACGCCCTCTCAGCCACGGTATGGATCCGGCACAAATTCGCCGACCGCTGGAATGTGGAACGTCTGCTTCAGTTTCTCAATCGTCACGGTATCACACATGGAATCCTCCCAACGGCCGTTCACGCGATCTTTCGGGACAACCGCTTCGATGAAGCAGTCGTCATCGCCCAAGGAACCCCGATCATCGAAGGTAAGCCGAGAAAAATCAAGCATCTCTATGTCTATCAGGATATCTATAAGTCCCTGCTGAAATGCCGGGATTCCAGCCGGTTTGTGCATGAATTTGTTCGCGCTCTCACTATCACACGAGATAACCCTATCGCCCGCGAAATCCTCGGAACCGATGGCGAAGACGGAAAGGATGTCCTGGGAAAACCTATCCCCTGGAAATCTCCCTGCCAGGAAGAGTTGTTTCCCGGAGCAGGAACCATGCTTTCCCAAGACAAACGGGAACTGCTCGCCGAGCGGGATGGAGTGGTTTCCTATGATGGCGATGTCTATCGGGTTGTAGGAGTCAAATTGCACAACGGCGATGTTGTTCCAAATGGAAACGATTTCGTTGCGGACGGAACCGTGGCCATCCTGGGGACAGTACGCTCCGATACGGTCATCCGAGCAAAAGGCGATGTGATTGTCGGCGAATCTGTGGAGGCCGCCTCAATTTTTTCCGATGGATGTGTAGTTATCGGAGGAAGCATGGAGGGAGCCAAACGTGGAAGAATCGAAGCAAGGGGGTGTGTTCTCGCTCGATCTGTTCATTACAGTGAAATCCAGGCCGGTCATACAATTTTCCTGGCAGGAGCCGCTGTTCAATCGGATTTGGCAGCCGGTCAGTCCATCCACCTCTTTGGTGAAAACGGTCGGATTCTTGGAGGAACAACCCGTGCGGAACATGAAATCTGGGCGGACGAAATCGGCTCGAAAAACGAGGTGGGCACCATCCTCATTGTGGGCGAGGAACTGAATCGTCTCAACGAATATCTCGCAGAATTAAAGGTTGATCTCAGTGACAAAGACAGCCAACTCCGAAAAGCCCGGTCCCTTTCGCTTACCTTGAAAGAACTGAAAGCCAATCAAGGCTCTCTTCCTCCCGACAAGGAGATGATGCTGATGACGGCTGTTCGGACAGAATGGGGAATGCGCGGGCAGGCGGAACTCATTCGTCGCCAGGTGGTGGAACTGGAGACCAAGATCCGTGGCTTGATCCGCACAGGCCATGCGGTGCGGTGTGTCGGGACCGTATGGCCGGGAACCGAAATTCGAATGGGCCGATTTATTTACCGGGTCGATGAACCGGTTTCCACTTGCGAATTCGTTCTGCAAGACGACCACATTGAAATCCAACCCCTCGATGAAGAATGTCGGGGACCTCGCCTTCTGGAGCGAATTCATCATGACGATCTTGAGTAGTCAAGAAGTCGGTTCCCTGTGCCGTTTCTTCCAGTTGATCTCCGCTGTGGATGCACCAAGATATTCCGGTAGAAGAAGAGCGGGATCGTGCCCTTTTCCCTCCAACAGCGCCCGATAAGCGAGATAGGCGGCGCTTCGACCCAGGGAAGGATGCAAAACAGATTCAGGCGGTTCCAGAACTCTCTCCTTGAGGACCTCGCGATAGAACTCCCGATGCCCCCCAAAACCGCTTCCGACAAACAAGACCGGCTTTGTGATCCAGGGAACGATTTCTTCCGGCTGACACGTTGCGGGAGACTGCAACTCCCGTAATCCCTGCGCGTTTGCTTCATACAACGCCGCATAAACATACCCCTTTCGCGCATAAATCAACGGGCAAACCGTCTGTCCTGCAGCGCCGCACCCGAACGCCAGAACCTCCAGGGAACACAACCCCACCACCGGCAGGCGCCTGCTTTCGGCCAATCCCTGCACTGTCCCGATCCCGACTCGCAGGCCGGTAAATGCGCCCGGCCCGACCACTGCGCCAATCCCGGTCAGATCTTCCAAGTGCCGCCCCGATGATTCCAACAAAGTCATTATCAGTGGAAGAAGACGTTCGCTGTTGAGAAGATGCCCGGCCCCGCAGATCTCTCCAAGGAATCCCTCATCACCCCACAATCCGGCGGCAACAAATTTCGTTGACGTGTCAACACCCAGAACGAGCACCCCATGTCTCCTTCAACTTTCGATGTGTCCGAAACCACGCAAAAAATCGTGCAGATCCCGCTGGCTGTTCAGGAAAGTCGCCAATGACCATGTACGGCGATTCTCGCCTGTAACGGCGGCTTCTGCAATGATGGCATCCAGCGGCAGACGATCTCCCAACCGTTCGCTCCACTCAATCGCTTTGACTCCCGGCCCTTCGAGAATCTCCGACCAGAATCCCATGTCAATCTCCGATTCGTTGGTCAAACGGTATAGGTCCACATGCCAAAGCGCGCCTTTTGAGGTTCGATATTCCTTCGCCAGGGTGAAAGTCTGACTCACGATGTTTTCCGCAACGCCGAATCCTCTTGCCAATCCCTGGACAAGAACAGTCTTTCCGCAGCCCAGCGGTCCCCGTAATCCCAGGATGGTATTCGGAGCCAGCCGATTTGCCAGCTGCTCTCCCAGTCGACGCGTCTCGTCGGGCGAATGGGTGATGATGGCGCTATGACGGGGACGAAAGAACCGCTCCTCCGTGATGACCCCATCAATCGCCACATCGGATTCCCGATGCGGGATCGTGCGGTGCATCTGAAATTCAAAGCCCAGCCCGACCCGCATCGGAAGGGGCGCGGGAAATGACAAGAAGAACCGATCATAAAATCCTGCCCCTTGTCCCAGCCGGTTCCCCTCGATATCGAACGCCAGACCAGGAGTGAAAATTAAATCCATGGACTGAAGATTCGCGACTTGGCAACGATCTGGAATGGGTTCCCTGATGTTGTATGGCGGGACCGCCCGAAGTTGCTTTTCGGGATCGGAAACCGTGTAGAACGTGAGATTCTTGCCCTCCACGCGTGCAAGGCAGAGGGTGCAATTCATCTGAAGGATTTCATGGATCAGTTCCGTCGTGTCCGGTTCCCCTGGGAGGCTTGCAAAGGCCGCGATGTTCTGGGCGCCTGTCCGGCGGATCAGTTCGAGCGCCTGCCGAGTGATACACCGGCTCTTATAGGCAAGCACAGACGGAGCCAGATTCCGCCTTTGTTCACGAATCCGATCGCGAATCGCCTGCTTTTCCGGCATAAAGGTCGTTTCCATGTACGCAAAAAGTATCTTTCCCAGGATTTAAAAACTCTCACCATTCCTCTCTCCAGCAAAGAGAGGCCATGGGACCCGGAAACCCTTGTTGAATTTTGGCGGGAATACTCAAATCCGCACAAACCGCGAAGCGCGCGATATTTCTTACGGAGAAATACAACATCCCGGGTGTTTTTGTGGATCACCGCCGGCCTGCCTGCGATTTCTGTCTGTTTACATCGTCCACTCCGCCTGACCATCGACAACGCGGCCCTGTTGCGCCACAATCGTCCGCATGAAAGACCGAATCATGCATACGGACTGCCGCTGGTATATCGGGGATCGCCCCTGCCGCCCGCATAAACGCGAGGGGGTTGTCTGCGCAAACTGCCCTTATGAAGCGAAAATCTCCCGGCGCATTCTGATCGTAAAACTGGGCGCCGCCGGTGATGTGCTGCGGACAACGGCTTTGCTGGAACCGCTCCGTCGTGCCGAATCGGATGCGCATATCACCTGGATCACGGCGCCTTCCGCCGTTCCCCTGCTGGAGAATATCGAGCCGATTGACCGCGTGCTGGCCCTTACTCCCGGAACCCTCGCAATTTTGGCCGTGGAGGGATTCGATCTGGTCTGCGGTCTGGACCTGGACCCGGAAAGCACGGCTGTTTCGGAGCTGGTTCAGGCAAAGGAGAAACGCGGGTTCGGTCGCACCCCGGAGGGAGCGGTCAGATCGTTCGATCCAGCCGGGATTCCCTATGTGCAGATGAGCCTGTGGGATGATCTCAAGCGGGCCAACACGAAAACTTACCAGGACCTCATGCTGGAGATTCTCCATCTTGATGGTCCCGTCGGAAAAATCCAGGTTCCCATTCCACCGGAATGTACGGAAAAGGTAAATCGGCACGCAAAAGAAGAGTGGAAAGTTGATTTCACCAAACCTGTTCTTGGATTGAATATCGGTTCAGGAGGACGGTGGAAAAAGAAAGCGTGGACCGTGGAAGGATTTCAGTCAATCGCGGAACGGGCACACTTGGAACTCGACGCAACTGTGTTTCTGCTGTACGGCCCGGAGGATATGGACCGTGCGGAATATCTCCTGAAACACATCACAACACCTGTGATCGACACCGGCGGAGACAACTCACTCGCCGAATTTGCGGCCATTATGAATCTGTGCGATGTCGTGGTCACCGGAGACACCCTCGGCTTGCATTTTGCCCTGGGATTAGGTAAGCGTGTAGTTGTCCCTGTTGGGCCGACTTCCTCGGCAGAGCTGGAGTTGTACGGTCAAGGAACCATTTTGCAGGGGGCTGTGGACTGCTTGGGGTGTTATTTGCCCGACTGCGACCGGAAGCCGGATTGTATGCAGTCCCTCTCAGCGGACCGGGTTTGGAATGCCGTTCGGGAGCAATTCGCCCTGGCGGGCCGGTAGGAAGAAACCTGTGTACGAGCACGATCCCCAGCTGAATTGGCGCAATAACCTTCGCGTCCGGTTCATCAAAGGAATTTATCAACTGAGAAGAGTCTTAGAGAGCCTTTTCGAAATTTCGGAACGAACTCAGGTTCCATCGCACAGTTATATCGATCGAATCCTGGAAAAACACCTGCGTGTTTTGAAAGACCTCTCTCACATTCTGTACCGTGTAACAGAGCGTGGCGATATCAGCTGCAAACACCAGCGGCTGTTCGACAAGTTTCTGGGCGAATTATGGCATGAACTGGACAAAGCTCGCGGGAATGCCCGCCTGCTGGAGTTCTATGCCTCCGAGGATGAGATCAACGACAGCAATCACTTGCGCGGACTGCGCCAACTGGATCGTCAGGTTTTGGCCGCGGCTCGTCGCGATTTGCCCGTGCAAATCCGCCGCGCTCGAAAATTGATGGATCGCCTGATCCCCCTTTTCGAAAGAATCCTTCCCCTCTATCGCACCAACGAAGTGGTTATCCGCACGATCTATTTCTCCCAGGACTTTTTCGACAGGGTACTGGACCGCCCCAGCACGGTGTATTTCTTCGACATCATATTCCCCGGCAAAGTGGGGGAGGGATATGATTTTCTCTGCGAATCCCTGGAGCAAAGCCGGCATTTCGACCAGGCGCGGGAGGCGTGCGAGGAAGCCATACGGATCCTGTCCTCACAGCCGCGCAAGAGTCCTTACCTGGACAAGTTCCATCAGCGTCTGGAGACCCTGAAAGAAAAACAGGCTTCTCTGTCGGAGTTCCCTTTCATTTCCGCCGCAGGATGATTTCTGTGGTGGAATCACCGGCAAGATGCCGGCGCCACCCGGGATCTCCTTCCCCCCACCCCTCTCCCAGCGAGAGAGAGAATTGGGTGGCACAGGCTTCCAGCCTGTGACCTCTACCCCCCGATAGCACGTTCAATCTCTGCGATGGCCGCTTTATCCGGCAACACCCCAATCTCCACCAGGTATTGCCGGGTTTCTCCCGCGGCAAGTGTCTGCAACTTGCCATGCTTTCTCTCATGAGCGCGGCCCATCACCAGTGCGTTCGCCGGTTCCAGACCACATACATAAGTCGTGGTCCCCATGTTTTTCCACTGGATGAACCGAGGCAATTCCTTCTGCCGATATCGAACCATGACCCCCAATCCACGCCGATTTTGAAATCCTTTATTCACAACCGCGACGGTAACCATCCCTTTTCGGTCCGAGGGCATTTCGTGGAAATATACCTTTTCCTTGTACCCGCTCTGCGGATCGTCAAACCGGTTATATCGCTCGAAACCGTCGGCAGCCTCTTCGTCCCTCGGCTGCACTTGTTTCGCCGGTGAGAGCAGGCAGCTGTTCGGCGACACCACTGGAAATCCCAGATTGATATGATACAGCAGCATGTGGGGAGTGGACTCGAATCCCTCATTAGTCACCGTATCTTCGATGGTCAGGGTGTTCGATCCCAACGCGGTGGATATTCTGCGCCGCAGCAGGACATTCACGCCAAAAACGACCGTTTCCCTCATTTCGCCTTCCGCCCAGAGAATGCATTCGTTCCCATTCCATTCCTCACCCACTTTGAGATTCCGGCACGGCAAATGCGAATACCGGCCGTGCAGCCCCAGCTCGATCCCCTCATCCACGCAAGGCGACCCCATCCAGGTCAGCCCGCATGTACACACTAATCCACCGAAAAAAGTGCGCAGCCAGCCCAATCCTTGCGGTTCGTAAAATGAAGGATGCACTTCCCCGCACGGCGAGTCCCAGGATAACGAGGCCCCGCCGTATTTCGCCGAGGCAATATCCATTCCACGGTCCGGCAGCACGGTGAACAGGAATCCCGTGCCGGTCTCGAACTGCAAGAACCGCGCGCGATCTTCCGGCCCGCCCTCGAATCGTCCCTGTCGAATCCCACCGATCTGCCGTGTCCGTCCGATCAGTCGGCGGATTTGACCGGCCTGATAGCTCTCTCCAAAAACTTTCATTGCGTGTCCTCCGTCTCATAGACTGTCTTGCCTGCAATTCTATACCCTTACAGGCCCAATACACTACCGGTCTGTGGAATAATAATGGCAAGTTTGAGTACAGGATTCTATAATGCCCGCGATGATCGGACCGGAAGGCCCCCAAAGAAAGGATACGTTCATGACAGGTTCAATCCGACTGAAAAAAAAGGAAGGTCATACTGTCCGGCTGTGCGGTTTTGTTGTCCTCTCGGTGTTTGCCGCTTTAAGTCTGTGTGTTCCGGTCTCTGCCCATCCCGGCCTCGTGATTCACGCCGACAGCTACAAAGGCAGCGTGGCGGACTACCTCCGAGAAAAGAAAAACCTGCTCGGCGGCAGTCCGCAGGCGGCGATAACCGCTCCTGTTGCCGCGACCAACGAGGCCACAATGCACCGCCCCATGGATGCCTATCAGTGGCCCAGCAGGTATTATCACATTCTCTCTAATCGGACAGACTCCGATGGCGACGGGCTTCGGGAATGCCGATACGCCATCGACTTCCGGCGCTTCGCTACAGATAGCGGATATTCTCAGGCTGAAATTGAGGCATTAAAGAACGAACTCCGTAAATGTATGGAAATCTACAACCGCTCCCTGGCCTATGTGGGTCTTGAGTTTAAAGAGGTCAGCGACGGCAGCCAACACATCACAGCGCTGGCGACCGATTCGGAGGATGTGCAGGGATATGTCGGGATGGGGACCTATTTCGGCGCATTCGGTGTGGATGATGCGATCCTGCACTTTCGCAGCTCGTATGACCGTTTCGTGCCTTCTTTGGGTCTGCTGGAAAACGGTGCGCCTCTTGCGGCTTACCGATATCCGCCGGGGAATCCTTTTGTCTGTGTTTTTCCGATCGATGTGTTCGCCTTTCAGCGAGGTGAGCAGACTCTATACGGTTCTCCGTTCAGCAAGACCGTGCTGCATGAGGTGGGCCACCTGGTCGGTCTGATGCATCCGTTCGATGCGCTGACAAACAACGAAGAGGGGGCCACGGACAGTTACCTTGTGGACTGGCTGGCCTGGCCGGAAGTCGGGAACCCGCCACCGGACGCCATTGCCTGGACAGTCAACGGGGAAGGACAATTCAGCTCCGGCTGGAGCAGAGGACTGAACAATACGTTTATGACCTACGATGCTCCTTCCAACCATGTGTACGGAGACCTGCCGCCCAATGTGAAAGCCTACCTGGCCCACTATTATGGCGTGTTCAATCTCAACGGGGCACAACAGCTGCTCGATACGGCCATCCGGGAATACAGGGAAAAATCTCCCCTTGCGCAGGAAATCCTCACACAGGAAGCGGAACTGAACGATTCCATTAACGAACCGTTCATTATGGAAATCGGCAAACCGGTCCTGGGAGCGCTTTCCTCCTACACCACGTACCGTGAAGAGGACTATCAGGATACCGAAGATTGGTATGCCTTCTATGTGGCGAAGTCCGATCTGGGCCGACAGATTGAGGTCCGGGTGTCCATCGGCTCCATCTTTTACGGAAACTTCTGGTCGATCAGCAATACAGGAGTGTACTACAATGGAGATGTAATGATCCAACTGTACGATTCGTCAGGACAGTACAGGGAGAGCGATGTTTCGGAGTTCCCTTCCATCACGTTCACACCCACGGAAACAGGCTGGCATTGGATTGGGATCGTGCATTCGACCACCGACGGATTCCAGGTTTCCAAAGACTATGTATTGAACGTGGAATTCACCGATGGCCAACCGTCCAGTCTCCCGACTTTCACACCGACACCGAAACCGACCTTGCCCCCCCGCAACACCAATCCAACCCCGATTGCCGTGAAATATAATTTCGATGGCGCGGTAACCGAGGTGTCCCTGCTGGATGCCGCAAACGACAGCCTTGTTGTAACCAATCCCGCGCCGGGCCAGGGAATCCGGTTCAAGGGGGTCATCAAGAATGTCGGCTATGAGGTGATTCCGGATTACAGCTGGGAATGCTATGTCGATGGAAACCTGTACAGCCGGTCATACAACAACGGGCCGATTGAGCTGAATACCTGGTGGACCTGGAAAACCGGCGGGAGATGGAGCGCCAGTACGCCCGGCTTCCACACGGTCGAATGGCGCCTCTCAATCTCCGGCGATGAAAATCCAAGTAATGACACAAAAAGTCTGACCTTTGCAGTCGGAAATGTCGCTTTACCCACCTCCACACCGACCCGAACACCAACCCGAACTCCGACCGCAACACCAACCGTAACACCAACCGTAACACCAACCCCGACCTTCACTCCGACACGACCGCCATCCCTAACCGCTACGTCCACACCGGGCAGCGGGCCGCAGCCCATCGCGGTTTCGGAGTTTCATCTTCCCACCCTGGCAGAGAACGGATGGGCAGAAATACCGGGCGGATTCAGTAGCGCAACTCCGGGAAGTACCGCCGTTGTGAGTTTTACCGCCGGTCAATTCACCTCTTCGCAAGACAACCGGGGATTGGCAATCACCGTGGATCCGGGCGAGGTGACGTTCCTCCTCACTCAGACGGCGGTTTCAACAAATGGTCATCATGCCCTGGTGCGCGCAAAAATACGCAGTAGCGGACCGTCTGCACAAGTATTCATCGGAGCCTTGAAAGGCGATCTGTTCACCGGGCAGGATATGGATTTCTCACTCGGCTACAGCAACTTCATCACCACAACGGCTTATGTTAATCAGGAGCGTGATATCCTGGTCCTGTTCAAACCCGATTCGGGAGAACTGGTCAGTCCATTCATCCAGGTTGCAGGTGGCGCGGCGCAGACAACGGTATGGATCGACCGGATCGAGGTATTCTTGCTGCAACCGGGCAGTCCCTTCCCCGGCTGAGACTCGGACCTTGGAGTGTAGCCCTGGATTCCGGCATGAGACAGCGTGATAGGGGAGAAGGGCGGAAAAATGTTATCAGACAACCCCCCGGCAAGATGACGGGGCGCCGGGACCC
Source organism: Candidatus Omnitrophota bacterium (assembly GCA_029570205.1). Classification (GTDB taxonomy): domain Bacteria; phylum Hinthialibacterota; class Hinthialibacteria; order Hinthialibacterales; family JAKPRU01; genus JAKPRU01. The sequence continues at coordinate 66,831 of JAKQSI010000096.1, read as the reverse complement.
AATAGGTCGGTTGTTGTCATAGAGGCGTGAAACCCCGAACCTCTTGATTCAACCTGTCTCCGATCCGTTCCTCTTCTCGCGCAAGGTCGAAGTGTGTCTGAAGATTCAGCCAGAACTGGGGGGAGAGACTAAAATAACGCCCCAGACGCAAGGCGGTGTCTGCCGTGATACCCCGCTCCCCGTGTACAATTTCGTTCATCCGCCGAGGAGAAACACAGATGTCCTTCGCTAATCGGTATTGAGAAATGTTCATAGGCTTCAGAAATTCTTCCAGGAGGACCTCGCCCGGGTGAATGGAGGATATTTTCTTCTTTTTCATAGTCGGTCTCCTGGTGGTAGTCCACGATTTCGACATCGTAAGCATTCCCGTCACACCAACGGAAACATATACGTCATCGGTCATTGATCCAAATGCTATATTCTCCCGGCCGATTCCCGCTCAGCGTTTCCAGACGGTTCCCAGGTGGAGCGCGAAGTGCATTGAAATCCGGTGCGGCATCAATCATCCACAGCTTGCACATGGCTACTCGCTGAATATCACGAGGAAGTTTTCGAGAGTACTCCTGTCGAAACAGCTTCTCCGTTTCGCTGCACCGAAAGGATTTTATCACGATACGATCATAACGTCATGCGTTAATAAATTCAAGAAACAATTTGCTGCGACGTGACCCTGTTCATCCACACGTTCGCCCGCCGCATTCTGCCTTGGTATCTTACATTTCCGAGGGACGCTGGGGTTCTCATTGGCCTTTTGTGCAGAAGCGCTTCCGCATACTACCCTTACTACTACCCTCACTTTGGGGTAGTAGCCTTCCCCCCCAAATACCCTCGGCGGGATTTCTTTTCCGTTCAAACGATACGTTTTTCACACCTCGCCGGTCAATCACAACCGCTGTTCCCGTCCCGCTTTGCCGTTTGATCGGCCAGGCTCACCGTACGCCCCCCGTCGTGTCCGCAAAAAAATAGCCGGTCTAGAGGTTAGACCGGCACAGTACTGCAAGCGGGAGGCGACTCAGAGCGAGTGGCCGCCAGGCGGCCACCTCTGATCTTTTGATATCCGGCTCATCGGCCCGGGCGAATACCCCGACCGCGAATTTCAAACCTCCTTGAGATCCATTGAATGCTCCGGTGATTGCTCCAGCCATTCACCGGCTACATTGGTTTGTTCTAACTTTTCTACCGTTTCGGATCGAGGCTCCTCTTCGGATTTCGGAGGCAGCGTAGAATCCAATATCTCCGGTTCCAGGATAGATCGCTCCCGTTCAACCGAGGTCTGCCCGGAGGAGGTTTGCTCCTCAAACTCCGGCTGCTCCCCGGCGCTTTCGATGTCGTATGTCCCTTCGGGCTTTTCCCTGTCGAAACGCATCGAGATCAGCGATGAAACGCCTTCCTCCGCCATGGTGACACCATAAATGGTATTCGCAATGGACATGGTGCGCTTATTGTGTGTCACAATGATGAACTGCGATTGATCCGTAAATGACTCCAGCATGGAAGTGAATCTCCCGACATTCGCATCGTCCAGCGCCGCATCAATCTCGTCGAGAAAACAGAACGGGCTGGGCTTAATCTGATAAATGGCAAACAGAAGGGCAATGGCCACCAGCGTTTTCTCCCCACCGGAAAGAAGGCTGATGGACTGAAGTTTCTTGCCGGGCGGTTGAATCTCGATCTCGATTCCGGCATCAATGGGGTCGCCTTCCAGCAGCCGCAACTCCGCGCGGCCCCCTCCGAACATCTTTCGAAACATGTTGTGGAAATTCACACGGACCTGTTCCAGCGTGGTCAGGAATTTCTCTACGGCTGTGCTGTGAAGTTCGCGAGTTGTCTGTACAAGGGTATTCCGCGCCTTCTCAAGGTCATCCCGCTGAGCCGTGAGAAATTCATACCTTTCCCGAACCTCCTGGTATTCCTCGATAGCCAATTCGTTGACCACACCGATGCGCTCCAGGCGGCGGCGCAGTGTGGCAAGCAATTCCTCAATCTCCTCATCGGATCGCATGTCCTCATCGGAAAGGTCCTGCGGAATCTCGCCGTCGAACATTTCGCGCATCCGGCGCTCCCAGTATTCTTTCTCCACCGTTCCGCGCACCCGCTGCTGCTCCAGCTGGTTGCGCTCCTCATCCGTCGCTTGGATACTTTCGAGAAAAGCCTTCTCCTCGGTTTCCAGGGCATGAATCTGTTCCCGCACGGAGGCGGCTCCCGAATCACTCTCCTGGATCTGTGTCCAGAGACTGTCGCGTTCGGACCGCAGAGTCCGAACTTGTTCATCGAGTGTGCCGATTTCTCCCTCGGCATCCTTTTCGCGAAGTTGCTGGAGTGAAATGAATTCCTCTTTTTCTTCAATGCTTCGCACCATCTCCGCGACATGTCGAGAGATGGTTTCACGTTGTTCGGTCCAGCGTTCCTGATCTTTCTGTCGTTCGAGAATTCTCATTCGGAGTTCGGCCAGACGGTCCTGGATGCAATTCCGTGCTTCTTCCGATTCGGCGACCCGGGTATCCCAGGAATCCATCTCTTCCAGCAGAAGGCTTTCCTGCTCTTTGAGTTCGGCCAGGATGCGCTGCCGGTCTTCCTCGGCTCCCTTGCCTTCCAGAATCGCCTTTTCAATGCGGGTCTGTTCTTCTTTCGTGGCGGCCAGGCTCTTCTGAATGCGTGCGATCAGTTCATCGGTGCGCCGAAGATCTTCCTTTGTGTGGCGAAGATTCGCCTCCGTTGCCAGTGTTTGCTCACTGATCTCGTTCCGCTCGCCCCGGATTCGATTCACGGATTCGCGCAGTTCGGCAATCTGACGGGTCAGGTCTTCCCGACGCCGGGCCAGTTGTTCGGTCTCGGCCCGCAATCCTTCAATTTCGTTGATCCGTGAAAGAAGGCTTGTCTCTTCCACCGAACCGCCGATAATCACTCCCCGCCCATCCAGCAGCTCGCCTTGCGGAGTGACGATCCGCCAGCCTGCCGGTAAATTCGACCAGATTCGCAATCCCTCTTCCAGGCTCTCCGCGATCAATGTGTTCGAAAGCAGGGACTCGACAACCTCGCTGGTCTCCCCATCTGCGTGGACCAGCGTGTGGGCGCGACGTAATCCGCGCAACGGTTCGGGAACCTCTCCGATGAGAGTCTTCGGGTTCCCGTTTGCCATGAAGGCGACCCGACCTTTTCGCTTTTCACGAAGACGTTCGATTGCGCGTTCCACAGTGCGGAGATCGGATGTGAGAATTGCCTCCAGCGCCTTATCCAGCGCGCTTTCAATGGCCCGCTCAAATCCCTTCTCGACAACAATTCGTTCCGCGATGGTGTGGGATAATCCCTCCACACGTTTATTGTCTTCACGCAGCAGGAATCGGACACCCGGCGCGAATCCCTCCAGGTTATTCTGCAAACGAACCAGAGATTCCAGCCGCGAATTCTTCTGTTGCCAGGCTGTCTCGGTTTCGTGGAGCGCCTTCCCGGTCAGGTCGCGCTTCTCCGAGGTCTCCTGAAGAAGCGAGCTGACCTGCTCCAGACGTTCGGCAAGGGCGGCAATCTGCCGGCTCAGGTCGGCAGCCGATCCTTCCAGTTCACCCCGGCGGGCCAGGTGAGTGCGGAGATCAGATTCGCTCTGACGCTCTTGCGCAGCCAGGTTCTCCAGGCGGGATGTGTAAAACTCGTAATCTCGCTGCCATTCACGCGACAGATTACGATAATCCGTTATGGTCCGCTGAACTTCATTCAACCGGACTTTCCGCTGTCCCCCCTCGGCAGCGATCCGTCGGCATTCCTCACGAGCCAGATCCGCCTCTTTTTCCGCCCAAGTCACCTCTTCTTGAATGCCGATCAGATCCTTCGAAATTGTCTTCAGATTCTCATCTGCAAGCCTGATCCGCTCTTCCTCCTGGGCAATCCGTTCCCGGTCCGCCTGCACCTCCGCGCGGAACCGCTCGGCAAGCTGCCGATGCTCGGTGATCCGGTTGCGCAGCGCCTCGATCTGCTTCTCTGTCTGTTCCAACCGGTTGTTCAGCTGGAGGTAGGTATCGCGAAACTCGCGGGTACGGTGGTCGAACTGCTGCGCGGCTTTCATCAGTTCGGCTTTTCGACCGCGTAAATCTGCAATGCTCGCTTCGGATTGTTGAATTTTTGCTGTGAGTTCCTCAATCTGCCCGGTGAGCGTATCCAGGTCAGTCAGCAGTTTCCGTCCGCGTCGTCGCTCGGCTACCGATTCGATCAGTTTCAACTCGCGGCGGTATTGCTGGACCCGTTCCGCCTGCGTGGCCTGACGCTTGAGGGAACGCATCTGGCGATCCAGTTCGGAGATAATATTGTTGACAACAACCAGGTCATTCTCGGTTCGTTCGAGTTTTCGAAGCGCCTCTGCCTGGCGATGAAGATACCGGGACACCCCGGCCGCTTCCTCGATGATCTCACGCCGCTCTGTCGGTTTGGCGTTGATAATCATGTCCACACGGCCCTGCTCAATCAGCGAGTATGTGCTGGTCCGCATACCGCTGTCCAGAAACAGGTCGGTGATGTCTTTCAGACGGCAGGGCGTACCGTTGAGCAGGTATTCGCTCTCGCCGTCGCGGAACAATTTGCGGGTAATGGCCACTTCTTCGTAAGAGACCGGCAGAAGCCGGTCACTGTTATCGAAAACGAGGGTTACCTGGGCAAGGCCGAGCGGGGAGCGGTTGGTGGTCCCGTTGAAAATCAGGTCCGCCATCTTTGTGCCGCGAAGTTTTCTCGGATTCTGCTCCCCAAGCACCCACCGCACGGCATCTGAAATGTTGGATTTCCCGCAGCCGTTGGGACCGACAACGACAGTCACACCGGAATCGAACTCCACCTCGGTCTTGTCGGCGAAGGACTTAAAACCACTGAGAGTCAATTTTCGAAGATACATATCGCCTCACTACCCATGCGCAGTACGTCAAACGGTCAGAACATCCGCAAATGTTTCTATCCTGAGTCTCAAGTATAGAATAGGGGAATCAACTCGTCAAGACAAAAAACACTATAGGTCGTGTTTTTTTTGAGGTTAAACAACTATATGTTGGGTTGTGGATAGATTCAAGTTACATCGCATATAATTTACTGATTTTGCTGAAGTTATCCCGTGGGTACATTGTGTGAGTCACCTGTGAATTGTCTTTTTTGACCGGAAAACGGCAGGAATATCTTTCGGAGAATCGTCCTTGGAGTGCGGGAGCGCCGCTCCCGCCTTCCGAGTGAGTGAATCACGAAAGCGATAGCCCCGGTTTTGTCTTCTCGCCCGATCCCGGTACTATGATAGGATATCTATGACCGCAAAGGAGGAAAGTCCGTGAGTCGGCGTGATAAACTGATTGAGAAGATGCGCCGGACACCGGCGGATATCCGTTTTGCGGAGGTGAATGCTCTGCTTCGATGTGAAGGTTTTGTCGTCTTCAATGCCCGTGGGAGTCATCGAACTTACCATCGGGCGGACAACAAGGTCTTGACCCTTGTTCGACCTCACGGATCACGCAAGACCTGTTCAGCGAGGGATATCGGCAAACTTCTGGAGATTTTGGAACTATGATGCAAACCAATCACGAGTACCGAGGATACGTATTCACCATTCGCTACCAACCTGCGGAACCGGTTTTCACAGTGGATTATCCTGACTTTCCGGAGATCATCACCAGTGGAACCACGCTGCCTGAGGCGTTTGCGCATGCGTGCGAGGCTCTTGATCTGCACCTGGAAAGCCTGCAAAAACTACGGATCACCATCCCGGAACCGAAATACCGCCTCCTGGTCGAAACACGATAGAGTCTTCTGTCCCGATTACCAGAGCGGACATCCTTGGAGTGCGGGAGCGCCGCTCCCGCCTTGTTACTCTCGGATGTCCGTCCAGACCCAAGGCGGGAGCGGCGCTCCCGCACTCCAAGGGTTTTCCTGCAGCACTACCCGCGAGACTCCTCGGTGGTAGAATCATTCGAAATCGGAGGCCATCACCATGCAGGATCTTCTTACGGCGATTGCGAAGCAGGCGGGGCTGGACCGTGTGCTGTTCACCCCGGCGGTCAAACAACTCTATTTCGAGATGGCCGTCGCAAGCGGCGCGGTCACTCAGTTCAAACACGCCGATTCTACGCGTAACGGCCTTTCCTATGCGACGGACAAAGCCGATGATAAAAAACGCGCCCTGCTGTTCTGTGCCTACCAGGAACTGTTCACCGCGTACGACCAGTTCATCCAGATGTCTAAGGACATGCGGCCGGTGGTAATTCTCGTCCTCCGGGATGAACTCGGAAAATACTCCCTGCCGAATGTCTCGCCCCTGTTTCTACGGGACACCGGCTGGGTTCAGTTTTGGACTCATACATTCCAGGAGGTGTACGACCATCTCTGCCTGGGATATCTTCTCCACGAGGAGAAAAAAATCCGCCTGCCCGTGATGGTGATGCAATCGTGCCTGGACGGCGGCGGCGCGCGAACATTTCAGGTACACGAGAAACTCAACCTCGGCAGCCCGCTTAAGGGCCTGGAGAGCGAGCGGGCCGGAAAAACCAAAATGACCTTCGAGGAAGCATTCGCCCGCATGGAACGCAAAAAAGAACCTCCCAGCCTTCCGGGCAGCTATCGCCAACTCATTGCCGCGCTGCCGGATCTGTACAAACAATGCGGCTACCGGGCCAAAGAGGATTCCCTTCCGGTAGCGGGGAAAGTAGACAAAGCAAACCGCGCTATTATTTCGCTGATTCCCGCACCGGCGGATATCGAACAGAACGGCTATGACGGCCGCGGCGGCAAGTGCGCGTTTGTTCGTCCGCTCTGTTACCGCCCCCTGGCGATTCGGGATGTAATCGAGCAAGTAGCCGACCTGGATGCGCTGGCGGTAGTCGAACCGGACGTTACTCCCGGTGTCTTGCAGCCGCCGTTTCTCGGTGAAATCGCCGCGATGATCCCACCCCGCTCGAAGGTACACCTTCGGTCCTTTACCATTCCCACCGAAAAAACGGTCTTGACCGAGAACGATATCTCAACAATCGCCGACTCCATAACCGATGGCGCTTGAGCAATCTCTTCCACCCACGGATAAAAAGCCGGAATTCGTCCGCGCCGGATTCGCGGAGATTTCTGCTCACTATGACCGTATTAACGATTGGATGACCTTCGGCCTGCATCGATGCTGGAAACGGACTTTGGTGTGCGGTTTGCGCTTGCAGCCCGGCGATCGCGTGTTGGACTTATGCTGCGGTACGGGGGACCTGGCGTACCTTGCCGCGGCGGAGACGATTGCCGGAGTGACTGTGGGGCTGGATTTCGCTTCTGAAATGATTACTGTTGCGCAGTCACGAGCCGGCTGGTGCGTCTCGATGCACAGGCCGGTTTGGGTACGCGGCGATGCGCTTCGATTACCGTTCCCGGATCATGTTTTTGATGCGGCAATGGTCGGCTATGGTCTGCGGAATCTTGCGGGTGTTGGCGACGCCCTTGGCGAAATATCGCGAGTCCTTCGTCCGGGCGGGCGGCTGGCGATACTGGAGACCGGACTACCGCGCGGCCGCCTGGTTGCGATGCTGCATCGTTTTTATTTGCGGCGCGGCATCCCCCTGCTTGCCGGGTTGGTGCATGGGTCGGCAGAGATGCACCGCTACCTGGCCTCATCCGCCCTGGCATTTGCATCGCCTGAGGAAATCGCAGAGGATTGCGCGGCTGTGGGATTGAATGTTTCGGAAGTCAGACAATTCCTGTTCGGGTCGTCGGTAGCCATGTTCGCCGTCAAACGTCCGTAGTCGCTATGGATTCTCTGCTTCGCGATTCGGTGGCAAGCTGACCGCAGGCTCCCGAAATGCCGCGTCCTTTACTGGCCCGGACGGTTACCGCAATGCCCCCCTTTTGTAATATCTCCACAAATCGAGTAACGACCTGCCCCGACGGCCGGGTATACTCCGATTTCGGAATCCGATTATTCGGGATCAGATTAACATGACAGACCAGACCACGAAGTAACTCTAGCAGCCGGTTGGCGTCACGTATCCCGTCGTTCACTCCCCGGATCAATAGATATTCAAAACTAATCCGCCGTTTGTCTCGCTCATGATAGTAACGCAGCGCTTCGAATAGCCGATCCAGCGTGTACACCTGCGCGATCGGAGCGATTTCCGACCGTTTCTGATCGGTTGTGCCGTGAAGGGAGACGGCCAGTTTAACTCCAGGGGCATCCTGAGCGAGGCGATAGATTTCGGGGACAAGGCCGACCGTAGAACACGTAATTCTTCTTGGTGACCAGCCCAGACCTTCTTTTCCAGAAAGGATATTGATGGCGGCCGATACATTTTCATAGTTATGCAGCGGCTCCCCCATACCCATCAACACGACCCGTTTCACAGCCTTCCCCAGCCGCTGCGCTAAAAGAACCTGGGCCACAATCTCACCCGCCTGGAGATCCCGCACCAGCCCCATCCGTCCTGTGGCGCAAAATCGGCAGGCAAAGGTGCATCCGACCTGCGTGGACACACACACCGTAAATCCCTCCTCTTCTTTCCCGTCGCGAGGAATGATTACCGTTTCGACCTGCTTTCCGTCCGTAAGTTGAATCAGTAGCTTTTCCGTTCCGTCTTCGGGATCGGTCTGCCGATGAATGATTTGCGGAAGATCCACACTAAAACATTCATCGAGCCGTTGCCGAAACGATTGCGGAAGATCCGTCATGTCCTCCCACCGCGCGGCGCTTCGGGAATAAAGCCAATTGAAAATCTGCCGGGCGCGGTATGCGGGCAAACCTTCATGGCGGCACCACCCTGAGAGATCTTCAAACGACCGGTTCCAGATCGAATCGCGTTTCATCGGAACACTCTCGCCTACAGGTACTTATTGAACCACGCTACAGCGTCCCGGATATATTCCTTCGGGAGTTTGTGGCCGGACTCAAAAAATTTCAAATCTTTTTGTTCGCTGGGGATGAGATCATAGAGTTGTTTCGCCAAGTCCTCGGAGCACAGATCATCCGTGCGCCCCATCAGCATGAGAAACGGCCGCCCCGCCAGACCCGAAAGATAGTTGTTTGGCGCGACGGGATAATACTTCTCTGTCATCGCCGGTGTAACGCAGGCGACGGTGACCTTGATCCGTGAGTCTGCCGATGTGAGCAGAAAACTCTGTGTACCGCCCATACTGTAGCCGAGAACTCCGACCCGGTTCATATCTATTTCCGGACGGGTGGCCAGGTAATCCAGGCCGCGGCGATAGTCCACCGTTGTTTGGGTATAGATTTCCGGCAACGTGAAGTAGTTCTTCCAACCGTCTTTTTCCGAGTAGTTCACATGCGCGTAGTCGATTTCGGCGGCGCGTTCCCCATGCGCCTGCGCATCCAGGGCAAATACCGCATATCCCGCTTCCAGCAATGCTTTTCTCGCAAGCCCGCCGTGGATAAAGTTATCATCCTCCCACCAATTTAATTTCGCCCCCGACCACCCGTGCAGCAACAATACGCAGGGGAATGGGGCCTGACCGGTCTTCGGTAACTCAAGAAAGGCCGGGACCCGAAATCCCCGCACACCTCGGAACACGATCTTTTCCCGCGCGTAGTCGTCCCGTTCGCGATGTTCCACCATCCGTGCCTCCAGCGGAATGCCCGGATCGTACTGATAAAATTGTATGACCGCCTGGTAGGCTTCCTCGCTCAGGGTTTGGAGTGTCGTCGGCGAGTCCTGCGCCGAAGCGGTTAGAGGAAGCGCCATTGCAATGAAAAGTAGAGAAGACAGACGGCGATATCGATTCATCATGGGGTTCCTTTCTTTATCTCGCCCTGGTATCTGGTTCGCTCAAAAGACGAATACAAGTCAACATCTCTTCACGGAATTGCCGGACCTTTTCTTCACTGTTGGTGAGATCGATTGCATCGCGAGAAAGGCCCAGGTTCATTTCCCGGTAACTCTGATCCATCCATTGCGCAAGGGTTTCCTTTAGGAGACGGTCCACCCTGCTTCGGATCTCCTTGTCGGTGTCCCGTCCCTGAAGATGGCTCCGGAGCGCGTTCAGGATTCGGTAATCCTCGATCCCTTCTCGAACCGCCTCCCAGCGCCGGCTGGTAACAGGCCCGTCGGTTGTCGGATAAATCAGCATGTACTCGAATTCGGTACGGCCCCACGGGTCCTCGCCGTGATTGTAACACCAGTAGCCGATTCCGGTCGCATCGTAACGGAACGCGAAAAGGGCGGCGATGCGGTACTCGGCTACAATGTTCGTATTCTTCAGATACGCGCCGATGGGCCTGCCGTAGCTGTATGAGCAATTGTAAGACCAGAGCGTTTTCCCCGTACCCCGAATGCATTTCATCTCCGGGGACGGCTCCGGAAGCATATTGATTCCGGGGCACCAGATATCGGTGACGGGGGCCATGGCTTCAAACATCGGCAGTTCCCCGCCGCCGTCCATGTAGATTTGGATCGCCGGATCTACTTTCCGAACGGCTTTACCAAAGTCGACATATTGATTCACGATGTTCCAACCGAAGCCGCCCGGTTCGTCAAATGGGTACAGGGCAAAATGCTGTTTGTCGATACCGTTTTGGGATAGATGCGCAACCAGGCCCTTAAGATAAGTTTCGAGTTCACGCTGATACGGCGTTTCTCCGGGCTTTCCGGCCAGGTTCGGCATGCCTTGAAGTAGAAAAACTACATCATGCCCTTTCACTCCCCGGATGGCGGCATCCAGTTGAGTGGAGTCAATCCCTTCAGGTTCCCCCGGCTTGCCTTTGGGTTGGGGTAACGGAAGAACAAAAACATTATTCCCATGCGACAGTAAGTCCTCATAGTCGGATTCTTTGGCCGATGCCCACGTGCAAAGACGAAAGACGCCAGGGGGGGCCGGCTCGAACGCGAGAACATCGAGGTCGATTTCTGTCTGAGCCTCCGGTGGAGGCACGGACGCAGGATTAGTCGTTTCCAGTACTCCTGCGCCGTTCAAGGCCAGGCAACGGACGGTAACGCGGTATTTCCCAGAGGTTGTCGGTGCAACAACATCCAGCCAGATTTGCCGGGTCGAAAGGGGCGGAATGGAGATAACCCCGGATTGATCGAGTGTCGGCAGCGGGTCCCAGGACATCGCCCCAAGCGATGTGGGAACGGAAATGGCGTGGCGTGGTGTTACGGTCACCGCGGGATCGGATGTCTCTACAAGAATCCGTGTTTGAATCGCCCGATCCGTGATATTAAACAGATTGAGCGCAAATACCTCATGCTCCGTCGGGACGGCGGTTCGACTGATTCGCAGGAAACGTGTAGCGTTTGTGGGAATCTGTTCGTCTACCGCACGGTTTTCCCACAGAAGACCTTCAAATGGAATAATGCTTGTTGTGGCGCCGGGGCAAGCGGACTGAGAAACGATCCGGGAAATATTATCTATTCGCGCCGCTTTTGCAATGAGGTTGGATGTCTTCTCACAGGTAATGTATTTGGCTTCCGCATCGGCATTCGGGAATTGGGTCTGGAGAGATTCCACCGCATCCAGGTCGTGTTTCATAAGCGCAAGTTCTCGTTCCAGGGCGGATGCCGACAGCGGCAGGAGTGGTTCTACCGACCGGCGCGTGTCTGTAATCGCGGCGAAGGTCCGTTCAAGCACAGCGCGGTCATTCGCAAACGGGATCAGGGTCAGTTCCTTTGTGCCGTTACAGATCGGAGTTCCCTCTTCCCGGGCAAGGGTCCAGGCAATTCGGTGCAGCCCCGGGGCAACCGGAATGAAACGCATACGCAATTCGCCATACTTTCCCACTATGAACGTAGTAGCCGTCCGGCGTGACCCATCCGGGGCAAAAATATCGGCGGATGCTTTCAGGGGCTTGCCGTTCGATACCGGATTGTAAATTGAAAAACAAATATCCTGTCCGGTTAATAATGTGTGCGGGTCCAGGGCCTGTGGAACCATGCGGATGGAGTCGGCCTGCGAGAGACCGAGCCAGGAGGCTTTCATATCCGGTGTGCAGCGATACCCGCCCCATTGAATAAGCGTGTCGGTTTTCGCGGGTGTCTTGAAACAAAAAATCTTCCCGGATTCGCCCCCGGAAATCAGCATTTCGAGGCCGGGGGAGGATTTAGTCATATCGCCGAAAATGGGCGTGGAATTAGTTGTGCGGTTCGGGAACTGGTAGTCGAAAAGAACGTCCCCGGAATTATCCAATACCATCAGGTGTCCCTGTTGAGTAGAAAACACATATTCCGGGCGGCCGTCCGAATTAACGTCGAGAATGGAACCGGAGGCGAGACTGCGCCCCTGCATATCGATTTGGCTGAGTTGGGTTCCTTGCTCGTCGTAACGGTAGATCACGCCTAATTGTGTAATCAGAAAAATATCCGCGCGGCCGTCGAGGTCCGGATCGCCGACCGAGATTGTGGAGGCAATGGGTCCGCATGTGGGATTCTTCCAAAGGACATTCCCGGTAACTCCGTCGAGGCAGAAGACCCGGCCGGAACCGGATCCGGCAACGACTCTGGCAGAGCCGTCCGATGCGCCGAAAATAACCGGCGCGGAAGTTGACCAGGATGGAGAGGTTCCGCCAATCTCTCTTTCCCAGAGAATCGCCCCGCTTCGATCCAACGCAAAAATCAGCCCCGCTCCCGTCGCGACTACAATCTCAGGAGTCCCGTCCGCATTCAAATCCCCTACGGCAGGTGAGACCGGAATCCCACTCACCTGCGCCTGCCAAATCGGCGTTCCCGTCAATGAATTAAAGCACCAGACCGTTCCCCTCTCATCCGTCTGAAGAACCTCGGACACGCCATCGCCGTTCAGATCGCAGACCACCGCCGCGGAGGAAATCGTGGGTGCGTTCAGTTGCGCGTGCCAGATTTCTTTGCCTGTCCCGTCTACACAGGTCAGCCGCCCGGTGTTATCCGCCGCGTAAATCAGCGGGGATTGGTTGGCCCGCATCAATACAGCGGGATATGTGATAAACCGGCCGGGCGTCCGCCAACGCCACAGCTCTTTACCGGCCCCGTCAATTGCAATCAACTCTTCTCGTCCTGCGAGAATGCCCTCCTGGAGACCGTCACCGTTCAAATCGGCCAGCATCGCCGAGGTTTCCAGATAGGTCTTCGATTCCGCAATCCAGAGAAGCGACATCTCCAGCGTACCGCCGCCGGATGCCGCCAAGGCCGCCACCGGTAAAACCGGGATCAATGAAAACAGACAGAACAAAGCCAAATGTCGCTGAGAGAGCGATACCGGAAGTGAGAATGTCGGCTCGTAGTTCATCTGGAACATGCCTCCGTGCTCAAGCGAGAGAATGAGGACGCTGAGATCATCCGCCGTTCCCGAAGTGTTGCCCGGGAACGGTCCGATCAATATGGAAGCACTCAAGGCTGGATGATTGAAGGGAGAATCGCGCTCGGCATCCCTATTCACGTTCCGGGAAAGCGGGGTATTTTCATGGAACGGCGCTCTCGAATGGGAGACCGGTTCACAAGTCGCCGTTTGGGAACAACGAATCGTACTGGAAAGATGCGACCTCGATGACACATAAAGGAAATCCGGTAGACATTCTGATTATCGGTGGAGGGATGATTACCCACGATCAACTGCTTCCATCCCTTTATCATTTGCAGCGACTCGGCCGGGTCGCCAAGATATCGATATGCGCGTTGAACGCGCGCCCGCTGAAAGAACTGGCAAAGTCGCCGACACTTCAGGCAGCCTTCCCGGGACAATCTTTCCATTCGATCCCTGATTATGAAACAGAGGACCCGGACCGGTCCTGCCCGGACCTGTACAAGGAAGCCCTGGCTTCGCTTCCACCGGACCAGGTTGTTGTCGTTGCGGTTCCCGATCCTCTGCACGATCGTATGATCCGGGCAGCATTAGCCGACAATCAACATGTTCTTTGCGTGAAACCGTTAGTTCAGAAATGCGCACAGGCATTTGAAATCGAGCAACTCGCGAAATCGAAAGGGCTGTTTGTCGGAATAGAGTATCACAAGCGATTCGACCGCCGGGCGCTGATCGCGCGAAAAGACTACCGTGCCGGGAAATTCGGCGAATTCAAGATCGGCGAGGCCCGCATGGTGGAACCCTGGCTATATCGCTATTCCAATTTTCAGAATTGGTTCACCAAAGAGAATGCCGATCCCTTTACATACGTGGGTTGTCATTATGTCGATCAGGTGTATTTCATTACCGGCTTGCGCCCGGTCTCGGTGAGCGTGCGCGGGATAGAGGGCGCGTTCCCGAACGGAAATGCCGCGTATCTCTGGTCACTGGGTATCGTTATTTTCGAGAACGGCGGCCTGCTCAGCCTGATCAACGGGCTGGGGTATCCCGATGAAGGCGCAGGGCCGAACGACCAGGGAATCAACCTGTTCTGCGAAGGAAAGAACGGCGGAGCGCTCATCGGCCACAATGACCAGTTTCGCGGCGTCGTTCATTCGTACACGACAAATACCGGCCCCGGCGGAACCCATTACAATTATATCAATCCCGACTATTTCCAATATGTCTCATGGCCGGGTCCGGGCCTTAAACCCGTCGGCTACGGGTACGATTCTGTGGAGGCAATCCTTGCGGCGATCGAGCAGGTTCGATCGGCCGGTTCTCCGGACACCCGAAGGAAAGTTATCGGCGAAATCGACCGAAAGGGTCTGATCGCAACCCCCGCGAACAGCTTCATCAATGAACTCGTTACCGAAGCGGCGCGGCTTTCGCTGACCCATGGCGGCAAGGAATACCGGATTGTCTACGAACCGACACCCCATGTAATCGAGTAATCAAAAAAGAACTTCCGCCATCGCCCAATACGCCGCCTCATATTTCCAATCGTTCGCGGCGTTCTCCAGTCGGATTGTAACTTTCTTTCCCGCATACGGTTTCAGGTCGTATTCCAGAGTCTTCCAGGGGGATTGTTCTTTCTGTCCGGCGATTCGCTCCGTGCCGATGAGTTCCCCGTTCACGATCACCCGGAGTTGCCAATCCGATTCGGGCGCTTCAATGTGATGCGTCACAACCAGGCGAAGCCTGGCACGGGAATCTTTCGGAATCGTTACCGTGCGTTTCAATACCGCAGGTGTCTCGCGATTCAACGGATGCGTTACGAGGACCTTCTCCCGCCCCATATACAACTTTCGAAGGCCGGGGTTCATTTCCTGTCCGCAATCGACTAATTCCCATTCCGGGTTCCATTCCTTTACCGCCATCTTCAGCCGATCGGCGCGTATCGCCGCATCATGCTTGCTCCAGAACGGTTTATATTCTTCTACCATGGCATCGGTAAACTGCTCCAGCTTCTTCGGCGGTGTAGGATCTTGTGCCGCAACGTGTAGAACAATGTTCCCGTTCTCGGTTGTAATCTTGCCACGGTATTTCGTTACCACTTGCTTTGCGTATTGTGCGCAGGTATCGGCGAGCGTATGGAAATTGTAATTCGTGTACGAAAAGTTCCTGTCGGCAATGGCGGGGATCCCTGCGGTAAATTTCGCCGGGATCTGCGAATAACCGGAAATGATCCCAAGAATCGCCGCCGCGCTCGATGGGTTGCAGTCCGAATCCTGCCCGCATCGTGTAGCAATCTCGAGCGTCTTGTCCCAGTCTCCTTTGCCCCAGAGAAGGCCGATGGCGACATAGCCGCCGTTCAGTTTGGCGTCGATATTAAACGGATTGTTCGCCCCGCAGATATCATCCGGCGCCCATTTCTTCTCCAGCAGTTCCCAGCAGGCGCGCCAATTGTTCGGGTCTTTCTCGTAGCAGTCCAGGACATCCTTTATCAGCATTCCATACTCGCTTTCGGCGGGAATGGCGCGATAACCCGCGCGGACAATTTCCACGACATTATTCTCAAAAAAGGCAACAGAACCCATCGCCGTAACAAACATGCCGCCATAGACCCCGTCACCGTAATTCATAATATGCCCGAACCGGTTGCAGAAATCCTGTGCGGCAAGCGGCATACCGGGGCAAAGCAAACCGAACAGGTCCGACTCGATCTGGAAGTCAATATCGTCCGCGTGGCGGTTATACTTGGGGTGGCCGGATTTCGGCGCGGGGATACCGAGGCGAAGGTTGTCACGTGCGGCGCGGTTGGCGTGCCAGAGATCATATTTCGAGTCCCGGAAAAACCAGCCTGCATCCCGCGCAGAGAGGCCGATCCCCTTTGCCTCGATGGCCTGCAAGAAGGTCATTTCGACATACAGATCATCCTGGTCAATAGAGTTATCGATATATTCCGGCTTCCATTCGCGAATCTCGCCGTCATCAATCTTACCCTCAGATCGGAACTCGTATGGTGCGCCGTAACTGACACCGATCATTTGCCCAGCCCAGCCGCCTTTCAACTTGTCGATGTATGTGTTCAGCGGCATCGGGCGAAGCGGATCCGAACAGGCGGAAATCCCGTTCAGGGCAAACAGGCAAAAGCAAACGAACAGAAGCGCGGTCCGTCGGAACATGGATGCGTCCTCCTGGGAGCATAAGTGGAGTGACTGCGATCATAATTTGATCCGGCCAAATCTGCAACCGTTGGGATTTATCGGTTTCCCTGTCCACCATCTTTCCGCTGTCCGTTATATCCAGCTTGCCGGTCTTTTTCTGCAAGCCCAACCCTGGAGTTTTGCATTTTCTTGATCTCTTGGTATAATGAAATTGTCAACGGGGGCGACACGGTTTCGACGGAAACGTGTAGTCCTGGAGAGCATGCCGAGGGCCGTCTCCTCGTTAATCCGGCGGACCGCTTAAAGTAACTGCGGACTACGAACTTCCACTGGCCGCCTGACGGCGGTCACGCCCCACACGCCTGGGCCTCTTTGGGCGTGTGATGGCGTCATAAAAGAGAGGCTGGCGGGCAGGGTAGTCTCGACCAGGCCCGCAAGATCTTAGAGACTGGCCGGTTCCAGGTTGTCTCCGTACCGGACACGGCGAGAACGAACGGAGACTAAGCATGTAGAGCTCCAGCGGTGAGCGCTTTCGGACGGGGGTTCGACTCCCCCCGCCTCCAGATCTCCGGACAAAGTCCCGCATGGTTGGTTTCTTGCACTTGCGGGGCTTTCTTTTTGTTGTACCCACTCGCTCCACTCTGCGGCCCCCTGTTACACGTTGATTCTTCGGAATCGGTCGCCTCATACAAGTCCCCGATTGCCGCAATTCTCCCGCCGCATGTGCCTTGCGTGATCGACCAAATTCGGTATGCTTTGGTTAAATAACCAAACTGGGGACCATCATGTCACGTAGTGTTCGAATCGTTGTGCCATCCTCTGAATCCTCCTCGCCCGACGGGCGCGGTGTCAGGGAGCGTCTTCTCGCCGCGGCAGTGAAATTAGTACAAACCCAGAGTCTTCAGAGACTAAGCCAGGCTCGTGTGGCTGCCGCCGCCGGTCTCCGGCAGAGCCATTTGACTTACTACTTTCCGACCCGCAAGGATTTGATCAAGGCGATCGTTCAAACCATCCACGCCGACATGACCGAATCATTCGACATAACAGTGTTCACTAAGGAGAAAACAACAGCCTCCACGGACAGGATACGCGAGTTTTTCGCGGAACGAATCCGGGAACCGTTGATGGCTCGGCTGATGCTGGCGCTGATGACGGCGGCAGACGAGGACCCATTGCTGCAACAATGGCTGGCTGATTTCAATAACGATCTTATAGAACGACTCCGCAATATCTTCTTAAAACTAGGGTTGCACCCATCAGACGACGAACTGGCGCTCCTCCATGCGAGCTTTATCGGCGCAGCCACCCTGGGGGCACAGTGCGGCACCGAAGCGTCAGCCAACCATGCTGCCCGCCTGGCCCGCCTGGCCTTCGACCGGCTGATTCAGGCTGCATCCCCTCAAGCGACATCCCTCCCGAGAGAATAGAGACCAATCCATGAAACACTTGCCGTATCCTGTTTCGTCGGAATCCCTGTCGATGACTGCGTTCGCCGCGTTCATCCTGGCCGGATGCGCAGCCGTGGGGCCTGATTACCATCCGCCGGAGATCACCGTGCCCGCGCAATGGAGTGTCACCGCCGATAGTCACACACCGGACCCGGCTATGCTCGCCCAATGGTGGCGACAGTTCAACGACCCAGTACTCGACAACCTGGTGTCTGATGCCCTGACTGCCAACCTTGACCTCGCCACAGCAAGGGCACAGTTGCGAGAGGCACGGGCAAGGCGGAGCCTGGCCGGGGCACAACTGGGGCCGTCGGTAGATGCGTCTACCTCCGCTTCCCGGAGCGAATCGAGCAGCGAAAGCGGCGGGGGCAACACTCGCGAGATGTACAGCGCCGGCCTTGATGCAAGCTGGGAGTTAGACATTTTCGGCGGATTACGTCGTGGAGTAGAAGCCGCCGAGGCCGATCTTGGCACAAGCGTCGAGCTCTTGCGCGATACCCAGGTATCACTGGTCGCAGAGGTGGCCCTCAATTACGTTGATCTACGCACCTCGGAACGCCGCCTGAACATCACGGAATCCAGCCTTGTCGCATCCGGCGAGACTTATGATCTCGTCCAATGGCGTGTACAGGCGGAGTTAGCCTCGGAACTCGATCTCGCTCAGTCACGCACTGACCTGGAAAGTACTCGTGCCACTCTGCCTCCGCTGTATACAGCCGTCACCGAGGCTCAGAATCGGCTCGCCATCCTGCTGGGTCGTACACCCGGTGAGCTGAAATCCCGCCTTGCGGCAACCGGCACGGTTCCCTTGTCCACCGGCGTTGTGCCGGTCGGAATCCCCGCTGATACACTCCGCCAACGCCCGGATGTGCGTGCCGCCGAGCGCAAACTGGCCGCACAGACGGCGCGCCTGGGTGAAGCAGAGGCTGCCCGCTATCCGAAATTTAACTTGTCCGGCACGTTGGGATTGGAGGCGCTCACTTTTACCGGGCTTGGCAACGGCGATGCGGCAACGCGCTCCTTGCTCGGATCGATCTCCGCGCCGATCTTCGACTCCAACCGCATCCGTTCCGATATCGAAATCCAGGATGCCCTGGTTGAACAGGCCCGGCTGGCCTACCAGTCAGCGGTTCTCACTGCGCTGGAGGATGTGGAGAACGCGCTGGTCACGATGGCCAACGCATACGAGCGACAGGCCAGGTTGCAACAGGCCGCCGATTCGGCGCGTGAGACCCTTGAAATCGCTCAGCAACAGTACGCCAGCGGGCTGGTCGACTTCCTCACGGTACTCGATAGTCAGCGGACTCTGCTCAATCTCGACGATCAGCTTGCCGGCAACACCGGCGATCTCGCCATCG
The DNA here is from genome assembly GCA_029570205.1 of Candidatus Omnitrophota bacterium. GTDB lineage: Bacteria > Hinthialibacterota > Hinthialibacteria > Hinthialibacterales > JAKPRU01 > JAKPRU01. The sequence goes on along the minus strand of JAKQSI010000096.1, from coordinate 47,673 downwards.
CCTGCATTCAGCTCTACAAAGCGCTCGGCGGCGGCTGGTCGCCCGATCCCAAACTCATTTCCGTCAGGAAACCGTTATGAATATGAATAAATCCCAAACCTCACCGAGCGAACGGTCCGCCGAGATTGAACGAATTCTGGTCAGTGCGCATAGGCGGTCTCGATACCGTCGATGGTTGCTCCTGCTGTTTCTGCTGCTCCTGATCGCCGGCTTGGGATATTATTGGCGGCTGCCGCGTAATGAAAGCGTCTCGACTGCCGTTCGTTATCGCACCGAACCGGCCACCATCGGCACATTAGTCGTTAAAGTCTCCGCCACCGGCAACCTCGAACCTACCAACCAGGTAGATGTGGGCAGCGAACTGTCCGGCATTGTGGAAAAGGTGTATGTGGACGTCAACGACAAGGTAACGAAAAACCAGGTTCTGGCTGAGCTGGACAAGTCCAAGCTGCGGGATGCCATAACCATGGCCCGCGCCGGCCTGGCCTCTGCCGAGGCTCAGGTACTTCAGGCACAAGCCACGCTTGCCGAGGCTCGGGTCAATCTCGCGCGATTCCGGCATGTCGCCGAACTGTCCGGCGGCAAGGTCCCGTCCAAAAGCGAGATCGATACCGCCGAGGCCACCCTGAAACGCGCTGAGGCTAATGAGGCCGCCGCAAAGGCCGCCGTCATCCAGGCCAAAGCCGAACTGCAATCGAGCGAAACCAACCTGTATAAAGCGGATATTCGTTCCCCCATCGATGGCGTAGCGCTTAGCCGTCAGGTCGAACCGGGCCAAACCGTTGCAGCCTCTTTCCAGGCTCCTGTCCTGTTTGTTCTGGCGGAGGACCTCTCGAAAATGGAGGTGGAGGTCGATGTCGATGAGGCCGATGTCGGTCAGGTTGCGGTGGGTCAGCAAGCCTCTTTTACTGTGGACGCATGGCCCGGCCGCCAATATTCGGGCGTCATTACACGGGTCAGCTACGGCTCGGAGGTCACGGAGGGCGTGGTGTCCTACCCCACCAGGATCCAAGTAACCAATGACGACCTGAGCCTGCGGCCGGGTATGACCGTCACAGCCGATATCACGACTCTTACCCGCGAAAACGCTCTCCTGGTTCCCAATGCCGCCCTCCGCGTGACGCCTCCGGAGGCAAATACCACACCGAAAAAATCCCGGCGCAGTCTGGTGAGCACATTGCTGCCGAGACCCCCGGCTCAAACGCCAAAAGCGCGGACAGTAAACAACAACGGCACCCCGAGAGTCTGGGTGCTGCGCAATGGCGAGGCGGTGTCGGTCGATGTGAAAATCGGCGCGGCCAACGACCGGGTGACCGAAATTATCGGCGGAGAAATCGAAGCCGGCACAGAAATTATCACGGAGTTCCTGGACACAACCCCATGAAGAATACCCCGCTCATCCGGCTGTCCGGCATCACCAAAACCTACGGTCGCGGACCCGCCGCTTTCCAGGCTCTCAAGGGCATCGATCTCACCATCGAATCCGGCGAATTCGTTGCCGTTATGGGACCGAGCGGTTCGGGCAAGTCTACCGTGATGAATATTCTCGGTTGTCTCGATACGCCCACCAGCGGGGTCTACGAGTTCGAGGGCGTGCGAGTGGATCGGCTCTCGCGTAACCAACGCGCATTACTGCGGCGGAATTACCTTGGGTTTGTGTTCCAGGGCTTCAATCTGTTGGCGCGTACCACCGCCCTGGAGAATGTCGAGTTGCCGCTGATTTACCGGGGCGAGACTGCCTCCGTACGCCATGCCGCTGCCCGTGCCGCTTTGCAACAAGTCGGCTTGCAGGGCTGGGAACACCACACCCCCGCCGAACTCTCCGGTGGCCAGCAGCAGAGAGTGGCTATCGCCCGCACCCTCGTCACCCACTCTGCCGTAATGCTCGCCGATGAACCCACCGGCAACCTCGATTCCCAAACCAGCCGGGAAATCATGGACCTCATTACCAGCCTCAATCGGGACCGGGGGATCACCATATTGATGGTTACCCACGAGCCGGACATGGCGGCCTACGCGAAACGGATTGTCCACTTCCGTGACGGTCAAGTGGAAAGTGACCGACACAACGGGGAGGGCGCCTGATGCTTTGGAACACTCTGCTGCTGGCTCTGCGCTCCATCCGACGCAATCTGATGCGTTCTTTCCTCACCATTCTCGGAATTGTCATCGGTGTCGCCGCCGTAATTACCATGGTCACTCTCGGCAACGGCGCTACCCGAGCGGTATCCGACCAGATTTCCAGTATGGGAAGCAATCTCCTGATGGTTGTCCCGGGTCAGCGATTCGGTCCCGGCTCCGAAGGCGCTCCCAGCTTCAAAATCGCCGATGTGAGCGCCATTCTTGACCAGATCACCTCCGTCGAGGCCGTAGCCCCTATGACCAACAAGACGGTCACCGCGGTCTATCAGGCCAACAACTGGTCTACCGTCGTCTATGGCACCAGCAACGACTATTTCAAGGCCGGAAACTGGGAACTGGCCTCCGGTCGCGACTTCAGCGATGCCGAGGAGCGCACGGGCAAGGCGGTATGCGTGATCGGCGAAACTGTCCGCGAGAAATTGTTCGGTCGGCAAAACCCGGTAGGTGATAAAATCCGTATCAAGCAATTCTCCTGCGAGGTGATCGGTCTCCTGAAGGCCAAAGGTCAGTCGGCTATGGGCTCGGACCAGGACGATATCGTCCTCATGCCCCTGCGAACCGTGCAGCGCCGTCTCACCGGCAGCCAGGATATCGGTCGGCTGATGGTCTCTGTGCGCGAGGGTGCATCCATTGATGCGGTCAAGGAGCAGCTGACTTTGCTCATGCGCGAACGGCGGAGAATTACCGAGAACGAGGAGGACGACTTCCGGGTCATGGACACTCGCCAAATCGCCGAAACCCTCACCAGCACCACAAAAATCCTGACCATGCTTCTCGGCGCGGTGGCCGCAGTAAGCCTGCTGGTGGGCGGTATCGGTATTATGAATATCATGCTGGTCTCGGTGACCGAGCGCACCCGCGAGATCGGCATTCGCCTCGCCATCGGTGCTATGGAGCGGGAAGTGCTTCTACAGTTCCTGATCGAGGCTGTTGTGCTGTCAAGCCTTGGGGGTGTCATCGGTATCACGCTGGCAACCGGGGCATCCATGAGCCTGGCCGATATGATGAATGTTCCTTATCTGTTCAATCCGGGTATCAATATGCTCTCTTTCCTGTTTTCTGCCGCCATCGGTGTGATTTTCGGATTCTTTCCGGCCCGGCGGGCGGCCCATCTCGACCCGATCGAGGCCCTGCGGCACGAGTAAGATATGGAAATCATCGTCCAAAATGCAGTCCAATTGCATTTTGGACGGTCCCACTCCTGCTTCGAACAGTCAACCAGTCGGCCATCCACTGAATCGGATAGAACCCGCTCTCGATGGACAGAACCTGGCAGAGATACAACCCCGCAGACCTCTCCCCCAAAGATTGGGAGAGATACAGAGGGGGTTGAATTGTCTTGACTTATCAACCATCGGCCTGCGCCCCCTGAATCTTCGTGCCCGAAGACCTTCCGTTTCCCTGTAAACCGGTTATTTTAGGAAAAAGCCATTTCGTAAAATAAGATTTTCGTTATTTTAAGATGTTGAAATAAAGAGATGAGAAGAACCGTGCGAAAGGAAATTGTCACGTGTCTTCTTGTCAGGTACGATGGACACAACTACTGGGTTTACCGCTACTGGAATCTCCTAAAAGGCGAGTTGGCTTTTGTGGATGACAAGCACAGCCTTCCCCATGCGATTCGATTCACATAAATGAAAGAACGAAGCCCATAAAGAGGGAAACGTTACCCGAACGAGTGCGAGAAATCTCATTGACAGCAGTCTGCTCAATCCCCCAAATACCCGAGCGTCCCCAGCTTCTCGGCTATTTCCTTGTCGAGTGTTGCGGGAACGGACAGGTGTGCCGGGGGAGTCCTCAGCCATCGGTCAATCGGTTCGGCCAGTTGACGAGCCGTCTCCGAGAGACTGCCATTTTCGGCATACAGGATATTCTGCTGTTCAACGGGGAATACGGGATCAGTAAACGAGTAGAATTCCGTTCCCGCCCAGGCATTCTCATCCGCAGTGAACTTTGCGGCGATATGGAGCCCCGGAGTGCCGTTCACACCCTGCCCTGCCTCGATCCGGCTTGCGGCTGCATGTTGAATCCCAACTCCGGCGTCCTCGTAAGCATCCGAAGGTCGCGCGTCATCGAAATTGTCTATCAGGATCACATCCTGACCGATCAACGCCACTTCATCCACCCATGTCTCTGCTTTCTGCCGGCCGGGCACACCGGGGAGATCGACAGCAACACTCTCGATAACAATATGATCGGTGGGCCAACCGAGCGAATCTCCATAGGATTTCGCCCGCCGGTAAAGCTCCGTTGTCCCCTGAAGTGTCCAGCCTTTCGGGACTGCCGGGGTGTCATAAAGGGCATGAATGGCTTCTGTGCCGAACCGGGATGAGCCGACTAGAATGGTCGGCTGGTTGCTCATGATTTCCGGATCGGAGCTGGCGGCGGTCTCCGCTGTGTGAAACCGAATATGCGCGACAATGCGGGCGGTCGGATCGCCGCGAAACATGGCTCTGAGGTAACAGGGCTTGTTAAGCGGAGTTCCCAGGGCACGTCCGACTAATACTGGGTCTCTTCGGTAATGTCGCCGGTCGATCAGTTTCGCATCAAGGGTGACCGCTCCGAATATCTTGTCGGCATCGCTTAAATAAGCGTGTTCCGTTTCCAGCAGGCCGACACGGTTTTGTTCCTGTGTCTGCTCCCGGACCGGCGGAAGGCAGGCGGCCAGGGACCGCCCCTCGCAGCCTTCCGGTATGGCGAGACCACACGCCTCCAGAATAGTCGGGGCGACATCCATCGCCATCACAAGTTCGCGTACTTCCGTGGATTCATGCACACCATCCGGCCAGCGGACAAGCAGCGGAATGTGCATGCTCGTCTCATAGAGATCCGCCCCATGGAAGAATCGACCGCCTTCCCCCAGGTTCTCCCCGTGATCGGAAACCACCACAACCAGATCGGTTAATCCGGTTTGCACCGCGTCAAAAGCCTCCAGGAGCCTTCCGAAATGCCGATCTACAAAGTTTATCTCCGCCAGGTACAGGGATCGCAGACGTTCGAGATCGCGGCTGTTCAGTCCCTGTCCCTTTCGGGCGATCAGTTGGGTGATTTGTGTCGCACTGCCGTCAATCGGCCCGTTATAGGGACCGGAAAAGAGAGTGTCCTCCTCCGACGGAGGCCGGTATGGAGAATGCGCATCGTAATAATGCACCCAAAGGAATATCGGTTTGTTCGGTTTCTGTTTCTTGAGCCAGTCCAGGGCCAGGTTGGTTGTTTCATCGGCGGAACGTTCCGCTCCGGTGTCTCCCGCCGGTCCCTCAACTGTGTTGTACACATCAAAGCCCTGGTTCAGTCCAAATACCGGGTCCAAAACCGCCGCGCTGACAAAGGCCGCCGTGGAGAATCCCGCCTCTTTGCAGAGTTCCGCAACGGTGGCAATTTCCTGGGGAACGCTATCCGCGGCGCACCGAACTCCGCTGGATCGCGGCAGAAGGCCCGTCATGATGGCGGTGTGGGATGGCAGGGTGGACGGTATCTCGCAGGTGGCTCGTCGGAAAATCGTGCCCTGTTTCGCGAAACCATCCAAATTCGGCGTGTTTGCTTTTGTGGTGTTGAACCCATAGCAGCCGATGGCATCTGCACGCACTGTGTCCAGAGTTACCAGCAGAACGCGGCTTACGTATTCCTCGCCACCCCCGCACCCGATCAGAATCGGCAAAAAAAACCACTGCACCATGAACCGGCCGGGAATCGTTCGACTCCGCATCGCCATTCCTCCTTAGTGATCCTCGCGTATCATAGTATTATTTCTGATTTTTGGCCTTGTCAAATCATTGACGGCGAAATATAATACAAAAAGTTGAGGCTTTAGCGGGAAGGTTCACCCATTGGATGGACCGATACGTTTTGAACAACTTTACCACGAAAGGAACGCAGAAACATGGCAGGAAAAACAGTTGTGCGCATTGCTCTCTTGAGCATATTGGTGGTGAGCGTCACGGCGTTTGCCGAGACGGTCACAGTAAGCAAATCGGGCACAGCAAAGTTCACGAGTATTCAAGCCGCTATCGACGCGGTGAATCCGAAGGACGGCAACCCGGATGTCATTCAGATCCTGGATGGTTCCATGTACGAAGAGCAGGTGGTTGTAGGTGGTCTGCCGGAGGTCAATGAGGCCGGCGGGGACTTCATTGGCGCATTGGTGGCGGAAAACCGCGATCCCATCACGATCATCGGACCCGCTTCAGGAAACGCTCCGGCGATTTCCCCCAAAGGCGAGAGTTTGCTTTACTACAGTGTTAATGAGAGCGACCCCGGTGACAATTTCCAGGCATCTCTGAGCTTTTTCGGGAAGAACATCACATTCGAGAACCTGATTTTGGAGCAACCTGGCGGAGGTCCCTATGGGGTCAACGGCCAGGGCGTCGAAATCACGTTTCGAAAAGTTCTTTTCCGGGCAAAAGCAGGTTCCGGCACTCCGGGTGAAGCGGTGATCAACTTCAACAACAGCGATCGAGTGGCCGACTATTTCAACCAGGTTCCATGTTCGGCGGTTTTTGAGAACTGCACTTGGGATGGACTGCTTGATGATGGAACCCAGACCACGAAGGACGCGGTCTATTATCACGGCACAACCGGTCCGGGACTTGACGGAATTGAGCAGCCGAACACATCCACATTTGTCTTCAAGAATTGCACATTCCAACACCATGAGGAGGGCATTACGCGCCTCCGAAGCCGAGGGGCCAATAAAGACGATGTTGTCAATCAGATCATGCAGAATTGCCTGATCAAAGACAACAACGGGAATTCGATTAACGTGGATGGCGCCGGAGAAAAACTGATCCAGGATTGCATTTTCTTCAACAATGTGAACGGACTGAACGAGGCATTGCCGACGGGCACAAACGCAGCCCTGTTTGTGCGTGGCCGGGACGGGCACACAGGCAATGTCACGGTGAGCCATTGCATCTTCTCGAACAATGCAAGCCTGGATGCCAGCGATGATCCGGCTCTGGATCTCTGGGCAGCGCTTCTGATCACCAATGACGGCGCCGACAACGGTCCGGTGGTCGTTGACCATTGCACATTCGATCGTAACGGCACGGCAGTCCGCATCTTCGATACCTCCCAGCGAGCGCGAACGGTGACAATCAGCAATACGATTTTCTCGAACAATAAGATTGCTGTCACAGGCAACGCGGCCTCTGCAGGTCCAAGTTATGTCGGCTCCGGAAACGAAGCTAATTTGGCGCTGACCCTGACCAACTGCCTGCTGTTCGGCAACGTTGTGAATACGGACATTGGGGTCAGCAGTGGTGCGATCTTCGCCGATCCGTTATTCGCGAACACCGATGCGCTTGGAGAGAATCCCTTTGCCTTGAAGGAAAACAGCCCGGCAAGAAAGGCGGCCACGGACGGCACCGATATCGGCGCAACTCAGTCTGCGACCGCCGTAAGCAATTTTATGCTGTACTGACTCAGAAGACCCTCTTTTACCCGCTAAAGCCGACAGGCCACCTTTCCAGGAGGTGGCCTGTTTCTTTATGTTCTTCTCTGTCGGGTAAACAGAAACGGTATCGCGCGCGAACCATGCCACTTTTCAGCGCCTGTCGGTCCCATTTGTCTTATCCTTCATCTTCGCCCCATTGCCCTTTCCAGCCGGCATTCCTACACTCAGAATATCCGCCCGCAATGAAACATTGTCTTGATCTACAGAAATCAGCCATGAACCGGAACCAGCGGCAAAAATACGAACGTCTTCAAGCCATTCTTCGGGATACCGGCGGTGTGGTACTCGGATATTCCGGCGGGGTGGACAGTACCCTTCTCGCAAAAACGGCTCATGACGTACTCGGCGACCGGGCGGTAATTGTCACCTCGATCAGCGAGATCCTTGCCGAGGAAGAGCTGGACAACTGCCGGAAAATCGCCGCCGAGTTGGGATTCCCGTTTCGCACCGTCAAAACGAATGAACTCGATCTGCCGGAGTTTCGCGCAAACTCGCCCCTGCGCTGCGCTTTCTGCAAATCGGAATTGATGGAACACCTGCGGGCCATTGCGCAGGAGGAAGGCATTGAAACCATTGCACTTGGAGTCAATGTTGATGATCTCGGCGACTATCGCCCGGGACAGGCTGCCGCGAAGGAAAGGGGCGCTCGGTTCCCATTGCTCGAAGCGGGCATGACCAAAGAGGATATCCGCGCGATCTCCAAGGCGCTTAACCTTCCGACCTGGAACAAACCGGCGTTCGCGTGTCTTGCCTCACGATTCCCCTACGGCGAAGAAATCACCGCTGAGAAACTCACCCAGGTGGCCAATGCTGAGCGGATTCTGAACCGGGCAGGTTTCCAGCAATATCGCGTTCGATATCACAAAGAGGTTGCGCGAATCGAGGTCCCCCCGCAGGATATGCCCCGCCTGCTGGAACGGCGGGATGAGATCGTGCCGCAGTTCAAGGAGCTCGGTTTTGTCTACACCGCGATGGACCTCGCCGGGTTCCGCTCCGGCAGCATGAACGAGGCCCTCCGCAGCAAACCGGTGACTGCGACACCAGCGCCTGTTTCGGAAACACGCCGGACAGAGAAACCGGCTCGATCTGCCAAAATTGACCCGGCAAAGACTTACACCATTTATTGCGATGGCGGCAGTAGGGGAAATCCGGGACCGGCGGGATATGGCGGGGTGATTTGCGATGACTCCGGCAAGGAAATCGTACAGATATCCGAGTCCATCGGGAGAGCCACCAACAACGTCGCCGAATACCAGGGATTGATTGCCGTTCTATCCAAGGCGCGTGATATGGGCATTCGTCGCGTGGCGGTCAAGATGGACAGCGAACTGATTGTCCGGCAAATCACCGGCGTCTACCGGGTTAAGCAGGAGCATCTCAAGCCGCTTCATGCAAAATGTCTGGCCATTCTGCGCACTCTGGATCGTTGGCGCATTCAGCATATCCCCCGCGCAGAGAATGCCGTCGCCGACCGCCTGGCAAACGAGGCGATGGACACCGATGCGTGAGACCCTTGGAGTGCGGGAGCGTCAGCTCCCGCCTTTCTTACTCTGTTCGCGAGAAAAGCATTCCCACATACAAGGCGTTATCGATAACAATCCCAGTGGGACGCACTCGATGGCTCTTGCATGTCAAAGATCCCGGTCACTGGGTCCATAACAGCGAGCAGACACTGGGTTCTGTTGATTTGTACTTCTACGGAGAAGACTCCCGGTACACTCGTCCCATCGGGTAAAGCAGTACTGATATATATGCCCCCGCATGACTCGTCAGCTCGAGGCTCCATACGGTCCGACTGTGAAAGACAGACAGGGACAAGAAGGATAAGGAACCCTGCAATCCGGCCAAAACGAATTGTTGGTTTCCTGAAGATATTCATCATATAAGGTTGTATCTCCTGAACAAAACGGAAAATCCTCTTCCCCTTCTCCCGCCGGGAGAGGGCTGGGGTGAGGGATCTTCAGGGTGGCACAGGCATCTTGCCTGTGGCTTACATTATTACACCGTTCCCCTCTTCACCGGCTCCCGGAATGTGATCAGAAACGCCGCCGCGCACACAATTGTCAGCACGCATGGAACCATAAATACATTGAAGTAGTTCACGGTGGTAACCATCTCCCCGGCAATTTCTTTGGTTTCCGTAAACAGATCGCGAATCCACCCGCAGAAAAAGCTCCCAAGGAACAGTCCCAGTCCCAGCGTGACAAAAGCGTGCAGGCTCTGTGCCGATCCCCGGATATCTTTCGGTGCAACCTCATCGACATAAATCTGTCCTACAGTGAAAAAGAACACATAGCAGAATCCGTGCAGGGTAAGGGAAGCCACTACCAGCCAGGTCGGCTGACCGATACAGAAGATCGCATATCGAATCGGCCAGGCTAAAATGCCCAGGGCAAGCGAATTGCGCACCCCGATTCTCGGCAGAAGCCACGGGAGAAATACAAGCATCACCAGAATCTCGGCAACCTGCGCAAGGGCCATTGTCGTTCCGAGATTGGCTTCGGGAATTCCGATAGAGACCAGAAACGGCCCGGTCAAAATATAATAGAACTCCAACTCCGTTGCCACAATGAACGAAAGCAGAATAAACACAAGAAATACCTTATTCCGCAACAGGCGAATGGCTTCCAGAAATGCCCAGGGGTTTGCGCCTTCCCGGTTCGGAGGTGTCTTCGGCAAAGCAAAACAGAAAAGCCCCAGAAGCAATGAGAGAATAGCCGTCAATTGGAAACAATCGCCGGGGTAAAGTCCCAGAAAATGACGCCATTGGTCGATTCCCGCCCCGGCAGCGATCCAGCCCACAGTCCCGGCCACACGGATCGGGCCGAACTGACGTTCCACGCTGGTCAGGTGCTGGAAAGTAATTGAATTGGTCAGGGGCAAAGTCGGCGCAAACAGCAGGGAGTAGATCAGCATGATCCAATACAAATTGCCGAACTCTGTCTGTTTGGAAAGGATCAGCATTAGCGCAGCGCCGATCAGGTGGGAAATGCCCAGAAACTTCTCCGTATTGAGATACCGATCCGCAATCTGGCCGCCGACAAAGGGTGAGATGACGCAGGCAAGCGGCAGAAGACTGTAAATACTCCCGATCTGCATCCCGGTGAATCCCATATTTTCCAGGGCAGCCGATAGAACCGAAAACCAGGCTCCCCAGACGGCATACTGCAAAAACATCATAATCCCAAAGCGAATCATCATGCTGAGATTCATATTTCTCTCCTTCACCGGTGTAATCTCACACAAAACACGGTCACCATCGTAAGAGACTTTTTCAAAAACAGCAACGCTCCCGACAAATTGCCGGGAGCGTTGTTTGAATGCAAATCCAGTGGGGCAGGCCTCTGTGCCTGCCATTCCTTGTGCGCTTGTTGCCGATAGCCAGGCAGAGACGCCTGGCGCACCAAGCCATATTCACCGGCAAGATGCCGGCGCCACCCGGAGAATCCTGCCTATTTCATTCCCACCCACGCACCATTCTGCTGACTGCTTTCAATGGCCGTGGCAATAAACGCAATGCCGGTTCTTCCATCTTCCACATTTGCGTATTTCGAACCGTCATCCTTCCATTCCTTTCCGGCGTTGTACGCGCGGACATCCGCCTCAAAGCAGCGGTGCAGGCGCGCAAAGGCATCGTGGAACGCCTCCGGATGACCGGATGGAATGGTGGGTTCCGCCATGAGGTCCGCCGGCAAATCGCCCAGGAACCCATCGTTCGCTTTCACTTCACCCCGCCAGTACACCCGATCCGGCTGACCGGGGAGAAGGATCGTGATGGATTCCGGTTCTTCCTGACGCCAGATCAGTGACCCTTTGGTTCCGTTAATCTCTATCCCGAGGTCATTCTTGTGGCCGATAGCGATCTGGCTCGCCCGAACCAGGGCTTTGCCGCCGTTGGAGAGTTCGCAATATGTCGTGAAGTGGTCATCCAATTGGCGGCCCTTAACGAAAGTTTCCATGTGGGCCTGGAGACGCTTGATCTCGAGGCCGGTTACAAAGCGCAATTGCATCAGCGCATGAGTGCCGATATCGCCGCCGCAGCAGCTCCCACCGGCACGTTTCGGATCCACCCGCCATTCCGCCTGCATCGAACCCATATCCTCTGCGCGAACGGCCAGCCACCCCTGGATATAATACGAATCCACCCAGCGAACCTCGCCGAGCAGACCGCTTCGGACAATGTGACGCGATAAGCGGCTGGTCCAGTGTCCCAGGTAGGTGTGCGCAACACCGAACGGAACCTTCTTTGTCCGAACCGCTTTCACCAGCCGGTCGGATTCATCCAGGGTCACGGTCAGCGGTTTCTCGCAGAAAACCGGAATCCCCGCCTGGATACATTTCATCGCCGGGTCGAAATGGACATGATTCGGTGTAACAATCAACGCATAGTCGATTCGTTCGCCGACAGGCTTTTTCGCCTGCTCCGCGATCATCTCGTCATAACTTCTGTAACCCTGAATGGGATAAGGCCAGTTCTCCGCCTCTTTTATCGCGATGACCGGATCGGGGTGGAGTGCGGCACACACCACCCGCCGGGTTCCATCGAAATGAATGGCTCGCTGATGAGGTTGTGCAATAAATGCTCCGCCACCGCCGCCGATCAGGCCGACGGCTAAAGGTCTCTGGGTCATAGTCGATTCTCCTTCAATTCTCTTGATGAATCGGTCTCGGCAGAAACACCGATCCCGCTTGTTATCGTCATTCCGGCGAAAGCCGAAATCCAGCGTCCGTCAGGCATGGCGGGAGATTTGCGCAATCCCCACCCGCCCCTCCGCCACACGTGCCGCCACCCCACCCCGGCTCTCCCCGTAGACAGGGAGGGAGAAAGAAGGTATCTCCCCCGTTGACCTGTTCTTCTTCCCCCCGTTTACGGGGGGATTGAGGGGGGTATTTTCCTGTCCATTCCCTCCTCTGCGTGGACAACATCTACCTCCCAACCCCGCTAATCATGCAGGATATTTCCCCCCAAGGCTAGCCCGACCGGAAAAATCAGATCAGCCACAGTTCATAAATCGTCCACCAGAACTCCGGGTGGGATTCAGTCAACTCCACACGGATATATCGCGCCTTGAATTCCTCCACATGCCGCCAGTACGAAACCGACGGCCCGGGATCCCAACCGACCGGCCCCATCTGCCACCACTGGGCGCCATCCTGAGAAACCGAAACCATGGCGCCGTATGGCCGGTCCAGCGTTTTCACACCATGGTACATGACAATCCCCCGCATCGGCATGATACGCCCTGTGTCGATCAGAATAAAATCCCCCGGTGTTTGCGGAACACCGCTGGTCCAATATGTAGGACCATACGCGCGGGAACTGATGGAATGATCGTGAAGGCGGGAGATAAAATCCGCCTCGCGATTTGTTGTAACTTTCCATAATCCCTTCCCGTTCGAGGGATGGCCGATAGGCGGAAGGAACAGCACATCATTCTCGGAATCGACTCGATCATAGATCAGATAATGAGGGCCAAACAGCGCGGCCAGTCTCTCGAATGTCACCGGCTGATATCCGGGATCTTTCAGGTGGTTGAAGTCCATAAACTCATAAGTACGACGGAAAATGTACGCCACGCGATTCGCTGTCGCGGTATCTGCAACAAGGTGGGGATGGCGGCGGGTAAGAGAATCGATCGCATTGATCCTCATGCCGCTCTCAAATGTGAGCCGCTCGCCCATCCAATCCCGGCCTGTGCTCTGGGTGGCAAAATCCGCGCCCTGGTCGCAGATGGCATGAGAGATCCCCGCGCTCTGAAGCGCATCAATCAGCGGCTTATTGTCCGTGCGGAGTGTCACACCGGTCTTAACCAGACTGGCGGGCTGGAACAGCAGTTCGCTCCGTGTCGTGCTGCCCGCTGCCCAGACTGCCAGGCAAACACAGACAGCGGCAATTGCGGCAGGACGGCAATATCTCGAAAGATAGTAAAACGCGGCTCCCCAGACGACAGGCAGTCCGAAATAAACCGGGAGGAAATACCACGGCCAAATCCCGAATGGCGACAGAACACCAATCGGCGCCGCCAGCGCCGAGGGAAGAATCAACAGAAATCGCCCGGGGATACGGTCGCGAACGAGAGCGCGCCAGTCCTCCCGCAGGTAAAACGGCAACAGAAGCAATCCGGCGGTGGTAATCAAGTAAAGAACACGAGGCAAGTCATCAAACGGGATCTCCCGCTGATCGTCATAGATCGCGCGGCCGCCCGCAATAACCGGAAAACATTCATTCAGAAAGCGGTCAAGAAAAGCGCGTTCACCTGCCACGCGCGGCGCGCCCAATTCACGACCTTTCACAAGAAACGACATGCTTTTAGCCTCGCTAGTAAGGTCGTGAATGAGATACGGCGGGATTGCCGTGACGAGCAAGACAGATGCAGCCAAAAGGGATATCTTCCAGCGGTCTGATTTCCGGCACCAGAGGATGAAAAGGAATGACGACAATACTACCGGAGCGCTGAATGGAAGAACATAAAGGGAAACTCCGCCGACAAATCCCAGCAAGAGGGTCCGGTAGAGATCGAAGCGACCGGGACGATATACTAATTTATACGTAGATGCAAGAATCGCCGCGCCCGCGAAGAGGGTTTCTGCATAGCCGAACCAGGCTTTCAGCGAAATCCACATCAGGAGAACCGGTGAACAGATCAACATCAGGAGAAGCGATACCCGATCTGCATTCCGCCCGATGCGCCAATACAGAAACAACACGAGCAGCGAAAACGCCAGATACATCAGGCAAGGCTCCAACTTGAGAACCCAGGGGGTTTCGCCGAGGAGACGCATAAGGAACGCAAGCGGGATAACCTCTGCAATGCCCTGATAGGCTTGGCCATAATGGAAAATCGGCGGCAACTCGCCTCGAAGCAGCCGCTGCGCCATCAGGCCAAACGCCGCCTCGTCCGCTTCGATAACAGCGCCGGTATATTGTAAGAGCAAACCTCGCCCCACAAGAACTCCAACGAGAATCATAACAAAGGCAAGTATTTGTCCGCTGCGCTGACCCTGTCCACTCCACCTCTGCAAGTACAGGCCCACCCACGACACCCCCACCGACAGCGCCAGCCCCAGCCCAATTGTAAGAAAAACCGTGAAAACCAGCTTCGCCAGGAATATCCTCCAGGGGTGAATGCAATTCTCCACATCGCGAACCAGGCGGGGGCGGACCGGAACTTCCCCATTCTTCTGTTTATGTGACCAGGAGAGATTAAGGCCAGGTGGGGTTCCTGAACCGGAATGGCGGATATCCAGGCGATGCCAACCGGGGGAGATTTCCCGTATCGGGAGCGCAATCCGATTACCGGGCTGGTCGGTAATCCGGTCCAATTCTCGTCCATCAAGAAACAGGAGCGTTTCTCCCGAACTGGATGAAAGTCTCGCGCGATACTGGCCCGACTCCGGGAAAGCGACATAACCGGAAATATGAAGATCAAAAGGCTCGGGTTCTTTGAGCAGACATGGCAAATCAAACGGAAGTATTTGAAAATCAGGCAGTTGTGTTGAATAAAGAGTCCTGGAACCGTCTTTTGAATGGATCGAAAGAGCGCATTCGGAGAGACTGATCCCGTCACGGAAGTGATATCCCATAAAAAGCAAAATCAAGCCGGAGAATAAGGCAAAAAAAGACAATGGGGAAGTCAATGGGCGGGGGTTGGCCCGAATCAGGAGAGTGACCCAATCCGGGAGCAACGCGGGAAGGTTGCCGAAACGCCGAATACCGATAAGTAAATAATAGAGTACTGCCGCAGCAAAGATAAAGGCGATGGATTGCTGATACCAGCGCCAGGCCAGGCTGACCTCCCAGAGTGTGAACAAAAGAACAATGCCTGACAGCAAAACAATTGCTCTCAGCCACGTGGCTGCCCGATTTGAGAGTATGGGCCATGAAGGCGTTATCATAAAAAATGACCTGGCGGATTGACGAGCAGGGCCATTCTATCTTATTTTGTGTATCGAAGAACAGAACCGTGCAGGTATAGGAGAAAAAGATGAGAAAAATCCGCGTTGTTGTAAACGGTGCGAAGGGACGGATGGGTCAGGAAACAGTTCTGGCGGTTCGAGGAACTGACGATATGGAACTGGTGGGCGAGTGCGATTTGGGGGATGATCTGCTGGCGACCATTCGCGAGACAGGCGCAGACGCCGTTGTTGATTTCACGGTTCCCACATCCGCCATGGATAATGTTTCAAAGATCCTGGAGACAGATTGCGCTGGGATTATCGGGACGACCGGATTCAAGGCGAACCAGATCGAGGAAGTGGGAAAGAGGGCGTTGAACCGCAAGCGGGGGATTCTGATCGCGCCGAATTTCGCTCTTGGGGCTGTTTTAATGATGCATTTCGCGGAGGAAGCGGCGAAGTTCATGCACGAGGCGGAGATCATGGAGCTTCACCATGCGAGAAAGGCCGATGCACCCTCCGGCACAGCAATCAAGACTGCGGAATTGATCGCAAGGGCATGGAGGGATGCTGGAGTGAGCGTCAAACTGCCTGTAGGAGCTGGAGAAGCGCCGCGCGGGAAGGTAGTGGAGGGAATTTGTGTACACAGTACACGACTGACAGGATTTCTCGCTCATCAGGAGGTCATTTTCGGCAGTGAGGGGCAGACTCTGACAATCCGTCACGACACCCTGAGCCGATCATGTTTCATGCCTGGGGTCCTGATGGGCATCCGCGAGATGATGAAACGGGGTGGGTTTTTCTATGGTTTGGAGACTCTCCTGTTCGGATAAGGGGGGATGTTTCACGTGAAACATGGGGGTATGCGGAATGTGAGAAAGTCATCACCCGGACCCTTTCCCTCAGGGAGGGAGAGTATCGCCCCCACGGAAAAGACGTCAACCCCTGATGCTGGCGAAATCCGCACGTCCGGTCCCAGACCCCGTCATTCCGGCGAAAGCCGGAATCCGGAAAGGGGAGAGAGTCCAGGCAAAGGTGGGATCTCCGCACCTGGACTCCAGGGAGACAGCGATCTTTGCGATTTCCTTACTTCCCTGTCCCTGCGACCGGATTCCTGTATCCCGACTCTCGACCGATATAGGGAAATGCTTCAGGCGGAGGCCAGGAAGCGCAATATCACGAAATACACAAATCCCCAGGAAATTATCCACTATCATTTCATTGACAGCCTGCAAGTCCTTCGGTGGCCACATATCCCACATAATGCCAAAGTCATCGACATCGGCACGGGACCGGGGCTTCCGGGGATACCCTGCGCGATTGTCCGTCCGGACTGGCATATTTCCCTTCTGGAATCGAGTAAGAGAGATGCCGAGTTTCTGAGAGTGACAGTTGAATCCTGCATACCCGGGCGAGGCGCGGTTGTTCACCTTCGCGCGGAGCAGGCGGCGCATCAGGCGGACTATCGGGCCGGATACGATATCGTGCTTGCGCGGGCGGTCGCTCCGGTGGCAATTCTTTTGGAGCTCTCTCTGCCGTTCCTTAAGCCTGGCGGGTTCCTTTTGGCCCACCGTGGGGCTTCATTCAGGGAAGACATCGCTCTTTCACAGAATGGCTTGTCCATCCTCGGAGGAAAGTATATGGAGACAATTCCCTATCGGCTGCGTGGCAGAGACCGGGACCATGCCGTGCTGGTATTCCGGCAAGAAAGGCTCACCGATCTGCGCTATCCCCGAAATGCATCAAGGATCCGCAAATCGCCGCTCGGTGGTTCTCCCTCTTCCACGGGAAAATCGTTGGGGTGACGTTCTTCTCAGATTCCGCCCACTCCGATGTTTCACGTGAAACACTCATTTCCCGCGCGCTTTCGCAAAAATGCCTTCACAGCATTGCCAAACCCCTTTTTAGATGTCAATATAGCCGCCACTCTGGATTCACCTGATCTTGAAACATGGTCCGTATCATCTCGATCGCGAATCAGAAAGGCGGCGTCGGAAAGACAACAACCGCCGTCAATCTCGCTGCCTGTCTGGCTGCCGGTGAACGTCCTGTCGTTCTCATTGACCTGGACCCACAGGGCAATGCCTCCAGCGCCCTTGGCATCGACAAACGAAACATTTCTCTTTCCATGTTCGATGTTCTTGTCGAGCAGAAACCGCTCAAGGATGTTTTTCAGCGCACGCCTGTCGATCTCCTCACGGTTGCCCCGGCAAACTCCGACCTTGTTTCCGCAGACTACCATCTCGCCGGAATTCACCTTGGAGCCAAGCAGCTTCAGGGCGCTATCTCCAGATATCTCTGGAACTTAACAGCTCCCGAACTGCCTTCTTACATCCTCATCGACTGTCCCCCCTCTGTCGGATATCTCACTATCAATGCGTTATTGGCATCCGATTCGGTTATCATCCCTGTTCAATCGGAGTATTTTGCCCTCGAGGGCCTTGCGGAACTGGTCGATTCCATGACACTCCTGCGTCAACAATACAATCCCAAACTCTCGCTGGAGGGGATACTCCTTACAATGTTCGATGCCCGCACCTCGCTTTCCCGTGAGGTCCAGGATGATATTCGCGGTGTATATGGCGACTTGGTGTTTCAGACAATTATCCGTAGAAGCGTGCGCCTCAGCGAGGCCCCCAGCCATGGCATTCCGATTATCCTGTATGATATCCGTTGCCATGGTTCGGAGGATTATGTCGCCCTGGCGCGGGAGATTATACTCAATGAAAAGAAAGTCACTCGGTCGTGGTTTGTCCGCTCTCCTCTCGGAGCTGCCCGAAGAGACAGCAGGGCGAGTCCGATTCCAGGAGCTGCCGCTGGATTGGATCAATGAGAATGATTATCAGCCAAGGGAGTATTTCGACGAGGAATCCCTGGCGGATCTGGCGGCATCGATCAAACTGCACGGGATTCTTCAGCCTGTTCTTGTCAGGCCGGATCCCGTCGACCCGAACCGCTTTCAGCTGATTGCCGGTGAGCGCCGTCTACGCGCCTGCCGTATGCTCAATTTGGAAACCATCCCGGCAGTCATTATCGCTGCCGAGGATCTTCATACCCTTGAATTAGCCCTTGTCGAAAATCTTCAGCGCACCGACCTGAATCCGATCGAGGAAGCGCACGCCTATAGTGACTTAGTCAAGTCTTTTAACTTGACACAGGAAACCGTCGCCCAGCGTGTCGGCAAGAGCCGAGAATCAGTCGCTAACTCCCTCAGATTATTGAGCTTACCTGAATCCATCCAGGAAATGATCCGCCGCAACGATCTCACCGCAGGCCACGCCCGTGCGCTGGTAGGAATCGCTCCTGAGAGTAAAGCAATTTCCCTTGCCAGAAGAATAGTGAGCGAAAAACTTTCGGTTCGCGATGTCGAACGTCTTGCGGCAAGCGAAAAGGCCCCCGCTCAACCCAAGTCTGCCGTAAAGCAGGCCGAGCCGCATCACGACCCGTACCTGCGCAATCTCGAGGCGCTTCTCCAGGAACACCTTCAGACCAAGGCTCGCATTGTTCGCAACAAGAGCGGCAAAGGCAGAATTGAAATCGAGTTCTACGACAATTCTCAACTGACTTCGCTTCTTGAAAAAATGCGGATTCGCTTTGAGGGATGATAGGCGGCCGTATCTTTTCTTTGCCGCCGACAAGAATTCCGGTATGCTTGCGGAACCGGATGCAGGTATCATCCGTTTATCTTGCGGCCAGGGAGAGACGCTTGGTCTATTGATGGGACAGGCTTCTGTGCCTGTCGACGGGCGGAATGGCTTGAATATACTTGACTTATGTATCATTGTTCCCTCCCACCAACCATCTCCCGGAAGGAGAGGGAGCCGTGGGCCAGGGCAGAAAGCGACAAATCTCACATTGTGTCGATCCATATATATGATAAACGTAATTCCGTCGCCCCGTTTTCTTGAGGATATCGTTCCATGACAACATCGACCCCAGACCCCACGGCTTCCCGGCGTGTGTTAAAGATCATCAGCATTGCGTCGATCTTGTCGCTGACCTGTGGCATTCTCATGGCCACGGTGGTTTTTCGAGTCACAAGACTGGATCATACACCGCCCTTTGCCCGTCTTTATGAAAGCGAATTGATGCGCGGCCCGTGGCGACCGATTTCGCAGTACGCGATCTGTTCCAGTATTCAATGGCTCATGGAAATCCAATCCCGTGCTGTTCGTGACCGCATTCAATATTTCACAAGCCTGTACGACACATCCCAGCGTAAGGCAACTTCCCTGATTGAACAGGCCAATCAGCTTCTTCAGTCCGGCGACAGTGCCCAAGCGGCCCAGGCCCAGCAACTCCAACGTCAGGCCGAGGAGGAGCGTAATCGTGCCAGGGAATACCTCACCCAGGCCCAGCGATTAGGCGGACCCAGCTTGCAGCGGAACTATGTGACACGTTACTACAAACTGATGCTTATTCCTGTTTTGGTGTTGTGGATCGCAATCTGGATAGCGGTGACATATTTGCCCCATG
Organism: Candidatus Omnitrophota bacterium; assembly: GCA_029570205.1. GTDB lineage: Bacteria > Hinthialibacterota > Hinthialibacteria > Hinthialibacterales > JAKPRU01 > JAKPRU01. The sequence goes on along the minus strand of JAKQSI010000096.1, from coordinate 27,707 downwards.
AGGTTCGCGCCACCAACGAGATCATCAAAGTCGGCGCTCTCATCGGTGTTTTCCATAGCCTTCTTCTGGCCGTTCTTCTTATCCTGTGGTCTGTGTTCGACAGCGCGTCTCTTGCCGATTTCTATCTCCGAGCGAACCTGTATCATGGGCAGTGGACCGGTCTATGGCTATTTCCCTCGATGGGAGTTATCCTTACGGGTTATCTGTTTGGAACAGTTGCGGGCTGGCTTGCCAAAGCCACCGAGCAAATTCGTTTCGCTCTTCTCGGGAAAGCAATTCCCAGCGCTGAAAGTTAACCGAACAGGCTGTCGTAAACCGCTTCCGTTCTCCTGGCCATCCGGTCCAAGGTGAACTCTGCCTCAATCCGTTGCTTTCCTGCTGTTCCGAACTTTACTCTCGTTTCCGGTTGAGACACAAGAAAAAGAATCGCCTCCGTCAGCCTGGCGAGATTCGTCGGTGGAATGAGAATCCCAGTAGTTCCGTCCACTACCAGCTCCTTCACACCACCCGCGTCGCCGGCGATCACCGGCAGTCCCGATGCCATCGCCTCCAGAACGGAGACCGGCGAACCTTCCACGGAGCTCGGCAGTACGAAGATATCGAGACCGGCCAGGATGTGCGAAACATCCGTCCGGTATCCAGCGAAAGTAATGTCTTTCTCAAGATTCAACTCGGTTCTCAGCTCCTCCAAACGCGCCCGCCCACTGCCGTCTCCGATGACAAGCAGGTGTGCGGACAGATTGGTGTCCTTTAAGGCCCGCATAGCGCGAAACAAAATATCATGGTGCTTCTGCGGACGCAGCTGCGCCACGATTCCCAAGAGGCAGACATCCGCAGGAAGCGAGAATTCCATCAGGATATCTTTTCGTGCTGTGGAACGGTCCAACCCAAACAGATCGGGGAAGACCCCATTCGGCACAACTTCAACTTTGTCAGGCGGTATTGCAGCCATCTGAATCAGGCTTTCCCGTCCCGCTTCACATACCGCAATCACCCGGTCACAAAGAAAATGGGTGTATCGGTCTGCCATGTAATACCAGTTCGGGTAGGCGCCGGGTGCGTAAACCGTTGCCATTCCACAGACCAATTTCGGAATCGGTGAAATGGGCCGAAGCATCCGAGTGAGGATATTTGTATGGAAAAGGTAGCTGTGTACCAGCGCCGGTCGAATCCGTCGAATGACTTGCCTGAGTTTCCATGCAGCCTTAAAAGAAGACCTTATGTTCAGATGTTCGCCGGGAATGTTGAGATCCTGAGCCGCACGAATCAAATCGCCGGGTCCGATCAGGGTCACCAGATACGGGCGGTATTTCGCAGGATCATGCCGTTCGAGGTAGGCGAGGATCATCCGCTCGGTTCCGGCGATGACGGAATCGGTGGTGACAATCAGCAAGGTGCGGGGATTGGAGTTCATTCGCTCACCCCCACCCTAACCCTCCTCTTTGGGAGGTTGAAGCAGCTGCGGAGTCTTGATCAGAAACTCGTAAATGGCTTCGGCTGCAATCCGGTGGCCTTCCGCATTGGGATGGCCATCGGTCGGCGATACCCACAGGGAAGCTGCATTGATCCCCATGTAATTCGGCAAGAGGTCCAGGAAAGGAATATCTTGTGCGCGGGTGTACTCGGCAATCACCTCGTGTGTCTTCTTCGCCGGGTATGCATCGGTGAAATTGGTCATCAGCGGAAAGAGAACCAGAGCGAATTGGAAATGATGTTCCAGGCCTAGGTCGCGCATTTGTTCGATTGCGGCCTTAGAGCGCTTCCATCCTTCTACGTCATTGGCGAACGCCGTGCCATAAAATGAACCGGTGGATGGAAGATTCAAACCAAGTTTTCTACCGAGCGCGGCCATGCGCGGAGCGAGATAGGCAAGGAAGTGCGAATCCCGACGCAGCCGATTCACCAACCAATAGAGTGGATCACGGTACTGCCGCACCTCTCCCGAACGTTCGTCGACAAGCCTGGATGGTTCTTCGGCAGAACGCGGAAGGTACTCCTGTTTAATCTCAATGTCGTTCATGACATATACGAGGATAACAAGATCCGGTGTAAGCCCCAGCCCGAATTCCTGCAACCAAGCCAGTTCATCATCCGTGTTGTAATCCGAAACACCCAGATTGAGGATTTCCACCAGTCCGAATAGTTGCTCGCTATTCAAGCGCGTTTCCAGCCGGGTGGGGAAGATAACATCCACCGGTGCGCCTGCGCCGAACGCGAATGAATCTCCAAGAATCAGAATGCGTGTGGTTCCGGCAGGTTTTTCACGAGTGTATTCCCGCCCGCGGAATCCCAAGCTGTTAATCCGCACCGGAACGCCGGTCGAAATTTCTGCCGCGCCAGGCCGCAGAATTGCACGGGGCAGTTGGCCGTCGCGAATCACATAAATGCTGCCTGTATCCGAAGGAAGTTCTCGGCTACGAACCCAAATCTCCCCGGCAATAGAAATGAAAAGCAGACAGAATCCCGTGCTTAGAATTACCAATAGCAGCCTGGACAGAGCGAGTTTGATCCGGCTCCGAGGTTTGACGGATCCCGGATATTTCTTACTCTTTTTTGACGCAGGTGAAACAGCTTCATTCCCCGTCGATTGCGGGGGGCTTGTTGATTCAGAGTTCATACGATTATCTTTTTGTCGGAGTTTTTTGCATCCGCTCTTATTTTCCTCCAGAAGAAACAAACGGAGAAGATCTCCCCGCCCCTGACATCCACTTCCGATTTTTGAGGAATTGTCAATCCGCTCTCCCGATAGGTCACGTGTTTTCAGAATCGGATTCCCGGCCTTAATTCTCCGATAGAATACTCCCTGTTACCCACCTTGAAAAAACTGCAAATCCGCGGAGCGATTCCGGGATGCCGAATCCGTCGGCAACAATTCGCATACAAGAGGCACGATTATTTTGCCCATGCCAATAAACAGGTGAAAGATGTTTTTCCTCGGCTTTTCTGCGCGCGTCTCCCGAGACCGTTGTATTGGGAGGTGAAATCCCCATAAACGCCCAAAATCCCAAGCGCTTTCAACAATTGCACTCTGCGGAATCCAGCGAACAACCGGCGCTATGCGGTGGCCTGGACACCGATTTGTTTTCATTCTTACCGATCCGATCTAACAACGACATTCGGCGGCATCGACCTCATCAACTGTCTGGTTGAGAACAATCAAGACCCCCCGGCGGTCGTTGTGGAGCAAACCGAGGGCAACACCGGGATCACCACTCTTCTCGGCGCTCTTTCCGCGCGAAATCCCCATGGTACCCAGGTGAACCCTGGCAAAAAGCAAGGCCGACTCACATTGAGCATAAAGAAAATTAACCGTTGACCGGAACTCATCGAACGCTCGTCTTGTCGCAGTCTCCCCCTTGCGATGCTCCCAGTAGCCATGCCCCATCTATTAGACATCCCCGGCGCAAGTGAGGCTGAATGGAACAACCATTGACGATACGCAGATTGCGAGGAAGAAACATTGATAGGATCTCTGCAATCATTACCGCATCCCGTGGACAAAATCAATACGCACTTTCATGGAATTGAATACACAACAAATTCCCTATTGTAATAAACGACGGTCAATGATTCTTTAACCGGCCGTAGGAACACGGCGTAGCAGCAATTATACCTCCGTGATAGATTTAAGATTTCTTCGCGGGAAAGCGACTCGTACCGATCAATCACATGTAACGTGTCCCGATCGATATAATGCAATTCAATCATTCGTTCCAGCCAGCGCGAAGCCAAGGGAGGATACCAGAACGACGCCGTGCCGTCCTTCCAATCTGCGATGATGCTTCGCCGGGAGAAAACCCGAAATCCTTCATATTTCGGCGGAGTGAGAAAGCAATCATCCGGGTTCGAATGGTCTCTTGCCCAAACCTGAACGTCAATCCATTCAGGCAGGCGCTGAACGAAATCATCCTGTGTGCGGATTCGCTCCTTCCAATAGATAACTAATAAAGATAAAATAATCAGACCCAGGTATGATATTGTTCTTGTAGGCCGAACTGGTATCTTAAAGACAGGGTATAATTGTTCATGGAACAATAATCCAGAGAGAAGAACAGAAGTCATCAACACGACAACTACCTTCAGGGCCTCTGCTTTGAAATAGGAACTCAAAGGCACAGCATACTGCAACGATGTCAGTGCCCACACCATAAACGGGAACAATAAAATCAGCCCAACGAACGGCAATATTGCGTTCCGTCTTTTGGAGGACAGGTAGAGAGACGAGGCAAGCAATGGGATATAGGCTGAATAGATCAGGGCAGTCGTCCCGATGATAAGGAAGGCCTGATAAGGCGTAAAGGCTGCCTGACGTTTCGCTATCAGTAGTTCATTTGCAAAATAATGGCTGATGAGTACGGTGAGAACTATAATGAAGATCACCACCGAGCGAAATATATGCATTCTCATAATGAAAGGAATGGGGTAGATTTCAGAGAAGACTATTCCGATTATACATAGCGTGAGCACCGCTGCGCCTACCATGACCGACTCTTGTCTATAGTGAATGCTAATCCGCCGAAATGCCTGATAACCGCAGAAGAGATAGATGCAGAATGACAGCCATGGCCAGGTCCAGGTAAACGGAAAAATATGGTGGGCAGCGCGTAGTCGGATCACGTTGATCCAATCCGGACCAACGGGAAAACCTATCGACTTGGCCATCGGGATGAAGGTGGGCAGGGCTAACAGCACGCCAAGTGCAACGCCTGTCCAGAATTGGAAAGTTCGAAATACTTCCCGCCGACGAAGAAGGATAAAAAAGAGGACGAATCCGAGAAAGACAGCGTGCATCACATGCACGTTGAATAACAATCCAACCAATATGAAAGACAGAAGGATTTTCCCTCGAAAGAAAAAAGCCAGCGCGTAGATCACTCCCGGCAAGGCTACGTTCGCGTGTACGAATGCGGGGGATGGAACCCAATCGCCCAATGTGTGCAGGGGAAAAAGAAAGGCTGCGGCGGAGAGGAGAGCGGTAATTTTGTTGTTGCTGAGCGTGAGACCCAAATAGTATAAGCTCTCAAAGAAAAGCCAGCGGAAAAAAATATGAAGAATCAGCAGGAGATATTTTAAAGGAATATAAAGAGATGCCCAGGCCACCCAATCCCAGACCAAGGCGAAATAATACGGAAAACTTTCCGAAAGCAGGTCCCGGGGATACAAGGACGGATTTAATTTCCACCAGATATAGGGAATCTGGACGGAATGATCGTGATACCCAAATATATATCCCTGAAAGCAGATGGAGGCAATGGCGAAAAGAAACAACAGGAAGCGCACACTGAGTTTTTGAACTGGGACCATATCATTTTCCTCGATTGTCAAGCATGGGTCAAAGGCTTGCTGAACTGCTCAGGCCGCTAAGATGGATGTTTGCCCGCGAATTCACTGGGATCAGTCTCTGGGGAAGTCTCCCGATTCTCACAGGCGACATGGCCGGAAGCAAGAGCGATTCTGTCGCCGGATGCCATTACTTCCTTCTCGCAACGTATTCCCGGCAGCGCTGAAGGACCGCTCTCCATTCCTCATCGGACTGGCCATCGGTATAGCCGAAATCGCGTTGGGCGATATCTTGAATTGCGAGGACAGCCTGTTCGCTTGTTGTGCGGTCATAAAGGCGTTCGACTTTCTTCGTGGGGGACGGAATGAGTTGTCTTCCCTGCCAGCGGCCACGTTCGTTCAGCTCCGCGATTTTCAGGAGTGTTTTCAGCATGGCTTCCTCGCGCACCAGCCCGAATGCCTCTACAAGCCGGTCTCGCCGGACAAAGAACCGAAATCGTTCTTCCAGGCTTCGAAAGAAGGGGGCAGGTTCCTCCAGCTCCTTGCGGAACAGTTCCAGCGCGGTGATATACATTCCGTTATCGTGTTTCTTCAGTACAGCAAGAGCGGTTGCGATCGTTGTGGTCCAGCTGCTTCTTGCAGCCAGTTCTAACAGGGCACGGGAATCCTCGCGTTGCCAGGTTTGGTCGATTATCAATGCGCAGACCCGCGAGGCAAACGGGTCCTCGGCGATAAAGCGCAGCGCGAATGTCCTCGCCTGGATGGGATCGAAAGTCAGGTACGAGAAAGCCGCATACTCACGCAGACTGGCCCGTGTTTCCATGCCCTGAAAGTCGGGGAACTCCGCATACACTCGTCCGGCGGGGCTGCTGATGATCTTCGGAAGTCCCGGAGGAACTTCCTTTCCACCGGCATAGCCCAGGGCGAGGATCATCACGGCTGCCTGTTGCCGCCATCGAAACCGCTCGTTTTCAGGACGGTCGATATATCCTTCGAGCCAGAGATTCGCCGCCGGGATCGCCAGGTCTTTCGTTGTCAGCATTTGGCGAATGAGTTCATCGCAGGTTCCCTCGGTAAATTGGGTGGCCGGCGCAACGATTTTCGCCAGCAGATGAATGCCGGGATCGGTCAAAATCTCTCCGGTTGCATCGCTGGGAAGGAATCCCGAAGCAAACGAGTTCGCACAAAAAAGAGTGGAAATAATGACTGTGTGGAAAACCATCACCTGCTGCCCTGCCGATGTTCAGGGATTTTTTATTTTGTCAATAAACAGACCAGTGGTCCACATTGACCGGAGCGGGACCCTGGGACCCGGCGAAAGTAACTCCCCCCAGCGGTTCACCCTGCGGACTGTAACTCTCCCGTCCGGCGGTCAATGCCGGAGAGCCGCTTTGGAGGTGGAGGTCCATCGTATCGGCTTTCACACCCCGTCCGGGTGGGGACACATACAAGGGATCTTCGCCGACATTGGTTGCATTGACATCCGGAAATCCGTCCAGCTCCAACCGTCCCAGACGGACTCCCGGGACCAGCCCCGGAGGAGACTCATTGAACGGGTCCCACCCCACAGATGCGCGAACCACAATCCACCCGCCATCCGCATTGATATCGTTCTCACCCGGCCCAGCGTACAAAATGGAATTGCGGATATGCACCTCCGCCCCGGTCTCCGCCTGGACCAGGTCGTCAAATCCCAGAAGAACATCGCAGTTCATCAGAATGGAAACCGATGGGTACAGGTCATCCGCAAAGAAGACGTTATCTGTGCACCAGCCGAAAACGCAGAATTCGAAAAGCGCGTTTCCGCCCTCGTTCTGAACGCATTCATCCAGGCATTTCAACGCCCAGACATTGCGAAACACCAGGTTCGATGTCCGCTGTTCGATGAGGATCAGCGCATGAAGGGTATTGAGTATAGTGAGATTCTCCATTGTGATGTTGCTGGTTCCTGTACCGATTCGAATGCCGGAATTGAAAGCGTAATTGCAGTCCAAAACAGTTGCATCTCGTCCGAATCCTGAACCCGACCCGCGAATCATGGTCCCGGAAGGAGGGTTAAACAGGTTTGGAAATCCGGCGCCATCGGCTTTTGGTGTAAGGGAGTAATATCCCGGTTCGAAAAGGATCGTACTGCTCTTTTGAGTCACCGATTGCAGGACGGCAATCACATCATCCTGCGGAGTAATCCTGACTGTCTGTTGGGCGAATCCTGTGGATGCACAAATAGAGAGGAGCGCCGTCGTAATGAAGTAGAAAACGGTTGAAGGGATACGGAGCATGGTCATTGGCCTCCTCCCATCGAACCGGCGAAGGTGGGATTACCGTTTTCATCCTTACCTGCCGTAAGAGCCGGAGAATCGGCACGAAGGCGAAAATCAAGATTCCAAACGGGGACATCCGGACCGACTCGTACATACAGCGAGTCTTGTCCGATACAATCGCGGGTATAGGTGAATCCACGGAAATCCATACCGCCCAACCCGTCATGATCGTCAGTGGTCGGGTCGTAGAAAACGCAATTTCGCGCCTCAATCAGGCTTGCGCCATCGGCCTGGATGTTATCGGAGTGAAGGCCCGCGTGAAGAATGCAATTTCGCAGAAGGATCACGCTGGTGTCTTCGGGAGCCAGCATGTCATTATCAAAATCATAGAAATCGCACTGAATGAAAACCACCGTGCTTCCGTTCTCGATATCCGCGGCGTCGTCTCCACCCCGCGCGAAAACACAATTGCAAAATCGAACCATGTTGTCAAATCGGTCGGGATTGCTTTCCGACCAAAGCCCGGCCGTTCCCGCCGTATTCATCCCGGAATCGCAGGCCAGCGCCCAGCAGTTTCGGCATTCGACATTTTGGATCCTGTCACCCAGCAGGAATCCCTGAATCCAGAATTGGGTGAGCGTGAATCCTTCGACGGTTACATTCGATGCCTCAATCAGAACGCCGGTTTCCAGGAACCCGGCCTCTCCATCCAGGATGGTTGCGGTGTTCGGGTCCGTGCCGCAACCGGCACCGCGCAGTGTGATCCCTGCCAGGTCCTGCGTGATACGGATCGCCTCGTGCTGGTACGGATTCGATGGAACCACGTCATACCGGCCCGGTGCGAAAATCACCGTCCCGCCCGCCCCGGCGGCGTTCAATGCAGCCTGGAGGTCATCACCGGGACTGATTTGAACGGTCTGCTGACCGTACACGGGTATCGCGAGAATCAAAACCAGAATGAACCAGAGCATTCATTTCCTTTCCTGGATCTGCGATTGTCCGATTTCCAAAAGAACCAAATCAAGGCCATCAAAGAATATCATAGCGACACTTGGTATGTCAGAAGAATGCCCGGGGGGTAGGAGCCGGTTCTTCTTGTCGAAGGGGCGGGCCTTCGATGGGAGGAGAGATTCCACGCCATGGCCGCGCGGGGCGACGATCGACTGCTTGACAACGAGCCGACGGGACATGAGGCCCGCCGTGTTCCCGGATCTCGTGAGGAATTGTGATTGACAAGGGGATAGCGAAGGTTGTAGAATAGGTCTGTAGTGAAGGTCCGTGGCGCAAGAGATACACTTTGCGGATCGAGCTGGCCTGTGCAGCCTGTGGTTTCCCCTGCGCGCCAATCTTCTTCATGTTGCGTCATATTGGATCTTCGGCGAGGAAAATACAGTGATAACGCTTAAACCGATTGACGACAACATCGAGCAGCAACTGAAGCAACACCTGCTGGCGGTTGAAGAGGCGCTGGTGGCGGATGCAATAACTATTGTCAGCCCCATCCTTTTCGGCCTTGATGGAATCGTCAAGAGAGCGATCGAGCAATTCCCCAAAAACGGCCACGGTTGGCCGTCATTCTCGATACGCCCGGTGGAATTGCCGAAGTTGTGGAACGGATGGTTAACACGATTCGTTATCACTACAATGACGAAGTCTACTTCGAAATTCCGAACCGTGCGATGTCGGTGGGCACTATATTCGCCATGTCCGGCGACAAGATATTCATGAGCTATTTTTCGGTACTTGGACCAATCGATCCACAGATTGAAAAGGACGGCAAGCTCGTGCCAGCACTTTCATATCTGAATCAGTACGAACGTCTTTGCCAAAAGGCAGATGCCGGACAACTCAATACGGCCGAATATGCCCAGCTGAGTAAGCTTGACTTGGGGGAGCTGCACCAATTCGAGCAGGCACGTGAACTCTCCATCGAGTTACTGGAGAATTGGCTGTCCCAATATAAATTCAAGAGACTGGACTACTCACAGTTCAACGGGAGACCCTGTCACATCCGACGAGAAGCGAGCTCGTGCAAAGGAAATTGGGGTCGCTCTGAGCGACAATAAGCGCTGGCATTCTCACGGGCGAGGCATTGGACGCGACATATTGACCAAGGAAATTCGGCTCAAAATAGACAAGATCGAGGATAATCCCGACTTGCTTTCGTCCCTCGACAAGCACTTCCCACTTCTGAAAGATTACATGGACCGACAGGGATATCAGATGTTCATCCATACCAAGCACACCAAGGAGTATTTCTGATGAACACGCCTGACGCGGAACTACTCAAAAAGAATCGCAGAATTGACCAGAAGGTTATCTCTGCAATTGATGCTCTGCGGAAACAGCTGCCTGAGAGTGCACAGCCAAAACAAGGTTCGGACTACAGGCTGTCACCACCCTTTGGGGGGAAGGCGCTAACGTCAAGCCGCTGCGGAAAAGAAATCTGACGGTTTTTCCGGCAGACCAACAGAAGATGCCGTCTCTTAGTCAGCGAGCTTTAATGTGAAGTTGCTTCGGCTTGCCGATTGTATTCGGGATAGTCAGCAAGCCGGAAGGGAGCCTTGGCGGATTAGCGTCCACTCAACAAGAGAAGTCTTTGTTTCGGTGTCTCTGGAAGGGGTTGCCCGCGCAGGATATCATCATGGAATTCCGCCCGGAGAATAATCATGTTCACCAAAGAAGCAGCAAAGCAAGTAATCGATTCCCTACCGAACGACGTCACGATGGACGGTATCATTCATGCACTCTACGCAAGTGTTAAGTTCTCGCATGGCGAAAGGGAAATCCGCGAGGGCAAGGGCGTGACTCAAGAAATCGCGAAAAAGAAATTGGAAAAATGGCTGAAGTGATTTGGGCACCATCCGCCCTTGATGACGTAGATTCCATTGCTGAGTATATCGCAAGAGATTCTGCTGAGTTGGCCTCTCTGTTCGTAAGCAGGCTAATTGAAGCAACCGACCGCTTGCAGGAGTTTCCCCTTTCGGGTCGGATTATTCCCGAAATCAATCATCCCGATTGCCGAGAAATTATCTACGGTGCCTATCGCATCATGTATCGCATAGAAGAAAGCGAAGTGTGGATCACGGGGATCATTCACGGCGCCCGCGATTGGAGACCGGAATAGATCCAAGGGCGCACAGCTGTGCGCCTCTGCAAATCATGGGCGGGACTCCAGCGGCAGGCGGATTTTCACGGTTGTCCCGAAGTCCTCCCGGCTTTCGATTTCAATCTCTCCGCCATGCCGACGGATAATACCGGAACAATGATAAAGCCCCAGTCCCGTGCCGCCTCGGTCTTTCTTTGTGGTAAAGAACGGATAGAAGATCCGTTGGCGCAGTTGTTCAGGGATGCCGCAACCGGTATCGCTGATTTCCAGGACAGCCGCTCGGGAAGATTCCGGGTTCGGTCCCTGCGATCTGGCTGTCCCGATCCCATGTAGAGATTCCTGAACGAGACGGATACGCAGGTCTTTCTTTTCTCGCCCTTCCATCGCATCGAGGGAATTGACAACAACATTATTGATGACTTGGCGCAGAAGGTCCGGTTGAACGCGAACCGGCAGCGCCGTTGTGGATCGCTCCAAAAGAATGCGAACGCCCTTTTCCTCCGCCTTTTGTCGAAGGGCCTCTACGGCTTCCACAGCGAATTCATTGAGATCAACCGTTTCGAGCGCCAATTCGGGAGTCGGCTCAAGCAGCGCATGGATCACCTGCTCCAGCCCATCGATTCCCTCTTTGATTGCGGTGATGTATTTGTTTCGGGGATCGTCCGGCGGTGTCAGGTGTTCAAGAATCGAGAGATTATTGATTAAACCATAGATATTCAATTCCGTTTTGATGGCGTGAGCGGTCCCGGAAATGACCTCGCCGATTGAGGCGAACCGTTCTGTCTGGCGCAATCGCTCACGACTTTCTTTGAGTCCGGTACACATTTGGTTGAACGTCGCCGCCAGGTTGCCAAGTTCATCCCGGCTGGTGATCCGCACCACCTGATCGAGATCGCCTTGCCCAATGCGGCTCGCCGCGTCGCTCATCCTCAGTACGGGGATCGCAATCCATCGGGCAGCGCCCACGGCAATAAGAATCACCACAAACCCGGTCGCCACCAGAACAATCCAGAGCTCCTGTGCCAGCCCTTCGGCAATCTGTTCTACAGCCCCAATTTGCGCACCAAGCGTCACCCCGCCAAACACACCGTGTTCTTTATACGCTCCCAGGTCGAAATGAATCGGCGCATAAGCGCGTGTGCGCAAGACCGGTTTCACTTGGTCGTACCCGAAATTGCTGATCACTGTCAGTCCCGCGCGTTGCGACAGGATGTCCTCCATGATTTTGTTGTAAAGCGGATCGCGCCACTGCGCCATGACATACAGGTTGAGCGGCGTGCGCCCGATCTCCTCCATTTCCTTTGAGGTCACTCCCGGATAATACGGAGGAACCGGGGTGCCGTCCGGGTATAAACCCCGAATGTCCCAGTATTTCGGATGACAGATAATCCACCCTTCATCATCAAACATGTACGCATAATTTCCGCTTGTGTAATTTGGAAAAACAACCGAATTCTCGGAAAGCGGGTCGATATGCTGGGTGAATTCCATCAGGTGGCGGTGATCGATCGACAGCATGACCATCCCCAGTAGCCCTCCATCCATACCGTAGATCGGCTTGGCAAATCGAATCACCCCGTGGTAGCTCTTCCCCTCCACAGCCGCCTCCACTTTCTCGGCCTTCCCGAGTTGCTCTTCCTTGGTTACATGCCAACCGGTGAGATGAGACACATAAATCTCGCCGGGCGGCAGGCTGATTGTCCGTTGAAAATAATCTTCCGACTTGTAGGTGGTATTGGCGGGGATGGAAACATCGCGGAGTTCCTCATCGGGAACGATTTTTTCATCACGGATCAGAATCTGTTCTTTACCGGTCGGACCGATAAAGGCAATTTCTTTGTAAAGCGGGATTCTCTCGCGAATTTCGATGATATTGTCGTTTGTTCCGCCACGCTTCCAAATTCGGCGGCGATGAGTCCGACAGAACTCCAGGTACGATTGCGCATTCCGGGGAACACTGGAGACGATTTCCAGATCATCCGCGCAAGCGTATAAGGAATTGGAGACTCGGTTTGCGGTATCCACCGTGCGGAATAGAAGGATTTTTCGGGATTCTTCCAGGATGGTTTTCTCGCTTGCGCGAATGGTTCGGATTCCGAAAACCAACAGGGGAATGAGCGCAACAAGAAGAAAGTAGAGCAAAAGCTTGCGGAAAATGCCGAATCGCCCCGGAGGAAGGGTCTTAAACGCGCCCAATCCCGGAAGCAAAGGTCCCTGTTTGTTGTCTGATCGGGAAGATTCATTTCCCCGAATTCGCGCCGGGAAGGATTTGGAGTCTGTATCCGCAGGATGGTTCATTTGATAGTAAGTTCCCCGGTTGGCAGCGCGGGGACCGCGAATTGGATGAGGCTCAGCCGCTGCGCAATCCGGGCGGGGAAGACGCAGCGGTTCTTGAATTCAAGGCGGCGGCGATATCGTCCGCACTCAGGATCTCGCTTTCGGAGAACAGCACGGCTCTTTTGATGGTGGCCTTTAATCCGGGAATGTTCTCCGGCCAGGATTCTTCGCGCAGCAACCGAATGGCCTCCGGTGAGAAATCCCGGCAGTCTTTCCCGATCTCTTCTGCGAAATCGCTCAGAAACCGTCGGGCAAGCACTTCGATGTCGCGCCCGCGTTCCCGCAACGGCGGCAGATGGATTTTCAACACTCCGAGGTGTGTAAGAAGTTCCTGACGGAAACGCCCGGCGGCCACCTCCCGCGCGAGATCGGCGCCGGTAGAGCAAATCAACCGGACATCGGCTTTCCGCGGCTGGACCTCCCCCACACGGGTGTAAGTCCCATCGGTCAAAATACGCAGCAGCATCACCTGTACGGTCGGACCGATTTTTTCCACTTCATCCAAAAACACCGTCCCCCCGTCCGCCACAGCAATCACGCCGGGAAATTCGCCATGTTTGCCGGCATACTCCGCCGCCCCAAACAGCTCCCGGTTCAGAACCTCCTCGCTCATGGCCCCACATTTCACCGGTACATAAGCATGAGAGGCACGTTCCGGGTCATTTGCATGAAGGGTTTTCGCCATGAACTCCTTGCCGGTTCCCGGCTCACCGCAGAAAAGTACAGGTGTTCCAGGCGACTGAATGGCTTTTTTCAGAATGGCCACTGCCTCCTTCATTGCCGGGCACTGAGCGGTGATGTCACCGAAAACACCCTCCGGGGCCGAACCTGACTGCGCCTCCTCTTTTTCGATCTCCCTGATCGCACGCGATACCGCCGACCGAAGGTCATCCGGGAAAGTCCGCGACATCACCAGGTAATCGAATGCACCCGACCGGATTGCCTCTACGGCCACAGGTGCGGTTGCTGCGTGAACTGTAATCAGGATTGTCCGGGTGTTCGGGTATTTTTCACGGATATGTTTGAGAAGAATCAACCCATCATTCTCCTCCGGCATCCGCAGATCGGTGATCACTACATCAAAGGGTTCTTTTTCAAGCAATTCGATGCTCTGTTTCAGATTCGCCGCCCGGCCGATCTCATACCCCTCCGTCTCCAAAACATTGCAAATGGAATCCCGCTGATATTCCTTGTCATCCACCACCAGAATCCGTCGTTTCTTTCGGGAAGTCTGCCAATCCGATCCCCCGGCCTCTTTCTCGCCCTGACCGGTCAAGAGCCACTCAATGGACACCCCGGTACAGGCGGCCACATTCAACAGGAAGTCGATCGGCGGAGTACGCCCGTTTTCATAATTGTGAAGGGTGGATACTCCAACCCCTAAAAACCGGGCAAAAGCGGCGGTGGTTCGGTCACCTTTCAATTCCTTTAAACGATCCGGAATTGTGGCAACTTGGCTTTCAATTATATTTGTCGAAATATCGGACATTTTTTGCCTGCCCCTATTGACATGGTACATATTTGTGAATATACTATAGTCAGATCGTTCACAAATGTATCCAGAGATCGATATCAAAGAGGTCAGAAGGTTCTTCTTTCATAATTGTAGATGATAAAATCGATTGAGTCAAGTCATTCGTGAAAGGATTTTTGCCCATGTTCGTGAATCAGATCGAGTCTTTTTTGACATTCTGGACCGGCCCGCAGCCGCTGAAATGCTTCAGGTACGGCGCCATCGTTTGTGCGGTCCTCCTTTCCGGCTCTCCGATTATGGCACAGCAGACCTTGATTTTTCAGGACTTAGATACAGTGATTCTCGATGGCGCGGATGCAGGAGTGGATTCCTATTCCCCGGCTGTTGCGGTAAGCAGGCTTGATGAAGCCGCCGTGGTGTGGAGCGATGACGAGTCCGGGCCGATTGACACCCTGACCTGCATTTTTTCCAGGGGACTTGAGAGCCTGACGGATGTCGTGTATGTCAATGATCTTTACCAGGATACAAACACGAAAGACCCCCGCGTTGCTGCGGGGACAAACAACGCTTTCTTTTTTGTCTGGGCGGATAACCGCAGCCTTGAAGGGCTTTATGATGTTTATTTCTCTGGAATCAACGATCAGGCAATAAATCTGTTCAATGAGAATATTCTTGTAAATAAAACATACGAAAACACAAATGTGGAAATTCCTGACATTGCGTCGTTGGGCAATGGTATAGTTGCCATCTGTTGGATGGATGACCGTCATCAACTTAAGGATATATATGCACGGCGGTTTAAGGAGGATGGAACGCCGGTTGACAGCCGAGATTTCATCGTCAATCCGGCTTATGTGGATACGAACGTGAGTCACCCACGGGTTGCCGGGGATTTGCAGGGAAATGCAGTGATTGTCTGGTCGGATGACCGTCTTGTAATTCCCGGACAAACAACGGACTGTCGGAACGATATTTTCGCTCGTGTCCTTCCCCGCTCCGCCGTGTCCAACGCCCAGGGTGGATGGCCCGGTCCGCAACATGAAATCATGGTGAGCAACAGCGATAATGGCGTCGATGATGCTGTCGATCCCGATATTGATGGGAACAATCACGGATTATACCTGGTGGCGTGGGTGAATCGGACCGCAAACAAGAACGATTCCCACATTTACGCCGCGGCAATTACAGCATCCGGCGAACGACTCACGGATGAGTTTCAAGTTGATCTCGCGCCCAGCCCCGCTGTGGTGGCAGATCCTGCGGTGACGTTTCTGGGATACGATATATTTTTGATCACATGGTATGACGGGCGGGAAGGCGGCCTGTTTGTCGGACAGATGTATGATGCAGCGTCGGGCCTTTATATCGGGCCGGAGTTCATCGTGACCGACCTTGTCGCCCAGGGGGACCGACCGGCAGGCGCAATGTTCAGCGACCGGGCTTTTACAACCGTGTGGGCAAACGGAGAGACAGGGGACCGCGATGTCCTGGGAACCGCGCATATCTGGGACCTTCTGGGCGATCTGACCCTCGATGTACGGGTCAATTCGAATGACTTGTATCGTTTCGCATTGAAGTGGGGACCCCATGTTCCGAAAGAAACCGCCGCCGATTTCAACGTGGACGGTTATGTGAACGGAGCGGATATTCGGGTCCTGCGAGAGGTATTTCGGTCGAACCTGGCGGACCGCCAACCGATGACTTTCTCATCTGCCCTGCTCAGCAAAACCGCTGGGCAGGTTTCCGGCGGCAAGAGATTGCAGATTATCGATGAGAAACCCGCCCGTATCCTGGACTGCAAACCCCGTCGAAGCGCAGCGCGGCAGGCAACGGCGGAGTTATCGAAGTCGGCCACGGAGGAGTTCTCTGAGAGTAATGTATTGGAAACCGCGCAGATTGTGCGTTCGCCACAACCTGCATTAACACGTGGGATGGAGACAAAACCGCTTCCTCGTCAGAGCAACACGGGTCTTCATCAACCTCGAATTTCGGAGCCAAAAGGCTTATTCTTCTTTAATGGGAAATGGAGGTAACCGTCATGAACCACAAATTCATTCTCCCATCTATTATCGCAATCCTTTTTTGGGGAACCGGATGCGCAACGGGTCCGAGCACAGTCAGTCTCGGCAGCCTGTTGGCCCAGCAATGGATTCCAGCTGGATCACAAGCCTTGGCGGAAACCCCAGCCCCGGCAACCGGCCCCGCGCCCGGCGATACGGTTGTCGAGCGAGTAGTGCAGGAAGTTCCCGCAGAACGAGTTGTGAAAGAGACTGTGATTCGGGAAGTTCCGGTCGAACGAGTAATTCGCGAGGAAGTGGTCGTCGATTCCTACCCGGACCAGGTGTATGTTTCGGGTGAGTGGTATCCACGGGCGGATATTGTTGTGACGCATGTGCACGGTCCCGGCTGCGGTCATTATTTCCACCATGGGCATTGGTACAATGACCCGGATCTGATCATCATCGGCGCCTACACCCCATCCTGCCGGTATGTTTATTACGGCGGACTGTGGTATCCATACACGGATATCTTTATTCCGTGGCGCTACCATCATTACAGCTTCGCCATTGGGTATGTCGGCGGATTTCCCTGGACTTGGTATTATTACCATCATCATCATCACCACCACCACCATGACCACCATGACCATCATGACTATTATGATGACCACCATGGCGGTCCTCCCCAACCTCCCGACAACCATGGAGGCGGTGGTGGCCCGGTTGACGGGCGACGCCCGAAACTCGACTTTGCGGCGGGTGAGCGCACGGTCGGCCCGGACCGGATGGACCGACGCGAGCGGCCCCTGCTGGTCAGCAATGAGACGCCCGGAGAGCCGGTAACTCGCACACCCCAGTCCAGCCTGATGCCGGACCGCCAAACGAATCTGCTTCAGAACTCACGCCCCGAGAGTAGCGTTGCGCTCAACTCGACCCTGCGAACCAAGACCCTTGCCTCGCCAGGCGAGGAGACTCGGGCGCTGAAAGATGTGCGCACAACCGGCGCTACAAAAGACAGCCGGGCGGTTACCGGAGCGGCTGTACAAGGCAGGGAAACGAGACCTGCTCGCGCCGGCAATGTGGATACCGGCAAGGTGCGATCCTCGGTCACGGCTTATGATCGCCTTCTGGACCAGACTAAGGCCAATCGGACGGAATCTGCACCGACCACCGTTCGCACACCGGCCCGTACAACCACTCGGCAGACTCCCGCGACGGACGGGACAGCACAAACCACTCGGTCAACCTCCGCAGTGAAACCCGACCGGACCGGCGTGTCCCAGACCTCCGCCCGTGGATCCGGCGTGGTTGAAGTCAACCGAAGCCCACGCGAAAGCCGGGGCACAACAACTTACGTCGGTCCGCGTACGTCTACGCAAACGGAATCCACGGTCCGAACCGGCCGGCCTACGCTGGACACCCGCACAGGTCTGAGAACAACGACGGTTTCTCCGCGTACCGAAACTCGCGGAACAGTGGTTACTCCCTCAACGAGATCCACGACGGTCCAGCGATCGGAATCCATGCGGACAACCGTTCTTCCTCGAACCGGTACGGTCACACCGCAGACACGCACAAACGTCGTTCCTCCTTCCAGCAGTTTCCCGGAACGCACGGATGTGGGTATCCCGTCCTCGTCGCTTTCACGAACAATTACGGTTCCCCGCACCACAAGCCAATCGAGAACGGTGCGAACCATCACCAGTCCTCCATCAATCCCGAGCCGGTCTTCGAGTCCATCCACCTATCGGGCGATTTCTCCCAGCAGTTCGTTCCGTTCCGAGCCGTCTCGCAGTGTGCCGTCGTTTTCGCCGAGCCGGTCCTACAGCGCGCCTTCGTTTTCTCCGAGCCGGTCCTATAGCGCGCCTTCAACCTCTCCGAGCCGATCTTTCAGCGCGCCATCTGTTCACAGTGGGAGATCGTCTTCCTTCAGCGCGCCTTCCCGCTCGATGAGCGCGCCCAGTTTCGGAGGGCATTCCGCACCGTCGGCACGTTCCGGCCGGTAGTTGGTAGTTGACATATCACAAGGTGGGTTTTCTCAACCGAGGAAGCCCATCTTTTTTATTCTGGATTGCGGATTGAAACATGGGATGGGGTGAATCACGAAAGCACGAAAAGGATACGGAAACACGAAAAAGAGAGGAAGAAGGAGGCGTGAATTAGTCGGTAGTTCCGACGAATTTTTCATGGGATCGGTTACGTATAGTCAGGATTATGAGCGGGTCAGGCGACGTTCAGGATTTTTTTAAAGTATTCCATGGTGAGTCGGAGTCCCTCCTCGACGGGGACTTTCGGTTCCCAATTCAGAATCCGACGGGCCTTGGAGATATCCGGCTGGCGGACCTTGGGATCGTCCACGGGGAGTTCCTTGTAGATAATTTCGGAGTGGCTTCCGGTGATTTCTTTCACAAGTTCGGCTAATTGTGCCACGGTCATTTCCGAGGGATTGCCGATATTGGTCGGCTCAACCTCGTCGGATTCCAGCAGGCGGATAATTCCTTCCACCTCATCGGACACATAACAGAAAGAACGGGTCTGTTTACCGTCGCCGAAAATGGTGATCGGTTTGTTCTGAAGGGCCTCGGCAAGGAACGTGGAAACAACCCTGCCGTCATCCGGACGCATTCGGGGGCCATACGTGTTGAAAATGCGGACGATACGGGTATCGACACCATGGGTCCGATGATAGGCCATGGTCAGGGCCTCGGCGAATCGCTTGGCCTCATCATACACACCGCGCGGGCCGATAGGATTCACATTGCCCCAGTACGATTCCGGCTGCGGATGGACCAGCGGATCTCCATAGCATTCCGAGGTGGAGGCGAGCAGGAACCGGGCATTCTTCTCTTTGGCAAGTCCGAGGGCTTTATGCGTGCCGAGAGAACCGACTTTGAGAGTCTGAATGGGCAGTTTCAGATAATCGACCGGACTGGCCGGGGAGGCAAAGTGCAGGATGTTATGAAGCGGTCCGGAAACATGAATGAAGTTGGTAACATCGTGATGAACAAAGGTGAATTCCTTGCGGGCGAACAGGTGTTCGATATTCTGCAGAGTGCCGGTGATGAGGTTATCCATGACGATGACCTCATGACCGCGATCCAGAAGCGCATCCGCGAGATGGGAACCAAGGAATCCGGCGCCTCCGGTAATCAATGTGCGGGGCATAAAAATCTCCTTGCGCAGATTATTCGATAGTTTACTAAAGGATGAGGCCGGATCTTATCCAAACAGGGTTGGTATTGAAACCCTCGCCCCGACTCTTTCCCGGAGGGAGAGGGAGAAGAGTAAATCGGAAGGAATCACCGGCAACAGACCGGTACCACCCGCATTGTCCTTGAGGACAAACCTTCGGCAAGAGGCCGGAAGTTATCAAGGCGAACCGGTCAGGGTGCGACCCGAATAATATCACCCGGGCTTACCAAACCATTGGACGGATTGTAGACGTTTCCCGGGTCATGGACGTAATCCGGTCCCAGACTGACGAAATACCGACCATTGGGATACTGTGCGCGACATTTATCGAAGAGTCCCGGGTCAGCCTGGAATCGGGCACACAGGCTGGGAAATGGGGGCGGCTGACCATCCACGGAGATTTGCCCGTAGGCAGCATCACCTGACTTGGTGATATAGAACGGTTCGGGGTGAATCGTGCCGAGGTTGCTCGACAGGCTCTCTCTTTTGGTCTTATCATGCCCCTCCATCTGGAAAATGTCCTCGGGGATACGGGCAATATAAGCGATTGGGGTAGTGAGTCCGCGGCAGTTGTATTGGTGATCATGGAGCGGGAACACGGTGAAATCGGCGACATAAGACATGGTGGCTGTGCTGAGCGCCTTCATGTTCGATTCAACTTGGGAAATCTTGGCCCGCATTCTGGCATTCATGAAGTTGGGAACGGCAATCGCCGCAAGGATGCCGATGATCGCCACAACGATCAGCAGCTCAATCAATGTAAACGCTTTCCTTGCCATTATTTATGTCTCCTTATCCCAGGCACAGTGTCTTCAAAAATCGGATCATATCATAAAACTCCATTCGAATCTAGTGGAAATTATGGACAAAAATCCGCGTGCATAGGTTGAAGGATGTATTTTTTAATGGGACGGCCTTAAGATATCGTCACCCCCCGGTCCCCTTTCCAAGTATGAAGAGGGGGAAAAGAGAGGGGGCAGCGATGTGGACAGGGTTGATTCTCAATTAAGAGTTGAAAATTAAGAATCAAAAATCAAAAATAGGGATTGAGGGAAGAGACAGAGGGGGGTAGGCGGACAATCACACCGAGCTTTGCTCCACATACTCGATCAACGGAAAAGCGTTCTATGAAAAGATTTATGATTCGGACTGCAATTGTTTCGATTCTCGCAGTGTGTTTTTGCGCAGAAAAGGTGCGGGCGGGGCAGGCGTTCGAGGACTATTCCGCTCGGCCGGCAGGGTATGCGGTTCAGGTGGCGACATCGGCGACAGCGCCGACGGTGGACGGAGATCTGTCTGATGAAGCATATATATACGCTCAGCCGTTACGGGGATTTAACTCCCGATTTCTGCGTATGCCGGCCTCGCAACAGACGGAAGCCCGCCTAGTCTGGACCGGCGAGGGGCTTTTTGCGGCCGTCCGGTGCGAAGAAGAGGAAATGGGCGATGTGGTATCCATTACGAAAGATCGGGATGGAGCGGTGGAAGGAGACAACTCGGTTGAATTGACGATCACCCCCGGCGACGATTTTTCCAGGTACTTCCGGTTTGCAGTCAACACATTGGGGACCCAATACGATCAGTTATCAGGCGATCCCGGATGGAACGGGCAATGGACGGTGGCCGTGCGAATGGAAGCGAGCGGGTGGACAGCGGAATTCTTTATTCCGTGGAGCGATTTGGGACAGTCCCCTGTCCTGAACGAATGCTGGGGGCTGGGGATTGGGCGTGTGGAGGGGCCGTTTGCGGAATACAGCAACTGGGGGATTGTGCAAGGAGACTACGGTCAACGCGAACGTCACGGGCAGATCCGGTTTACGGATCGGGCTTCTGTTCCCTGCCTGGAGCTGAATCCGCTGGACCGGCTGGTTCTCGGTTTCAATGCGCTGTCCGGCAATTTGGTGGGGTCGGTATCGGCTGAGGCGATGTATACGGTCCAGTTTCAACAGTGGGAGGTCAGCCCGGATCAGCCACCGCGTGAAATCGACATGGTGAAACAGGAATTAACCGGCCAGGAGCCACATTTCCGATTCGAGCCGAAGATTGAACGCCCGGGGACTTATATCCTCAGTCTATCGTTGCTGGCGAATTCGGAAGTGCTTTATCGGACAACACTCGGATTTCACGTCAAGCCGGTTCAAGGCGAGCAGTTCGCGCTGGAACCCAAGCAACCGATTTATACTTGGGAAAAGGAAGCAAGGTTTTATCTGTCTATCGATCCATCCGTGGGGAATATGGAAAACCTGGCAATTGAATCGAATGTATACGACCGGATAGGCAACCTTCTGCAATCCAAGAAGGAGGCGGTTGGGGGAGCGCACCATGTGGTTCTGATCCCGATCCAGGATTTCCCAAATGGAACGTATCGGGCCGACATTTCAGTACTCGCAGGTGAGGAAACCATGGAATCCTGGTCGGTGATGTTCGACCGCAATTCGTCTATCGGTCCACCTCCAAAGGTCGAGATCCGTGAGGACAAGACGCTGTGTATAGATGGGCAGCCGGTCTTTCCGATTGGAATGTATGACGTGCCTGATATCGCTGAATTGGTAGAGGCCGGGTTCAATACGGTTATAGACCGGAACATCCCCGATTTTTCGGGCGAGCGGGAAGCGATTTTGTACCTGGACCGTTGCAAAGAGCTGGGTCTGTGGTCGATTCTGAATACGGAGCCGTTCCTGGTCCCCGACCTGGACCGGGAAGGGCTGCGAGAGGCGGTATGTCGTGTAAAAGACCATCCGGCCCTTCTGGGATATGTCCTGATGAACCATCCGAGCCGGGCAGGAATCGAACCCGGATACCTGGATACTGCTCGGGCGATTATCCGGGATGTAGATCATTTTCATCCTGTATTTGTGATGGAAGAAACTCCAGTAATGTTTTCGGGGTATTCCAATACGTGTGATCTGTTCATTCCGGCTTGTAATCCGGTTCCGTCGGGTTCATTGGATATGGTTGGGAATGTAGTTTCACGCGCATGGCAGGCAATGAAAGGAAACCGGAGCCTGATTCCATGCCTGCAAGCGTTCGCGCCTGGGAATGGTCGTCATCCGACCCTGGAAGAGTCTCGTGTCATGGCCTGGATGTCAGTGATTCATAACGCCAGGGGTCTATTTTGGTGGTCCTGCCAGGAGACAAAGCGCGCGGGCTGTTGGGAGGATATGAAGAGTGTCGTGAAAAGTCTAAAACCGATCATCCCCTATCTGATAGATGGAACTCCCTCGGAAATGGAGGTTTCGGACCTCTCCCCCGCAGTTTACCTGCGATCCTGGACGCTTGGAGAGAAGCGGTTGGTTCTGGCGGTGAATGCACGGACCGAGGCCGGACGGGTCGCGCTGAGAGGTCCGCTGGGTACGGCTGTCAGCCTGCTCGGCAACGCGCCGTTGATTGAAACATCTGTCGGGGGCAACCCGCCGACGATTCTGGTGAATCCGCTCGATATTGCGGCGCTGGAGTTTTCCATCGGGACGCCGTGAACCGCGATGTCTTCGGGTACAAGAACTCGTTTGGATCTTCTGGTTACCGAGCTCGGCATTGCGGAAAGCCGAGACGAAGCCCAGAGGCTGATCCGTCGGGGCGCCATTCTTGTGGATGAGGTTCCAATCGACAAGCCGGGAACAAGGGTGGCTTCGGATGCGTATGTCCGTTGCCGGTATCAGCCATCGCGATATGTGAGCCGGGGAGGAGAGAAGCTGGCCTGCGCGCTCGAAGTGTTCGGGCTGTCGGTTCAGGACTGCGGGTGTGCCGATTTGGGGGCATCAACGGGTGGATTTGTCGACTGCCTTTTGCAGCATGGAGCGAAGTGGGTGTACGCAGTCGATGTGGGGGCGGGACAGTTGCACGAAAGGCTGCGCACAGACCCGCGTGTGCGGATTATGGACCGAACGAACGCGCGATACCTGACGGCAGACAGTTTTGAAGAGACGATCCAGGTTGTCACAATGGATCTTTCTTTCATCTCCGTGCGGCTGGTGTTGCCTGCGGTTCGGGGATTCCTATCGCCGGAGGGTTGGGTCATGGTATTGGTGAAACCGCAGTTTGAGATCGGAAAGGGGCTGGTCGGCAAGGGTGGCGTAGTCCGTGATCCGGCGGACCATTGCGGTGTCTTGGACAGTTTTGTTGAATGGGCAAGCGAAACCTGGACGGTGCAGGGTATAGAACCTTCCCCGATACGTGGAAAGAACGGGAATATCGAGTTTCTGGCCTATTTGAGGCCGGGCGGTGGGCACAGCGAAATAGATGTTGTCGAGATTGTGAAACGAGCACATGAGTCAGATTTATCCGAATAACGAGATACCGGCGTGTCTGTCGCACGTGGGGATTGTGGTGCATTCAATCAAGCCGATGGCCCCGGCGGCCTGTGAGAAAGCCTGTCGGCTTTTTCAAGAAGCGGGCGTGAAAGTCACTGTGCTGGAGACACGGCATCGGAGCGGGGAGCGGCAAGTGGATGAAGCCCGTCGGGCGGTTTACGCACAATGCGATGCGCTGGTGGTCCTGGGCGGGGATGGGACGATCCTGGGTGTTGCGCGGGAAACGGCGGGCATGGGCAAACCGATTTTGGGGATCAACCTGGGGTATTTCGGATTTCTGGCGGAATGCACAGTGGATGAGATGGAAGAGGCCATTCATTGCCTGATCGCCGGGAATTACCGGATTGTGAATCGGTACATGGTGAATGCGCGAGTCGTATCCGAGAACGGGGGGGAGGTTTTCAGGCATGTCGCATTGAATGAGGCGCTGATTTCGCGTGCGGTTCCGGGCAGGCTTCTCAAGTTGACACTGGCTTGGGGCAGCAATCCGGTGTTGACATACCGTGCGGACGGGCTGATTGTGTCGACCCCGACCGGCTCGACAGGGCACTCGTTATCGGCAGGCGGGCCGATATTAGAGCCGCACCTGGCGGCGCTGGTGGTGACGCCGGTATGCCCGCACTCCCTGTTCAACCGTCCGCTGGTGTTCAGCGGAGAAACCGAGATTGCTTTGCGTTTTCCGGACCCCTCGGATGATCTGATGGTGACGCTGGACGGCCAGGTGGAGTTTCAATTTCCATCCACCCATACGCTTCATCTCCGTCGGTCACGTCGCACCGTTCCGACGGTATGTTTTCGAGACCGGTCTTTTGCGGAGATTCTTCGATACAAGTTCAACCTTGGGGAGACGTGATGCAAGACCCGTCCGAGAAGAACTCTGCGGTGGAACGCATTCTGGAAGACCTGAATGAACAACAGCGGCAGGCGGTGGTCCACGGAGACGGACCGCTGCTGGTGTTGGCGGGAGCGGGAAGCGGGAAGACACGGGTCATCACGTACCGAATCGCCTACCTGATCGCCGCGCGGGGCATTGCGCCCTGGCAGATCCTGGCGGTGACATTCACCAACAAAGCAGCGGGAGAGATGCGTGAACGAACTCGTCTGCTGATCCCGGACCAGGCGGAAGGGGTCTGGATTTCAACCTTCCATTCTCTCTGTGCGCGGCTGCTGCGCCGACATGCCGACAAGATCCATCTCGACGAAGGATTTTCCATATTCGACCGAACGGACCAGACAACCGTGATTCGGCGAGCCATGGAATCTGTCGCCGGTCTGAGCAAGACCCTGAAACCCAATGCGGTGATCCAGATGATCTCGAATGCCAAAGCCCATTTAGTCGGGCCGCAAGAGTTTCGAGAACAGGCCAAAGATTTTATGCGGAAGCAAGTTGCGGACTTGTATGCTGAATATGAGCGGATCCTGCAGGAAAACCATGCGCTGGACTTCGATGATCTCTTGATTTACGGTGTCCGGCTTCTGAGGGAATCCGAAGAGGTTCGGGAGCATTATCAGTCCCGGTTTCGTCACGTGATGATCGACGAGTACCAGGATACGAATCACCCTCAATACCTGATTGCGCACATTCTCGCCGAGAAGTACGGGAACCTGTGCGTAGTGGGGGATGACGATCAATCCATTTACCGCTGGCGCGGGGCGCAATTGTCGAACATTCTGGAATTCGGGCGGGATACCAGGCAGGTGAGAGTGATTCCACTGGAGCAGAACTATCGTTCGACTAAGACGATTTTGGAAGCGGCGAACTCGGTCGTAGCGCGAAACCGTAACCGTCGGTCCAAACGTCTCTGGACCGAAAGCGAAAAGGGGGAACTGATCGGGATCGCGATCTTTCCCGATGAGACGATGGAGGCGAAATGGGTCGCTCAGCAGGTTCAGGAACTTCACCAGACGGGGCAGTACCGGTGGTCTGATATCGCTTTGTTTTATCGGATCAATGCGCAATCCCGTTCATTTGAGGATGTGTTTCGACGGGAGAAGATTCCATACACGCTTGTGGGGGGATTGAGTTTCTACGAGCGCAAGGAGATCAAGGATGTTCTGTCTTATCTTCGCCTGTTGGTCAATCCGCACGACACGGCATCGTTTGCGCGGATTGCGAACGAGCCGCGCCGCAAGCTGGGCGCGCAAAGTGTGGTGACGCTGGTGCAGTTTGCCGAAATGGAGAGGATCTCGGTTTTGAGGGCGTGCCTGCGGGCGGAAGAGGTTATGGAGCTATCGCCCGCTGCAAAGAGAAGCGCGAAGCAGTTCGCGCAGATGTACCAGCGCTGGGGACAGAGCATTCAAGAGTTGAGCATCGAAGAGTTCATTAAGGCTGTTCTTCAGGATTCGGGCTACGGGGAAATGCTGACTTCCAGCCGGGACATTCAAGATCGGACTCGATGGGAGAATATCGGTGAGTTGATATCAGCAGCGGCCGAGTTTGAAAAGGAATGCCTGATCCAGTCAGGAGAGACGCTTACAGCCAAAGATGTGCTGGCGGGCTACCTGGAAGAGGTATCGCTGGTGTCGGATGTGGATGAATGGAAGGACCGTGAGGACAGTGTGGTGATGATGACCTTGCACAGCGCGAAAGGACTGGAGTTTCCGGTGGTCTTTCTGACCGGCATGGAAGAGGGCCTGTTGCCGCACGCACGGTCACAGGACAGCAAGGAGGAACTCGAAGAGGAACGCAGGTTGTGTTATGTAGGGATCACCCGGGCAAAGAAACGCCTGTTTATCACTCGCGCGTATACGCGGAGGCTGTTCGGAACACCGCAGCAGAATTATCCATCACGGTTTCTCAAGGAGATCCCACAGTCCTGTGTGAAGAATCTTCCGTCAACTATTTTCCGGGATGATTCTCTGTGGGACCATTTTGAGGGAGAAGAGAATGGACCTGAGAAACCTGAGAAGAAGGAATCTCCAAGAGTTTTGGAGCGGCAGGAATTTGCGCCGGGAGATGTGGTGAATCATCGGACATTCGGGCAGGGCGTAGTCTTGGAAGTTACCGGAACCGGTGCGAAGAGCCAGATTACGGTGGAGTTTCAGAATGTGGGGAGGAAGAATCTGGTGCAGGCGTATGCGAAGCTGGAGAGAATTGAGAATTAAGAACCGAGAACTCAGGGTGGGGAGTGTTGAGAAATAACGAAGAATGAGAATGTAATTCAAAAAGAGAGCTACGCATAGAGGGAAAGATCGGATTCTCGTCTACATCCGGGACATCATACCGAGTGACGCTGCCGATATTGGAACAGCAGGCGGTATTTTCCTCCCCCGAAGATCGGCGGAAGTCAGGTGGGGGTTGACGGTATTAAACCTGCCAACCCCCGCTGACATGCTTTCGGTTTTCAGGTGAGGGATCTTGAGGACCCTCACTGCCGATTGTCGTACTCTTCCGCCTTCTTCACCCCTGCCGCCAGGTCGGAGATGTCATAAAGGTATAACGTGCCGCTACCCGCTTTAAGGAAGTACTTTCCATCGGGTGAAACACAGATCAGGACACCGGGAGTGTCTTGATATTTTCGAAGCACCTCCCCCGTATTCATATCGAGAACCTTGAGAGGATACGTTGCCTCAGAGCCGTCCACTATTCCCAGGTTCCCTTTATGCCAACATTCCCTGAGACAACCTCCTGTGAGAAATTAGTGTAGAAACGGAGGTTAAAGATGGAGATGATAAGAAGACGAAAAGAAAGGTCGGAGGAATGCGATGGGGGAGTCCTGAAGTGGAGTGAAGAGGAGCGAAGCG
>JAKQSI010000073.1 GCA_029570205.1 Candidatus Omnitrophota bacterium | reverse complement strand
CATTGCGGGTGTGGATTCGGGGATTCTGATCGGCCTGTTTGCGGGAGCCTGCAATATCATTCCGTACCTGGGGCCGATCATGGGCCTGATTCCGGCGGTGGGCAGCACGGTTGTGGAGCAATATGCGTTCGGACTTGGGGCGGTAGCCTGGCAGCTTTTCTGGGTGGGCATTGTGTATGCGACGGTGCAGATGCTGGAGGGGTTTGTAATCAGTCCGAGGGTGATGAGTGAGGCCGTGCATTTGCACCCCATGGTGATTTTGTTTGCGCTGATGCTGGGAGGCAGTCTTGGTGGAATGTTAGGGATGCTGATCGCCGTTCCCGCAGCGTGTGTTGTTCGCGTGCTCGTTCGAGAATTGTATTTAAAGCAACTCCAGTAGGTCAGGCGTCTCTGCCTGACAGCTGGCGGGAGAACGCGGGATGACAGGCACGTGACAGGCACGGAGGCCTGTCCTACTGTATTCATGCGGTGACAGGCACGGAGGCCTGTCCTACTGTATTCATACGGTGACAGGCACGGAGGCCTGTCCTACTGTATTCATGCGGTGACAGGCACGGAGGCCTGTCCTACTGTGTTCATGCGGTGACAGGCACGGAGGCCTGTCCTACTGTATTCATGCGGTGACAGGCACGGAGGCCTGTCCTACTGTATTCATACGGTGACAGGCACGGAGGCCTGTCCTACTGTATTCGTGCGGTGACAGGCACGGAGGCCTGTCCTACTCCTGGCAGTCAGCTGGCAAGGAAAGACAACCAATGCAGGACCGTTCTTCATCTGTCAAAGAAGTACCGAGTTCTCACTCACCAGAAGCCTTCTCAATCTACCGGCGGAAATTGCCTCACTGGCGGATGGGGGATTCAATCTATTTTCTGACATGGCGGTTGCATCAAAGGCAAATGACTCTGGAACCTGTGGAACGCCGTCTCGTGGCGGACGCCTTACGTCACTTTGATGGCGTTCGATACTCGTTACACGCTTACGTTGTCATGGATGATCATGTGCATGTAATTGTCGAACCGGCATCCGGACAGAATCTGTCAGGTATTCTGCATTCCTGGAAATCATTCACAGCACACGAGCTCCAACAACAGCACAAAAGGCAAGGGGTGGTTTGGCAGGCTGAGTCTTTTGATCGCATTATCCGAGACGAAACAGAATACGACGAGAAAGCTCAATATATCTCCAAGAATCCATTCAGACGCTGGCCGGATCTGATGGAGTATGAGTGGATGGGATTTCCTCAATGGGAGAAGATGGAAAAGATCTGACAGGCACGGAGGCCTGTCCTACTGTATTCGTGAGTAGGTCAGGCGTCTCTGCCTGACAGCTGGCGGGAGAACGCGGGATGACAGGCACGGAGGCCTGTCCTACTGTATTCATACGGCGACAGGCACGGAGGCCTGTCCTACTGTATTCATGCGGTGACAGGCACGGAGGCCTGTCCTACTGTATTCGTGCGGTGACAGGCACGTGACAGGCACGGAGGCCTGTCCTACTGTGTTCGTGCGGTGACAGGCACGGAGGCCTGTCCTACTGTATTCGTGCGGTGACAGGCACGTGACAGGCACGGAGGCCTGTCCTACTGTATTCATACGGTGACAGGCACGGAGGCCTGTCCTACTGTATTCATACGGTGACAGGCACGGAGGCCTGTCCTACTGTATTCATACGGTGACAGGCACGGAGGCCTGTCCTACTGTATTCATGCGGTGACAGGCACGGAGGCCTGTCCTACTGTATTCATACGGCGACAGGCACGGAGGCCTGACCTACTGTTAAAAAGCAACAGGCCTGCTTGCTGAAGCAAGCAGGCCTGAATAAAAACCGATTCTGTCGGTATCCCAACCAATCAGTACAGACTCCAATCCTGAACGGCAACCGGAGCCAAGGGGTTCTTCAACACGGTGAAGATAGGCTGGTTCAGCGGCAAAGCTGTCTCGCCATCCGGCATGAGGAAATTCTCAGTCCGTGCCGTAACCAGGATTCTCTCATCCGTCATAGCAACCTGGGCATGATAGATCTTGTTATCGGCGAACGAGGTGGTTCCGTCGATATCACTGGCCTGGAAGCACATGAAGGTCTCGGTCACTGGGGTGAGGTCACTGTTGTACACACGGCCAATGACTTTAACGACTTCATCGTTTGATGTATCGGAATACACCACAGTCACATTATCCCGACCGTCCACATAGCAGCTCACACGCTCAGGAAGCGCCCAGTTTTCGTACTCGCCGCTTGAGTAACCGCTTGCGAGGTTCATCACTTCGTTCACGATGACTTCCTTGACCGTTTTTCCGGTCGTGCTGTCAATCTTCACCAGGTAAACGAAGTTGCTCGCGCCATCAACATCCAGTCCCTTGTTGGCATAGTACACATATTTGCTGTTGATGGAAGCGGAGACGTGGCAACCGTCACCACGGCCTGTTCCAGTGATGGATGTGGTGAAGTCGGTGAAACTGGTCAACGGAATGTTATCCGGGTTGTCGTTGGAAGTCTGAGTCCACTCTCCCAGCAGGGTCCCGGCATTGTCATAGAAGTAGATTTTGACACTGCCGCTGCGACGGAAGGCAAACCCGCCCTTCATGGAGGTGATCCCGTCCCAGCCGTCCTGATTCGCATCTTCGTCGCCAGGGAAGAAGGGGCCTTTGATAATTTCACCCGTCTGTCCATTAAAAATGGACAGAATGGGGGCCTTGTTGAAGGAGGAGAAGACCGTCCCGGCTGCGGATCGGTCTTCGAGGACAGCCGCGAAGTTCCCATTGTCAAGGCCTGCGACACCACCGCAACGACCTTTGCCAAGGTACAGTTCGTCATCAACTTTGCTGTAAAAGACATCGAGGACTTTCGTGACCGGAACCACGCCATTTGGGGTCAGGTCGAAAACCTGGATGCAATAAAAGTGATCCGAATAAGTGTGTTTGTTCCACCGACCGTCGGTATTGAAATCGTCGGAGACGTTGTACGGTGTGCTTTCGATGCCGATCGCGTAGCGAGTGGCTCCCGGAGTCCGGATCCCGGCGCACTGAGGCGGGTTACCATCCTGGCGCCAGGTGTCACAGTTCCAGAGCCACGGTTCCCCTTTGTCCGTGTAGAAACCGGCGGCTTCGATGATTGTTCCGTCCGGCTTGACTAAGAGCATAGCGGGACGTTCGGTGGAGTCGTTCCCGTCGATATCTTTCGTACCGTAGGCTGCAATCAACGTACCGTCGCCCATGCAATCCACATAAGGTTCCAGGTTTGCCGCGTAATCCACACCCAGCAGCCCCATCGGCGTGTCGGGGATCAATACCTCGATCTCGACAGCCTGCGGATTGACATTGCGGGTCTGGCAGAACGCAGGCGTTACAACCATGGCGCACAAAGCGATCAATCCCAATGTTTTCAGAAGTCTCATCATAAAATCTCCTTTTTGTTCCCTTTTCGGGATGTTTTCTCAACCACGTGGTTCATTTCCGATGCAGTCCAGACACAACGTTCGTGTGTGTCGGAACTGGGCTTGGTCCGAGTGTCTGAGGGCACCTCCTTTCCGGCCGCTGGGCCTTTTAGTTTGAATGGAAGATTCGTCTTCCATGTTTACAACGCCCTATGATACTACTTTTCTTTGCCGTTTCAAGCCCCTCTCGCATCCTCCAGAGCTATTTTTCACGAAAAAAACAACCGACAGCGTCAAACGTACCTCTTCCCAAGGTAGCGCAAGTATCAAACAACGTTTTTGGGAATAGGTCCAGGGGTGTCAAGGGGGGATGAACACCCCGGCAGATCAGACGTCTCTGCCCGACAATTGCCTTTGTACCGGACAGAACAAGAAAGGGTGATTCATTGACACGTGGTAAGGATTTTTCAGAAATATGGCGATGACTTGGCAACCGAGAAAGAAATCCTGAAAATGATCAGGTACGATGTCGGAGAGCCGCGTGCGGCCCCATACGCCCGTTCGCGCAAAACCGAACCTCACTTATTCGACAAGAGCTGGGGGATATCGGGTTCTCCAACGGCTGTGTAACATAACGACCGGCAGGATGGGCAGAGAACCAGGGCAGGCTTCTGTGCCTGCCATCGCCTGGGAGACCTCCATGATTTCCTGTACTGAATTTATCTGGGTATACAGCGAACTGTTTCGATTCCTGGAAAAACGCGGCGGCGAGGCCGGGGTGATTCAATTCTGGCAGGAAATTGCCGACAAGTTCCTGTGGAATCTGCGCCGGTACATTGAAGAAGACGGCCTGAAGGGGATGCACCGCTATTGGTCTCACACCCTGGGAGAAGAGGGCGGGCGGCATCGACTGACCCTGTATGACGACATGTTTGTCATCGACATGCACGACTGCCCGTCGGCCAGGTTAATTTTCCAGGACCGACGAGTTCCGCCTTATGAAAGGTACTGTGAACACTGCCGATGGTTATACCCCCCGCTGATCCGCCAATACGGGTACGAAGTCGATTACCACATCATCGACTGCGAAAAGGGTATGTGCCGAATGACCGTCCGCAAGCCCCCCGGCGCAAACACCCCGGATAAGGAATAAAGCAACCGTCGCCCCCACCCCCCTCAATCCCTCGTAAACGGGGGGAAGATTTCTTTGCTCCCTCCCCGTTTACGGGGAGGGTTGGGGTGGGGTTCCACTGGGGTTTACGGGGAAAGTTGGGGTGGAAACGACTCCTTCACTTAATCGCGTTCGTCACGCTGAAGATCGGCAAATAAAGCGCGATAACGACGGTTCCGATGATGCCTCCGAGCATCACAATCAGTAACGGCTCGATCAACTTCGCCAGCCCATCCACTGCGTCGTCTACCTCGCGCTCATACGCTTCCGCCACTTTGATCAGCATCTTGTCCAGCGCGCCGGTCTCTTCACCGACCGCGATCATGTGGACCACCAGGGGCGGAAACACCGGGAACGCCCGCATCGGCTCGCTGATCGTATCCCCATCGCGGATAGACGCGTGGATATCCACCGTGGCGCGTGAGATGACCTCATTACCGGATGTGTCCTTTACGATCAGCAGCGCCTGAAGAATCGGAACGCCGGTGTCCAGCAGGGTTCCGAAGGTTCGGGCGAAACGCGCCACAGCGGATTTTTGCAGAATCGTCCCGAAAATAGGCAACCGGAGTTTAATACGGTCCATGACATAAGCGCCGAATTCCGTAGACGTAAACAGTTTCAACGCCACAATTGTGCCGATTATCACCGCCAATGGTTTCCACCAGTTAACAACAATCCAACCGCTGAAATCGATCAGGTATTGAGTCAGAACAGGGAGGTCGGCTCCGAGGCCGGAAAACATTTCGGCAAACTTGGGAACCACAAAAATCATAATAATGCACACCACTGTCATTGCAATGGTGATAACCACCGCCGGATACCACATTGCGCCTTTGACCTTGGAACGGACAGCGGCGGATTTTTCACTGAAGAGAGCCAGGCGTTCCAGTACGGTTTCCAGCGCGCCCCCCAACTCGCCCGCCTTAATCATATTGACATAAAGACGGTTGAAAATGCGGGGGTGTTTGGCCATGGCCTCCGAGAGAGTGGACCCGCCTTCGACGCTTTCGATCATACTATGAATCGCATCCTTCAGATTCCGATTCTCGACCTGTTCCTCCAGAATCTGCAAACTGCGCAGAAGAGGAAGACCGGCGCCGACCAGTGTCGCCAGCTGGCGTGTAAACGCGGAAAGATCTTTCAGATTCACCTTCCCGCGCGAAATGGCTTTGCTGACCCATTTGAAGATCGGGAGATCGGCCAGGTCCATCTGCCCGACGCCGCTTTTGACCCGGGCCACCTCCGTTGTGAAATATCCCATACTACGGAGTCGTTCGACAACTGCCTCTTCGCCGGTGGCTTCGATATTTCCTCGAATCTCTTTGCCGCTTTTGTCGAGGGCCTTATAGGAATACAATGCCATGGCCGATTCTCCTTTGCCGTCTTCCCGGCTTGATTCCGTTTACTGAACCGTTGAATGCAAAATCTCCTCCGGGGTAGTAATCCCCTGGATCACTTTCTGCCAACCATCTTCACGCAGGGTTCGCATTCCATCCTTGCGAGCCTGGTGGAATATCTCGGAGCTAGCTGCACGTTTCAAAACCAAGTCCTTGACCGGATCCGATAACGTCAACAACTCAAAAATCCCCACCCGTCCGCGATATCCCGTATAATTGCATTCGGAACAGCCTTTTCCATGGAAAAAGGTGATATTCGCAACATCTTCCGGACTTACTCCCATTTCTTTTAAGATGTGCGGATCCGGGGTATAGGGTTCCTTGCAATCCAGACAAATCACGCGCACCAGGCGCTGGGCGAGTACGGCCACCACTGCGGAGGTAATCAGGAACGGCTCCACGTCCATATCGACGAGACGGGTCAGCGTTCCAGGAGCATCATTCGTATGCAGGGTGGAGAGCACCAGGTGTCCAGTCAGGGATGACTCGATTGCCATGGAAGCGGTTTCCAGGTCACGAATTTCTCCCACCATGATGATGTCCGGGTCCTGACGAAGAATCGAGCGAAGACACCGGGCAAAGGTCAATCCCACCGCCTGGTTGATATTGACCTGAACAATCCCGTCCATCTGGTATTCGACCGGGTTCTCGGTGGTAATCATCTTCAGCATGGGGCTGAAAATGCGCGCCAGCGAGGCGTACATCGTAGTTGTTTTCCCGCAACCGGTGGGTCCGGTCACCAGCACAATTCCGTTCGGCCGGCTGATGATCTTCTCATAAATCTCCAGCGTATCCGGCAGCATTCCCAGCTGGTCGAGCTGAAGGCCCATAACCTCGCTGTCGAGGATACGCATCACGACGCTTTCCCCGTTCACAGTCGGCAGGCAGGAGACACGGAGTTCCACGTTCCGGTCTGCCATGGCCAGTTTGATACGACCGTCCTGTGGAAGACGCCGTTCCGCGATGTTCAGTCCGGCCATAACCTTCACACGGGAGATAATCGCATTCGTCAGGTGTTTCGGGGGCGGGACCGTCTCATGCAGAATACCGTCCACGCGGTACCGGATACGAAGCGAGCGCTCAAACGGTTCGATGTGGAGGTCGGAGGCGCGTTCCTTGATTGCCTGCAACAGAACCAGGTTCACCAGTTTCACAATGGGAGCCTCATTCGCAATCCGTTCCAGGTCCCCGAAATTGTCGTCCTTCAGGTCAATTTGATATCGCTCGCTCTGAAGTGTTGACAACACCTCGTCCACGGATTCGTGACCGGTCCCATAGTATTCATCGATCAGGGATTGAATTTCGTCCGCATTCCCGATGACACCTTCAATCTCATGCCCCAGCCATACCCGAAGATCATCGATGGTGCGCACATTAAGCGGATCAACCAGGGCAATGGTGACCACACCTGTCTGTTTGTTGAAACGGATAGGAAAAATTTTGTATTGCCGGGCCAGATCGGGAGAAACGAGGTTCAAGGCATCTTCATCGAATTCGATTTCCGAAAGTTTGACAAACGGCATCCCGACCTGAGTGGCATACAGCTTCAGCAGGTCCTCCTCGGTCGCGTATTCCGAAGTCGATTCCGCCGCCGCCTGCTCCATTACCGCATCGCGAACGGATTGAGCGGCTTCCTGATCGAGGTGGTTCCGGCCGGCGCTTTCGGACGAGGAATCTCCAAACGATTCAATATCCGTTTCGGAGAGAATCTCCCGTTTTTCTTTGGGAGCCTCTTCTTCACTTTCCAGTAGCGCAAGCGTACTGGCGGCAATGTCCGCCGCCGGTGTTCCGGAGGTTCTTCGTACTTTTTCCTGACTCGGCGCCGGGGCCGGCGCGGTCTCGGGAGCCTTCGGTTTTTTTCTGCCTAATCCCAGCATGGTTTCTCCTTGTTTTATCCGACAGGGTCGGATGATTAACAAGTGTTTATCAGGAAAACATGAGTTTATGTCGCATATCTTCCGGATCCTGGCATCGTTCCATGGCGGTCTCCGCCGTAATAAGGTCCTGCTTGACCAGTCTCAACAGAAAAGTGTCCAGGGTCGTCATTCCCAACCGGGCGCCGGTCTGAATCATGGAAAGAATCCGGTTGGTCTTTCGTTCCCGGATCAGGTTCGCAATAGCAGGGGTCATCAGCATGATTTCATAAGCCGCGATTCGGCCCTTGCCTCCCTTTCGACCCATCAGCTGCTGGGCGATGGAGGCGATCATGGTCACCGACAGCTGCATTCGGATCTGTTCCTGCTGATTAACCGGGAAAGCGTCCACAATTCGGTTGATGGTCTGGGAAGCGCTGTTCGTATGCAGTGTCGCAAACACCAGGTGACCGGTTTCCGCCGCGGTGATGGCCGCGCTCATTGTTTCCGGGTCACGCATTTCGCCTACAAGAATCACATCCGGGTCCTGCCGCAACGCGGCCCGCAAACCGTTCGCAAACGATACCACGTCAACATGCAGCTCCCGGTGCGTCACAATGGACCGCTGGTGCGGATGAAAGTATTCGATCGGGTCTTCAATCGTAATGATGTGCGTATCGCGTTCGCGATTGATATAATCGATCATTGACGCAAGGGTTGTCGTTTTGCCGGAACCGGTCGGCCCCACAACCAGAACCAGGCCACGGGGACGATGCAGCAGTTCCTTGATCGCGTCGATGGGCAATCCCAGCTGCTCGAAACTGAGAATCCGTGACGGAATGAGACGCATAACCATCCCGTAATTCCCCATGTTTCGGAAAATGGAAACACGAAATCGCGCCAAGTTCTGGAACGCATACCCGTAGTCGGCAGAGCCGATCTCCGCAATGGCCTCGCGGTGCATGTCCGGGGAGATACTTTCCATCAGGTATTCCGTGTCCTCGGGACGGAGAGGCTCATTTCCGAGATCCTCGAGCCGACCGTCAATCCGGATCACGGGGGGGCGGCCCACACGCAAATGAAGATCGGAAGCATCACGCTCCACAACGATCTTCAAAAGATCCTCCATCTCGTATTTAGTAGTTTTTCTTATGTTGGCCAAGGTCTAATCTGCCTCCGGTGCCTGAAGAATGAATTTCGGTTTATTTTTCGA
This sequence comes from Candidatus Omnitrophota bacterium, assembly GCA_029570205.1. Lineage (GTDB taxonomy): Bacteria > Hinthialibacterota > Hinthialibacteria > Hinthialibacterales > JAKPRU01 > JAKPRU01. The sequence continues at coordinate 38,274 of JAKQSI010000073.1, read as the reverse complement.
TCCGGGCTTATATCTCGTCGCCCGCGGTAATTCGTGCAACCTCAACCATTGTGGTGTCGCCGCGAAGAACTTTTTTCCAGCCGTCCTCACGCAGCGTGCGCATCCCCTGTTGCCGCGCCACCTTGCGGATCACGTCGGAACCAGAGTTCTCCATAACCAACTTCCGTATTTCGTCCGAGTTTTCCATAACTTCGTGAATGGCGGTACGGCCCTTATACCCTGTATAATTGCAAATCTCACAGCCTCGCCCCCGATAAAACGGAACGCCTTTGTATTCATCCGGGTCAAAACCGAGGTTCCGGATCACCGTGGGATCGGCTTCGTATGTCTCCTTGCATTCTTTGCAGATTGTTCGAACAAGACGCTGGGCAATCACGGCCTGAATGGCGGAAGCAACCAGGAAGGGTTTAATCCCCATTTCCACGAGACGAGTGTTCGCGCCAGGAGCGTCATTCGTGTGCAGTGTGGAGAAAACCAAGTGCCCCGTCATGGCCGCACTGATGGCGATTTCTGCGGTTTCCAGGTCACGGATTTCGCCGACCAGAATCACGTTGGGAGCCTGGCGCAGGATGGATCGCAGCGCTTTGGCGAAAGTCAGCCCGATTTCATCATTCACCTGGACCTGGTTAATTCCCTCGATCTGATACTCCACCGGGTTTTCCACGGTGACGATTTTTGTATCGACATTATTGATCACGTTCAGCGCCGAATAGAGGGTGGTGGTTTTCCCTGAACCGGTCGGCCCGGTCATGAGGATGATCCCGTTGGGACGACGGATCATCGACTTGAATTTCTCGATGTTGTCCTCCAGGAATCCGATCTGCTCCAATCCCAAAAGTACTCCGGATTTCTCCAGAATACGGAGTACAATGCTTTCTCCGTGAAGCGCCGGAAGGGCGGATACACGAAAGTCTAATTCTCTTCCGAGTACCACCTGCTGAATCCGACCGTCCTGAGGTACACGTTTCTCAGCCAGGTCCATACCGGCCATCAGCTTGAGACGGGACAGGATCGGCCCCTGCAACGTCTTGTCCGGCGATTGGATCTCATGCAGGACACCATCAATTCGGAAGCGGATTCGGAACTTATTCTCGAACGGTTCAAAGTGGATATCGGAGGATCTCATGCGCAACGCTTCGGTGAAGATCAAATCGACCAGCCGCTTGATGGGACCTTCCTCATCGGCTTTGACTTCTTTTAGCGCCTGCTCGTAAGTGGCGGGACCCTCCGAGGCGGACTCGCTGATCTCGGTCAGCATATCCTCCACGATTGCGGTTTCTCCGGTGTAGTAGCGCTCGATGGACCACTTGATTTCCTCCGGGCGGGCAAGAACCCATCGCAATTGCTTGCCGGGAAGGAGCAGAGAAACCGTGTCGATGGCCTCCACGTTGTGCGGATCGCCCACCGCCACCGTGACTTTTCCGTCCTGCGAATCCGTGACAATCACATTATACCGGACCGCCGTCTTTTTCGGCAGCAGATTCACTACTTCCGGCAACAGGCGGGACTTGCGAAGCTGAATCACTTCCATGCCCGTCTGTTTGGCAAGGACCTCCATGCGATCTTCAACCGTGGTGGTCTCCACGGTTGAATAATCGATGTCGGAAATGCGTTGCGCGCTTTCCTCTTCGGAGACGCCTATCCGGCCGGTCTTCGGCTCATAATCGCTGTCTTCCATATCTCCATTGAGGATCGCAATGTTTTCCGTTTGTTCCTGAGCCATAACTTCCGGTTCCTTTTGAAAAAGGTTGCTTTCGGATGGTTGCAGAATCCGCGCTGCCTTGGACGGCGTGATGATTCATCACCCATTTAAAAATGATAACCATTCTGTGAAAGAGTCGTCAAGCACTCATCCCGATATTGCCTTTCGACTCGTTCACTCGTTTCAGGCCCCCGAAAAGCCGATCCAGCCTGCGATGCGCTCGATCATCGCTCGAACATCCGGTTGATCGGGCTTATATCGCAGAGAGGTGGAAAGCGATCGGTGTGCCGCTTGATATAAACCCTGGTCCGCATACAACTGCCCCAGCAGTCGATGCCCGTCCGCCGATGTCGGTTCGATCCGCAGGGTCTTCTGAAAAGACCCTTCCGCCTCTGTATATTTTCCCAAATGAACCATTGTTACACCATGGTTCAGCCGGATCCAGGCATCATCGGGACGTAGTTTCGCGGCCTGCTCCAGGAGAAGCGCCGCCCTCGACCAGTCCTGCTCCATTTCGGCCAGATATCCATACAAGGCCAGAATAGCCGGTCCCGCATCCTCTCGAAACGGTCCCAGCAGATTCCGCACTTTCTCGATTTCGCCTTTGCGCAGCAGCAAGAGGGCATACTCTATGTTTAAATCCGAACGATCCGTGCTCGACTCCTCCGCTTCGGTAAAGTAACGCTCGGCGGAAACGGTGTCTCCGGCTTCCCATGCCAGGCAGGCCAGATTCCGCTGCACTACGCTTCGGTTCGATCCCAGCTGCAGCATGTCCCGATAGTACCCCTGTGCCACATCTAAATTTCCCCGAAGCCGGAAGAGATACGCGAGCCGGTCCAGCGCCGGAACAAAATCCGGATTCTTTTCCACAATGGAACGGTAGCGCAGGATCGCTTCTTCGGGCTGGCCGCTCTGCTCCAACCGGGAAGCAACTTCGTATAAATAAAACGGAGTTCCTTCAGCGGCAGCCGGGGTCTCCGCGCCGCCTGCCTGAGCGGGGATCCCGATTCGCAGCGCGAGCGCCTTTGCCGGATCATAAATGGGAGAATCGACCCGCGTAAGGCGATAAAGTAACTCCCCTGCCCGATTCCGATCTCCGGACATCGCGGCGCAGCAGGCCCGGATCAAATCGCACCAATCCGAAAGCGTCCGGTCCAGGTTTGCCTGAGTCGAATCGAATCGATTCAGGAGAATCTCCGCTTCGGAATACCGGCCCTGTAACGCGGCAAGCGCCGACTTGAGCAAGAGGTATCGGTTGGACGGCAACGGATTGTTTTGCCTCAGCGCCTCCTCGGCCTCCTCAAATCGATAAGCCCTCAGCAAGAGCTGGACACGAAGCCAGAGGTCCTCAGCCGTATTGTCACCGGAAACATGCGCCAATGCCTGCCGGAGGTGTCCGGCATGTTGCTCCGCCAATACGGAAATTCGCGTGTAGCGCGGATCACCAGCAAGTCGCACATAGACACGCGAAAGCGCCTGTCGCGCCTCAATCGGTCGGCCCAGGAAGAGGGCTGCCACCGCCGTATTCAGAAACGCCGCCGGCGGCGGCGCGGAATGACGAAGCAGGACCTCGGAAATCTCCAGGGCACGTATCGGATTGCCTTCCAGTAGTGAGGCCGTCTGCTGAAAGAAAGCCACCCAGACATTCTCCGGAGCGCCTTCCGATAAGGAACCGGCAAACGGCGGACCTGTCCAGCTCTCGCCGGCAGCGGATTGGCGGATTGCCTGCTCCAGAAGTCCCCCAACAAACACCGGCGATTCCCGGATCAACTCACGAAGGGTCAATTCCGCTTCCTCCCGTAAACCGGCGACCAGATACGCTTCATATAACTGAAGAAGCAGAATCGGCGACTCGACCTTGTCTTTGATGGGAGACAACAACTCGGTGACCCGGGTCGGCTTCTCCATCAGTGCGCAAATCGCGGCCAGATTCAGACGCGATTGAAGTCCTTCCGGGGTATTCTGTTCTGCGATTTCTTGAAGCGAAGACGCCGCTCTCTCGATAAATCCCTGGTGATAGTCCAGCAGCGCCCTCTGTCGGGCAACCGCTGGAGCAAGCGCGCCCAAATCCAGCGCCTCGCGGAAGTCGGACTCCGCACGATCGAATTGACGTTTTGCGAGTCGGATCTCCCCGCGCAACAGGTAAGCCCTTGCCGGATTCTCCATCAGGCGGATAGCCTCTTCTGCGGCCGATTCCGCTTCGGCCAGATTCCGCTCGGCAAGCGACACCTGTCCCAGAACAAGATGCGCCAGGCCGATTTCCGGATTCTTGGCTATTGCCAAATTGAGGAAATGGCGGGCCTCCGAAAGCAGTCGCTCAGAATAGCCGCCACTTTGAACCAGTTTCGCCGCGGCGGTCCCGATCAGCGACTGAGTATTGTACTCCGGGGTCTCGCCGAGCGCTAAGAATTGTTCCAGCGCAGACTGTGTATCTCCCGCATCCAGTTGGGTCCAGCCCGCCAGCTCCAAAGCCCTCGGATCCCGCCCGGCAGGCGGAATAAACGGCGTCAGAGTCAGCAGCGCCGCATCAGTCTCTCCCAGCTCCCGTTGCGCTTGCGCCACAATCAGAGCCACCTCCAGGTCCCGTTTGTTGCGTTCATAGACCGGCGTGACCGTTTCCAGCGCCTCTTGCCATTGGCCCTTTTTTAATTGCGCCTTTGCCACAATCAACGCCGAGCTGCGCTCATATCGGATATACAGCACAAATCCGATCACGAGACCCAGAAGCACGGCCAATATGAGAGGAATCAGTATCTTTTTCATAATTCATTCCTGCGGTTTCAGCCGGGCCAAGATCATCCCATCCTTATTGTACACGATTTCCAGAACGGAGCTCTGCCAAAACGCTTCCAGGTTCTGAAATCCCGGATCCGCTTCAATGGCGGTACGCACAGAGTCATGCCATACAATCACCTGCTTCCACCGGGCCGCGGCATCTTTCAACCGCAACGGCTCCATATCCTGCAATTGTTTAAGAAACTCTGCGCTTTGCTGAGCAGGAAGGCACAGAAGCCAATATGCAGGGAGCTCTATAGATTGATTATAGTCCTGAATAGTCTTTTTGTCATAAAGAACGTACCGGATCCCCTGTTTCGCCAGAACATCCGTGATTCCCCGCACTGTCCCTGTTTCCCGCGCAATACCAATCAACGGCGGCGTGTCGAACCAGTCCGCACCCAGGTATCGACGGGGACAATGAAAGTTGTAATGCTGCCCGTGAACCAGGATTTTTTCGTCTGGGGGAACATATTGCGCCACTGCCTCAAAACCGTGATAAAACGTGCGCGTTGTCTGGTTGATCAAACGCAAATACCGCTCCTCATCCACAATGCCCCCAACCACCCGCCAGGGGGAAAATCCGTTCCGGTCACAGAGTTTCCCGACATTCCATAGACCGTAATATGCCACCACAAACACCACCAGCCACCGAAAAATGATTTGTCGCTCCCAGAGACCCGCCGTGCCCACCGCCAGGGGAATCGCCAGCACACTCAAACACGGCAGCAAAAACCGGGCATCCCGGTACGTCCACGCCCAGACCACAAACAGCACACCCCCCAACACCGCAAGCAGTTTCTTGCCGCTCGCTCCCCGCCCAAAGAAAAACAAGGCCGGCAGAGAGATCACATACAACGCGCTGACCGGCCAGTCTCCGAAATTGTTCTTGGCGACATCAATCGGCGACCAGAGCGGCTCAATCAGCAGCCCCAGTGTGTTCAGGACCTTTTCGGGAAAAGAAAGAAATCTGGCCGCATTCAGATCCCCTTTCAATCCGGCATGAAAGGAAAAGAACGCTGCGTTCGCCGCAGACCATTCCCCTTCGCCGAAAACACTGATTCCCATCGGATAAACCGGATTCCGATGATATAGCACATTCTTGATATACCAGGGGGATGCGACCAGGAATGCTATCACAGACCCCCCAACGACTCCCCGGCATCTTCTCCAGTCCCACGGGCCGGAAAAGTATGGAATCAGCAACAATAAGGAAAGGGAAAAAAGGAAAATCAGCGCGGTGTATTTGCACCCCAGGAGCCACCCTCCCGCGAGTCCATACAAAACCGCGAATCGCGGGGAAAATGTCCGGTTGTTCGCAAGATGAATCCCGGCGGCAACTGACAGCAGAAGATACGCGCAAAGCCCCATTTCATTAAACGCCCACGATGCCAGAATCGGAACGAAGGGAATACTCACGAAAAACACCACGGCCAGTCCGCCCGCCACATACCCGCCACCGAGCACGGCCATCCGGTAAATCAATCCCAGGCAGGCTACCAGCATCGACCAGTGGATCATCTTCGCCACAGACGGCAATCCGAACGCCAGCGGGATCGCATATAGAATGTCGGTGGTCATCGGAAAATTGGAGAACGAAAGGTGCGGAATGCGTATAAAGCCGCCCTCTTCCAGCCAGATCTTTGGCGTGGTGAGGTGATACCGAAGCGCATCGGACTGAGTCTCCGGCAACAACGATGAGAAAAAAGAACCCGCCATCAGGACAAAACACACGATACCCAGAACAATCGCCGATGGGGTCCGGGGGATCCGAATTTTGGCCGATTTTTTTTCCTCTCCTTCTGGGTGAGGGTCGAGCGATTCTGCACTTTCTGACTCGGGATGAGGGAGCGGCGGTCGGCCTGCAATCCGCAATAAAAAGGGTGGAACAGGCATCTTGGCTGTGAAACATTCCCACACCCCCCCCATGCACCCCAATCCCAACAAGCACGCAATTTCCACAAAGTAAAACCGATGCAATACCGCCAACACGAACAGACCGTGCGACAGCAAGCCCCAGCCAACCAATGTTGACACCGCCCATGAGTGAAGCCGTTCCGATTGCGGAACCAGCCATCGAAGCAGGAGCCGCCCCGCTCCCCACCCGGAAAACCAGAACACCAGCAACAACGCGCACTTCTGCCAATGGTGTGTAATGGTCTCTATCCGAAATAGAGAGAACACATCCGCCCCATAGGCGTGAATAAAATCCCATCGAATGGGGGTTCCCTGCAACTGTTGGGGGAGAATCGCGAGTGCGATGACCACTATCAATCCCAGGCAACAGAGATCGCGCCGTTGTGTCATCATGGAGAATCCAATGGCCCGGTGTGCGGTTCCAGTTCGATCGGCATTTCTTTCTGAATCGCCTCGATGAACCGATAAAACTCACTCAGGCAGGACGGAGAAACCCAGAACACCACCCGCCCCTCTTTCGGCGCAATACTCCTCACCACCGCCAGTCCCTCGCAGGCATCCAGTTGCGAGTTCAAATATCCGATCTCATGCGGCGCAACCCGCCCCTTGATGATCCAGGCATCCCGTGTCGGGTTCATGATCGAACCAGGATATCCGGCCGCTCGTATGCCTTGCCGCCCACACTGATTTCCAGCATCGGCCAGTTACGTGCAGCCGTAAGAAATTCGACCCGCTTGGCATGGACCAGCAGAGTATCTTCACTCTTTGTTCCCGCAATGGAGGGATTCCAGGCCACTGCCTGCGCCTCGTGTACCAATTCCTTCGAATCGGGAGTCGCCGTAAATAATCGACCCAGGTAGCCGGATGGTCCCCCCTGGTGGTGCGATTGCCATTCATCCGCAAATCCCTGTTGCGCATAACAGGCCTGTCCCTTCCGAAATATCTCTCCATAGGAAACACCGGGCCGCGTCTCGTGAATAAACGTTGCATCCACCGTGCAGACCGCTTTGTGTTTTTGCGCCAGATCATCGGGAACAGGCCCGAAATGGACCAGCCGGGTCAGATTCGCGATCAGCCCCCACCGCCGGGCGCACAAAACCAGCATGACACAATGTTCCACACGGTTCGCGGTCGGAATGGGGTGGCGATATTTCCGAAGCCGTTCATCCGCCGCGACAAGGATCAGCACAGGCCATATCTCCCGCTTGTGCGCCTCAGCGGACAGGATCCCGGCAATCTCGAATTCGCTCATGCCCTTCTTGATACTCAAACAGGCGGCACGAACAGCCTCTTCGGAACGTCCCCCGATCCATCGGTATCGATCCTGCTCGGCTTCGGTCAGCACGCTATAGCATTCCAGAATATGATTCCGCACAATCGGGTCGGCTTCCGACACCCACTTCCCCCTGCCGACAATGTCTTCGATTCTTGTCTTAAGAGCGCGATATCCCTTGTGCCAGGGGTAGTGAAGGTCCGCCAGGTCAAGACCGGGAAACTCCTCCTCCAAAAGTCGCGAGGTCTCAATGCTGGAGCAGATGAGATGTACGGAATCCTGGGTCACCAGAAGCGGCCCGCACGATTCCACCGAGGCAAACATAATGAATGTCTCCGCCCCACCCGTCAGCCAGGCGATAGTGCTCTGCTCGGTCAACAGGAGACCGTCTAATCCAAGACTTTCGATAATTCGTCTGATTTTCAGCAACTTCTCTGCAAATTCATCGCGACGACTCTGTTCCACCGGCATTGTTTTTCTTCCTTTCGTGTGATGAAGACATTCTATTTTCGGGCAGCTCCTCAAGAGGGACAAGACCTGTGATCTCCCAGGGGTGGAATCGGCGTTGTCTGCCGTCCATTTCGCGCAACATCAGGCATCCGTCGAGGTCGATTCCCTCCACAATCCCTGCAAGGATCCCCCCCCGATAAGTCACACGCACCGGACAACCGACCGTCGAGCAGAGATCCAGCCACCGCCGATACAGTACAGGCCAACCCTCACGATCCAATCGCTGCCACCACTCTCCAAGCGCATTGAGGAGACCTGCCAGAAGGATATTGCGATCCCATGCCCGGTCACGGACCTCGCACAGGGAGATGGCCCTGTCGCGCAGCTCCGGTGGCCTGTCCGAGTCCCGACTGGAGACATTCAGACCGATCCCCACGACAGCAAGGGAATACCCGGCCTTCGTCTCGGCCATGACGCCCCCGATCTTCCTTCTGTTTACGATTACATCATTCGGCCACTTCAGCGATACCCCCACATCGGCGCCTCGAATCAACATCTCCGCAACGGAAACCGCCGCCCAGATTGACAGGTATCCGGACGGTTGCGACTCCTCCCACGGTGTCGCCACGGACACCAGGAGATCTTTTCCAACCGGAGATATCCACCGGCTGCCGGAACGCCCGCGACCCAATGTCTGGCAATCCGCCGTTACCACCGTTCCCATCCCCGCTCCCCGCTTGATTTCCACCCACAGCACATCATTGGTCGATTCACAGGATGGAATATGGATCAGCGGGTCCCCGAACGGATGCCCGTCCAACCGGCTCTGAACCAGTGGGGGAGAGATCACGCTGCGCCGGCCTGTGTCGAGCAAAGGTATTTCTCCAACGAAAATCCGAAAGGAAAATCAAATATCGCTAATCCCGGAGAACCACGATGAATGTAAAGCCCCAGACATCGTATTGCATGAAACAGGAGGATCAGCACTTCCAGTTACGCTTTCCGTGCTTTATCTTATGGGAATCCTGGCCGATTTCCTGGGTTCCTCGGTTGCCGACGTATGCGTGTTGAATTTATCAATCCGTTTCTCGAATCCGCCGATGAAGTGCTTCTTCAGCTGATTCAACTCAGGACTATCCGTGGCCGCCTGGCGCTGAAAATGCCGAACCAGCCCTATCCGGAGATCTGCATTGTCCTGGGCGTGGTCGGCAAGGTTGAAGGGCAGGTGATCTACGGCATGCAGGATGATTGCGCTCGAAATATCGCATCTCGCATGATGATGGGATTGCCCGTTGAGAGTCTGGACGACATGGCGAAAAGCGCTCTGGCTGAACTGGGCAACATGATCACAGGCCGTGCGACCATCGCCCTGGAATCGGCGGGGTATCCGTGCGATATCTCACCTCCGACTCTAATCAGTGCGAAGAACATCACGGTGTCTTCTCCCTCCACCCAGATTCTCGTGGTTCCCCTGGAGACCGAACTGGGGACCATCGATCTGCATGTCGGTCTCGAAGAATCGCGGGGAGAGAAAAAAAGACGGTAATGTGCGCACTCTCAGAACCCAAAGTTTGGGAGCAAAATACTTCCGCTCCCTTCTCATGCCCGGACCATTGACGTCATTCCAACGAAACCTGCAATTCATTATCCATAAAACCGGGTGGCACAGGTTTCCAGCCTGTGAGAGTAATCAAGTCAATCCCATAATCAAGCGAATCATGGTTCAGACCTCCTCCTTTCACGCCATAAACCCGCTTGATTTCCGGCGGACAGAAGGTAAGTTAAAAGCGATAGATAGGAGGCGAGTAAATCCCGGGGTCGAACAACCTGGAGGAAAACTTTCATCCAACAACTTCCTGACCGGGTGGTTGATTGTGTCTCGGAGGAGAATATGCCCGTTATCTCAATGTTTTATGGGGTTATTTTATATTTATATTATATTAAGCGCCACTTAAACGCCACAAGAAGCCGCATATTCATGTACGATATCGGGAACATGAGGCCGTGATTCGAATCCCGGAAGGAGATCTGCTGGAAGGCGAATTTCCGGGGAGCAGAATGAGGCTGGTCCTTGCATGGATTGAGATCCACAAGGATGAACTCATGGCAGATTGGGAACTTGCGGTTAATGGTCAGCCGCCATATAAGATCGAACCACTGAGGTAGAAATGAACCCAAGGGTCCAATCGGTGATACCGACAGACAATTATCAGCTGATCATCACATTCACCAACGGCGAGCAGGGAACATACGACTGCACATCGCTGCTGAACTTCGGCGCTTTTCAGGAATTGCGGAATAAGGTCTACTCCAAACAAGCCCGGGTGGTTGACGGAACAGTTGTCTGGCCTCATGAACAGGACATTTGTCCCGATACGCTCTACATGGAATCGAACCGGGCAACGCTGGCCGACGAGGAGGAAGATCGACCGGGTGTTGCCGGGGTCAACCATGCGCGATAATGATCGACCTTGAGGAACACCGGAGCCAATCCTTCTCGGGTGGGAGGTTTCAATGAAAAATTTATTTCAGGCAAAGCTGGCATGTGGGTGTCTGGTCGGCGATGGCGGCATGGGAACCCTGCTTCAAAGCGCCGGGCTGCCGGTCGGTGTCTGCGGCGAATTGTGGAATGTGGAACAGGCCGAGAAAGTTGTTGTTTTGCAGCGGCAATATGTGGATGCCGGTTCCGATTTACTGCTGACAAATACCTTCGGCGCAAATCCGCGTAAATTGAGTTCCTACAGCTTGGCAGACCGCACCGAGGAACTCAATGCGGCCGGCGCTCGCGTGGCCCGCCGGGCAACCGAAGACACTCAAACCCTGGTCGTGGGCGATATCGGACCCAGCGGCGCGATCCTCGAACCGTTCGGCGATATGGAATTCAATGTCTTGAAAGAACAGTTTGCCCGGCAGGTGAAGGGGCTGCTCGATGGTGGTGTGGACGCGTTTATCATCGAGACCATGATGGATTTTGGTGAAGTACGATGCGCATTCGAGGCCATTCGTTCGCTGTCCGATTTGCCCGTGATCGTCTCGATGTTCTTCGACACCGATAAGCAGAATCCGGGACAATTCCGCACCATGTACGGCGACACGCCCGCCGCCATCTGTGAAAAAGCCGAGTCGCTGGGCGCCGATGTCGTGGGCAGTAACTGCGGACTTTCTATTGATGCTTACGTGGACCTGGCTACCCGCTTCAAAGAGGTCACTTCAAAACCGATTATCCTTCAGCCGAATGCCGGTCTCGGACGACCCGCCGAAAACGGAACAGTGATTTATGACGATCCTCCCGAACGCATGGCGACTCGCGTGGAGGATCTCTTCAATAACGGGGCAACCATTGTGGGCGGATGTTGCGGAACCGGACCGGAATACATCCGCCGGGTTCGCAGAATCGCGGACCGACGATTGGGGAGAGAAAACTGAGTTCAAGTTATGCGGGGGATTCCGGAAACGCCTCCAAGAGCAAAGCCGTTCCTGGCCAGTTGACAATTCTGTAAGGGCCTGTTCTTGAGTTTGTCGAAAGGCCGGCCCATCGACAGGCTCAAGACAGCCACCGCGCCGCGTCTTTCGCAAAGTAGGTCAGAATCATATCGGCCCCTGCACGCTTGATCGAAGTCAATATCTCCAGCGCGACCCGCTTTTCGTCGATCCACCCGCTTTGAGCAGCAGCTTTTACCATAGAGAACTCCCCGGAGACATTATAGGCTGCGATGGGAGCATCGAATCGGTCGCGGGCACGGCAGATGACATCCAAATATGCCAGCGCCGGTTTCACCATGACAATATCCGCACCCTCCTGTAAATCCAGTTCGATCTCCCGAAGCGCCTCCCGGGCATTCGGCGGGTCCATCTGGTAGCTGCTTCGGTCCCCAAACGATGGCGCAGAGTCTGCCGCCTCTCGAAACGGTCCATAAAACCCGGAGGCATATTTCGCCGCGTAGGCCATGATCGCCAGATGTGAGAACCCGGCATCATCCAACCCTCGGCGAATGGCGCCGATTCGCCCATCCATCATGTCCGATGGCGCAAGCAAATCCGCGCCTGCCTCCGCGTGGCTGACCGACATCGCCGTCAAAATCTCCAGTGTCCGGTCATTATCCACCTCCTGCTCTTTCAGGATCCCGCAATGTCCATGACTGGTGTATTCGCACAGGCAAACATCCGTAATTATCAGGAGATCCGGCGCTACCGCCTTGATTTTCCGAATCGCCTGTTGGATGACCCCATTCGGGTCCAGGGCCGAGGAACCGGTAGCGTCTTTCTTTTCCGGAATGCCGAACAAAATCACAGCGGGGATTCCCAGGTCCCGGATCTCCCGACATTCCTCTGCGGCGAGGTCAGGAGAGAGATGGAAATTACGGGGCATGGCCGCGATCTCCCGGCGGATTCTGCTGCCCTCGCACACGAACAACGGCATAATGAAATCATCCACATCCAACGTAGTTTCCCGTACCAGGCTTCGCAGCGCAGAGTTCCGCCGAAGCCGTCTCATTCGATGGGTCGGAAAAGCCATGGTCGTTCCTCCTGACAATCACTCATTTTGCTCATAGTATTGCCTTTTTACAGACATACTCGAAAGGGCGGGAAGGAATTCCTGCGATCACGTCTGCATTCCGGAGGGAAAACATATTACTATCCCAGGCAGGCGATCGGCAGGCCCAAGAATTTGACATGGAGGCGACATTTCTCCCCAGGTTGGGAGAGGGGTATAACAGCCTGAAGGAAGAGCGGGGATTTCCGCAACTCGAGCGTAATTTGTATTGTAGATGTTCTGCATCTGTCATCCTGCATCTTCCTGATTCCAGGTTGTTCTCCGACAAACAGACAGTCCCTCGATCTATGCAAGGCGAACACGATAGCGATAGTAGTCCGCCCATTTCCATTGTTGCGCATCGCGCTCGCCGAATCGGGTGGCGAAAATTACAATGTCCCCATTTTTACGATCCTGGTAATAGCGGAAGTTCGAGATTTGGGTGCGTTCGGAATCCTCCGGGCCTTGCCGGTCGATCACTGTAATGGTATCACGTTTAAGGCGGAAGGAACTCTCTTCGATCTCAGCGATCACCAGGGGGCTGCGCGGCCAGTTCCCGTCTGCGTGGACATTCTCTTCACAGAGATTTCCGATGAAGTAGATATTGCCGGTTTTGACGGATCGAAAGCAGGCGGCTCCGGTAGCAGAAGATTCAATCGTGCCGCCATCCGTACACATCAGCGGACCGGCTTCCGACCAGGTTTCTCCCTCGTCCTCTGAGAAGCTGAGCCATTTGTAGCCGGGCACCTCCGCCATGCCGTAATTGCTGCCCCTGCAAACCAGCGCCAGGCGACCGTCCTGTAACTGTACAGGAGTCGATTCGCTGAATCCGCGCGATACCTTTTCCGGATCGGCCTTCAGCGGGCTGCCGACCCGCCACGTGAGCGAACCATTGGGATGGTACTCCGCCAGGATCATTCGCGCTTCATGGATCACAAGATTCGATTTCGGGTGGTGAAGAAATGCTCCGTTTGCCCCCAAAGCCAGACATGTAGCCGGAATGACAATTCGTCCTTTTGATGTTTTAATCGGGAAACAGAAACTGATCGCAATTCCGCCTGGAACTCCGAAGTCGGTTGTGAACGGATTGGAGGAGTCTGGCCTCATCGGATCGAAAACATCCATCTCGATCTTCCTGGAGACATCCTGGTTAAACCGCCCTTCCGGGTAAAAAAACTTACTGACAAGTGTTATGAGAGTTCCGGTGTCGGAATCGAAAAACGCGGAGTTTTCGGAATAGCGAAGTTGTCCGCCCTGAACGTCTTTGCTGCGGAGACGCAACACCGGCTCGGTCCAGGTGTTGCCGTTGTCTTCGCTGATACTGTCATGAAAATCATCATAGGTATCCGAAGCCTGCACCCAGCCGAAACGGTGAAGCAGAATCGGTTTGCGTTTGTGAATATAGGTAATGAATCCCGGGAAGACGCCGGTCCGGTCCCTACTTGGAATGAAGACCTCTTTTTCGAGCCGCTCGATCCGGGACTGTTTGGAGACAATCCCCGGGCTGTGGGCACGGCAGCCGGTTACGATGATGCCCGCCCCAATCTGTGCCATAAAATATCGTCTTGAGAGAATAGACATGGAACCGTATTCCTCCAATCCGGTGTGGATTTATTCACAAAGAATAACTCAAAAAGTTCGTAAGGGGAATTCCAGTGAATTCCTTTCATGGACGTGGTATCCTTCCGGAAAACAAATCGGGAGAAAACGAAACCATGACAAGGCTGGCCGGTTGTTCCGTAATTGTTCTTCCTGTGCTCTTTGGGATCGCATTCAGCGCGGGATGTTCCCATGAAGAGAGCAACACGATTGATGAGCCGACCTTGAGCCGGTGGTCTGCTCCCTACCGGGGGTGGCATTACTATCCTGAATTCGTTCTGCCTCCAAGTCCGGATGATGGTCTGCACTTTCAATCGACGGATTGCCCGCTGGTGTACCGCCACGCGGATCAATGGCAGATGTTCTATACGGGTTTTGACGGGAACGGCTACCAGACGGCGCGCGCGGTCAGTAACGATCTTATTCATTGGACTCCTGCGGGATTGGTGATGAGTTATGGAAAGCCGGGTGCGTATGACCACGGCGGTGTGACTTTCGGGGGCCTGCTCTTTGAGTCCTATGAGATCCGCGCGCCCCGTACACTCAAGAAATGGAAAGACCGTTACTGGGCGCTTTACGGCTGCTATCCGAGACAGGGCGGGTATGAATTGCGTCCCGGCGCGGAAGGAGCCGCCTGGAGTTCGGACGGTGTACAATGGAACCGACTATCCGGCGACAGGCCGATTCTCTCGATAGAAGGAGCCGCCGAATGGGAGAAGGACTGTATCTATCAACCCTGGCTATTGGAACATCAGCGGACGTTCTTCAATTTCTACAATGCGGCAAACGGGTCGGTGGAGCAGCTTGGTTTGGCTACGTCTACGGATATGGAACATTGGACCCGCTACAAAGGCAATCCTGTGCTGCGCAACCGCCCGGGCGGATACGATGAGCAATTCTGTTCCGACGGTAAGGTATTTCGGGACGGCGATCACTGGGTCATGTTTTACTTCGGCGTCGGGCGCGGCGGTGCGCACATCATGATAGCGTTTTCTCGTAACTTGACGGACTGGACCGGCGATCCGGAACCCCTCTATAAGGCCGGGGGGCATCCCACCGGCCTTGATTCCACCTATGCGCACAAAATTTCTTTCGTTTATGAGAAAGAACGGGATACTTGTTTCATGTATTATTGCGCCGTAGGGAAGCAAGGGCGAGGCATCGGTCTTCTGACCAGCCAACCCATCTGACTTGATCTACCCGAATTACTTTCGTGTCCATAAACTCCGCATGACCTCCGCCGCGGCTTTCGGCCTGCGAAGCAGATCGAACACCCCGTATGCGCAGCGCAGCTCGTAGATGGTCGAGTACTGCCTGTGCACGTCGGAGTCCGCGAAACACCAGATAAGTCCGCCGACAAATCCGGGTTCCTGGAGAAAATTCTCCCAGAACTGTCGCAACAATTCGGCCTGGTAGATTTCACCCGGATAGTAGTCCGTTTTGAGTCCATATAATCCCCACGAACCGAACTCAGTGACCAGGATGGGCTTGCCGGGATGCATTTCCCGCAGGGTCTCCATCTGTTCGTGCATTTTATTCATCCTGTCGGGTAATGAATCTACAACCGGAGCGCCCCCGCCGATGTAGACATTGACCGAATTGAGATCAGCCACCTCAAACACCGGATCATTCGGCCAGCAATTGCTGACTTCAATAGCGGGACGGGTCGGGTCCAGGCGGTGCGCCAGCTCGATCAACTCGATATTCCCCGCACAGACCATTTCGGATAATCTCCGGTGTTCCTCAGATTCTTCCCTGGGGCGGATGCGGTTTTCGTTACTTACGCTCCACATCATAACCGAGGGATAGTTGCCCAGAGTTTCGATCATTTCGGTCAATTGGATTTTGGCGGCGTCGAGATTCCTGGTGGAATGACCGGGCCGTCCCCACTGGTACAGCGGCACTTCGCAGATCGTGAGCAGCCCCGCCTCGTCGTAAAGGTCGTAGGTCCCCGGCGAATGGGGATAGTGGCAGCGGACGGTGTTCACGCCCATTGTTTTCATCAGGTAGATATCGCGCCTCAGCGCCGCGTCATTCGGTGTCATACCGGTGTCCGCATAGTCCTCATAACGGTTGACGCCCTGAATCAGGAAAGGTTTCCCATTTAACAATAATTGTTCGCCTTTGATTTCAATGGAGCGAATCCCCACAGGGGTAGCCCATTGGTCGATTTGCCGGTTACTGTTTTTCTCATGAATTTCCATCGCGATACGGTAAAGATTCGGATTGTCCGGCGACCATAAAAGCGCGTTGTCAATTTGGAAGGCGGTTGTCACGGAGGCGACATCTGCCTCAAAGCGGAGAGGGGTGACATGCTCCGCGTTGAAACCGCCGCCCGGCGCATAGAGGTTCGTCCTTAATACCAGGTCAGGTGAAACGGGGTCCTCCGGTCCGAGTTCGGATCGGATGACCGACTGAATCCGAACCGTCGGCGGATCGGCGGTCGCATCTGTTACAATTATCGTGCGGTTAATGTAGACTTTCTCCGTTACTTCTAACCGCACAGAGCGATACAGCCCGCCGTGATTCCACCAGTCATGTCGCTCACTGGGGCAGCGTTCCGGCAGGGATAGATTGTCTACCGAAACCGCCAGGGTGTTTTCTTCTCCAAATCTCAAAAACTTGTGAATGGGGAATGAAAAGCGGAGATGACCTCCTTCATGAACCCCAGCCTTGCTGCCGTTTACGTAGAGAACCGTACGGTAATTCGCGCCGTCCGACGTGAACAGGATACGCTTGTGTTTCCAGAACTCCGGGATGAATACTGTTTTTCGATACCAGCCATACCCCTCATAGCTCCAGAGGTCCGAGAATGATCGGTTCCAACTGCCGGGAACATTGATATCCCACCAGGCGTTGTCATTGAAATCCGGCTCGATCCAGCCGTAATTTCGGTCGCAATCATCCTTGGAACAGGTGTTCTGATTTGAGGTGTTCCTCTGGAGAAATGCATGATTATACTGCAATTCTTCAAACGCCGGAAAGAATTTCCAAACGCCATCCAAATATAAGACAGAACGGCAGTCGATCTCGGCCCGCACACCAATACCTGAGAAAAACGCGGTGAATAGAACCAGCCCTGGAAACCAGCGTGTTGCTTTCATGCGGCAAATCCTCAATGTGTAATAAAACGGCTCCGTTTGGTCGGGGCACATTGAACAAGGTTGATGAATTTAGCGGCAAAGGCAGGGGGCTGTCAACCGCCATTGCAGAGGATCGGCGGATGCACACAGGATGGATGTAACGACAGGCCCATACATGTAATTACGCATATTGCGCTCCGGGCCACGGGATGGAACAGGGACCGTGTGATCGGGGGCGTTTCATTCCGAACGAATCTGAGGAATCGGCGGGGAAATGCGGACCCTCCCGCATCCGAACAGGAATCTTACTTTCCCAGAATCTTCTCCACCTCATCCCGGTCCACATCGGAGATGTACTGAATCCCGCTGACCGCGGCGGCTTCACGGGTCAGCGCCGCGATGTCGTCTCGTGAGATGTATTTCAGAGCAAATTTGCGGCTGCCGGCCATGAGTTGACGCAAGCCCTGATCCAGACGTTCGTAGTAGGTGTAAAGGCCCAGCGCGCCGGCAGGCAGTTGTTCAAACGCTTCATTGCCCAGCTCCTGGCGGAGTATCCCGGCCGTTACAAAAATCTCTTCCTTGGAGCACCCGAAACGCTCAATATAGACGGGAACCTGGTGATCCTCGATGCTGCGGCCGATTGTCTTACCGACCATGGCGGCGGCAATCGGCGCGCGAGCCATGCCGACCAGTTTCACAAACGGCGCTCCGAGAGCAAGCCCTTTGAAAATCTGATCCTCAAAGGTGAATCCGCCCGCCACGGCCAGCGCGGGCAGATATTCGCCTCTGTCCGCAAGGCGCTTGGCGTATTGGTACAGAAGCGAGTGCAAATAGACCGGGGGGATCCCCCACTCATTCATCATGCGCCAGGGACTCATGCCCGTTCCGCCGCCCGCGCCGTCCACGGTAAGAAGGTCGAGTTTGTACCGCGACGCGAAAACCACTGCGCGCGCGAGATCCGCCGGGCGATATGCCCCGGTCTTAAGAAAGATATACTTCGCGCCGGCTTTGCGCAGTTCCGCGATTCGCTGGGCGAACGATTCTTCCGTGACCATTCCGACCCGGGAATGACGCTCAAATTCTTTAAACAAGCCGCGCTGGAAATCTTCGATGACACGCGGATCAGTCGGATTCGGAAGAACAATGTAGCCGCGCTCGTAAAGTACCTGTGCTTTCTTGAGATCGCGAATCTTTACCTCACCGCCGATATTTTTTGCGCCTTGACCCCATTTGAGTTCCACGCACTCCACCCCGAGTTTTTCAATCGCATATTCCTGCGCCCCAAGCCGCGTGTCTTCAATGTTTGCCTGCACGATAACGGCGCCATAGCCGTCCCGCTGATGGTCCTTATAGAGTTTCACCCGGCGTTTCAGGTCCACGGTGTCGATCACCCGATCGTTGATGACCGCCTGCATATCCATGCCGACTACATTTTCACCGATAGTCAAACCCGTTCCCGCCAGAGCCGCCCCAATCGCCAGGCCCTCCCAGTTGTTCTTGGCCACGTCGGTTGACCCAACCCCCGGGATAATCCACGGACGGCGGAACCGGATCCCGTTGTCGTGACCGAACACGACCTCAAGGTTCACGGCCGGGAAAATGGCTTTATCGCTGTCGGCTTCCATTCCATGCGCGCCGGCCGCGCTGCCCATGATATTGAAGTGTGAATAGTCAACGGGATACGTCTTCTCCGCTGCCGTGGTGATCACCCCGAACGGTTGCGGGTAAATGACCTCATGGCCACGGTACGCGGATTTTCCGATTTCACACATCCCGATGCAGCCGTCTACGCAGGTGACGCACATGCCCGACGCGGGAACGATGGAGTGCTCGGTCCTGTTTTTCGTCAACGTTGCTGCGGAAGCATTAATCCGGGAGAGAGTCATCGACATTGTATTGGATTCCTTTCGATCATCCTTGCTTTTCTATTTCGCAAGCCACACAGGGGTCCATGTAGCACATCCTATCGTTGAATGCTTCTTTCTCGGCGCAGGGCGGAGGGAGGTTGGCGCATCCGCCGCAGACGGCCTTATCCGGTTCCGTGTATGTACAGCGAAGTTGGCAGGCGGGACAAACGTAGATACAGCCCCCGCACAGCCGGCACTCCTCGGACCGGACGTCGAAGGGGGTACCGATGCTGCGGTTCTGCCCGCGTCCCCGAAATCCGATGGCCCCGGCCATCATCTGTTGCTCACACATCCGCACACAGCGGCCGCAAAGGATACAATCCTCGTATTCCTGTTTAAATCGTTGTTGACGGACACCATGAGCCGCCGCGAGATCCTGGATTGTTTTGGATTGGGGGCAGGAAGCCAACAACAGTTCGATAATCATTTTGCGTGCCCGAAGCACGCGCAGGGAGCCGGTTCGCACACTCAACCCTTCCTCGACCGGATAGGTACAGGAGGAAACCAGTTTTGCTTTCGGTCCTTCGCCGATCTCTACCACACACAGACGGCAGGCGCCATAGGGCGACAACCCATCCATGTAACATAAGGTTGGGATTGGGAATCCCAGAAATTGTGCGGCTTCAAGGATCGTGGCGCCATCTTCAACCGAAACCTGTAGACCGTTTATCTTCAATGAAATCATGCCGGTGTTCCTTCTGCTGCACCACAATCAACGGAGTTGTGTTTCGGCCGGGTGAATTCGAGATCGCATCTCAGGCATCTTCTCGCTTCTCTAGTTGCATCCTGTACGGACAAGACACCCTCTACTTCTGCAAAACTCTTGTTTCTTAAGACAATGGGGAGGGTGGGAGGTTCTGCCCTTGTCAATTCGCCCTGCTCTTCATCGTCGAATACAGGCGGTTCAATAAATACCTCCGGCAGTCTCGAAGCAGGCAGTTTCGCGGATTCTGCACCCTGGAGATATCGGTCGATGGACGCTGCCGCTCGTCGACCGGCGGCAATGGCATCCACGACGGTATAGGGGCCGGTCACCAGGTCGCCACCCCCAAATACGCCCTCTCGATTCGTTTGGAGTGTCTTCGGATCAACGCATAATCGGCCGCCTTTATCGAGTTTCAGTCCCATGGAGGCCAGACACTCGCTATCCGGACGTTCACCGATGGCGACGATCAATGTGTTCAGGGGAATGGTGAATTCAGTACCCGGTATGGGGATGGGTTTACGTCTGCCGCCGGCATCCGGTTCGCCGAGTGTATTCCGGATACATTCAATGCCGACCAGGCGACCGTCTTTCGAGTGGATTTTGACCGGCGAGACCATAGTCTCGACCTTGATTCCCTCTTTCATCGCCGTTTCGATGTAGCGTATTCGCACCGGTGAGACGAGCGTTTCGAGTTTGATTCCCTCCTCCAGGGCGGCTTCAACTTCCTCGGCGTAAGCAGGCATTTCCTGTGTCGTGCGGCGGTAGAGAAGGGTCACCCCATCGACATAATTCTGACGGATGGCTACTCTGGCGGCGTCGACAGCGGAATTACCGCCGCCGACAACACCCACCAGCCCACCGGCGAGTTCTCTTTCTTTCAAATTATATGTTTTCAGGAATTGCATGGACGAATAGATTCCATCCAGCGTCTCCCCTTCGAGTTCCAATCGCCGGCTCCGGTTGGCTCCGATTGCCAGGAAGATTGCTTTGAAACCATCCCGGAACAGATCGTCGATGGTCAAGTCCCGCCCCAGGGTTGTTCCACATTTCAGGCTGATATTTTCATCAAGAAGCGAGCGAATCTCTTTACGAATGGTTTCCCGAGGCAGGCGATAGGCCGGGATACAGCTGATCAGCATTCCACCGGGTTCCTCCTCGGCTTCGAATACCGTTACCTTATATCCGAGAAGAGAGAGTCGGTTCGCCGCCGAGAGACCGGCCGGACCGGCTCCGATAACAGCCACCCTGGGTATGGGATCGTCGTTTCGCCGGATCCTTACCGGTTTGTAGACCGACGGATCGACGTAGTCGGTGACAAATCGTTTCAACGCGCGGATGGCTACAGGGTCGCCGCCACCGGTACCGAGCCGGCATCTCTGTTCGCATTTGCGATCACACACCCGGGCGCAAACAGAGGGGAATGGATTGGGTTCCCGGATAACACGGTATGCCTCTTCGTATTGCCCCTTCTCGATAAGAGCAATATAACGCCAAGCCTCGGTCCCCAGTGGGCACGCGGTCTGACAGGGCGCCCCCACCAGTTTGCTGCAAACAAAAGCGTCGCATTTTTTGTCTGCGATGTGCCGCTCGAATTCATTCCGGAAATAGCGGAGAGCGCTGAGAACCGGATTGGACGCGGTTTGCCCGAGACCGCACATCGTGGTGTCTTTCACCACCACGGCGAGTTCTTCCAGGAGATCCAGTTGTTCCCGCATTCCGTTCCCATTCGATATATCGCCAAGGATTTCAGACATCCGTTGCGTGCCTTTTCGGCAGGTAAAGCACTTTCCGCACGATTCATCTTTCAAAAAATTCATAAAATACCTGGCGACGTCTACCATGCACGTGTTTTCGTCCATGACGATCATGCCGCCGGATCCCATAATTGAACCCGCATTGGCCAGACTGTCATAGTCAATGGCCAGATCAAACTTGTCGGCGGGAATGCATCCCCCGGAAGGTCCACCGGTCTGGACGGCCTTAATCTTCGCCTTGCCGACCGGCCCGCCGCCGATATCGTAGATGATTTCCCGGATCGTGATCCCCATGGGGACCTCCACAAGACCCGTGTTCCTGATTTTTCCTACGAGGCTGAAGATTTTTGTGCCGGAGTTATTTTTTGTCCCGATTTTGGCAAATTCCTGCGCGCCGTTGCGAATAATGACGGGGATATTGGCCCATGTTTCCACATTATTGATCGCCGTCGGTTTGCCGTTGATTCCCTTTTGAATCGGATAGGGCGGGCGTTGACGAGGTTCACCGATTTTGCCCTCAATGGACCGGATCAGGGCGGTTTCTTCACCACAAACAAACGCTCCCGCGCCTCGCACCAGACGGATATCGAAGGAGAATCCGTTTCCAAGAATATCGTTGCCCAGCAAGCCGTGTTCACGGGCCTGATTCAGCGCAACGAGAAGATGCTGAATGGCAAGAGGATACTCATTTCGAACGTAGAGAATTCCTTCGGTGGCTCCCGTCCCGTAGGCTCCAATAATCATTCCTTCGATTATGCTGTGGGGATTACCTTCCAGGACACTGCGGTCCATGTACGCTCCTGGATCGCCTTCATCGGCGTTACACACCAGAATCTTGCCGTGCCCGTTGCGTTGGTCGGCTAACATCTCCCACTTACGGCCTGTCGGGAATCCTGCACCGCCCCGGCCACGCAATCCGGATTTTTTTACTTCCTCTACCACCCAGCGGGGGCTATTTTTCTCCAATACATCGGCCAGGGCCGAGTAACCGCCATTCAACAGGCAGGTTTCGATTCGAGTGGGATCGATGTTCTCATTGTGGCCGAGAATCGTACGCACCTGTTTCCTGAAAAATGGAACTTCTTCCTGTCTTTGTATCCGAGCGCCGCTATCCGGATGGCGGTAAAGGAGATGTTCGACAACCTCGCCGCGAACCACAGCCTCGACAATCTGTAACATGTTTTCGGGGGCGACTCTCGGATAAAAGGTTCTTTCGGGAACAACCAGGACAGAGGGTTCCACTTCGCAGAATCCATGGCAGCCGGTAACCAGCAAGTGAATCTTTCCGATTAACCGTTTTTCGGAGATCACCTGTTCGGCGATACGGATCAAATCGTTCGCGCCACTGGCGCGTCCGCATGTCCCTGCCGGGATGATGAGAGTTGGGATGGTCGAGTCCGGCCGGCTGTGTAGACGTTGCTGAAGCGTCCTCAAGTCTGTGATTGATTTCAGGCGTTGCGTCAATGCATTCATTCCCTTTCCTGCCGGGAGTTACGCGACTGCATGTTCGATCCGATCGCCCTCCACAGGGGCGCTCATCAATATCTTTTTGACTTTGGCCGTTTTTACATTCGAGAAATAGTGACCGTCCACCACAACAATGGGGCCGAGCGCACACGCGCCCAGACAATTAACCGTTTGGAAAGTGAACTCTCCGTCCGGTGTGGTCTGACCCGCCTTGATCCCGAGTTGTCGTTCGAATTCTTCAATGACCTTCGGCGCACCGCGAACATGGCATGCCGTTCCGGAACAGGCGCAAATCAGATGTCTTCCACGGGGTTCCAGGCTGAATGCATGGTAGAAGGTGGCGATTCCATAGATGTCTACAAGAGAACGTCCTGTTCTCTTGCCGACCATCCGGAGGGCTTCTTCCGGGAGGTAGCCATATTCGGCTTGAATGTCTTCCAGGATAGCAATCAAAGCGCCCTGATCCCGGCTATGCTTGTCCAGGATTTTCCCGATAGTCTCCGGATCGACGACCCTTTGTGTACCGGTCTTCTCTGAATCTGCGATGTATGTATCGTATGTCACTTTATCGGTACTCCTCACAGTGCCAGACTCCCCCCTCCGGTTCAAGAAACATGCAGCTTTCCATATTTTTGCAATCGGAACACAAGCCCGTATATCGATTGACCTGATCCGTATGTTCCGATTCAGCGGAAATCGGCGGTGGAACGACCCGGGGAAGGACATCTGTATAACTGTCGAATTCCTCGCAGTAGAACACGGGGCCGTAGTGGGCACTGCGCGAACGACATGTCGGGCTGTGATTACATGTCGAGCAAAGACCATGATATTCATCAGGCATTGCTGCTTCTCCTCTCGGTCTTCCCTGCCGCAACTCTGTCACAAAAACAGATTGCGGGATTTGATCGAGTACGGACACGGCCACAGCAGATTATGTGCCAATTATGAATAATGAGTTCTACCGATACAAAAGCGTTGAAAATCAAGGGTATCAGAAAGGTAGACAACCGGGTGGAAGGACATGCAAGGGTGGTCGGGGAGGGATTGTGCTGGGAGTTTTTGTACCGGTGGGGAGAATTTCCTCGGCAGGTAACCTTCAATCCTCGGCGTTCTGGTTTCCGTGTTTAATCTTGTCCCGCAATGTTTTTCGGTCAATGCCGAGTATCTGGGCCGCTTTGGTTTTATTTCCGTCGACGCTTGCCAGCACGTTTCGTATATATTCCGCTTCGATTTCGGCTAATGTCCGGTTGAAATCCGGTTTGTGCGGAACCGAGAAACGCATGTAGGGAGGGAGATCGGGGACCCGTATGCAATCTCCTTCGGTCATAACAACCAGGCGGTGGACAAGATTCTCCAATTCCCTCACATTGCCGGGCCAATGATGGCAACCCTGGAGGACACGAAGGGCATCGGGTGTAAACCGGGGCGTCGATCTGCCGAGCTCGTTCGAGATTTTTCGGGCGAAATGGTGGATCAACAACAGGATGTCGTCACCCCGCTGCCGAAGAGGAGGAAGATCGATGGCAATCACGTTAAGTCGGAAATAGAGATCCTCCCGGAAGAGACCTTTCTTGACCAGAATCGGCAGATCTTTGTTTGTCGATGCCAGGATTCGGACATCTACTTTCCGTCCCCGACTCGATCCCACCATGTACACTTCTTTTTCCTGGAGTACACGCAACAGTTTTACCTGCATGTTCAAGCTGGTTTCGCTGATTTCATCGAGAAAAATAGTGCCGCCATCGGCGGTTTGGAAGAACCCGGCCCGGGTTTCCGTCGCGCCTGTAAAGGCCCCTTTTGTGAAGCCGAACAGCTCGCTCTCGAGAAGACTCTCCGGTATCCCGCCACAGTTCACGGGCACAAAGGACGCGGAAGCTCGCGGGCTTCCATAATGAATCGCTCTGGCCACAAGTTCCTTGCCCGTGCCGCTTTCCCCGGTAATCAAGACGGTTGCCGAGGTGGATGCCGCCTTGGTAATGGCTTTATAGACCTGCCGCATGGGCTCGGATTCGCCGATCAGGCCATAGGGTGTGGGAGTTGCGTGGTTCATTGCAACCTCCTCACACCTGCGTACACGCAGTTTCTCGAACGCACGGTCCACAGCGGAGAGTAATTCCTCATCCGTGAACGGTTTTGCGAGATACTCTTCCGCCCCGATCTTGACCGCTTTTACCGCTCCCTCAATGGAGGGATACCCGGTAATCATCATCACTTCGGTATCCCGGAGATTTTCCCGGACATAGCGGACAAGATCGAAGCCGCTTACCCTGGGCATTTTCTGATCGGTGATGACCAGATCGATTTGCGTGGACCGGAGAATGGCAAGCGCCTCCGGCACGCCAGGGGCCGTGAACACCGTGTACCCTTGAGAGGTCAGATTTCGCTCCAGCAGTTCGAGCGTATTCGGAGCATCATCCACCACCAGGATGGAGCGTTTTTCAGATGACGAGGGGATCGGCATTGTGATCGTTATCCTGCGACCGGTCGGGCGCCGGGAATCGGATTTCGAACCGCGCCCCCTTTCCCGGAGCGCTCTGAACATGAATTTTTCCCCCGTGTGAGGTCACAATTCCATGGACTACGGGAAGGCCGAGTCCGGTGCCTTCATGGATATCTTTAGTTGTGAAAAAGGGTATAAACAGTTGTCGGAGCACCTCCCGGGTCATCCCGACTCCGGTATCCTGTACGGTAAGAATCACCCAGTCATTCTCTGCCTGTGTGCCGATTGTGAGCGTTCCACCGTTCGGCATGGCCTGAATGGCATTGACCGCAAGATTGATCAGAACCTGATGGATCTGCGACGGATCGGCTGTGATTTCGGGAAGATCGGCGGATAGATGTTGCATGACCATGATATCGTTTTCGGCGCAGCGGGATTCCAGCAGGCCCAGCGCATCGGCCACAATTTTGTTCAGATTGACGGGTATTGTGCGTGGCGGTGTCTGACGGGCGAATAACATCAGTTTTTTCACGATTTCACGCGCATACAACGCCGTGGTCACAATGCGACGAATGTCCTTCGAGACCTGGTCCGGAAGACAGGGATGTTTCTCGGCAAGCTGAGCGAATCCAAGGATACTCGCCAGGGGTTCATTCAACTCATGGGCGACACCGGCGGCCAGCTGGCCGATTGTCGCTAGCCGATCCGCATGGCGCAGCTGTTCTTGCAAATGTGCCCTGTCCTCATCTGCCTGCCGTTTCCGGATGATGAGCGCGATTTGCCTTGCCAGTGTGTTGATCAGGCTTCTCTCCTCTTTCAAAAAAGGTCCTTCATCCAGTTCAATCCGCTCCTCGCTATACATGACTTCAATCACGCCGCGTGGTTCACCCTCCACGACAATATCGCTGGACTGAACGTGAACAGCCTTTTGGAAGTTGGGTGTCGAATACGCACGCCCATCCAGAATGATGCGTGCGGCTGTAATCTCCGGATACTGCCACGCAGGCGGCAGAAGTTCCACGATGCCCTGAAGAATCTCATCCAGGGTGACATGGGGACGCTCGGCGAGTTGAGCAAGGCTGTACAGACATGTCAATTCCTTTACCCGCTCACGCAGGGTGACATGATCTTGTTGACTTGCCAGGGCCAATCCGAGGGTCTGTGCCAGATTCTCGTAAACGGCCGTTTCATTTTCGTCAAAGCGATCAACGCTCTTGCTCTTCAGCGCCAGAAGTCCGATGGTGTCCTCGCCGGCCACCAGCGGGATAACAGTCAATGATCGGTAATCCCCACTGAGGCCGCACGATCCTGCCACACCGGCAATACCAAGCGCCGCGAGATGAGACAGAGAATCGTCCAACTTGCCGGTCCGAAAACTCCCGTGTTTCGTAAAAAAAGGCTTTGCGCTGGTGTATTGCCTCTCGGCTACAGTTCGGCAAATCTTCTCAAACCAGGTCCATTCATGGGAGCAGGCGAGCAATACGTTTTCATCGGGGGATGTATGGCGTGAGATCTCCACGGCAGGTGGAAGCGCAAGGGGAGATACGGCTTCACATCGAAAACACTTGTCGTCTTTTTTGACACGAAACTCGACCGAGTCGCATTCGGAAGATTCGAGGAGCATCCGTGTGATTTCACGCAGGAACTCAATGCGAGAGACACCGCTGGCGGCATAGTGGAGGATTTTCTGTGCCAAGGCACGGAAATCTTCCGGGGACTTCCCGTTGCAGGAAATCATTGCGTCGTGTCCTGGAAGATATCTGTCCATAGATCTTCACCCGAATATCCTTTTCGGACATTACAGACTGCGGTTTCCGGAGTCAATCGGTCCGGGAGGAGGGACCTGTTCGTTCCCTGTTCCCGATTGAGCAGGTGGAGGATCCGGGGATACAGGAGAATCGCCGGGAATTTCTGCTCAAAGCGGCAGTTTTTCCAAATATGGTTCCCTGTTAATCGCGCGACTCCCCGCATTCGTTTTGCAGCCCGATGATTGTTTCACAGGTTTCGTCAGGGTAATAACACCCATCGATTCAGTCAGGGGTTCCGAAAAGGTGTACTGATCTTCTCAAAGCGGTATTGTCGTTGATGCCCTCCCTATCTTTCTCAGTGGCTTCTGTATCCGGCAAGATTGCCCCAAAAAAGGGGCGGTTCAAGAATCGCCCCTTTCAGGATTCCGCACGCAAAATCCGGGATCAGACAATATCCTTTACCGGTTCTTTGGCCTCGGTTATGAGCAGACGGTTGACCGCATCCACAAACGCCTTGACGCTGGCGCGGACCACGTCGGTATCGGTCCCGCGCCCAACCACTTCTTTGTCTTTGTATCTCAGGGAGATGGTTGATTGCGCGATGGCATCGGTCCCCTGGGTTACAGAGGAACAGTTGTAGTTCGTGAGAACGGATTCCTCCAGGCCCGTGATTTTCTTAATGACCGAGAATGCGGCATCCAGCACACCGTCTCCCGTTCCGCTTTCCTGGAAGGTGTTACCGTTTGAACGCAAGACCACGGTCGCTCTTGGTCCGTTTTTGCCGACCTCGACTATCAAATCGTGCAGGATATACCGATCCAGATCGGCAGAGTGAGCCTGCTGGTGGACAATTACAATCAGGTCTTCATCGAAGACCTTCTTTTTCACGTCGGCTAACACCTTGAACGCCTCAAATGCCTTCTGCAGTTCCTCCTCGTTCAGGCGGAATCCCAGTTCCTCCAGGCGAGTCTTGAAAGCATGACGTCCGGAATGTTTGCCCAACACCATGCCCTGGCCCGACCAGCCGACGGATTCGGGGGTCATGATTTCGTAAGTTGTACGTTCTTTCAGGACGCCATCCTGGTGGATACCGGCCTCATGCGCAAAGGCGTTGGCGCCGACAATGGCCTTGTTGGGCTGGACTGAAACGCCGGTGAAGCGGGTCAACATGCGGCTGGCAGGGTAAATCTGGCGGGTGTCGATACCCGTCTCGAATCCGAAGAATTCGCGACGGGTTTTCAGATTCATTACAACCTCTTCCAGCGAGGCATTCCCGGCCCGTTCGCCGATGCCATTGACAGTACATTCAACCTGCCTGGCTCCAACGCGAAGTGTGGCCAGCGAATTGGCCACCGCCAGCCCCAAATCGTTATGGCAGTGACAGGACACAACGGCTTGACGGATGTTGGATACATTCTCAAAGATGTACCGGAACAATTTCTCTATTTCCCATGGATTGGAATACCCCACCGTATCCGGGACATTGATGGTTGTGGCCCCGGCGTTGATGGTTGCCTCAATGACCTCACAGATGTAATCCCAATCGGTTCTTGCGGCGTCCTCGGTGGAAAACTCCACGTTGTCGGTGTATTTCTTGGCACGTTCGACGGAGCGGACGGCGATTTCCTTGACCTCCTGCCGGGTCTTGCGCAGCTTCTTCTCAACATGCACATCGCTGGTCGCAATGAACGTGTGAATACGCGGACGGGCGGAGGCTCTCACCGCTTCCCAGCAGCAGTCGATGTCCTCATTTCGAGCGCGTGCCAGACCGCAGATCTGTGGACCCTCGATCTGCTCGGCAATGGTTTTGACCGATTCAAAATCGCCGGGGGACGAAATCGGGAATCCCGCCTCGATCACATCCACTTTCAGCCGTTGCAGTTGGCGGGCGAATTCAATTTTCTCTTGCAGATTCATGGAAAAACCGGGGGCTTGTTCCCCGTCCCGCAGCGTGGTATCGAATAGGATGATTTTATCTGACATGTTCGTTCTCCTTATGAAATGGGTGGCCTCGAAGGGCCGGATTCTTCAGTCTACATAGCGGAAGGTTGCCAAGGTCGCTCTCGTCGCTATCGCCCGTAAGAAGACATTGCATCGAGACCACCTCCTTTCAAGTCCGAAAAATGAAAAACGCCCCTGAATTGCTTCAGGGGCGAAATGTTTTCGCGGTACCACCCTGGTTCAGTGAGACAGGTGTCTGAAATGCTTCGTCTCACCCTTCATTGGTCGCTATCACGGGCGAACCCGGCCCCGGCTAGTAGCGAGGAGTACTCCGTTCACCGGGACGGCTCAGAGGCGAGTTCAGCGCGGCGGAAAACCGGTTTGCACCACCCACCGGCTCTCTGGATTTCCGCAGTGACGCTTACTACTCCTCTTCGGCGCCTTTTCCTATTTGCTCTCAATTATCGGCACAAAAACTGCGCAAGTCAAGGTTGGGCAGAGAATTTGGTGTGGAGAAGTCACGGGCAGCCACAGGGGGATTGCCCCTGCGATTCACCCGTAGCGCAGGTGATATCCTTGCCTGCGCCGTTGTCTACTGGCCGGAACCGCCCGGGGCGATATCCCTCGTCTTACCGTGGCCCAGACAGTACACTAGGTGCGGGTTTCCAACCGGACCATACAATCCGATACTCCTTCCGGAGACAATCATGACCAACATCCTCGTTGCCAACGTCGGGAGCACCTCCCTGAAATTTCAATTGATCCGTTTTCCGGAAGAGAAATCTCTGGCATGGGGACGGTTTGAGAAGATCGGGTCGCAGGACGCCATCCTCTCGTGGACATGTGGGGGGGAGAGCGGGTCCACCGTGGAACCTTTGGCGGATTACCCTGCGGCTATCGGGCGGATGATTCGGCTGCTTACCTCCGGTTCATCACCGGTCATCTCCGGCTTGGATGAGATTTCAGCAGCCGGGTTTAAGACAGTGATCGCGAAAGGCTTTGACGGCTGTGTCCGGATCACCGATTCCGTGCTGAAAGGAATGGAGGAATACGCATTCCTGGCCCCGGCTCACAATCCGCCATACGTGAAAGCGATTCGCCTGTTCCATGAGGCAATGCCGGATACGCCATTGGTCGGACTATTCGAACCGGCCTTTCACGCAACAATGCCGGAATATGCCCGGGTGTATGCGGTGCCGAAAGAATGGCGTGATCGCCACGGCATCCGGCGGTATGGTTATCATGGCGCTTCGCATCGATACATTTCCGAGCGAACTCCGGCGCTTCTGAATCTGCCGAAAGAGCAGGTCAATGTGATTTCCTGCCATTTGGGCGGCTCCTCCTCAATTTGCGCGATCCGGGGCGGGAAGAGTATCGATACCAGCATGGGATTCTCCCCGCAGTCCGGGCTGTTTCATGGAACGCGGAACGGCGATCTGGACCCGTTCGCCGTGCTGTATGTCATGCAGCAGGAGAATCTTTCCATTGATGAGGTTGTCTGTCTTCTCACAAAACGGAGTGGATTCCTCGGTCTATCCGGGGTCTCCGCGGATGTGCGGGACATTGAAAAGGCGGAGGCCGAGGGAGATACCGATGCGCATCTCGCCCTGGAGGCATTCTGCTATGATGTGAAGAAGACAATCGGAGGTTTTCTTGCCGTATTGGGTCGTCTGGATGCCCTGGTTTTCACGGGAGGCATCGGGGAACGGGGAGTCGATGTGCGCCGGCGGATCTGCGCCGGACTGGAACCGTTGGGGATCGTTCTGGACGATCGTCGGAATGCGGAACAATCGGGGAAAGAAGGCCGCATCGGCTCTAACGAAAGCAGGACAGCCATCTGGGTGATCCCGACAAACGAGGAATTGATCGTGGCCCGCGCCACAGT
Source organism: Candidatus Omnitrophota bacterium (assembly GCA_029570205.1). Taxonomy (GTDB): domain Bacteria; phylum Hinthialibacterota; class Hinthialibacteria; order Hinthialibacterales; family JAKPRU01; genus JAKPRU01. The sequence goes on along the minus strand of JAKQSI010000073.1, from coordinate 7,093 downwards.
CGAATTACTGAACGCGCGCGAGTGACTCGGTTTTGATTTCACGCTCCGTTTACTGGGAGGGCGGAGGTTCTGCTGTTGAGCAGACCTGACAAAGACATTATCGGAAACCGCATGGAGTAGAAGAATGACAGCAGGAACAGGCAGAGCCTTGAAAGTTTTCAGCGGCAATGCGAGCAAGAGCCTTGTAAACGAGATTTGTCCATATCTGGATATCGAACCTGGAAAAGTGGAAATCCAGGAATTCGCCAATGAGAATCTTTTTGTCAAGATTCAGGAAAATGTGCGGGAATGCGATGTGTTTGTTGTGCAAACCTCGTGTTCTCCGGTCAACACACGCCTGATGGAATTACTGTTGATGATTGATGCACTGAAACATGCCTCGGCATGTCGAGTGACCGCGGTGCTTCCGTATTTTCCGTATGTGCGATCGGACAAGAAGGATCAGCCGCGAATATCCATCGCCGCGCGGTTGGTCGCCGATTTGCTGGAAGCCGCCGGAGCGGACCGAATCCTGACAATGAATCTTCACTCGTTCCAGATTCAGGGATTCTTCCGGATTCCAACGGACCATCTGATTGCCACACCCATTCTGGTGGATTACTGGCGTTACCAGGATTTGACCGATTGCGTGGTTGTGGCCCCGGACGCCGGAAGCGCCAAACGAGCCGAAAAGTTTGCCCGACAACTGAACTTGCCCCTGGCCATTGTGGATAAGCGACGGGGCGGAAACGACGATCAATCCGTGGTCCGGCACATTATCGGCGATGTCAAAGGCAAGCGCGCGATCATTATGGATGATGAAATCAGTACCGGCGGGTCTTTGCTGAATACAGTAAGCGCGCTTGAGGATTCCGGCGCGCTCGAAATCAGCGCCGGGGCCGTGCATCCGGTTCTCGTGGGCCAGGCGGTTGAACGTATCCAGGAATCCTCGCTGAAAGAGGTTGTTGTCACAAACACCATCCCGGTGGAGGGCAAGAAACGGATCGACAAGATCCGAGTCCTCTCGGTGGCGCGGATGTTCGCGAAGGCGATCCGGCGTATCCACAACGGCGAGTCGGTCAGCGTGCTGTTCTCGCCGTTCGAGGAACCCTAGTGTGGAGGAGTCGAATCGCTTTGACCTATCGGCATTCCGGAACCGTCGCTCCAACCTTCTCCCAGAGGAAAAGAAAGAAGAGGCGGACAACAGGACGAATAAAACCAACGGGGATAACAGAGGGAAAGAGAGTGGCTTGGAGGTTCATTCCAGAAATGCGTAGACAACATGCGGTCATCCTATCGGTTACCTTACTGATGTTGACAGCCGTCACCGGCTGCCGGACCTCGGAGCCGCTGGAGAGGATGGCGATTGCCCCATGGCCCTGTGTAATGGAAGTGGCCTATACACCGGAGGCAATCCGCGTGGATGGTATCATGGATGAGGTGTCCTGGCAGAACGCGCAGCCGGTGTTTTTCATGGATGACATCGACCCGCCGAATCGCAATACGGCACGGGTATGGGTACTGTGGGACAAGCAATACCTTTATTTTGCCTTTTCTGTTAAGGATTCATACCTTCGCGCCACGCACACGGAACATGATACGGCATTTCCCGGCGATGATGGGGTAGAAATCCTGATCGATACTCGATTGGATCGCAGCGACAAATGGCTACAGGATGACTATTGTTGGCATGTCAATCTGAACAATGCAATCCTTGATAGTCGGGGCACATCGGACGGCAAGATCGACAATTCATGGAACGGGAACGCGCTTTCCAAGACCGTGATCGCCGGAACTCTGAACGATGACCAGCCGGATGAGGGATACATAACCGAAATGGCCGTTCCCTGGACCGACTTGGGCGTGTCGGAATTGGATAAGGGAATCGAAATCGGTCTGGATCTTTGTGTGAATGATTTCGATGAGAGTTCGGATACGTGTCAGTATTTCGATTGGTGCAAATCGAAGGAGCTTTATCAACCGTCGGGATTTGGTTTGGCCCGCCTTGTCAGGCAAATGGAGATTCCGGCGAGAAAACCCTCAAGCGAACGGGTGATCTGGTAAGGCTCGATCATGCTTTCTTTACCCAATGACCGGCCCCGCCGGAGTCGCGCTCCCAAGATTAGCCGCTTCTTTGACAGTTGTGTAGTCAATAAATCTTTGTAAGTTGCTGTTATTGCAGGGGTTATGATAGGATTTTCATAAAGCGGGTGTGTATCTACAATTTCTGGGGGGGCAGGCAGGAGATCGGGCCGACGTGAACTACCTTCCCCGGCGGGGAAATCTCCAGTTTCTTCCACAGCGACTCCTGTGCAGCGCTCAAGCGACTGGGCTTCCAAAGGCTTTGACCGTCTTCGATCAATTCCGTCGCGTGCATCGGACGCAACTGACGGCGAATCTCCTCGAAGGACTCCCCGGTAGCGATCTCCGCCCACCGTTCCAACAAATACGCAATCATGCAAAGCGTCACATGCGCCCGGATTCGCTCCTCCGTCCGCACAAAAACCGGCTGGATATCCAGAACGTGCTTGAGACTTTGCCAAGCCCGCTCCACACGCAACAGCCCCTTATACCCCAACGCCACTTCCGCCGGCGACAACCGCTCGTTACTTGTCTCCAACACAAAGGTCCCATCACACATCCCCTCCTGGACTACCTTCTCCCGCGAAACCACCAGATTCCCCCGCGTGTCCCGCTCCACCCAACGCCGGAACAGATGATGCCCCAAAATCTCACTTTCTGCCTTCTGCCCATCCCGCGCCTTCCCGACCGCTTCCAACTTCTGGTTCAAGCGCTCCAGAGCACGCCCCCGCATCTTCAGATCCCGTTCCGCTGTCTCCGGGGAATAACACACAATCCACCGTTTCCCCTCCCGCTCCACCGCCTTCGCCAATAAATTCTCTTGCACTTGCTCATACGGACTCGTATCCGCCAGAATGGCGGGCACCAGGTCTCCCGCGCGCCGAAGTCGCAGCCCCACAATATAATCCAACCCCGCCCGCCCAATCTCCTCCAGGTTCTTCTTCGACACACACCCCCGGTCCGCCACAAACACCACCTGCTCCACCCCCATCCCTCTCAATCGTTTCACCACCACCGGCAGCGTTTTCACATCCACCGTGTTCCCCGCAAACGTCTCCGACACCAGCGGCAACCCATCCCCGTCCACCGCCCACCCCACCACGATCTGCCGATGCGAGATTCGACCGTCTTTCGGACGGCCATATTGACGAAGCCCCGCCCCCTCCGGTTCCTCCGGATCGTCCTCCACCTCAAAATGCACCGTCGTCGTGTCAAAATAAATCAACTGCGCCGACCGATTGAACAAGTCACTCCGGTGCGCATACAACGCACTCTCCAATCCGTCCCGATGCTCCTGCAGAACATCCAGCGCCCGATATAAATGGTGCAACTCCACCTCCTCAGCCCACGGGAAAAACGCTTCCTCTCGAAGCCAATAAAAGTCCTGAGGCTTGCTCGTCGGGTCCACCGCCCGATGCGCCACCATCGCCAACAATGCACGCTCCATCGGAAATTCGATCTTTCGCTTCTTCAATTCCCGCCGAAAAAATCCGTCCAACCCCAGCCGATGCCACAACGCCTCCATCAGCCACACCACCCCCAACTCCCGCGTCTGGCCGATCTCCACCCCCTCCGGCAACGCCTCTTGGGCGTTCTCTCCCAGGCAGTCTTGAAGCAGCCGGATCAGGTGTCCCACGCGCTCCCGGTCGATCCGATCCGCTCGCCCCAGGTTCAGCACCACCTCGTGACGCGGGGTCCGAGAACCGGGACGGCGAACGCTCTCGACGATCTGTACATACCGGACCGCCGGGCCTTTCTTGCGGGATACGGTGACTTCCTTCGTAAACATATACTACGGAATATACCTGACTCAACTTCTCTGTCAACTATACCATGACAATCCATTTACTACATCTTTTTTGGAGCGAAATTCGCTAAATCCCTGATTTTCCTCACTCACTACCCCCCAAAACACCCATTTTCACTACACAACCGTCAAAGAAGGGCATAGTTAGCCGCCTGCGGCAAAAGCCACAATGTGCGCCGTGGCGGTGTAATTTATATTGTAGATGTTCTACATTCGGTAACAGTCCGGTGAACCCCGTGGTTGTGCGGGGGAGATTTGGGGGCAAAGCAGCCATGGAGGTGATCCCTGGTGAGAAATCGAACGAAGAGAGAAGTAACGAATACTTACTCGCCGATTCCCTCTTTACATCGGTCCACGGATATTACAGATTTCTCTCACTCGGCAGCGGTCGCCAAAAATCAAGTAGATACTCAAAGGTCACACCCATTGTGATGTAGTTACTGGGCCATCCAAAGATGCCGATTTGGTTCACGACATTTGTTCTGTCCCAAATAATGATATTGCGCAATTCGTATCCACGTTTTCTCATTTCTTCAACAAGGGAAATGTGTATCGTGATCCTCTCATTTTCCCACCATATATCGGGGACATTGATAACACAGTGCCCCTTGGGCTTCAGAAACAGCAACAATCCCTCGAAGATGTCGCCCATGGCTGTCGTATAACTTGGGAGATCCAATACGCCTAAATCTCGTTCGTCTTGTGAATATTGCTCCACTTTGCCCAGCTGTTCGTTATTTCGATTTCTCCGCGACTTATTGCTTCGCTTTCGATTTAGAAGGTGTGCATAAGGGGGGGATGTCCAAATGAGTGAAACCGATTCTTTTTGGAGATAATTCGGGATATTCCGCGCGTCGTCCTCTACCGCTACCTGTTTTGAATAATTAAACATATTACCGTTCTTGGACAACCTGCTTGCGCACAATTGGACATAGTGTTTGTGAAGGTCAAAACCCACGGCATTTCGATTTAAATCGCTCGCCGCAAGAAGACTTGTACCGCTTCCGACAAAAGGGTCCAAGACCAACTGGCCTTCATGCGTAAACAGTTCAATGACCTTCTTTGCCAAAGCAATGGGAAATGTGGCCGGGTGAACAGTCTTATCGCGAACATCCCTGCCCTCGTAGGAAAACTGCCAGATACCCAGCTGACTCTTCAGCCAATCCTTCGGTGTCATGCAATTAATATGTGTCGGTGGGCATCGGCAAGTGCGATCATATTTGATCGGAAGGCATTTTCCGTGGAGATCGTGCCCTTTTAAGATCATCGGTGGGATTGTCTCTTGTCCAATCATAGTGCATCCTCCCAAGAATAAGCGACCTTCTCCGAGGGACCACCGGTATTTGTTACATCCTTTTCTTGAGGCTATCAATATCCGGGCGTATAAGAAAGGTGTTTGTCACAGTGTCTCATCTCGGACTCTCTAACTTCCAATTGTCTAACGATTGAATCCATTTCTCTCGTCGCGCCCGCAGCCCGTCGAGAATCTGCAAATGAGAAGAGATTCCAACCAGGTTGTGTTCCTCTACCGGATCATTCTCCAGATCATACAGTTCTTCGTAAATCGGGTCCTGCTCAATATAACGAATGTATTTCCAGCGTTCCGTCCGCACCCCCTCATTCTTCGGAATTGCGGGATGTGTGAACAGATGCTCATAGAACCATTCCTGCCGCCAGGGAACAGACTTGCCGGATGCGAGCGGCATCAGGCTTCGCCCCTGCATCCAAGACGGAGCCTCCAGCCCGGCAAGGTCCAGGATGGTCGGGGCGATGTCGATATTCAATGTCATTTTATCGATTTTCTGTCCCCGTTGAGACGGGGGAAAACATGGATGCCACAGAATCATCGGGATACGGATGGATTCCTCATACATCAGCCACTTGCCCGCAAGGCCGTGTTCGCCCAGGAAGAAGCCGTTATCGGATGTGAAAAGAATCGCCGTGCGGTCGAGCGCGCTTTGCTGTTCCAGGCATTTCAGTATCTCCCCGACCGCGCGGTCCACACCGGTAATCAAGCGCAGATACCCTTTCACCGAGTCCTGGTACATGTCCGGCGTGGCGAACCGCTGCCCCCAGCGTACCCGGCCCTCGGATTTCTGCAGAAATTCGGGTAGCGCCGCAAAATGCGCCTCCGTGGCCGTTTGCGGGACAGGAATCCGGTCATTTTCATACAGATCCGCCAAGGCAGGGTCATACTGAAACGGCGGGAATTCGCCATCCTGCACGTGCGGGGCTTTGAAACTCACCGACAGACAGAACGGCTGATTGGGGGAGCAGCCCCGAAGGAACTCCTCGGCCTGGTCGGTCAGGATGCGGGTTAAATGAACTCGCCGGCCGTCGATTTCGTGAAAATACTGCCCCTGGCCGGGAAATCCTTTGAAATAATCGAAATCCTTTTCGGGAAGGTCTCCGCCCAACCCCCATTTCCCGACAAATCCCGTTCGATATCCCGCACGGCGAAGGGCCATCGGGTAAGACACCGGGAACAGACATTCCGGCAGGGGCCGATTGAAATCGTGGACAGTATGGCAGCGGGAATACAGGCCGGTGAAAATCGTAGCCCGGCTGGTCATGCAGATGGAGGTCGTGCAGAAATGGTTGGTGAACAGGACACCGTCATGGGCAAGGCGGTCCAGGATTGGTGTGCGCAAAATGGGGTGGCCCATACATCCAAGGCAATCCCAGCGGTGGTCATCGGTAACCAGAACAATCAGGTTGAGCCGTCCAGACTTGCTATTGCACGAAATGGGCATCGCGGCTGCGCCCAGCATCGCCGCTGAGGCATTTTGCAGAAAACGACGGCGGGATTGCCTGACAAAATCGGGTCGATCCATTTCGAACTCTCCTTTTATGGCAGGGGTCTGTTCCATGCAGCCTATTTTGCATAGAACCTGGGTAATGTCCATTCGGGTGTTCGGTCTGATTCCCAATGGGGTCTCGTTCGGCAGAATGAATGTTGTGCTAGTCTAACGGAGAGATTTCATAGATTACGACAGGCTGGAAGGCTGGGGTACCCCGAAATGCCCGGCGATAAATCGTCGGGTTATTATCGAGCCATCCGAAGGACGGCTGGATTCCGGCTTAGCCGGAATGCTGGAGTTTGGCCTTTTACTAGAGAAAACGGACTGAAAATTACATCGGGTGAAATTTTTGCTTGATTTCGCCCGGTTTTCGGTGTATCCTGGGATCTAGTGATATAACTAGATACCAGGAGGATTCCCATGG
>JAKQSI010000063.1 GCA_029570205.1 Candidatus Omnitrophota bacterium | reverse complement strand
ATGTGCGCGGCTATCTCCGGAGTACACAGAAACGGCCCGACGTCGTCCGAAATTTCTTTCACGCACCTTCGGTTCGCTACGCGATGGAGTAAGCGACATTACTACAGTATGCCTACTATTTAGGGTTCGGAGTAATAACAGTGAATTCGGACAGCGCGGTGTCTGTGCGATGGGCAAAAAAGGTCTGCAATCGTCTCACCGCATCCGAGCCGGTTCCACCTGACAGGTTCTCCAGGAACCGAAGGTCTCTCTCGGAATCTCGAACAACGCCCAGTGTTTCCTGGACACGAGCGGCGGAATTGCGAAGGAAATCCAGCCGTTTCCCGATAATCGGGCGGGTAAACTCGCACAGATACCGCAGCCGTTTGCCGTTCAGCCGTAAACGATGAATGCGTTCGTCTTCCTTGCCGGGGATATCCGGTCCCACGCTCTGTACCCGTTTCCAGGACTTCGCAATCAGCCGGGGGACTATATCGCGAAAAGCCGGGGCATTAGAGCGGACGGGCAAGTCGTTTCCCAAAAGTTGCTCGACGGTGTTCTTGAAGGAAATATATCTTTCCGAATCCAGCGCCAGGAGAAGCTCTTCCCGGAGCGCCTTACGCTGTTTTTCGATTTCATCCACAATAACTTGGATCACAGGTCTATCTTCGGGTGGTGCGGTGTCACAATAGGTCCTCAGCGTTTCAAGCGCCGTATCGCGATCACGAACCTGCCCCAGACATCCGCCCAGCCAACGGAGCTCTTCACGGAGCGGCTTCATTGCTTTGCGATCCGGCAGGGAGCCGAACAGTTCCAGCGCAGTCCGCATTTTCCGCACGGCTACGCGCATTTTGTGCAAGTCTTCGGGGTCCTCGCCGCTCCGCGTGCCGGATTCATGGGCAATGAGGATGTCATACTGGTGGCGAAGTATCCGCGTGACATTCTCGGCAACTCCGCCGGAAGGATTCAACTTCACATCCCACGTTGTCGTGTGAACCGATTCAATCGCCATCTTGCGATCTCGACTTCTTCAAAAGGCGGCGGACATTGGTGAAATACTCCGCAATGCGTTCCAGTCTCTTGAGTGAACCGGACTTCTTTTGGTCGCTGAATTCGGCCAATTCCTCGCGGAGAGCATGGAAAATGGATCGCTCTTTTTTCGTGAAGGTTGCCTTATTCGCGAGAACGTTGAGGGATTCTTCGATTGCGGAAAAGTTGCGGTCGATCTGTTTCGCGAGTTTCTCGACAACCCCATCCGCCTCCTGACGAAGATCGCGCAGGATTTCCCGATGGATGTCGATCAGAAGATGAATTTCGTTGTCTTTCATCGTCGCAGCCCGCTGGAACAAACTACGGAACCGGACGGATTCTAACAGAAGCGACGGGGATGGCAATCCCGGCAATTTGAGGTCAATCCACCCTGACCACCAGGCATGTCAGGTATCGCGTTTCAGCGGTGGCGGGAAGGATGGGGTGGTCGGGGGCTGCCCCACGCACCTCCAGCAGGCGAACCGTCCGCTTCGACTCCATGGCTCCTTGAGCCAGCGAATCGATCAGGGCCGCTTCTCCCATATAGTAGGAACAGGAGCAGGTAAACAGAATCCCGCCGGGGCGTATCAGTCGTAAGGCACGCTCATGCAAATCCCGATAACCTCTGAACGCCGCAGCCGTGTCTTTCCTGGCCCGCGAAAAAGCCGGGGGGTCCAAAACAATAATATCGACTTCTTTGCTGGCCTTGCGCCAATCGTTCAGAAAATCGAACACCCTGGCTCGGATGAACTCAACACCGGACACCCGGTTCCGTTCCGCATTCCGAGCGGCAAGTTTCAACGCTTCCGGGGAACTATCCACCCCGATCACCTCTCGCGCCCCTGCCCGGGCAGCGTGAATCGCCCAAGCCCCCGTATAGCAAAATGTGTCCAGCACCTGCCGGTCCTTCACAAAGGAGGTGAACACGCGACGGTTTTCCGACTGGTCGAAGAACCAACCCGTTTTTTGCCCCGCCAGAACGTCCACCTCGAATGACGCGCCAAATTCCTCGATGATAACCGTATCCGGCAGTTCCCCCCACACGACTTCCACTTGCGTGGGGAGGCTCTCCATCTTGCGTGCCGCGCTGTCGTTGCGCAGCACGATTGCCCGCACGGGAAACAATTCCGTCAGGGCTTCCACAATAACCGGCAGAAGGCAATCCATTCCGGCTGTGTTCGATGAAATGACAAACACCTCGCCATACCGATCCACCACCAGACCGGGTAATCCGTCCGCCTCCGCGTGGACCAGCCTGTATGCGTTTCGGTCGGGGTAAATCTGTTCACGCAAATCGAGGGCCTGCCGGAGACGCTGCCGGAAAAAAAACTTGTCGATTCGCTCAATCCGACGGGTCAGCAGCCGCACCGTGATGATACTATGCCGGTTGTACATCCCAATACCCACAAATTCCCCGTCATGTTGCCGAACGGTTACCAATCCACCCGGTTCAGGCTCTTTCGGCAGCTCTACCAATTCATTGTTGTAGATCCATGGGTGTCCCCTCCGAAACCGGTGACGCTGATTCGACCTTACGCGAAGCTCCGGATACAAAACCTCGCCATGGCTATTGGCAGGAGAAAGAGGGTCTCGTATGATGGGAGCCATGGCAACTCTCCACAAAATTGCAATTCAGAATGATCCGAGTTATTCCCCGCCGGCTCGGGCCGTCACGATGGACCTCTCGGCGAACTTGCGGTTTCCCATTCTCCGGGATGTCGAGCAAACGTACAAGGACCGAAGGGATTTCTTCTCCGCCCATATCGACCGGGATGTTCTCTCCCGCGAACTGGCGCAGGATCACCTGCGTCGGGGCGCTCCAGCCGAAAGCGTTCGATCGGCCCAGAGGCTCGCCGAGCCTGATACCTGTCTGGTCATTGCCGGTCAGCAGCCGGGGCTTCTTTTAGGTCCGCTCTATACTTTGTTCAAATGTGTCCAGGCGGTCAACCTGGCCCATGAATTGACCCGTCAGGGCTATGGGACCGTCTTGCCCGCATTCTGGAATGCCTCCGAGGATCACGACCGGGCCGAGATCGATCATGCCATCTGGCTGGATCGAGACCGACAGCCGGTACGCTTCCAGGTTGAATTGGGGGATCTTCCACAGAATCTCTGCATTTCCTCCATCCCCAAGGCGAGGGTTGACCTGCCCGGCCTGATTGGACGGGTCGAACAGACACTGGGGTATGAACCGCATTACGATTTCGTGGCCTCCTGGATTGAAGAGGCTTTTGCAAAGGCCGGGGATTCGCTTGCAGACTGGTTCGACCACCTTCTTTGGTCTCTTCTGCCGCAGTCCGGCCTGCTGGTGATCCGCCCAGAGTGGCCCTGGCTGCGGTCCGCCGCACAGCCGATTCTAATGCGGGAAATCGAAAATCCCACACTGGCCGCCCGAGAGATCAACCGGGCAGGCGATGCCCTGCTGCAAGCGGGCCTCGCAAAACAGATTCATAAACCCGAAACCCGCGTTTCGTTCTTCCTCGTTCGAGACGGCTGCCGCGAGACGGTTCACCTCGAAGGAAGCGCATTTCGAATAAACAACCGCGAGAACTTCACGGCCGAAGTTCTTCTCCGTCACCTCAAGGAACACCCCCAAGATTTCTCCGGCAGCGCAATTTTACGGCCTCTGATCCAAGACGCCTGCCTGCCGACGATTGCCGCCATCCTCGGTCCCAGTGAAGCGTTGTATCACTTTCAGCTGGGGGAACTTTACGCGCGACACAGGATCCCAAGAACTGTCCTGGTTCCAAGATCCGGGGCGACATTCCTGGAGCCGCGCGACGCGAGAATCCTCGAAAAAACCGGACTGTCACCGGCGGACTTTGAAAGGGATGCCAAATCGCTGGTCCGGGCTGTTATCGCGAAGGCCGGTGTGGAAAATTCGCGGGAATCCTGCGAGAACCTTCGGAATGAAATCGAAAAGACCTATCGGCATCTCAAGGACATTGCCGACTCACTCGATCCGACAATTACCCCCGCGATAGAAAAGCAACACTCCCAGGTTCTTCAGATGGTGAAAAATACGGAGAACCTGCTGATCCGGAAAAAGGCGGATCGCGCGGAGATTCTTCATCGTCAAATCGACTCTGTTGCCCGCGCAATCCGCCCCTTGGGACAGCCGCAGGAACGCATCCTCTGCATACTCCAATTCCTGGCCCGTCATGGCCCCGATTTGGCGCAGGACCTTCAAAACGCCATGGATTCGCTTCAACCGGGAAGCCATGCAATCTTTGTTGTCTCGTGACGGAGGTCCTCATTCGCGGTAGAATTTCCTTATGTCCGAACTCGATATTCTGATCTTCGCGCCCCATCCGGACGATGCCGAAATCGGCATGGCCGGAAGCATTCTGCTTTGGCGAAAAGAAGGTGCGCAAATCGGAGTCGTCGATTTGACCCGTGGCGAGTTGGGAACCAAAGGGGATGTCGAGAGCCGGACACAGGAAGCGGAAGAAGCCTCCAGGCGGCTCGGGCTTGTTTTGCGTGAGAATCTTGATCTCGGCGACGGACGGCTTATCGACGATGAATCCAGCCGGGAAAAAATCGCCAATCGGATCCGCATGTATCGGCCCCGCGTGGTTTTTGTAACTCCCGATTTCGACCGCCACCCTGACCATGAAGCCGCCAACAAACTGGTCAAAGCCGCTTTCTTTCTTGCCCGTCTGCCCAAATACCATGGTGATGAACACGCGCATTCTGTGAACGCCTGGTACAACTATTTTATTCACGATATGCACCGGGTCAGCTTTGTTGTGGATATCACACCGGTCTGGCCGCAGAAGGTGGACGTTCTCAAGGCGTATCGAAGTCAATTCGTCGAAGGCGAGGTTCCCGATGGATACCGGTACCTCGGCATATCGGATTATCTCCGGCAATTGGAGGCTTACAGCCGGTTTCTTGGAGCAAAAATCGGCGTGGAACGCGGGGAGGGTTTCTATGCCCCCGCTCCTTTGAAAGTCCGCAATATTCTTGACGTCATCCCGTGATCTCCTCCGGTCGGTTCCGGCAAACTCCGCTATTCCCAACATTGCGCGAAATCCAAATCTTGTTAGATTGAAATAAAATCCTGAACTCCAAAGTCCGATAGGCGACGGCGACTGGGGAAGAGTTATCCTTTCGGAGAAATCATGCGGCTTGTTCTCGTTTCGTTGTTGATTGTGATCCTCCTGGCTGTGGCGGGATACCTGTTTGTGAGATTCCCGGAGATGTTTCTTTGGGTGCAGCGCCGGACTCTTCCACCACTGACCACGCAAGGTGAGTCGGCCCCTCCGTCATCTCCGAGCGCGACATCCAAAACCGAACACAGAACCTTTGAAATCCGTCTCTCCTGCCCGGATGCGTTACCGACTGAAGATGTTGTCCTGGTGTTCGATCCGGACCGAACCTGGAATATCCGGATCGATAGCGCCCTGCCAAGCGCGCCGGATGGGTACTTCCCCACTCCCCAATCGGTCAAAGGAATCTGGAAAGAACAAAGCGGAAAACTCGACCAGGTGAATGATCGCTCTGCCGATTGGACACCGCCTAATCAGGAGGGCCTGTGCACGGTGGAGTTTGAGCAGACTGTTCTTTACACACCCCTGAAATCCGAGTCCCTGCTCAATCGTCGGCTGCCGAACCTGCTCTTCCGGGGAAAGGGAACCATCCGTTTTCTTGTGCCGCTGCATGTCGTGGAAATCGTGGACGGCAAGGTGAACGGATTCAACATCGGCAAATATCCGAACCTCTATAAAAGCCGGTCGACGACTATCTCCGGCGAACGGATACGCGCTCATGCGGAGACCTATCTTCCCCCAACATTGTGGTACAGGGTGGATGAAACCACGAAGGATCTTGTCATCGCCTGGAATTACCGACTCGGAGAGTTCGACCTGGACCAGCGATACCGACCTTCACCGTATCCCCACTATATCGCCCTGGACCCGAACATCCTGCGGAAACTGAACGACCTGAAAACGCGCATGAACGCAAATGGGGTTTCGTTCGACAAGTTCGACATTCTCTATGGTTTTCGTTCGCCGGGATACAATCGGTCGGAATATGTGAAAGATGGCGAGACTTCGCTCAAGAGCGCATTCTCGCTGCACATTTACGGGAAAGCGGCGGATATTCTGATCGATCTCAACCGGGACCTGGTGATGGATGATTTGAACGGGGATGGGAAAGCGGACATCCAGGATGCGCGTGTCATTCTTCGGTATGTGGATGAGCTGGATCAGCGGTATCTCCTGGATGGCAGCCCGCTTGTGGGCGGAGCCGGCGTATATCCGCATCACGACTTCTGGGAACGAGGCGATGTGGCCCAGTCGCCATATATCCATGTCGATGTGCGTGGATTTGCCAATGAGCAGGGAAAACCGATTCGATGGATCGGCAAGAATACCCTGGCCCGACATCAGCAATCCGAGTAATGCTATCTCCTCTATGGTGAGACGGTCAGCGTGATCGTGGGAATGCGTGATTTCCCTTCTCTTGTCAGCAAATCGCAATACCAGTGATTGTCCAAAAGCCCCAATTCCAGAATGTATGCGCCCGGTGTGGCGTCCTCGGGGATAATAATGGTCTGCTTCTCAACAATCTTCTCGCCGACGGGCAACCGGCGGAGATCCGTTTTCCCCTCCAACAGGTCGTGATCGAACTGGAGGCGGCGGTCCCCGCAGACCAGGTTGACCGCGACCTGGAGCGGGTCGGCAGGTGGATTCAGACACCTCCAATCATAAGTCAGTTCAACTTTCCCGCCCGGTTTCACAGTCGTTCGAGAGGCCCGCACCTGTTCCAGTACCAGGCACTCGGTTCCCCGTTCGATCCATCCCGCGATGACATTCGCATCGAGTTTCGGAAGGTCAGACACGATCTCAAAGAATCCGACTTCCTGAAAAAAACGGCCATCGCCACGCTGAAGCAGGTCCCCACTGTCGCTTCGAACCCCGGCTAATACCGCATAGCGGCCCGTGGGCGAATCGACAGGAACGGTGACTGTCTGGCTCCAGGGCATAAGACGTCCGCGCTCCAGTTTGTTCGCCGGATACATGCCATTCCACCATTTGTGATCCGAATGCCAGGAGAAATCTGGCCCCTCAATCCGCAGGGCAGCAGAGACATCGCGCGTGGGAGGTTCCAGGCATCGCCACATAAACCGGATTTGCAGCGCCTCTCCGGCAAGAACCTCCGACCGGCTCAATTCCACCTTTCGGATGCGCAGAACCCTCTGCTTCCTCTCGAGCCAGGCATCTTCTATCAGGTCCTCCCCATCCACGATTTTCCAATCGTTGCCGGAGTGAGAGGGAACCATAGCAATGGCCGGAACAAGGCCCGTCTCGCTTGAGTATGCCAGAACGACGGAATCCCGGGGCGCATCCAGATCGGGGTCCAGGGAAAGAAATCGGTTAAACCGGGTTACATGCAGCCAGTCATCCCCCGGTTTGTAACCCTGCGCTGCTCGGTCTTCATAGAACTGTTTCGGGGGATAGTTCCCAAAAAAGAGATAGAAAATGTGCGGTTGATTGATGGTTCTTGTCAGTACGGTCAGAGACCGACGAGATTCGCATTTCCGCAGCTTCCCGATGGCCTGCTCCATTCCATCGTAATAGAAGCCATAAGTTGCTCTGGGGATATCTCGGATGTAGGCCACGGCCTGATTTGGAAACCACAGAAGTGTGCCAAGGCCGCAAAGAATCGCAAGAGAAATACCGGCGACCCGAAGCATTCCCTGTTTCTGTTGAATCCAGCCTTTCACGACAAGAAATCCCAGGCCCGTAAGCAGCGCATAAACCGGGACAGCGGTAACGCAACGGTGGGCATGTGGCCCACCACTTGTGAGGCAATCCGGCAGAGGGTAAACCAGCAGCCACAAAAGAAGAATCTGCGCCTCGATGGAACACCGGAACACAATGCACGACCAGATTCCCAACAGAATCAACGGAAAGAAAGAGGGCAACAGAAGCCCTCCCCCCATATAGAGAAACGGATTTGGATCGCCTTCCAGAAACAGGTGCCTGGGCGAGAAATGAGGAAGGTAATTCAATACAGCCGCCGACAAAGTCGCCAGGCTGAACAAAGAAGCCGCCTGAGCCCCAACCGCGACAACGTTCATCCGCGCAGTCATGTTCTCATAACGAAAGGTGTACGCAAAAATCAGCGGCAGACTCGTTAAAAAAAACATCAAAATCCCTGCCACCAGTGAAGATCGTTTTTCCCGCCAGAATTGCATCAACGATCCGCGATGGATCACAGCGAATCCTGTCAGCATCAATGGAACGAACAGCCGGGCAACAGCGCAGGTATAAAAAGTAAGGCCCCAGAGAACACAACCGCAAATCAACAGGATATCGCCCCTCCAGGGTGTTTTGTCTTCCTGGGATTCGGAAAAAGCGCCAAGCACAAGATAAGTCCCCAGGCCGAAAGTCAGCGGGAGAAGTATGTCGCGGACCGCGACACGGGATAAATGAATTTGCCAGGGTGTGACCGAGGCGGCTGCCGCGGCAGCCAATGCCCCTGTTTTTCCGTATAACCGGCGAGCCAAAAGATAGGCGATCAGAACCACACCGGTTCCCATCACGGCAGAGACCACCCGCACACTCCAAACCGACAGGCCGAACAGCCAGATGGACGGCACAATCAGATACCGGTGCAATCCTTCCTCGTAATCGCCGAACGAATTGAAAAACAGCGGCAGAAACTCACCATGACGATTCTGGCCGGATTGCGCAAGACAGAACGCGTCGTACCCCGTCGCGGCTTCATCCTGAAAAAATCCCGGTGGAGCCTGTTCCAGAGCCGCGACCCGGAGGAACAGCGAAAGCAAGAGCGCCAGGGCCAGTGTCCAGGCGTGAGCCGTGTTCCTTAGAACAGAATGGGAGATCATTTCGGACTCGCACTGTAATGCCTGATCGGGACAAATGAAGCTCGTGTCAGGAATCGGATGCCTTTCCGTTTTGACTGACAATCATGGAAAAACCGTAGAGATAATCTACTGCCGACCACAGGGTGATCACAGTAATCACAGCCATCGCCCAATAGGCAACCTGGTGAATATCCCAGCTGACCCAGCCATGTTCCCGACACGCGATCAGGAAAGTGATCATCACGGTGCCGAATCCCTGCACCACGGCTTTAACTTTCCCCGATGCCCGCGCGGACATAATTACGGCATACGTGGCCGCGCCGACGCGCAAATACGACACAAGGGCATCCCTGTAAAACACCAATGCCACCATCCAGACCGGTACATATTCCTCCGCGAGCAGACACAGGAAAACCGAGAACCGC
The DNA here is from genome assembly GCA_029570205.1 of Candidatus Omnitrophota bacterium. Lineage (GTDB taxonomy): Bacteria > Hinthialibacterota > Hinthialibacteria > Hinthialibacterales > JAKPRU01 > JAKPRU01. Next base: position 30,335 of record JAKQSI010000063.1, on the reverse strand, counting down.
GAGATGCTGTCGGCGAAGGGGTCTAGCAATTTACCCACATCGGAGACCTCCTTGCGGCTTCGCGCAATATAGCCGTCAACCATGTCGGTGATCTCGAACACGCAGGCAATCAGAAATGCGGCCGTTTTACCCGCCGGCCCTCCCCACAGGAAGCAGACAATGAAAACGGGGCTGAGGATAATCCGGCTGCCCGTGATTCCGTTTGCAAATGTCCAAATGTTCATCATGGAACCTTCTTGAGCGAAGGAATACGGTATCATCTTCCGGCGAACTCTTCCACGAAAAGGCCGGCCCGATCCGGAAATCTTGATGGACCATCCTTCGAGAATCGCTGCGAACCATTCATTCCCCGACACGATTCAGTGTAAACTCAGGCACAAAATCGGTATTCGATCTCTAAAACAGGAAAAATTCCTCCGCAAGAACCACAGGTTTTTCGATTATAGCCTTTCCAATGTCAAGGGGCGAATGCCCCCGGCGGGTTTGGAGCGCAATATGACCAGATACGCGGTCATATCGGACATTCACAGCAACCAGGAAGCCCTCGATGCCGTGCTGGCAGACATGGGAGACCAGGGATTCGACCGCCTCCTATGCTGCGGAGATTTGGTGGGGTATGGTCCCAATCCAACCTATTGCATCGAGCGATTCCGGGAAGTGCAGGAAAAATATGGTCAGGTCCCCTGCATTCTGGGAAACCACGACCACGCTGTGGTGACAGGTATCCTTATCGGGTTTAATCCCGAAGCCGCCGTTGCAGCAAAATGGACTCGTGAACAAATCACCCAGACAAATTTCCGACGGCTATCCCGATTTGTTTGGAGATGGACCGAGGATAACCTTTTTCTGACCCATTCCTCACCGGAGACCCCGGAAGAATGGGAGTATTTATACGCACCAAGCCGGATCTCCACCCAATTCAACTATTTCGAACAGGAAATCTGCTTCGTGGGGCATACCCATCAGCCGTACGTTTTTGTCCAGGGAACCGACCGGCTCCTCACCGTAGATGAGTTTCAGGTCCCCGATGGAGTTCGCTGTATCGTCAATTGTGGCAGTGTGGGCCAGCCGCGTGATGGCGATCCCCGTGCCTCCTATTGCCTGTACGACAGTAATAAACGTCTTTTGCAATTCCGTCGGGTCGAGTACGATTTTAACCTGACTCTCACAAAAATCATCAATTCGGGTCTGCCTGAAATCCTGGGTAGAAGGCTGGAGTATGGATATTAAATCAATGGACAGTACACACTCATTCCGAACCGAATCCGCGCCGAGTTTCCGTTTCAATATCCAGGGTGTTTTCGATAATGCCACCGCGACCGCATTGGCGAATGAACTGAGTCAGATCGCCGGGAAACCATGGGGAGAGTGCGGCCAGACAACCGGACAGGAAACGCTGGTGGTCGATTTGACCAGGGTCGAGTTCATCAACAGCACAGGTATCGGTGCCCTTCTGCGCTGCAAACAGATCACGGAGGCCAACGGCAGGAGAATGCTGGTCATTATCCATCGCGGACTCGCCGATGTTTTCGAAATCGCGAAACTCTACGCCGTATTCGACCTGGTGATTCCCTACGAACCAATCTCCGGGCATGAGATTGAGACGGGCGGAGAGGGGTGACAGGGGCATTCATCTGAGGCCCTGAGGAGCAGATTGCCGATAGAGTGCGGCTCCCGAAGATGTCTCAAGAACCGCAGTTGAACATGGAGACCCTCTCCCCCAAGATTGGGGGAGATACAGAGGGGGTTGAATTTATTGAACTTATCAACCTCGCCCTGATCTCCCCATTCCTGGGAAAGGCAAGTCTCGGAACAGATTCAGCACCTTCGCGCTTCCTTGTCCGATGGCCTTGGGCGAACAAACTACCGATGCAGCGTCCAGTCCGGGTTTGTTATGGATGTTCGTGGTGTCTCCGGAACCCAATACAGCATCCGGCCGTTCTGACTCAGCAAGAAATCTCCCTTGAATGGCGGGTACTCCGGCGGATTGACCTGCGTCTTTTCCCAAATCCCTGGCTCTCTCCTCAGAAACACGTAGAGATCATAGATATCCAGTGCCGGTGAACGGGGATCAACGACAGGAAGACGCGCGGAACTTACAGCGATAACCGATCCGTCTTCTGACATTTGAATACGAACATAATTGCTTAGTGGATGGTGGTCCAGCTGGTATCCCAGGTATTCCGGCTCCGACCACCCATCGGGTGTTTCATGTACCAACGCCAACCCTCTCTCTTCGATGTTGACCAGAAGCGTTTTCCCATTATTGGCGGCATCATACAATCCGGAAGGGGTCAATCCGGGCAACTCAATACGGGTTGGTTCGCTCCAGCCGAGATCGGCCTTTTTCATGATAGATAAATGCCATGTTACTTCCTCACCCCTTCCTTCGCACATCAGCGAAAGCAGGCGGTTTCCGGAAGAAGACAGAACGAACATCGCGGCTTCTCCCACCTGGGTAGGCTCCCCGAATACGGTCCTGCTCCGTTCAAGAAGGAATGCCTTCTTACCCCCTGTTGGTGCGAGATAGGAATAGACGGAAGTTTCCGCACCATCGGAAATGTCAAATGACAGAAGCACATCAAAGTAATCTTCCGGGACAGCATAACGGCCGATGATTTCAGCAGCAAGTGTATCAAACATAACGATGGAGTTTATCCATTGCGGAAATGTCTGCGGTTCCTCATCCGTTTCAGGCTTTCTCTCTCGCAATGTGTACATAAGGACGCCGCCGGACCGGTCAAGACGGGGATAGCCGAAAAAGGATTTCTTATCCGCATCCGGCACGTTGATCAATTCCAGGCCATCTGCTCCCTGCCGAATCAATTTTCGATTCGTGAAAAGGACTGTCCCATCTCCATTGATTGAACTACTCCCATCTCCAGTCCAAAATACGGCTTTTAAATCCATCTTCTGGATCGCGCTTACAGAACCGGAAGCGGAGTCCAGCTCGACATAAGAGACAAGATCTACATCCGTTCTTCCATCCACCAAGTCGACAATTTGCGCATAGGATACCGTCGCAGTGGATGATAGGAAGATCATCGCGAAGACAATGATTCTCGCTGTTTGATTCGACATGTTCCTTCTCCCTTCTGGTGAGGTGTTCTGATTCATCCGATTTCGATTCCTTCAAACCTAATCCTCGTCCACGTGCAATATGAATGCCCGTGCCGTCCATGGCCCCATCCCAATGTTGATTCGATCCGAATAGACAATGCAGCTCCATTGATACGATTGGACCAGCTGTTCGACTTGCTGGATTTCACAATCCTGCGGGAAGTAGACCCAAATATCGGCTTCCTCGTCGGTATTGTTGCAGATCATGATGAGCACTTGGTCCTGATAATCCGGGTGTCTTCGGAGAATGAATTGCGCTGTCTCATCACCCTCTGTGCTTGTGATAGTTGCATCAATTCCGGCATCAGGCTCCATTAAATAATTGGAAACGAGATACGCTTCTTTTGATATCTTCTTGGCGCGTGGAAATGCAACCTCATCAGACTTGGAAAGAAGCCAAAACATTGCGCTTTGCGCTCCGTTAATCCAAGCAGAGTAATTGACATAACGCAATTCTTCATCCGCCAAGTAATCATCTTCTCGACCCTGGACGTCAAGGGGCATCCCTTGGCTATGCAGCAGCCATGCGTGGATATTATCATCATAAGTAAGCATACCCGGTTCCGGGTCAATGAGATAGGTCATGGCCGCCTGGGTTCTCCGCACCGCTTCAATAAGGCCGACATTATGTGGCGCGAAATAGTCAACATTGTAAAGATCGTCATGAACGACATCCGCCACATCGAGATCGTCCAACCAACTGCTTGGTGGAGTAATCGGATTCTTGTTCGTATCCACATTGAAGTAATTTCCATAGCTTCGTAGGGTCGCATGAATGGGATGATCGGCGCTGTTGTCGTCCTCGCTCTCCATTACGCCCCTCAGAAAAAGCAGATCTGTGTGGACAGCATCACGCCGTCCGGCGTCCTCTGCTCCCTTACCGCCATACGGTTCGTTGGCCAGTATCCAGCCGACCAGCTGCGGCTTGTCTTCAAGGTAATTGATTCTGCGTTCGAAAATCTCCAGATTGCTCGCCGGGATATCCGAGGAAACCTCGTTATCCTCGGGAAATTTTCGCCAAGTTCCAGGCGAGTTCATTTGGTATTCGGTTGGAGTTGGTATCGCGATGGTGGAGATGGCCGCCAAGGCTTTGAAATCGTATTCCCCGCTGGTTTGTATTCTCTTCGTTTCAAGCGCGTCCAGCATACGCTCGTATGTGGCTGTTGTGGTCCATTGGTCGGATCTCCATCGTTGTACTGGAAGCCCCCAAGCCTCATAATTGTTCAGTGGCTCCAGGTAAAGACAATTAATTCAATACATTTCCCCCTCTGAGTGCAGATACTCAACTGTTCCGTTGGCCCAGTCTTGCTCGTAAGGATCGTTTCCATCCCCCACATCATGTGCAAAGACACTCTAACCGATAGGGAACCATTTGTAATTTAAATCACCGTTCTTTTTCATTGAGAACGGGTGATATTTTGTCTCCGGTCCATGCGGTGTTGCACCCGCGAACATGGAGACAAAAAGGCACGCGGTAATGGTCAGCAATCCGACCAACCTCGAAATCCTTCTGCCCGACCAACATGAGCTTGCACACATGTTCATTCCTCCTGTTCCTCCAGTGATGCAATACGAGAACCGGGGCGCAGGTGTCCCCGGATATCTCCGCATTTTTCAAACACTGGGGGGGGCTTAAAATCAATCGATGGACATACCCGATCAGACGTTGGTGCAGATTGTCTGCGTGTTGAAGAATCGGGCAAACTCCCAAGGTCAGGGAGATATCCAATTATCGGGAAGGACAATCTCCTACTCGCCTGGAAGATCCCTTCCCGGGATTGCTCCATGCAGTACTGAAACCCCGATATGACAGACATCGCATACCCTGACATATTCGTCTCTCGTGCGCTCGCCACGAGCGGAATGACAAGACAATCCTAAAAGACGGAAGGATTCCGCACATCCGTTCCGAAGGAAAGCAGGCTGATATATCCCTGCCACCTTACATCAGGATTATATCACAACATGAATTAAGTGTCAGATTTTTTTCAGGAAGAGGGCATATCAAATCGCATCGAGTCTGATAAGACTGCCTTGGCGACTTCGAGATCCGGTTGATAACTCCAGTAATATCAACCGGATCTGTATCTCCCCCTTCGACAGGACGACGCCCAAACTTGGGGGAGACAGTCCCCGCCAATTTCCCTCAGCCCCGATGCCAATCTTTTATCGCCTGTTCGAATAGATCCGATCTGGACGGCCAGGACATGCCGGAGCGGAAGCAATCCTTATGCTCCATAGGAATAAGCAGGCGATCCTTACAGTAAATGAAAACGTTCCGATCCGTATCGGCGATCTCCCATTCCTCGCCGAGAATAACCGCATCCTCCGGGCAAGCCTCCTCACAGAACCCACAAAAGATGCACCGGATCATGTCGATCTGGTAATGTCGCGCGTGTCGTTCGCCATGGGAGACGGGGTGTTGCGGATCGTTCTCGGCGGCTTCCAGGTAGATCGCGCCTGTCGGACAGACAACGCTGCACAGGCCACAACCGACACAACGCTCCAGCCCGTCCGGGTGACGCTGTAGACGGTGCACACCCCGGAATCGGGGCGATTGCGGCCGCTTTTCGTCGGGATAATCAAACGTGGTAGGCTTGCGGAGCAGGTGCTGAAATGTCAGCCCCATTCCTTTGGCGACTTCAATGATGGCCTTCAACATCTCTCACCCCCGGATCGGAGATTACCGGACCATCTTATCAGAAGAGCGGGGGACAACAAGGCGTTACGGTCAGGAGCCGAACGGACAAGAGCCGCCCGGACAGGATGCGGGACCACCAGGAAAATTGCATGAACCCTTCTCGCACGGGCTTTTCGCCCCCGTGCCGGTCGCAAAAACCGACAATTCGCGGTTGACTGATGTCTCTCCGCAAGATGGGCAAACCGGCACATCTTTCTCGGACAGAATCAATTCTTCAAACTGCTCGCCGCAACGGCTGCACGTAAACTCAAAGAGAGGCATTAATCTTCACCTCCCGAAGGGATATAGGGTTAACCGTGAGACGGCAAGACTCCCGGAACCGTCTCAAAATCCGGAAACTCGCCCCCCACAATACGATCTTCTTCAAACAGCCGCCGCCTGTTTGCGATTCACCGCTCGGCTTAGTCGGGATTTCTTTCGGGCGGCTTTCCGACGATGAATGATATGACGTTTTGCGGCGCTGTCGATCAGCGAAAAGGTCGAACGCATCAGGGTCTCGGTCTGTTCCGGATTCTCCGCGCTCATCACTTTCTTGGTCAGTGTGTGGATACGACTTTTGACATTGCGATTCCGAAGACGGCGGAATCTATCCTGCTTCATCCGTTTCTCAGCCTGTTTGTGATTGGGCATAATCGGTGTTCTCCTATTGGTTGCGCTTTCTCATCAGCGATGGGTATAGGCCATGAGCGCCATGTAACGAGCGCGTTTGATCGCCGTGGTGAGCATTCGCTGATGATGCGCGCTGTTTCCGGTGATCCGCCGAGGCATGATCTTCCCGCGTTCCGTCACAAATTCACGCAGGATCCGGTAGTTCTTGTAATCGATATATAAGACCTTCTCTTCCGTAAACAGGGAAACCTTTCGCCTTCGAAATCGGCGTCGGGGTCTTTTTTTCGCTTGCACTGCCGCTTTAGCATGTAGTGTCATCCTTGTTATCCTTTCCACATTTCTCTCTCTTCGCTGGAGAGAGGGCCGGGGGAGCTCTGCTCACCCCTAGAAGGGGAGATCATCATCTTTCTCATCTTCAGGTTCACCGGAATCCAATGCCGGAGGAACCTCATCATCCCCTGGAGGCGGGGGAGTTTCCATGGGTGCAGCGGAGGAACCGCCACGACCATCGAGAAACTGTACATCCTCGGCAATCACCTCATACACCGTCCGATTCTCGCCCTGCTGTGTCTGATACTTGCGCATTTGCAGGCTGCCATGCACAGCAACCTGTCGGCCTTTTGTCAGATATTTGCCGACCAGTTCGGCAGTCTTCCGCCAGGCAACCAGGTTGATGAAATCCGTCTCCCGTTCACCCTGGGCGTTCTTGAATCGACGATCCACCGCCAGACTGAAATTGGCCACCGCCACACCGGAATTGGTGTACTTCATTTCCGGGTCCCGCGTTAACCGACCGATGAGAACGACATGGTTCATGATGGTCTCCTCCCACTGAGTTTATGAGATCAGTCGTCCGATGATTTCGGCTCGACCGATTCGCTTTCGTCCGGGTCCGGAGCCGATTCCTCCACAGGCTCCGCCGGGGTCGAATCGAAACCCTCTACGGAGGATTCAGCCCCCACACTCCCGGTATCGTCGATATCCCCCGGTCCTGGTTCAATAGACTCCGAATCGTCGGGTCGATTGTCCTCTTCCGCAAAGGATTCGTCAACCGGCCGGTGTCTGGGGAAAATCTCGCGATCCGAGGTCTCAGCGGATTCCAGGGGGGGTGTCTGTCCGGCAGCCGCTTTTTCGGCGGCGGCCTTTCGTTGAGCTGCATCCCGCTCTTCCTGCAATAACCTGGCTTTCGGAACGCGGATAATCAAATACCTCAGGATGCCGATCTGGGTGCGAATAAAACTTTCGATCACGCCGGGCAAATTGGAGGACGCGCGGAACTCGATCACATTGTAATACCCTTCCTGGCGCTTCTTCACCTCGTAGGCCAAGCGTCGGATACCCCACGGTGTCTCCTTCTCGATACCCCCCCCGGCGCCTGTGATTCGATCACGAAGCGCCTCATTCATACGGGCAATTCCATCCTCACCCAACTCCGGGTCGAGGATATACATCATCTCATACAGAATCGGTTTCTCTTCCTTTTTCCTTGCCATAAGGCTTCTCCCTTCGGGTTATGCTCGAACAACCAAGGACGAGCAGGGGTGTATGGCTTTCCGCCGTTTTCAGCGGAGAAGCAAGGCGATCCACCGGGGGATCGGTCGCTGGGATGAAAGATATCCCGCATCCGCGACGTTTCCGGGTCTTTCGCCGGTACTTCCTATGCCGGTAACCGAAGCGACCATCACGACACATCGATCAACAAACAGGTCCGTAATGCCTACTCCAGCGTGACAACCACCCGGTTATACTGATCCATTGCGGCGACAATGCCCTCCCGAATGAAGGTCTCCACAGCATCGGCGGCAATGGGGACCACCCGTTCAACCAGGGCAATTTCCTCCCTTTCGAACGGAGACAGAACATAATCGACCCAGTTCTCGACGGATGCCCCGATACCTAAACGCATCCGGGGAACCTCCAACGTGCCCGCCGCTCGCAGAATGGACGCCAATCCGTTATGTCCCCCATCGCTTCCCCTGCTTCGGATTCGAATCCTTCCCAAGGGAAGGTGCAGATCGTCACAGACCACCAGCGTGCGTTCCGCCGCAATGTCAAAGCGTTCGGACATTTCCTGCCAAGCCAGCCCCGAACGATTCATATACGTAATCGGGCGAGCCGTCACTACGTCGAACCCATCCAGGTTAAACCGGGCGAACAGGCAATGACGGCCCTGCTCATATTTTCGGACTCCCCGACGGTACGCCAATTCGTCCGCGACCCGGAACCCGATGTTGTGCCGGGTCTCTTCATATTCCTTTCCGGGATTGCCCAGACCGATAATGGCTCGAATCATACCCGTGTCCGTCGGATTACTCGGACGGTTGTTCTGCGGATTCAGCGGGAGCCTCGGCCCCTTCTCCTTCTACGACCTCCTTTGTCACCTCCGCCGCGGTAACCCGAGTCGGAGATACAATCAATACCACCACCGCCTCCGGATTGGACAAAACGCGCACCCGTTCCGGAACTGCGATATCGCGCACATGGATGCTCTGTCCGATTCCCAGCGGCGAAATATCCACTTCAATCGCATCTGGAATCTCGAGAGGCAGACATTCGATATTCAGCTCCCGCAATACATGTTCCAGCACACCCCCTTCTCTCTCCCCGGCGCTGGTTCCCGTGATACGGATCGAAACCGTCGTGAGAATCGGTCGGTCCACAGAAATCCGCTGAAAATCCACATGCTCCACCTTACCATGAAGTGGATTGTGTTGCAGATCTTTCAGCAGCGTCAACGTGCCCTGGTCCTTCTCGACCCCGAAATGGAGGTTCACCAATAAATGCTCGCCCCCGCCGGCATGTAACATCTGCCACAATTCCCGGCCATCCATGTCGATCGGCTGGGGCGGATCCTGGCCCCCGTAGACAACCCCCGGAATTCGTCCTTCGTGACGAAGGGAGCGTGCAACTCCCTTACCGGTTTTTTTCCTGATTGCGACGTGAAGTTCTGCGCGCTGCATGAGTCACTCCTGTTCCCGCTTTCATCTGAATCGCTCTGATTGCGGTGTTCCGGGTGGCATCCTCATCGGCCTGGATTAGTTTTCCACCCTGAAAATTGGCAAATGGGCCGATCCGTTCGCCTGCCGGAACGACACATTGGCTGATAAACGAACTGTTAATCCGACACCCATCCTCGATACTCGAATCGTCGATCTGGGTCAGGGGACCGATAACGCATCCCTTTCCGATCGATGTATGTCCACGGATGATCGTATTGGGCTGAATAATGCTGTCGATCCCAATACAAACACCATCGTCGATCATCGTACTGGGTGGATCGATAATCGTCACGCCGGAGAGCATCAGTCGCTCCAGAATGCGGTCTCGCATGATCCGCTCTGCCCGCGCGAACTCCACCCGATTGTTGATTCCCATGGTTTCCCGGTAATCCGGAATCTTCACCGCTTCCACCCTTTTTTTCTGGCTCACCATGATCTGAATCACATCCGGCAAATAATACTCGCCCTGTTCATTGTCCGGCCGGATGCCCTGCAGAGCCGAGAACAGCTCGCGACCGTCAAAAACATACATACCGGTATTGACCTCATCCACCTTCTGCTCATAGATATTAGCGTCCTTGTCCTCCACAATCCGCAGAACCGTTCCGTCCTGGTGGCGGAGAACTCGACCGTATCCTTTCGGACGACGCATCTTCGTGGTCAGCACGGTCGCCGCCGCGTCCTGGTGTCGATGCCGCTGGATGAGCATCTCCAAAGTCTTTCGGGTCAGCAGAGGCGCATCGCCCACCAAAACAAGTATATCTCCCGTGTATCGGTCAAAGTGGTCGGCGGCGCAAAGAACGGCATGTCCCGTCCCCAACTGCTTCGCCTGCAGGGCATAATGAATCTTCCGAAATCCCCTCTCCTTAAGCGCCTGTTCCACCTTTTCGTGGGCAAATCCCACCACCACAACCGTTTTCCCGTCCACCAATCCCTTTATTGTTCGAAGCAAATGAACGAGGATCGGCTCCCCGCAGATTTCATGCAACGCTTTCGGAATCTCGGAACGAAGGCGCGTACCGGCCCCCGCGGCCAGAATAATCGCCGATAATTTCTTCTTCACACGCATCGGGGGGCTGTCCGGTTTCTATCCTTGACACATCCGTGATACCAGGAAATATGGAAACCTCAAACTGTAGAGAATTGAACCGGCTTGGTCAAGCCAAACCGCTTCTGTTGACGCATACGGCCCCGCAGCCGTTTCCTTTTCAGTCAAGGAGATTTATGGCCGACAAGACCCGATTCAACCGTCGGATTTCTCCCATTATGAACCGGTCAAAGACCAAGGAACTCCTTCGCCTTGATTACCGCCGGTGGAAGCCCGGTTCCCGGCTCCCCTTCATACCATGCCGTGTTGACCTGTCGGCTCCGTTTCATTTCGTCGAATGTCCGAACCAAATTACGAACGATCGTGACCAGCTCGGCGCGAAGTTGCGTTTCGGTGATGGATGCGAGACGGCTGTCCAGCTGCTCCAACCGCTTCATGTTGTCTTCCAGACTGGAAATGCACGGAGCGATAATCCGCACCGCCTTCGGTTCTGCGTAATCCCGAATTGTAATCAGCGTGCCGCTGATATCTCCAATCAATTCGGGGACGAAATCTTCCAGGGAAAGAACCATTCATTTTCCTCCGAAGAGTGTGCTGAATTCCGACGGCAACCGTCTTACCAACCTACCATATCTTACAATTGCATCTCTGACCAGCAGACTCCCCCATTTCGACAATAGATCTCCGAAGCAATCGGCACACTTCCGGACCGGTTACGCCGCCGACACCGATCAGGAATCCGGAGAGGTTTCCGGTGCGCTTTTCGGCGCGGCTTTGGAAGTCTTGACTGTTCGACGTCTTTCGCGGACCCTTGCCGCCTTCCCCTTGCGATCCCGGAGATAGTACAACTTGGCTCGTCGCACATGCCCGAGCCGGAGGACCTCAAGGGAGGCAATCTGCGGCGAGTGCAACGGAAACGTCCGCTCGACCCCAACGCCATACGAGATCTTGCGCACCGTGAATGTCTCGCCCAGTCCGCCTCCGGACCGACGAATCACAATTCCTTCAAACGCCTGGGTTCGGTATCGTTCTTTTCCCTCTTTGGTGACACCTTCCTGAACACGTACACCGACTCGGACGGTATCTCCCGGACTGAACGGCGGGACATCCTTCCGAAGCTGATTCTTCTCAAATTCCCGAAGCGCGGGATGGTCCATGATATCCTCCATTTCGCCGTCATCGGATAGGCGGCGATGTAGTGGTTTACGTTTCGTTTCGATTCCCGACGAGGCGGTCCAGAATAATTGCTACCGCAGCGCGAACCGAAAGATGATTGTATTCACCCGTTCCTGTAATCGGCGGTAACACCCAATCGCAGGATCGTAAAAACTCCTCCGTGAATCCCCAACCGGTCCCAAACAGCAGGAGAATCGGCGGGCCGGGCTGCGTCAGCCATTGACGCAACTCCCCAAACCCGATTGTCTTCTCCCACTTCCGTGCCGTTGTCGCCACCAGAACCGGCGGCTGACCGTTCTCCTTCTCGATCTTCTCCCGAAATTCGTCCAATATCCCATAGACCCCGACAATCCGAAACGCATCCCAGCGGGTCGGGTTGTACTCTTTGCCGAATCCCGCATGCCAGAACTCGGTCACCCGCCTGGCCAGGTATTGCATCGTCGGCAGGGGATTGATCACTCCGTATTCCTTCACCCCATAAGTCAAACAGGTTCGGGATATGTCGTGCAGATCAATCGGCGTCAGCGATGTGGTAATAACCTCCCGGTCTTTTTTGAGTACCGGATGATGGAGTAAAGCGACATACAGCGCACGTCGATCGCCCACCTCGTTATCCGGTCTTTCTCTTGCGTTGTTCTTCTCGTTCACAATACCGCCGGTAAAGATCCGGTCGTCGTTCGGCGGTCCGACGTTTTGCCTGCTCCAGCCGCCACGCCCGGATCTCCCGGTGATTCCCGTTCAACAGAACCTGCGGCACAGACCGATCCTCCACAACTTGGGGCCGCGTATAGCGCGGACTGTCCAGCAGCCCGGATGTGAATGAGTCCTCCAGGACCGAATCCATCGATCCGACAACCCCCGGTATCAGGCGGATAACCGCGTCAATCACCACCATCGCCGGTATCTCTCCACCGGAGAGGACATAATCTCCAATGGAAATCTCATCTGCCTGGAGAATCTCCACCACTCGTTCGTCGATTCCCTTGTAATGACCGCAAATCAGCACAAGATGCTCGCAGGCGGCCAATTCCTCCGCAGTCTCCTGACTGAACAAACGCCCCTGCGGACTCAACACAACATACCGGGTTTCCTGCTCTGTCCGGCCCGCAATCTCTCTCGCCGCGCTCAGAATCGGGGGCGCTTTCATTACCATGCCGTCTCCGCCCCCGTATTGCTCGTCATCGGTTTTGCGGTGCGGATCATCCGACCAATCGCGCAGATTGTGGATGCACAGCTCCACGGCGCCCGATGAACGCGCCCGCGCCGCAATGCTGCTGTCCAGCGGTCCGACAAACATCTCCGGAAATGTTGTCAGCACATCGATTCTCATTCCTGTCCATCCATCGGCCATCGAACGGTCAGAACACGGGTTTCGGCATCCCAACCGGTCAGGGCCGACCGCAACGCCGGAATCATCTCCTCCGAGCCGTTCTCGCCCTGAATGACCAGCACATCGCTCTCCGAGGTCTCCATGACATCCACAACGACACCCACCCGAATGCCTTGTTCATCGCGAACTTCCGCGCCGATCACCGAGGCAACATACATCTCCGTGGGCGGCAACGGCGGCAACCGATCCTCTGGGATCCAGAGAATACTTCCCTGAAGTTGTTCCGCATCTGTACGACTTTCCACCCCCTCCAGCAAAATAATCCGGAACTTTCCGCCGCCGCGAAGCCCTTTGACCTGCATTTCCTGCCCCTCGGGACCCACCAGCACCGTTCCAATCTCCAGCAAAAAATCCGCTTCGCAATCGTATGGGAAGAATCGAATTTCGCCGTTCAGACCGTGCGCTCTTCCCAGTTTCCCCAACGCGACCGCGTCATCGGGAATCCGATTGGGGGCAGTTTTAAGGTTCACCGGGCCTACTCCAGAATCTCGACCGTGGCGCGGATGTTCTCCTGTGAGGCCTTGGCGGCTACCAGCTGTCGGATCGCTTTGGCTGTCTTCCCGTTCTTGCCGATGATCCGGCCCATATCCTCCTGGGCGACTTTGATACGGATCACCAGACAACCTTGCTCATCACGCGTCTCGGTAATCTCGACCTCATCCAATTTGGTAACCAACTGCTCGGTTAAATATCGAACCATATCCTTCATTATCTGCGTTCTTTCCTACCCACGAAAATCCGGGCAACCGCCCGCCCGAACGGGCAGTCAACCGATGGCGTAACACATCCCCTCCGAATGGAAAGGTTTACGATTCTACAGGGGGCAATTCCGGCGAAAGATTCCGGTCTCCCGTGCCCTTTCGCTGCTCCTGGAACTTCGTCAGAATTCCGGCCCGCTTGATCAGAGATCGGGCGGTGTCGGAGACTTGTGCCCCCCGTTCCAGCCACTTCAAGATAGACTCCTCGTTCAGTGAGGACTGAGCCGGATTTTTCAACGGGTCATACCAGCCCAAGTCTTCCAGAGCGGCCCCATCCCGACGGTTTCGGGAATCCGAAACCACCAGTCGATAAAACGGTCGATTCCGGTTTCCCATGCGTCTTAGTCGTATTTTGACAGCCATTCAATCCTCCGTCTTTCTGTCAGGTTCTTGCGTTCTTTTTCCCGATCCGTCGCTTTGGACAGAATCGGACTAAAATCCGGGAAACATCCCACGCATTCCCTGCATTTTTTTCATGATTTTCTTTGACATCTTCAGTTTCTTTTTCGCTCCCTTCGCACCGGCAGCCATACCTTGCGATGCCACGGCACGCATCATCTGCTGCATCTGAACAAATTGTTTCAACAGACGATTGACATCCTGCATACTTGTCCCGCTGCCTCGCGCAATCCGACGTTTCCGACTGCCGTTTATCAGCCGATGATCGCTCCGCTCACTGGGGGTCATGGAGAGGACAATCGCCTCGACATGCTTCATATCTTCCTCTTCCATATCCAGTTCTTCCATCATGTTGCTGCTGCCCATGCCCGGAAGCAGCGACATCAGGCTGCCCAATCCTCCCATCTTTCGCACATTGCGAATCTGACTCAGGAAATCATCCAGTGTGAAAGTATTCTCCAGTATCTTTTTTTGCAGAGCGAGCGCCTCGTCCTGATCCACTGCCTGCTGAGCCTTCTCGATCAGGGTCAATACATCGCCCATCCCGAGAATACGAGAGGCCATCCGATCCGGATGGAAGAACTCAAAATCGCTCAGTTTTTCGCCGGTTCCTGCAAAGTAGATCGGCTTGCCGGTCACATATCGAACGGAAATTGCCGCGCCGCCACGGGTATCCCCGTCCAGCTTTGTCAGGATTGTTCCATCCAGATCCAGGTTTTCATGGAAATGACGGGCCTGATTCACCGCATCCTGGCCCACCATGGCATCCACAACCAGAAGCGTCAACGTGGGATGCCAGCTCTCCCGCACCCGTTTGACCTCCGCCATCATCTGCTCATCAATGTGCAACCGACCGGCAGTATCAAGGATAATCGTATCTAGATCATCCGCCTTTGCTTTCTTCGTTCCCTCTTTCGCAATCGTTGCCGGGTCCACATCGGTTCCCATGGAAAACACGGGGACACCAACCTGCTTCCCCACCACTTCCAACTGTTTGATTGCAGCGGGCCGGTGAATATCCCCCGCGATCAATATCGGTTTGCGTCCATCCTGACGAAGCCGTGCCGCCAGTTTGGCCGCCGTGGTGGTTTTACCGGACCCTTGGAGACCCACCAGCATAATCCGTTCCTGCTGCCCCGGCATGAGCGTGAGATTCTGCTTCTCACCGCCCAGCATTTCCACCATTGTGTCATAAACGATCTTGATGACCTGCTGGGCCGGGTTGAGACCCGCAAGAACCTGCACACCCAGCGCCTTTTCTTCAATCTGGCGGCAGAACTCCCGCGTAGCCTGATAATTCACATCCGCTTCCAGGAACGCCAGACGGACCTCCCGCACGGCTTCTTTGACCGCCCGTTCATCCACCCGTTTCCCAGAGCGCAACTTGCCGAATATGGCCGCAAACCGACTCTGAAGATTTTCAAACATCCGTCTGCTCCGAAAGAACCAATCGTTTCAGGTCTCGAATCGCTTCCTTCAACCGCCGTGTGTCGTACAGAATATCCTCCGAGGCTATTCGCTCAAGACGTCGGATAATCTCCGCAATCCTTTCCACATTCAGTCCCTCGGATTTCGGCTCCGACAAGAGGGATAACTCCCGCTCGAACCGACACAACGATTCCCGGCCATGTACAATCGCATCATGAACCGCCTGACGGGAGATGTTCGACTGCTCCGCGATCTCGCCGTAGGACAGGTCTTCCGCGTAGTGGAGACGCATGTACTCCCGCTGCCGATCACTCAGTAAGTTGCCGTAAATATCCAGCAACTCCGCAAAACGAACATGCTCATCAACCGAATCCATGCGCTCCAAATCCACACTTGCGTAAAGGAATTAAACTTTACACGCACAATTTAGGCCAAGTACGCGCCTTGGTCAAGTCCGGAGGGGGCAATCTACATAAGATGTTCCAATTATTCTCCGGCATTTCGTCGGCCCAGTTGCTTCACTCTTTCTGTCGCTCCACACTTTTCGCCGGCGGGACTTTCTTGTATTCTCCAACTTCGGAAAGAACTGCTTTCACTACACGAGTCACGAGAAATCAACATGCCGGATTTTTCCCCGTTCTGCGGGTATCGTTTTTCGTCTGCGCTCGGTACGCGGATATCCCGCATTCTTTGCCCACCCTACGACAAGATTTCTCGGAAAGACCTTCCTTCCTTTTGGGAAGCGGATCCCCTCAACTGTGCGAGACTGATCCTGCCGCCCCCGGATGTTGCCGAAGGCGATTTTGCCACGGAGTCTGCCGCAAAGGAATCCGGATGGTACGCCGGAGCACGCCGCTTCCTGGACAACTGGATTCAACAAGGGTATCTGATTCAAGACCCTCTTTCGTTCTATTTTTATTGTCAAGAGTTTTTGCTTGACGGCAAATCCCTCAAAAGATGGGGCGTATTGGGAGCCTTGTCTCTGGAGAACAACAAAAAAACTCTTCTGCACGAAAGAACTTTTGAAGGTCCAAAGGCGGACCGTTTCCGGCTGATCAGAGAAACACAGGCCAATTTGTGTTCGATTTTCCTGATTGCGACAGACCCCGACAAGGCATTATTGGGCATCGCCTCCAGCCTGGACCATCCCCAACTCGATTGCTTTACCCCCGATGGAGTCCGACACAAACTCTATGTGGTGAGTGACATCGACCTAATCAAACAAACCCGCAGCGCCCTGGCAAATTCAACAATGATGATTGCCGATGGACATCATCGCTTCGAAACGGCTCTTAATTATCGCGCGTGGGCAGCGGAAAACTGCGAGAAAAACTGCCTGTCTTTTGCAAATTATGTCATGGCCTATGTCTCGCCCGTGGACCAGGAAGGGATGATCGTTCTCCCAACCCATCGTCTTGTGCGCAATCTGGGCGAAAACTGGCCCGATACCCTGAACAAAATCAAAGGCATCCAATTGCGGGAAATTCACGGCGGCGTAAACGAATTGCTGCACGAACTGGAAAAAATGCCGACGACAACGGTTGTCTTTGGAGCGACCGACAGGAAACGCTTTTATCTCGTTATCCGCCAGGGAGAACCGGATGCGGAGATGTATCGCGATGTTCATCCGGCATTGCGGGACCTGGATGTCACCTTCCTGCATTCCGTGGTTCTTCACAATGTTTTCAGGATCGATGAAAGCCGGGCCGGTGCGATCTCCTATTTCCGAGACCCCCGGGAGGCAGCGGCCGCCGGGGAGACTCCCGGATCCGGCGCCTTTTTTCTCCGTGCGCCTGATCCGCAAACCATCATGAAAGTCTCCGAATCCAGGGAACGAATGCCGCAGAAATCCACCGATTTCTATCCCAAAATCCCAACCGGCCTTGTGATCCGTTTGTTGCGGGAACCGCCCGGCGCCTGAACCGCGAACGCAGTTTTCAGAGTGATATCTGTTTCCCGATTACAATTCGGGAAAGAACCGGCTCAAAGGCGACGGCTTTTTTCGATGTTTTCAATGAAGTGGCCGGCTCTTGAACCCGCCGAGGAAAACATACTGGCGGAAACGGTTCCGTGGTACTGACTTCGCGACCTCAAATCCTACCTGATCTTCTTCAGCAGCCAAGCCATATTCTCACCCAGAACCTTCATGGTTCGGAGTCCCTCTTCATCCTCTTTTACCTCACCCTTTTCGCGCCCGATCCCCATATTCCAATAAATCGAACCGGGGACGATCATTTGTGCGATCAGAAAGAAATGGTTGACTGTATCGAAAGCGTGAACCGAACCTGCCCGACGAACCGCCACAACCGCCGCCCCCACTTTCCGCCTGAAGAGGTCGCCGTTTGCCTTGGAAACGAAACCCGCGCGGTCAATCAGGGCTTTCATTTCCGCGCTTACGTCGGAAAAATAAGTCGGCGAGCCGAGGATGATCCCGTCTGCCTCAACCATCTTCTCAATGCACTCGTTGACAATATCCCCCTTTACGGCACATCGACCATCTTTTCGGGAAAAGCATCTGTAGCAGGCCATGCAGCCTCGAATCTTCTTTCCGGCAAGTTGCACCAGCTCGGTTTCGATCCCCTTTGTCTCCAGTTCCTTAAATACTTCCCGAATCAGAATGGCCGTGTTTCCGTCTTTTCGGCTGCTGCCGTTGAATGCGATCACCTTCATGGGAGTCCCTTTCCTCGTTGCTGTAATGGTATAAATAATCCATCCTCACTCATCGGGGTATTATACAAAAACCGGCTGATTCGGGACATTGACATGCAAAAATGTCGCTGATAATCTTCCGTTGACTCGTGGTTTTCTTCCTTGTCAAACGAGGGCATTGTGCCTGAAGGAAAGGACAACGAACTGGCTCGTCTGGCCCGGCTGGCCGGTCAGGCGATGTTTATTCCCATTTTTCTTGCTCTGTATCCGCTGGCATTTTACTGGATCGGCAAGCAGCTGGACCTGTGGTGGGGGACGGGAACCTGGCTGGCGAAGATTTTTCTGCTCCTGGGCCTGTTTTCAGGAGCTCGGCAAGTAGTCAAGCTCATCAAACGAATCATGTCCGATTTATCTTAGAACATTCCGGGTGACAATCATCGGGGAACATGCCGTGTCCGAGCCAAATCTTGTCGATACCCCCCCTTTACCCTGCCGCAAACAGGATGGAGTAGAAACCCTGGTGGGTCGTACGATCCGGTCGTCCCTGGTGGTTACCGCTATCCTTTGTCCATTCCTCCTTGTCCATCTCGGCAGCCGGTGGGCGCTCGGTTTTGCACTGGCCTCCCTGTGGAACATCGTTAATGTGGGAATGATTTCGTTTGTAGTCCGAGAGTTCCTGGGACCTCGCCGCTGGAGAATCCTGATTCCATTGTTTGCGATCAAGTTTCCATTGCTGTATGGACTGGGAATGTGGGGGCTTCAAAGCCGGACGATCCCGATCGGCTCCATTTTAGCAGGCTTCCATATCATTTTTGTTGTGCTTATATTAAAAGCTTTGTCACATCGTGTTTTGGAGATTTCGCATCCGCCTTCAGCCTCGCCGGAAAAGGATGGCGCGATGCCTGGAAGTGAGGAACGCATCTGATGTCGCCGGAAACCGTCGCGACGGTCGCAGAACAGGGGCGTGAAGCCGCCGAGGCCGCGGCCTCTCACGGCCATCCGGAAATCCCCAACCTCATCACCCTTCTGAACAGCATCGCCGGCGAAAACCCACTCGTTCATTTCCTTCATAGCTGGGAAAACCAATTCTTCATGGTGCTGATTATTTGCTTTCTGACATGGATTGTCCGACGGGCTTACCGGGAACGCTCCATTGTCCCAACCCCACTGCAAAATGTAATCGAGATGTTTATCGAGGCCTTCGAAGGCCTGGTCGTGGGCATGATGGGGGAAAAGGAAGGTCGCCGGTATCTGCCGTTTGTGGGAACCCTGTTTATTTACATTCTTTTTATGAACCTCTGGGGATTGATCCCGTTTATGAAATCGCCCACGTCCGCTATACAAACCACTGCGGCCTTGGCGATTTGTGTTTTCCTTTATGTGCAATACAGCGCGATTACACGACTGGGATTCATCGGGTTTCTGGATCACCTCATGGGATCGCCCCGCGATGTCATCGGCTGGTGCCTGGTTCCTCTGTTTCTGCCCCTGCATATCGTAGAAGAGCTGGTCAAACCGGTCAGCCTCTCCTGCCGTCTTTTCGGAAATATCCTGGGCGAAGATATTCTGCTGGGCGTAGCCTTGATGCTGGGGATCGGAATGCTGTCGATCATGCATGTGGGGGTTCCTCTTCATTTTCCGTTCGTGTTTCTGGCCATGTTGACCAGTACAATTCAAGCGCTGGTTTTTTCGCTCTTAGCCACGGTCTATATTTCGATGTTCCTTCCCCACGAAGAGGGACATCATTAACCGAGAATCGCACCCGGACATTCACCGCCGGGAACAAGGAGGATTTTACGATGCAATTCGATGCCGTGTCAGCGTATCACATCGGCTTAGGTATTGCCGCGATCGGATCCGCAATCGGTTTGGGCCGGGCGGTCGGTAGCGCCATGGAGGCCATCGGTCGGCAACCGGAGGCCGCCGGGAAGATCCAGACCACCATGATTATCGGTGCAGCATTCATCGAGGCGTTGACGATCTACGCCCTGATTTCGGTATTTCTTGTCTAGTTCTATCGGACCACGCAGACCGGGTAGCCGATCAGGGCGCCGTGTGCCGTGGTGGCGTGCCTGAAGGCGCCCTGTTAAAAGAAGGGAGAACGGGACGGTGTTCTACCAACTGCCTGATTTACTCTCAATGGCCGTGATCGCCGCAGAAAGCGAGGGCTCCGGGGTAGGTCGAATCGTCGGTGAAATCATCACCAACATCATCGGCTTTCTGATCGTCCTCTGGATTCTCAAGAAATTCGCCTGGCGACCGCTACTCCATATCATGGATGAACGCCGGAACAAGATTGCCTCCGAGTTGCATCGGATCGAGGAATTGAACCGGCAAGTCCAGGAACGCCAAGAGGAATACGAAAAGAAACTCCAGGAAATCGAGAACCTGTCTCGCGAACGGATTAATGCTGCGGTCTATGAGGGCCGAAAAATTGCCGCAGAGATTCAGGCAAACGCTCGAAAAGAGGCTGAGATCATCCGCGAAAAGGCCAAGGCTACCATCGAAATTGAGGTCGCCAAGGCCCGCGAAGAACTCCGCACCGAAGTGGTCGAACTGACCCTTATGGCCACGGAGAAGATCATTCGCGAAAATCTCGACGATGACAAACACCGTCGCCTGATCACCGAATTTGTTGATCATCTGAAAAACTGATGCGCATTGAACCTGTCGCCGTTGAAAACTGGGCGGAAGCCATCCACAGGGCGGCCAAGAAAGCCGACCAACTGGATGCCGTTCTGGCGGATGCCAAAACCCTCCGTCAACTATACCAGCGCCGAGGGAAAGCGGCCGTCTTCCTGGAAGGTCCCCAGTTTCGCAGACAGGACAAACACACTTTTTTGACTCGAATCTTCCGGGGGAGATTGCATCCCCTTCTCCTTTCCGCACTGCATCTCCTGGTGGATAAAGATCGAATCAATCACTTGCCGTTCATCGTCGAGCGTCTCTTTGAGCGGGTGGATGAGGAATTGGGCTTTGTCCGTGGAAAAGTGTTTACCGCCGTCTCGCTCAGCGAAGATGGATGCCGGTATCTGCAAGAACACCTGGAAGCGTTCAGTGGGTTGAATTTTCGTTTGAGCTTTTGGGTCGATCCGGATTTGATCGGTGGGGTTCGAGTGACCTACGGGGATGTCTTGATGGATACGACCGTGCGTTCGCGTCTCATCGAATTGCGTGAGCGCCTGATGGAGCGAAAAATCGTCTAGGCCATGTGCCGGACGGAGGAAAGACCATGCCATTACGACCAGAGGAAATCACTTCACTCCTGGAACAGGAGATCACGCAGTATGAAACCGGCCTCCACATGGATAAGGTCGGAACCGTCCTGAAAATCGGCGACAGTATCGCGACGATCTACGGCCTGGAAGAGGCAATGGCCGGGGAACTGCTCGAGTTTCCCGGCGGACTGAAAGGAATGGTGCTGAACCTGGAAGAGAGCTGTGTCGGCGTAGCGCTGTTCGGGCCTGATCGCGGCATCAAAGAGGGCGATATCGTCAAACGAACCGGCCTGATCGCGTCCGTTCCGGTCGGGGAGGCGTTGATCGGACGGGTTGTAAATCCTCTGGGCGAGCCGCTGGACGGCAAGGGGCCAATCGTCACAACACATCGCCGAAACATCGAAAGCCGCGCTCCCAATGTTGTCGAACGTCAGCCGGTCAAAGAGCCGCTGATGACCGGTTTGAAAGCCATCGACTCCATGATCCCCATCGGTCGCGGCCAGCGTGAGCTGATTATCGGGGACCGCGGAACCGGCAAAACCGCCATCGGCATAGATGCGATCATCAACCAGAAAGGCGGCGATGTGCATTGCATTTACGTGGCTATCGGACAGAAAGCCTCCAGTGTGGCCGCCGTTGTTGACATCCTCGAAAAATACGAAGCCATGGAATACACGACCGTGGTTTCTGCCACAGCGGAACAACCGGCCTCTCTCCTGTATATTGCGCCTTACGCCGGGTGTGCTATCGGCGAACATGACCTGTATAACGGTCGCCACGCGCTCTGCATTTACGATGACTTGAGCAAACACGCTGTCGCGTATCGGCAGCTCTCTCTTCTCCTGCGGCGACCTCCCGGACGAGAGGCTTTTCCGGGCGATGTCTTCTACCTGCACAGCCGCTTGCTCGAACGCGCCGCAAAACTCCGCGACGATCTCGGCGGCGGGTCGCTCACCGCGTTGCCCGTAATCGAAACACAGGCCGGCGATGTCTCCGGCTATATCCCGACAAACGTCATCTCCATTACCGACGGCCAGATTTACCTGGAACCGGATCTGTTCTATGCCGGTGTACGCCCTGCCATCAACGTGGGTATCTCTGTGTCTCGTGTGGGCGGTCATGCGCAAACCCAGGCCATGAAATCCGTCGGCGGCCGCCTTCGGCTGGACCTCGCCCAATATCGTGAACTGGCCGCCTTCGCCCAGTTCGGCTCCGACTTGGATAAGACCACCCAGGCCCAGCTGACCCGCGGCCAGCGAAACGTCGAAATCCTCAAACAGGGCCAATATCAACCGATGCCTCTGTGGAAACAAGTGGTCATTATTTTCGCCGCTGGCAAAGGATTGCTGGACGATCTTCCCGTGGGAGACATTCCGGCATTCGAGGAAAAACTCTATCCGTTCCTCGATGAAAAATATCCCGAAGTCGGCCATCGAATTCAGGAAGATAAAGTTCTCTCGGATGAAACCCGGGCACAACTGAGCAAAGCCCTGGATGAGTACAAACGTCAGTTTCTTGCGTCAAAGAAATCCTGACAGGAACCGGCCAAAGGAACGGATATGCCTTCCCTGAAAGCTTTGCGCAAACGAATTCGCACGGTAGAAAACACCAAACAGATCACCCGTGCGATGAAAACCGTAGCGGCCTCAAAAATGCGTCGCACGGAGGAACGCCTGCGTGCAGGTCGCCCTTACGCCCGCACACTTCAGGAGATCATTGCCCGGCTGGTCAAAACAACCGCCGAGGTCAGTCATCCGTTCCTCACCCAGCGTCCTGTAAAAAAAATCCTGCTCGTGACCGTTACGGCGGATCGCGGACTGTGCGGCGCATTCAACAGCAACGTTATTCGTCGTACCGAGGAGCTTCTGCTGGAAAACGGTCCGGATCGAACCGACCTGTATTGTATCGGCAAAAAAGGCCGCGATTATTTCCGGCGACATGGCGGGAATATCGTTGCCCAGCATATCGACTTGGGCGGCAAATTGGATGTGGCACGGATTCGGGGAATTGCGGACGATCTGGTTCGGCGATTCCTGGAAGGTGAAGCAGACGAAGTGTATCTCGTTTACAATACGTTCATTTCCACCATTTCCTATCATCCTGTCCTCGCGAAATTTCTGCCGATCGAATCGGATTCGATTTGCGCCGGAATCGCAGTCCAGCCGGTTGAGTACATCTATGAACCGGATGCCGGGGCAATTTTCGGCGAGATTCTACCCCGGTATTTGAATTCAAAAATGTATATCACGTTGGCGGAAGCGTTTACGGCGGAACACAGCGCCCGCATGGTTTCCATGAGCGCCGCCAACGATAACTGTGAAGAATTGATTCATACCCTGACCCTTGACCTGAATAAAGCGCGTCAGGCGTCCATCACAAAAGAACTCTTGGAAATTGTCGGCGGCGCGGAAGCGCTCTAGGCCGACACGGAACAAGGAGACAATCATGGCGGAGGAAATTGCTGGAAATGTCGGTGCAATCAGACAGGTGATCGGGCCGACGGTCGATATAGAGTTTGATTCCGATCATCTTCCCGACATTCTGAACGCCATCACAATTGACGATGAGGAGCGGAATATCCATTTGACCGTGGAGGTGGCGCAGCACCTCGGCAACAACCTGGCCCGGTGTGTCGCCATGGCCTCTACAGACGGTCTCGTGCGTGGCATGAAAGCCGTCGATACCGGCACGACGATATCCATGCCTGTCGGCGAGCAATGTCTCGGCAGAATCTTCAACCTGCTGGGCCAACCGATTGACGGTCTCGGCCCGATCCCGAACCCGGATAGACGTTCCCCTATTCACCGACCGGCCCCGACTTTCGAGGAGCAGGTTCCGGTTCGTGAACTCTTTGAGACGGGCCTCAAGGTTGTGGACCTGCTGGCTCCCTATGCCAAAGGTGGAAAGATCGGCCTGTTCGGCGGCGCGGGTGTCGGCAAAACCGTCATTATTATGGAACTGATTCGCAATATCGCCCAGGAACACGGTGGGTACTCGGTATTCGGCGGTGTAGGTGAACGAACCCGTGAAGGAAACGATCTGTGGCTGGAAATGAACGAATCCGGCGTGGTCAACCGGACCGCGCTGGTGTTTGGCCAGATGAACGAGCCGCCCGGAGCCAGGCTCCGTGTCGGCCTTTCCGCATTGACCGTCGCCGAGTCGTTCCGTGATGAATCCGGCCAGGATGTTCTTCTGTTTATCGACAACATTTTCCGTTTCGTCCAGGCGGGATCGGAGGTGTCCGCTCTGCTCGGACGAATGCCCTCCGCCGTGGGTTACCAGCCGACACTCGCAACGGAGATGGGCGCGCTTCAGGAGCGAATCACCTCCACCAGGCGCGGGTCCATTACCTCCGTCCAGGCGATCTATGTGCCTGCCGACGACCTGACCGATCCGGCCCCGGCAACCACGTTCTCTCACCTGGATGCCACCACGGTTCTCTCGCGTCAGATTGCGGAACTGGGGATCTATCCCGCCGTGGACCCGCTGGACTCCACATCGCGTATTATGGACCCGAAAGTTCTCGGCCAGGAGCATTACAGTATCGCCCGACAGGTCCAACTCATTCTTCAGAGATACAAAGACCTGCAAGATATCATCGCTATCCTTGGAATGGATGAACTTTCGGATGAGGATAAAGTGATTGTGGGGCGTGCCCGCCGAATCCAGCGGTTTCTGTCGCAGCCGTTCCACGTGGCCGAGGCGTTCACAGGCCGTGCCGGAAAATACGTCCGGCTGGAGGACACCCTGGAGGGATTCAAGCGCGTCGCGTCGGGCGAGTTCGACCACTTCCCCGAACAGGCGTTTTACATGTGCGGTGGAATCGAGGATGTTATTGAGAATGCAAGACAGCTTGGGGTGAGCTGAACGGCCCCGAACTGTGCGATATCGAGTGTGAAAAATGGCGGAAACTTACAAGTTGCGGATGATCAGCCAGACCGGTGTGGTCTATGAGGGCGACATTGAGTCCATGGTGGCCCCCGGCACGGAGGGCTATTTGGGTGTATTGGCGCACCATGCCCCGCTGCTTACCGGCCTGCTCCCGGGCAAAGTAACTTTCCGAACCCCCGACGGCAAATCCAGCGATAAAAAAATCACCGGCGGATTCCTGGAAGTGAGCAAGAATCAGGCGGTCATTCTTGCGGATGAGGTGGTGGAATAATCTCGGTCTTTCGCGGTTGGGAGGGCTGCCTTTTTATTATGCCTGCTGGATGAAAATGAAAGAAAAGCCGGTTCCGGACCTTCCCGAAAAGCCGGCCTTTCGTATGTTTACAAATAAAGGTTCCTTTTTTGCCTCCGGGTGAGTTGCAGGGTAAGCTTCAACCTCTTTCCCGGCCCACTTCGCCTATGTCTTCCTTTAACTCCTCAATTCTTAATTCTTCACCAGAACCACCTGGACAACCCTGCCCTTCCTCGGCGACAATAACCAAAACCTGTGGCGAAAGACAGTGCCGATTTGCCATGACGCGCGGAGAAACCCATGCTCGAAACCGTCGATCTCTCGCTCAAACTGTCCAAGGAAGATTACAAACAATGGCTGCCCCGTCTGAAAGAGGATCTGCGCATCCTGCAGCAACAGGCGCGCGAGGCCGGGCTGCCGGTGATTATTCTCTTTGAGGGCTGGGATGCCTCCGGTAAAGGCGACTCAATCAGCCAGCTGCTCGACCGGTTGGACCCGCGCGGATTCCGAGTCCACCCCATCTCGGCGCCCATCCAGGAGGAACTGTATCGCCCATTTCTCTGGCGGTTCTGGACCAAGGTTCCCGGACGGGGGCAAATCGCCATTTTCGACCGGTCCTGGTACGGACGAGTCCTTGTCGAGCGGGTCGATAAACTCTGCACTCCCGAACAATGGCACCAGGCATACCAGGAGATCAACGAGTTTGAACGCCAGCTGGTGGATGATGGAACCGTGATCGTCAAGTTCTGGCTGCATATCAGCCAGAAAGAGCAGAAACGCCGGTTCCGCCAGTGCGAAAAAGACCGATTCATGAAATGGAAAGTCACCAAGGAGGACTGGAAACACCACAAACAGTACGACACCTATCTCCGGGTAACCG
The DNA here is from genome assembly GCA_029570205.1 of Candidatus Omnitrophota bacterium. Classification (GTDB taxonomy): domain Bacteria; phylum Hinthialibacterota; class Hinthialibacteria; order Hinthialibacterales; family JAKPRU01; genus JAKPRU01. The sequence goes on along the minus strand of JAKQSI010000063.1, from coordinate 3,780 downwards.
AGGAAATGCTTGAGCGCACCAGTACACACTATGCGCCCTGGACCATCATCGAAGCCACCGACCGGCGCTTCCGCCGCGTGAAAATCTTCAAAACCATCTGTGAGGCCATCCAGACCGGTCTGAACAAAAACCGCACCCGAGCCGCAACTCACGAAGACATTCACGAACAGATCGAGGTGACCGCCCTGAAAGATATGCCCAGCGTCCTGGACCGAGTGGACCTCTCTCTGTCTCTCGAACCGGCCGAATACCGCAAACGGCTGATGAAGGGTCAGGTGCGTCTGCGCGAACTGGAATACGAATGCTTCAGGCGCCGAATGCCTGTTGTGATTGTTTATGAAGGCTGGGATGCCGCCGGCAAAGGGGGCAATATCAAACGGGTAACCCAGAACCTCGACCCGCGCGGGTATTCGGTCACTCCCATTGCCGCTCCAACCGGCGATGAAAAAACGCACCACTATCTCTGGCGATTCTGGAAACAACTCCCGAAGGCGGGACATATTGCGATCTTCGACCGATCCTGGTATGGACGAGTCATGGTGGAGCGCATCGAGGGATTCTGTACCGAGGCCGAATGGCGACGCGCGTTCCAGGAGATTAACGAATTCGAGCGACATCTGTACCATTTCGGAACGGTCATCGTCAAATTCTGGCTGCACATCTCCAAGGAGGAGCAGCTGGCGCGGTTCGAGGAACGAAAAACGATCGAGTACAAGTCGTACAAACTGACCGATGAAGACTGGCGAAACCGGGAGAAATGGGACGCTTACCGGGAGGCCGTTGTCGACATGCTGCAGCGAACCAGTACTACGTACGCACCGTGGACCGTTGTGGAAGGCAACTGCAAACTCTGGGCGCGGATTAAGGCCGTCGAGACTATCATCGACGCCATCGAAAAAGGCCTCCAGCGCGAAGACCGCCCGGAATTGACCGAGTGAGCCTTGTTCACGACAACTACATCCGGTGAAACAAATCCCGCAACCGAGGATAAATCTCCGCATACAGCCCCAGACGATCCTGGTAATAGCGCACGTTCTTTTCGTTCGGTTCAAATGACTTGCCGATAGTAATCAACTGCTCCGCCGCCTCGGAAAGCGAACGGTAAACTCCGGTAGCCGTTCCCGCCAGCATGGCACAACCCAGATTGCCGGACTCCGAGACTTTCGGCAGACGCACCGGTCGCCCCATAATGTCCGCTTTGATTTGCATCCAGTAATCGGATTTCGATCCGCCGCCTGTCGCCCGAAGCTCCTCAATCGGCACACCGGCCTTGTCCAGAATATCCACACAGAGACGCAGCTCCATTGTGATCCCCTCCAGAATCCCGCGAATCACCTCGCCCTTCGTTGTCCCCAATGTCATCCCCAGAATCGCTCCACGAGAATTGTTGTCGAAATGCGGCACACCCGTCGTCGTGAAATGCGGCAATACCAGGAGATTCGTCGGTTGATCGGCCGCCTTCCCTGTCAGGATATCGTAGACATCTTTGCCGGTCCGCTCCGCCTCCATTTTCTCTACATCGCCGAATGTGTCCCGATACCAGCGGAACAACTGACCGCCGGTAAAATTGTAGACAAGCGCAATGTACATCCCGCTGTATGTGTGGTGATAACAGCAGATGTTGTTGTCCAGCATGGTCTTGTTCAGTACAGGTTCCTGGAACACCGGAACGATGCACTCAACCGTCCCGATACCGTAGGAGGCCACGTTCGGGTCGATCACCCCTGCGCCAAGCGTTTGAGTAGGCTGGTCGTGCCCACCCGTCGCCACCTGTATCCCGTGCGGAAGCCCGAGCTCATCCGCTTTCTTATCCGGAATGGTCCCGATCACTGTCCCGGAAGGAACCGGTTTCGCCAGACGATCCGTCGAAATACCCACATGTCGCAAAAGTTCCTCGGACCAGTTTTCCGCCCGCACATCGAAAAACATCGACCGGCCGGCCACCGTGTAGTCGGTATATGGCTCCAGCCCCAATTGATGATAAATGAAATCCTCATAGAACAGAAACTTGCGGACTTTCGCAAAAACCTCCGGTTTGTTCTGTCGCATCCACTGAAGTTTGAGCGCGGTGAACGGGGAAGCAAGCGGTTGACCTGTGATTTCAAAAATCCGCTCCCGACCGACATGCTCCTCCCACCAGGAAACGAGTCCCGCCGTTCGCGTGTCGAACGAGACGGCTGTCGTGTCGAGAATATTCCCGTGTTCATCCAGCGGCGTGGTGGCCTCGCCCTGGCAGGAGACCGCGAGCGCGCTGATCGGATCGTTCTTTGTTGCCTGCGCGACTTGCGCCAGGCAGTCTTTTACATCGTGCCACACCCGCGCGCTGTCGAGTTCCGCCCAGCCAGGCTGCGGCGAGAGCAACGGATATTCCCGGTAGGCCGAGGCCAACACTGCCCCATCCACATTGAACGCTGTTGCCTTGCATCCGGTTGTTCCAACATCGAGTCCAAGCAAGCTCACGGTGAATACCTCCCTGTTGCGACATGTTTCTCCGATTCTAGCAGACAGCCTTGCATTAAGAGAAGCACAGGCACGCACGGCAGCGGCGATCATATTGACATGGATTGAATGAGTCGAACGGCATCATTTTCATTGCGTATAAACGCAATATGAACATGCGGACCGCACGGCGACCACACGGCAGGATCGGTCGAACGAAACACCGCTACGGTCCGACAGCCGATTGCGGCAGCCAGGTGCGTGATTCCGCTGTCATGTCCCAGATACAAATCCACATTAGCCAACAATGCCGCAACCTCCCGCAAAGGATGGTCGTGAATCCACACTGGATTGAGTTCATGGATCTCTTCCGCCAGATCCATCCCAAGATCATGTTCCTTCGGCCCTGTGACGATGATCGGGCGGATTGCTTTCTTGTGGGAAAGAGAGAGCAACACACCAGCCCAAATGCCGGGAGAAAGCCGCTTCTCCGAATTGCCCGCTCCGGGATGGACAACCACCCGGTCGCCTGCTCCTTCGCGGCCCGACAAGATATCTGTCAGGTCCGGCGGCAAATCTCCGGAAACTTCGAGCGGCGGAACAAACTCCGGCCTCGGCACGGAGATCCGGTCGAGAGCATCCATCAGGTGGTCAGAAATATGCCTGCGTGGCTTGGGATTTGGCGAATGGAGCAGAAACCGTCCGGGACAAAGTTCTTCCATATTACGCCGCAGGTTCCCATCCAGGTCCTCCCCAAACCACAACACCCACAGGGCGCTTTGGAAAATATCGCGGGTAGCCGAAGGTAAATCAGGAGTTTCGGAATAAAGGCTGGGGATCCCGGGCTGGTCGAGACTCAGAGCCTGGGTTGCGAAGGATGGCCCCACCAGCAATGAGACTCGGTCAAAATGCCCGACGACAAAAATCTCGGCGCTCGGATATGCCCGTCGAAGACCGTGAACCACCGGCGCAAGAAGAATCGTGTCTCCGATTGCGCCGCTCCGAACGACAATGATTCGATCGTGTGCCATCTTTTAAGAAAGCTCGGTCGCAACCATCACGCCGAGGAGTTTTGCGCTATACGGTCAACCCCCACCTGGCCTCCCGCGATCTTCGGGGGAGGAACCCTCTTCCCCAAAGTTCGGGGGGACAGAGAGGGGGTTGTGCGTATCTTCACGCCTTCGTCTGCGGTGTGTCCGATGACGCCTTCTTTACCCGATTACCGGCCCCGCCGGAGGAAGGCTGCAAAGACCGCCCGGGTTTACTGAATAATGGGCGGTTTCGGGAATATCACTTTATCGACCTTCGAATGACGAAGGATATCTCGGTTGAGTTTGTTCT
>JAKQSI010000076.1 GCA_029570205.1 Candidatus Omnitrophota bacterium | reverse complement strand
CCGCCAACCCCTTCAGGTTCAACACCATCGTGATCGCCGCCGTCAATGTCGTCTTCCCGTGGTCCACATGCCCGATCGTCCCGATATTCACATGCGGTTTCGTTCGTTCAAATTTCTTCTTCGCCATCGTCCTCTTCCTTTGATTTTTATTGGAATGAGAATGGCAGCCCGGTGAATATTCCTCCGGGCCGCTTGTATGTACCGTTACTGCAAAGCCCACGACCGGGATCGAACCGGTGACCTCGTCCTTACCAAGGACGCGCTCTACCTACTGAGCTACATGGGCAGATTCCGGGAGGAGTCTGATCCACACCTCCCGAATCCATGCCTTCATGTTAGAGTCAGAATTGATACCATGCGAGGGTTCTCCAGTCAAGCAGAGAGCCGTTCCGACTCATCAACAGGAGAGTACAGATTCTCGTCATGGGTCTTCTCGGAAACAGGTCACGGCAGTCGATTTTCCGCAACGTTGCGCCGTATTTGCTCTGTTTCCTGGTTCCGGTTCTGCTGACCTGGCGCATTGTTTTCCTGGGGAATCAGCCGATGTTCGGCGATATTCCCTATCAGTTTCTCCCATGGAAAGCCTACACCCGTGAGAACCTGTTCGCCGGGCAGGTTCCCCTGTGGAATCCCCATACGTACGGCGGCGCGCCGTTTCTTGCCAACCTGCAATCGGCGGTTTTTTATCCCCTGGATTTGATTCTATTCGCCTTTCCGCTGGAGTATTTTTTTGGTCTTTCGCTGCTGCTTCATTTGTCGATCAGCCTGTGGTTCACGATACGCCTTGGGCGGACCTGCGGACTCTCCCGGTGGGCCGCCTCTCTTGCGGCGCTTGTTTATGCGTTGAACGGCTTCGTCATGATTCACATCATGGCGGGCAATCACCTGACCTACATTGCGATATCCTGGACACCGGCGCTGTTTCTTGCGGCGATCCGTGCGGTTCACGCGTCCGCGCTTCGACGGCAGCAATGCGCCTGTTTTGCCCTCCTGATGTCCATGCAGATTCTGTGCGGACATCCGCAAATGGCTTTTTATGCGTTCTTTTTCACGGCGGTTTTTCTTGCGGGATACGGCGGACCGACCGGACAAGACCGGCTGGTTCGCGGTGTGGCTGCATTCGTTATCGGGGGTGTGATTGCCGGGATCCTTTGCGCCTTTCAGATATTTCCCACGCTTGAGTATATCCCGCTTTCCGGTCGCAGGTCTGCCCTGTCGTTCGAGCAGGCAACGGAGTTCTCCTTTTCCTGGCATCGGCTGATCAGCCTGTTTGCCGGTGAGTTTTTCGGTTCGCACGCCTGGGGGAATCACTGGGATCGGTTCTATTACTGGTCATCGGCTTACGGAGGAGCGGTGACGCCTTTTCTGGCGATTCTGGGTGTGTGGAGTTGGCGCTCCAAGCGGTCTCTCCAGCTTGGATTGTTGCTTACGGCGATGTTTGCGCTGTTCCTGGCTTGCGGTCGCGACAATCCTTTTTATCGCATGGTTTTGGCCTTGCCCGGATTCAAGTATTTCCGCGCGCCGGCAAAGTTTCTGCCGTGGATGATTCTTCCGATGGCGCTTTTTGCGGGACGGGGGTTGGACTGGCTGGTTTGTCATCTCCGATCCCTGAAAAGCGCGAAGAAAGGCTTACGCAACCTTGCTGTGCCTGCGCTTACGGTTTTTGTAGGGGTATTCGGACTGTCCCTGGTTGTGAGATTTCGTGAGTTTCAATCCGCTCAGAACATCTCCGTGGTTCGGATTACCTCCCTGTTTGTCGCAGTCGGGTTTTTGCTTGTTGCGCTCTCGTGGTATGGGATCGGGCGGCAATTCCGGGTGTTTCGCGGGTCGGTTTTTGCGGTCGGGATGCTAATCCTGGTCGGCGCGGATTTGTGGTTATACGGATACAAATACGTGGATGGGTGCCTGGTTCCGTCGTACCGCGTGCGGGTTTGGCTGACTCCGCCGCCCGAGGCGCAGTTCTTGCAGAGCCTGGAGCGGCAATCGGGTCCTTTTCGAGTGGCGATGGTGGGAAACGTCCCGTTTCCGAATATGACGATCCCGTGGAATCTCATGGGACTGGGCGGATACGATCCCATGAGCCTGCGATTCACCATGGACCTGTTGGGCGCAAGCGAAGGCTGGGAACCGGATCGGTTTGTCGATTCAGTGGAACTGAAACGAATCGAGAGTCCGGTTTACGACCTTTTTGACGTTCGGTATCTCCTCTGTTCAAAAGACGCGAGTGAACTTTCCTTTAAGAAACTGTTGGACGGGCCATATTTTCGTGTGTATGAGCGGGAACGTTCCCCCTGTGCGGTGCGATGGGTGGGATTGGAGCAAGTAGATTACCGTCCGGACACCGGCTCCCTCAGGCCACTGGAGGACCTTCTGCGGCTTACTTGGGATCGCCCGGAAATCAATTGTAATCCTATAGAATTCAGTAACTTAGAAACAGGTGATGTGACAGGATCGGCGGATGTCTTGTCCTGGAAAGCACAGGAGGTCCGACTGCGATATAAGTCAACTGGGGAGGGCTGGCTGGTTCTTTCGCTGCCGTGGTATCCGGGCTGGACAGCATACATAGACGGGGAACGGGGAGAGTCCTCTGTGAGGGCAATGCATGCTTTGTCGGCATTTCGTGTTCCGGCTGGGGAACACGAAGTTAGTGTACGATTTGTGTCCGGTTCGTGGAGAATCGGGTGTATGGTCACCGCCGTGGGGCTGATTGGGGTGATTGTCTGGTGTGTTTGGGTCTTGAAACGACAGAAGGGCAGGGCGCATTTGGATAAGTTTAATGAACTCAACCTCCCTTGTATTCCCCCCGATCTTCGGGGGGAAGGATAAGAGGGTTGATACCTCCCCCGAAGATCGGGGGAGGTAAGGTGGGGGTTGACGAGTTGAGCAGGTTCAACTCCCTGTGTGTCTCTCCCGATCCTTGGGCGAAATGATTTCCTGTAAAGCGCAGCGAGGATACGAGATAAAGGTGGTTGTGAAATGGATGTAAAGCTAGGCTTGCCAAACGGTTAGGTATATAATACAAGAAAGAGGTTTTGAGTAACGAGGATTGCCCCGCATTGGGTTATTCGTTGGTATCATCAGCAATTTCAATGGTTTATGTATGAGTTGAGGGTCTTTGACCGGAAGTGGAATCGAACCGATTCTCGACGGACGCGGTTTTTGTATAAAATACATGTTACCGGAGGCAGGAGGCATTCGTTTACAGCGTGTGCGGAGGTGTAATTATGTGAAAGGAGTAGAGCCGAAATAGGTCGGCTGCGCAGCAGAATCGTGAGCAGACAATCAGTAAGTATGACAGCGACTGCCGGATCGAACCTATGGGCGAGCACGCAGACCATGGAGCGAGCTCTGGAGAAAAACGCCGGGGAGAGCGGCGGCAGGCTTGCATCCATGCCGCTGACGTTGCGGAACTTGCAGGGTCTTTCCGATGAAGAATTGATGATGGCCTGTCGGGTGGGAAAACAGGAGGCGCTTGAAGAACTCTATAAGCGTCATTACAGGCCGGTTTTCTCGTTTATCCTGCGTATTGTGCAGGATCGGCAATTGGCGGAAGACCTGGTACAGGAAACGTTTATGCGGGTGTATGGCAGCCGGGAACGCTGGGAGCCGAAATCGAAGTTTACCTCCTGGATGTACCGGATTGCCCGCAATCTCTGCATTGACGAAAAGCGTCGATATTGGAATCGACTGGTGCAACGGGACACCGATGCGCCCACCAATTCATCGGGGGATACCATGTCGGTGATTGACGCGACGATGGAGAAAGGGCCGGATGCGCGTGAGGAATATGCAGAGAGAGTGCATCAGGACATCATTATGCGCGCCATCAACTCTCTCTCGCCGGACCAGAGGGAAGTGATTATTTTGAATAAGTATCAAGGGTTGTCATATATCGAGATTGCCGAGATATTGAACGTCACCCCGGAATCGATCAAACAACGCGCGTACCGGGCGCATTTGAAACTGAGACAAATTCTCCGTCCGTTGATGGAGGAATATCAATAACATGGACGAACATCCTTGCCGATTCGATCAAGATCTTTTGTCGAGGTATGTATCCTGCGACTGCGATGTCGAGGAGCGGATGCGTGTGGAGCGGCATGTGCGGATCTGCCGGGATTGTCGTCGGAATCTGTACGAATTCGAACAGGCCTGGAGCCTTTTGGAGGAATGGGAGGTTGACGAAGCGGAGATTCCTTATCAGCCGGAGGTCCTGCGTGCGGGTCTGGAGGAGCGGTTTGGGACAGCCCGGAAGTCTTCCAGATGGTGGGATGTGATATCGTTCGGTTGGGGTTGGGGTGTTTTGCGGCCCATTCCGGTGGCCGCTGTGGTTGGGGTTTTGGCAGCCATTCTGGCTTGGTGGGACATGGATACACTCACGGCTCCTCCGATGATGCAACCGCTTGAGACTCTTGCCGTTTTGAAACCGACAGCGGCGCTCGAACCGACACCGGCGTTGGAACCGACACAGGGACCGGTGGTAAGGGTAAAAGAAGAAGTGGATATTGCAAAAGAACTTGAGCAAATCAACCAGAGCGCCGAAAGAATCCGTACACTCCAGAATTTCACCGGGATCAGAACGAAAGGGAACTACGAGGACTTTCGTTCTCAGCTGAATAATCCTTCTCTGCCACTCCCCGTTTTCCGCCCGCAGACGGATATCGCGATGGCCTCCCTATCGGGTCGATTGTGATTCTTCGATTGACAACGCATAAGACTTGGATTCCGGCTTTCGCCGGAATGACGAATAGAGGCCGGAATGACGTTGAGGGGGATTCGGGTTTATGACGGAATGACAGTTATCGGATAGTCCGCAGATCCATGGAGAGGACCTGGCAGATGGTTCGTGTGTTGATCGCAGCGACGGTGATTTTTACTCTTACCCCAACGGCACAGACCCAGGGTGCGCCGGTGGATTATTCTCAGGTGTATCAGGATGTGCGAGGGGGGGCTGTGCGGATCACGGCCAAACTGGTTCCTGGCGCGGACGAACAGAAACTGGGGCAGGATACGGCCGAACTGGTCCAGTTCCTCAAGAGTTTTAGTGACTCCCTCTCCCAGCAACAGTTTCAGCCGATTCGTGTGATTGACTTCTGGCAGAGCTGGTATGAGCGGTTTAACGCAGTTCACAATAGTTTCCTTGAAATGGTAGGGCGGCGGGGGCAGGAGGGCAATCCGGTTTACAACAGCATCGGTATTGTAGTGGATCGAGACGGATTGATTGTCTCCAGTAACGCCTCCATTCTCTGCTCGACCAGCGTGATGGGCCTGGAGGTCTACGACGCGAATCAAACCGTGTACGATGCGACGGTGACTGCGGTGGATACGATCACGAATATCGCGCTGGTTAAAGCATTCGGGGCGCGGTTTGACCGGGTGATCTCTATTACACCGGCAGTGGAGTTGCCGCCTGCGGGCACTCCGATTTTCTCCATTCAACATTGTTACACTCCCAAACAAATGACCCCGATACCGGGGACCATCGGGAACAGCGGATTCAATGGGTACGGATATCAACTGAATGTGTTGCGGGCCTATCACGAGGAGTATTTCCAGGCCCTCATGCCGGTTTATCATGACAGCGAGGGAGCGCCGATTTTCGATTTGCAGGGGAATCTGCTGGGTCTTCTGGCGCTGGACTATCGCCTGGCCCCGTATCCCGGTGTCGCGTTCGCCGTTCCCGATTGGATGGTTGCCGATGTGGCCACGGACTTGGTACTGTATGGGAAACGGGAGCGGGGCGGTTTGGGGTTGGAGTTTGACTGGCAGACACTGAAGGTCACCGGTGTGGAGAAAGGCGGGGCGGCGGAACGGGCCGGAATCGAGGTCGGCGATATTATCGAATCATTCAATGAGGTTCCGATCAACAGCGGCATTCATTTGTTTTACCAGGTTCTTAAGACTCGACCGAACCAGCATGTTCAGATTCGTGTGCGTCGGCAGCAGGAAGCCCGTCAGATCGTCATCAGCATGGATAATACGGTTTCAAACTCCGGGATTTGATACAAGTCGCCACAGGTGACGGGTTACTCCCGGTTCGGGCTTTTTCCCCGGTTGGGGGATGAATTCAGAATGAGTTAATCCGGCAGGGCGGGGATTCGCGTCCAGCACTTGTGCATCCAGTTTTTCGCTTGTCGATATTTCCAATTTCAAGTCCACCCCCACAAGAGCCAGGTCCGGGAAGGCTTTGGCGGCGGACTCGGCAATTGCGCAGATTCGAGTCTGCCTATCCGCATCCCAGACGACCTTGCGACCTTCGGGGCCGTACAGGTTTTCCATCGCTCCCCGGCTGAATTTCCGGATTATCCCGCCCCGTGATGCGGAAGACACCATGGATTGCTCATCGCCTGCGACCTGCAAGTAACCGCTTTCTGCGCGGTGTCGTTGGCCGTCGAAACTGACATTGAGCCGCAAATCACAAACACGCCCCGTTGTCTCTCCAGCCGCATAAAAACGGACATTGCCCACCCATTCACGCACAATGGCGTCATCTTCCGTGAGAATCTGCCGAACCATGGAGATCGCATCCGAATCCCGCTCGGGTTCAAGAATCAGGTTATTTACGCTGCGGCCCTCGGTTCCCGAATCAGGTTGGACGGAGCAGAGGAGAGAGTGTTTCCGGGAGTTTTCTCGGAACTCTCTTAAAATGGACTGAATTATTGCCGGTGAACTCTGTGCCGGGATGAGGACTGTTCTGGGAGTGGGAACAGCGGCGTGTTTCCACAGATCGTAACAGGCGATCTTACTGTCGGCTGTTTCGGCTGCGTGGCGATAGGGATTGAGTTGGAGAATCCCGCGCCGGGTGGCTGCCTCGGACACCTCGCAATGGGCAGTGGGAGAGGCGCACAGAACAAGAATCGCGCAAACCGACAGCGGCGGGTTGCAGTCGGTCTCGATGAGCGCGTACCCGGCGGGATCGTAGAATGCGGCGCGTGTGGGTCTGCACTGCTCATCCAGCCAGGCGATATGGGAGGCGCACACTTGCCATCGCGGTTCCCCGAATGTTTCCAGGTTATAGACACAGGCATCCACACACAGCGGGAAGCATTCATTCATAATATTGGGGAATGCCTCGAAAACGATGAGGACAACAGGTTTTTCACCGACGACGCGGCGATACTTCGTAGCGGGAAGGATACTCGGACAGACCCGTAATTCCGGCGCGGAACGCTGCCCGAGCAACTGTTCCCAAACGAGGAAGGTCATTCGTCGGCGATATCTTTCCGAGTGGATTTGCTCCAAGTCTTCCGGTGAAAACTCGACGGCATGATCCTGTTTGAGAATGCGCAGCAGGTCTTCCAGGTCTTGGTCCCAGATATTCCGGATGAAGAAATTGAGTCTTTCGAAACCCAGGCCGGAGCCGGCATCGGCGATACCCGGGTGAATGTCGGGGATTTCCTGTTTTACACATCGCAGCAGGACGTATTTGAGTACAAGAGAGAGGTCCGAATTGGACAGGGGACAGGACGGTTTTCTTCCGATGGATTCCGCTGTGTCGGTGTAAGCCTCCAAAATAGTGTTTCGCGGATTGTTCATTGTATAGTGCAATGGGAATTTCTTGCCATATTTCACCGGCCGGATGCCGGCGCCACCCGGAAATGGCCTGGATTCCGGCTTTCGCCGGAAGGACGGGTGGCACAGGCTTCCAGCCTGTGGCTATGGTTTCGATGCCCAGCATGACTTCCGAACGTGTCGAAGGCAAGGAGACCGGTTTTTTGAATGGGAAGATGCTACCCTGAATCATCGTGCGGAAGCGATAACCTTTTTCACAATTCGAGATTTGGAACGGTGAATATGCGCGAAATCGATGAGCTCGATGCAGTTCAGCTGAATCCGGCCGACAATGTCTCGGTTGCACTGGGGGTGTTTGATGGCGTTCATCGGGCCCATCAGGCGCTGGTCTCGGAGTGTGTGCGCTCGGCGCGGGAAATAGGCGGTACGGCGACGGTCTTCACCTTTCAAAATCATCCCGCGGAAGTGCTTTTTCCGAATGAGAATCTGTCCCTCTTGACACCGCACTCGGTCAAACGGGAGATATTGGCTTCTCTCGGTGTCGATCTGATTATTGCGCCTCAATTCGATCTTGCTCTGGCAGAAATCTCCCCACGGGAGTTTGTGGAATCCATCCTGGGGGAACGTCTTGCGGCACGCCATGTGTATGCCGGATTCAACTTCCGATTCGGAAAAGGGGGACGGGGGGATGCGGCGATGCTGCAATCCTATCAAGGCCGCCTGTTTGAGCGGGTTCATATTGTCCCCATGATGAAATACGATGGTCTTCCGCTGAGCAGCACAAGGATTCGTGAGGCGGTGCAGGCGGGCAACCTGGACGCTGCGGAAGCCATGCTGGGGCGGCGGTATCGTCTTGCGGGATTGGTGGTTACCGGGGATTTTCGCGGACGCCTTCTTGGATTTCCGACAGCCAATCTGGACATAGGAAAACAAACCTTGCCCCGCGAGGGAATCTACGGCGCTCGTGTTTTCTTTGATGCCGCTTCCTCGGAAGGATTCGACAGCCTTCTGTATATCGGCTCGGCTCCTTCATTTCGTGCAGGGAACGAACAACGGCCGGTTCGGATAGAGGTTTTCCTGATGGATTGGGAGGGGGATTTATACAATCGAGAGTTGTTTGTGGAGATTCTCTGTTCCATCCGCGAGGACCGCGTTTTCAACGACCCTTGCGACCTGGTTCGACAAATCGAGAAGGACCGGGAGTTCTTTCTGGCCTGGCTGGAAAAAAACCGGGTTTGATGCAAAACCTGAGGAAAGGCCGCCTCCTTGACGAAGCGTGCTTTTTCCCAAAGAAATTCCCGGGCCGCGATTTGATGTTCCGACGCAGCTTCCATCTCGACAAGGTATGCAATCTTGCCTCAACCCCATCGTCAGGGTAGTTTCTACCAAGGGAAAAAAATGGCATGATTTGTCGACCGCGATTTCTGCTGTCGGCTGACTTTGAAATCCCATCCAGGAGTTGGATTTGACCATGGATCGTATCTGTCTGCCTGTACACTGCGTGGATCGGACCGCGCCGAAAACACGTGTTCCTGTGGCGCGACGCAACGCGGGTGTGGAAATTGCCACAGACCGCATTAAAATGTCCGAGAAAATCACCTCGCTCCAGTTGCCGGAGTCCCGCAAGGACCCGGACGGGGTGCGAACGGCCAAGGCCGTTCTGAATGCCGCCGCTCAAGGCATTCTGACGCGCACCATGGGACCGAGAGTGATTCGGATTCTCAAAGGGATCCGAAGCGCCTCTGTTCGAATCCGCTGGTGTCAAGGCCACGATGTTCTTGCCGATGTGGTGAAAGAGGAGGATTCTCTCCGAATCGCAGCGGACGTGTTTGCGGAGTTGGGGGTATGCGTTTCGGAAGAGGATGAATCGCTCGCAGGAGATTCACAGGCGGTTTTGGGCGCGGAGCTGCTTGGTTCCGTTGTGTTGCTGTTCGGTCTTTCAGTTCTTGCCGGCGATTCCCAGCGGGATGCGATTCATACCGTTCTGGATTTCTGGTTTTTGCTGGACCAGGAACGTCGCGATGCCCTGCGGCGGACCCTGCGATCCGCCGAATCGGTGGACCGTGGTCATGTTTTTCAGATCTTCCTGCAAAACGCTTTAAACGCGGAACTGGCGGGGCAAATGGAAGGTGTCCACATCGAACGATATGCGCATCTGGGCGCAAAGGAATTGCGCGACTTGGGCAACGATTTATTGGAATTGACCCGTTCCATTCCCGAATCCACCGTTTTTATTCCCAAGAAGTCTTTTCAAAAAGCTATCAGTCTTTTGAACCGGACAGGCGAACAGGGCCGGGAGACCGCCGAATCCCTCGAAGGTCTGGGACCGGATCATCCGCAGGAATTCCTGCACGCTTGCGAGCGTGTGATGCGCGAGCTGGAGGGGACACTAAAATGGCGCGATTTGTGGGTGACCTGGCTGATCGGCCAGTCGCGGATTGACTTGCCTTATGACCATGAGCGGGTTCTGGCGATTCTCGATCAACCCGGTGAGGATGTCGATTTGCAGCGGGCAATGGTCAATGAGGCGGTGGTCAGCACGTATGACCCACGGGTGGAGGGGCTGAATATCCGCCGCATTGCGGACTGGGCGCTGGAGAATCATGTGCGTCTGGTGGGTGGACGTCTCTCACGCGCGTTCGGCAACCAGGCGCACCTTCTTTCGGTCAGTAAACTTGTGACCGGCAAGGAGGCGCTATTGGAAACGGCGCAAGAGTTGTACTTGCATTGCCGGATCATCCGCGACTTGGAGACCTTTGCCACCCGACTGGTCAGCCTGATGGGCCGCCCCGGCGAGATTTCATATTCCGCGGCGGTGGGGGCTATCGATCAGCTGGAAGAGGCGTTGATTAAGTATCAATCCTCCGAGCTCAAGGCCATTATGCGGGAGCGGGAGGAGGCCTCCCGCCGACTACTGACCGGTGGCGTGGAAGAGCGTACGGAGCGGGACCGCAAAAACCTGTTTGCGGATGTCGGCCGGATTTTTAATCTGATCGGCGAACTTCGCGGACGACTGGCGCAAGCGCCCGCGCGGGATGCGGCGTATGTCGTCCTTTTGCAGCGCACACACCCCGCCGAAACAATCAACCTGGCGAATGCGAACGCATTTCGCGAAGTTCATCCCGGAAAAGAAGAAGATTTAAAAGATCTCCCCCGTCGTGGCGGGCACAACACGTACGCCACACCGGGTCCCGGCAAGATCCTTTTAGCGAACGGGGATGTGGAAGATTCCCATTGGATTATCAAAGTACAGGATTGGGTGGAAGCCATCCCGCTGTTTATTCACGAGCGGGTGATTCGCAAGGCCGTGGAGGTCGGCGGGGAAGAGCGGGTTGTAGAGGTGATCGAAACGGAAGTCGACCAGGAGGCGATGGAAGCCTTCTTCCGACTTCATTCGGAGTTCTGGGCGCGCAACATCGAGGAGGTAATGGATTCTGAGCATATTGCTGCCGCCCGTCAACTCTTACTGGAAAAGGAACCTCCTTTACTGGCTAAAGCGGAGCGGTGGCTTGCCGAAGATCCTTCCCTGGGCCGGGCGGAAGCGATTCGGAGGGTTCTGAAATCCGCGAAAGACCTGAACGGTTATATCGGGCCGGTGGCGGCGGTGGTGGCCGATTCCGCGCGGAAGGCTATTTTAGATATTAACCGAACGGTCGAGAAATCAGGGCGCCTTCGCCGTGATGTACTTGTCCCGGCATTGGTGGAAACAGCAGGAAAATCCTCCGGCATCGGCGCGGCTTATGCCTCCGCGAAGGATGCGGAATCCCTGTACAAACGCTGCAAGGCCCTGGTCGGTAAAGACCCCGATCTGCAGCGCGAAGCGGATCGGCTCGGCGCACGGGGGATGGAACGGCTTCGGCCGCTGCCCTCGCTCCATATTTTGACTACCGAATCTGCCGGAATGACCGAGGGATATGTGCAATCCTGGATTGAGGAGGAAATGGCGCTGTACAACGCCGTCAAGGGCGAGGGTTTGGAACAGGAAGTCCGGAATCGTCTTAGCCGGTATCGCAATCAGATTACGCGGATCGGCAAGAAAGTCATCCATGAGTTTGCGATGGATGTCGTGATCGACGAGGTGATGGCGGATCAGCGTATCGACCGGGAACGCGCCACGGGGACTGTGGTGATGTCTTTTCTTCCGGTAGCTAATGAGGTCGCAAAATTAGCCGTGCTGCTGGAAGAGGACCCCGAAGGAAATCCGGACGCGGAGGTGATCGTCGATCCTCCGTCCGTGGAACGGGTGATCGAAGCGCATCGGACCGAGTTGGAAACAAGCTGTGTTCCCAAGGTAATCGAAAACAACGGGCAGCTGATCCTGGACCGTGTCAATGCCTTCCTGAAAGAAAATCCCGGGATCGACTTGAACACGGCGCAGCGATCGGTAATCGACAGTGACCGGGACTATGCCGAGGAACTGGAGAACCTGGTTCGATTTGAGGCGCGCCGGCGTGTATTGAACGCGCTGCATGAGGCGAATCCGGCGCGCGGTATTCCCGGAAAGGTGACGACGTATCTGCGACGGCATACGAGTCTCGGATTGTCGACGGCCCGCAAAGAGACATTAGCCGAACGGGATTTGCGGCATCTGGTACTGAATCCGAAGTACCATTACCAGGCGGTGGGGGGCAATAAACGGTACAACCTGCTTTACACACCCAGCCGTGTAAACCTGGGCGAACGGGAGCGGGATTCGGTAGTGAAATGGCGGCAGTGGGTCGGCGGAGCGGACGCCACGGCGGCGCGCGCCGGATTTGAATTTTATAGCCTTGTCAATGAGGGCGGTGTGGAAGAACGTCCGGCCCTGGCTCATGCGGAGATACAGAAAACCTCCGAGAATGCGCTTTGCGTTACACATTTCGCCGGGTCCAACGCGCTGGCGCTGCTGATTATGGCCGTGACAGAAGGCGATGAAGAGGACATGGCCGATCAGATGAACCTGCGCGAGGACCGCCTGGTGCTTCCCGCCGGGGAAGGCTATGGCGGCTACTGCGTGCCGAAAGACGGCCTGTTTCTGGCCTTTGTGCTTTCGTTAACGAATGAGGTAAAGCTGCGCCAGATCGGAATACCGGATCACCATCGGGCCGGCGTGATGGCGCTTGCCAAAAAGGCCCTGATACACAAGAACGACTTTGAATCCGAGTTGGATTGGCAGGTCTGGGCGGCGGAAAAACTTTTGTCGGTCGATTCGCTGAAGGAGTTTTTCGAGGTACGCGACGGCCTCCTGGTGATGCAGATCACGAAGATCGCCAAGGCGATTGTGCGGCTGGGGCGACCGTGGCCGGAGGTTGCGGACGGGGCGACTTTGATAGCCAATCTTGCGGCGCGGTGGGGCGTGGAAAAGATGATTATCTGCGCCGAGCAGGTTAACCGGTTTATGGTGTTCTATAAGGCCTGGATGATTTACCAATGCATCCGGGAAGCGCGGGAGCATGAATCCCGTTGCCCGACCGAAGAGCACGCGCGCATTGCGCTGACTGCCGAATATAAGCCTGTTCAGGACGTCCGGTACTCGACGGGGCTTCGGCTATTTGAGATTTTTGCTCAAACCGGAGAGCATCTGACATTCAGTCTCGATGAGGAAGGACAGAACCTCGTTTACCTGATGGCGCACGGTTTTGATCCGGAGGACCACCATCCGGTTGCGCGTCGGTTGCGCGAACAACTGGCGGCATCTTTCGATCTGAAACTGACCGACCCCGCGACCGTGGAGAGGCTGAAGAAATCTTTCCCGCGTCATCTACCTCCTGCCGATATTGTCATGACCTCGATTACCATGTCCTCTACCCAGGATGTGCTGCACTACACGGCGGACACAAAACTGGACGCGGTAGCGGAAGCGGTGAAGACAAAACTGGCCGACGTCGGGTTGAGCGAAGAACAGATTACGGCGAACGCGAAGGTCTATGGCGGGAAACTCGCGGAGTGGGCCGGAATAAAGGACCTTCCCGAAGAGCAGCGGAATCGACTGATGGCCGATATCGCCGGCAACATTCACGCATTGGTACTCAAATACCGGGGACCGGGCCGGGACTACGAGAGAGATGTCCAGGGCATTGACGTGCTGAATACGGGTATCCCGTTCCGGGAACTATTGGACCTGATTGACGATGCGCCGAAGTTGGTAGCCCTGATGCTGAACGGGAACCCGAACAGTTCGCTGGCGATTGCGGACGGCGCCGCAGGCAAAAAACGTCGCGCTCTGACTTATCGCGACATTATGACGTTCTTTGCGGCGTGCGAGAAATTCGGACGGCGCGGGACTTATCGGGCCATCGGGCTGGGATCATCCAATGTGGAACGTCTACGCGATGAAATGCACCGGAAACGCGAACGCGCTTTGAATCTGTACCGTCGAATTGAAGCCGTTGCGATCGCAAAAGACAACACGGTTCGAGACCGGGCAATTCAAGAGGCGAAGGACTTTTACGGCAGGCTGCTCCACCATATTCAGGAAGAGGATGAAGCCGGTAAAGCGCTTCGAGAAGAGGAACGCCTGAAGCGATACGGAACCTGGCGTGAAGGTGATGCGTTTATCAGCCAGGCGTCGGCAAAATTGTCTGCCGGGCTTCCGTTATCGCATCTGGATTTCGGAACCTGGATAGCGGGAATCGGCGGAATCTTTGTGGTGACCGGCGAGCCGGAAGCGCGGGTTTGTGAAATGCGGACGATCTTTGAAAAGGGCGTAGAAGGGATTCGGCGGCGGGAGCGCCGACCGGCGATTGTATTCGACGGGCCGCGCTCGACACCTCAAGAACCGTTCACACCGCGTGAAATGGATCGGCTGATGAAAGCGCTGGTTCGCTACAAATACGTTCCCGAAACGCAGCAGTTCAAGCAGCAGCAGTTAGTTGAATCCTCCAGCAAGGCGGTAGAGGTAGCGGCGGCGGAAGCCCTGGAACGTCGTCGCGCACTCCAGCAGCGGGCGATGCGCGCTCAGGCGTTCTCTAATCGCGAGAAAGGATTTCAATCCGCATTCGATTCCGCACAACAAGAGCCGTTCGGTTCGTATTCGCAGAAGGCCCGTCAGGTAATGGATCGGATGGGGATCGACCTGGAGAAGGCCCTCAGAGGGGAAGCGGGAGACCGTTCGCTTGAATGGTTGTCTCACCTTAATCACGAGTTTGGAATGTTAATCGCCCATACCCGTAACGCCCTCGTGGCGCTGGCGGATGCCGTCGTTCCTGCGGAGAATCGTGTACTCCGAGAACGCATTTCGGAGGACCTCGGAGTGGTGTTCTCGGGCCGGGAAATCGTCCTGGAAGACTGGAAGAAAATCGCGGGCGGATACGAAAACATCGGTGATTTGGCGCGTGTGGCGGAGGCCGCGGAAGGCGATAAGGGGAAATTAGCCATGATCGCCGAGGGCATCGAGTATTTTTATGTAACATTTGCGCTGGCTCAGACATTGGAATTTGTCTATCAGGCGCGCGGCGAATACGACCAGAGGGTATTCTGGAAAAATCTGACCGATTTCTTCGCGGAGACGGTGAACGATCACCGGTGCGAATACTGGCCCTGGGCGTATTCGCGCGGTTCGGGATTCCTTTGTCTTACGCCTGAAGAGCGGTACGAATTGGCGGTGAAACATCATCGCCGGCTGTATGAGTACATCCGTAACCTGTTGATCTATCGAACCGAATTAGCCGATTGCCCGGCCTCCGAACGGAATCATTTGCTTGGAGATTTCGCAGGAACAAACGAGTTGCCGGGCATCGGGGCCGATGCACCGACAGCGACAGAACGCCGGTGGCGCGCCTACAATCAACTGCGCGAAATCTGTTTCATGCGCAGCGATGGATTTCCGATCCCTGTCGTTTTTGAGAAATTCGATCCGGATATCATTGCCGCGGATGAGCGGGTGAATCTCGCGTTCCTGTTTCCGGTAGGGCGGACGCATGTTTCGCGTGCGTTACGGGAGGGGCCGACACTGAATCGCGATTTGCTCGAGGCGGGGAGGTGCGGCGCGAATGTCTTGATTACTCGGTTCGGGCGATTTGTAACGAATCAGGGGACTAGAAAGCCGAGCCTTGTAGTCGACGGCGCGCATCTGTATGTCACCCGCGACGAATTTGCGGAGGCGCTTCGGCGGCATCGCGGGCTGTCCGATGAGGAGATTAAATCGGTACTCGAGGCGGAGGAGAAATCGGGGCGGCTTCAGCCGAAGGGGATTCGTCTCGCCGTTCGATTTACCCGTCCTGTAACGGTGGGATCGGTTATCCCCTATCACGGTCTCTCGATCTATGAATCCGGCGAACTGGAGGATGCCGGGTTTCCGGCGACCGTTCAATCGCTGATTTTTTCAGATATTACTTACGACAAGTCTCTTTATCCGGAGATTTACGACCGAAAGAGCGGTGTGGATCTTCCACCGGAAATGGATTGGAAAAGGGCTTACAACGAAGGGCTTTCAGCGAAGGACATCCTCGCTCGAATTGAAAACGGGATTTCCGGTGACGGCTATATCGGGCTTCGCAAGTTCGCGGAGGAACATCCGATTGTATTGATTAAAGGCGCGGCGGAATCCGGCGCTCGGAATCTGAAAGTATTTGAAATGCAGGACGCTCATGGGCGGGTCGATGCGGCGACGGTCCGCCAGGCAGCCGAGTTTGTCTATGATGTCTCGCGGTCTCAGAATGTAGTCATTCAGGCGGCCGTACTCACCTCGCCGGAGTTCTGGGCGAGCGACGATCTGATGCGTTCGTTTGTGGATCGACAGATCCTCGAATGGAACATGCCGGTAAATCGGGACACCTGCCCGCGCTCGCAGATTTACTGCTCGCTGCGAATAGTCGTTTGCTCCTCGGAACCGGAGGAGCCGTATCAGACCGCATTTGCCATTATCCTGATGAGCCTTCAGGTGGCGACTAATGTCGGGCGCGGCGGCACACTGGAGCCGCTGCGGGATGAGCTGGTTCAGGAGCGGTTTCGCGGTCAGTTGCGCCCGAAACTCGAAGAGCAAGCGCCGAAGGTAATGGAGGCCATGGCGCGTTTTGCTAAGAAGTACGCCAAAACATACCGGGAGGAGCGTGGACGGGAGGTCGGCGAGGATCTGCGCGGTGTTTCTTACGGGTGGCCGCCGTACCTGATGCTGGATTACCTGGCCACGCCGGTTTTCCAGCGAAGGGGACGGCTGGTAGATATTGAGCCGGAGTACGATGAAAACGGGAAGAGAATCGGTTCGAAGGTAATTTTGCAGGATGAACAGGGCCGATTTGAGGGGGAGATAGTCGATTGGAAATTTATTCACCTTGAGCCGAATGTCGGTGTCGGATTATGGGATCGTTATACCTTGCGCGAGGAAGAGAACGAGCGACTGAAGGCCAAACGTGAGGATCGTGAGATCAACTGGGAAGTCATTGGGGGCAGTGACCGGATTGTATTGCGCAGTTTTGCAATTGCCGGTGAGGAGTATCTGAAGGCGAATCTCCGGCAAGCTTAATCTCGCTCTGTCCCTCTGAGGGAGGCTGATTTTTTCCCTTGCTCTCTCCGACTGTACTTTCTTTTTCCCCCTTTGGGAGAGAGTTGGGGGGGAGGGTTTATTCCGGGCGGCGCCGGCATCCTGTCGGTGGTGTGGTATCGGTCTCGTCCAAACTATTTCCTTTTGTTGAACCAGCCCCCCGTGGTTCCCTCCCCGCATTTATGCAACCATAGTTCCATCCATTTATCCTTCAAAGAGAGAACAGGAACATGACCGAACACCCCCAGATATCCCGTCGCGATCTCCTTGGAACCTCATTGGCAGGCGGATTTGCCCTGTCTCTGGGGCGCATGGCCTCCGCTCCTTCCTCGGAAGCGGCCGAGAACCGCCCGAATATCGTTTTCATTATGACAGACGACCAGGGACAATGGGCGCTCGGCTGTTACGGTAACCTGGAAATCCAAACGCCCAATATCGACCGTCTCGCCGCCGAGGGGGTGCGATTTTCCCACGCCTGCGCTACAACCCCCGTCTGCTCGCCCAGCCGGGCGACATTTATGACGGGGCTGATTCCCTCGCAGCACGGCATTCACGACTGGATCAAAAATGAAAATGTCGGCCCCCGCGCACGATGTCTAGTTGATCGATTCACTCTCCTGACCGAGGTCCTGGCGCAGAACGGCTACTGTTGCGGCCTGTCCGGTAAATGGCATCTTGGCGACAGCCTTCACCCGCACAAGAGTTTCGACTACTGGTTCGCGATTCCCGGCGGCTCCAGTCCTTACAACGATCCGGAGATGATTTGGCAGGGCAAGACGGAAAAGGTTCCAGGTTACATTACCGACCATATTACCAACCACGCAACGGATTTCATTGAACAATCCTGTGAGAAACCGTTCTTCCTCAGCGTGCAATACAACGCGCCGCACAGCCCCTGGGATAGCGCGGTTCACCCGGAACCATTCGGAAGCCTGTATCGAGATTGTCCGTTTGATTCCATCCCCAGGGAACCCGTGCATCCATGGGCCTCGGCAAACATCAATCAAATCGGCGATACCAAAACTTTAGAGAAGTATTTCGCCTCGATTTCTGCCGTCGATGCCGGTGTGGGTCGAATCATGGAGGGGCTTGCGAAGAAAGGAATCGACAAGAACACGATAGTAATTTATGCCAGTGACCAGGGATTCCAATGCGGGCATAACGGATTGTGGGGGAAGGGAAATGCCTCGAATCCACGCAATATGTATGAGGAATCCATGCTGATTCCACTGATTTTCCGTTGCCCCGGAATGTTGCCGGCCGGGGCAGTACAGGACCGGTTAGTCAGCGCGTACGATTTCATGCCGACGATTCTGGACCTGGCAGGATTGTCTATGCCGCAGGGACCGCGTTATGCCGGACACACTTATGCACCGTTACTGAAAGGCGAGAACGCCGAATGGGACGATGTCATCTACGGCGAATACGGGCGAACACGTATGATCCGCACAGCGGAATGGAAATATGTACATCGCGCCGACGGCGGCCCGCATGAATTGTACAACATGATTCTCGATCCGCGTGAGGACCGTAATGTCGCCGAAGACCCGTTCCACAAAACCATTCGGATCGAACTGCGGGATAAGATCGACAAGTGGTTCGATCAGCGCTCGGAAGGCGATGCAAACCCGGTGGGACAGGAATATCACAGACCGGAATAAAGAGGCCGGTTCTTTTGTAAAATCATCCGGTGACCAGGCAACGCCGGAAACGGTCGGGATGGGGTGGACCGTACGGGGAGCGAATAGGAAGGATGTTGGGCTTCCCGTGCCGCCTGGCTCGCTTACCTGCATTTACGTCGCACACACAGTTCCGGGCACTTTTGACAATTATATTTCCGATGCCTATAGTAATGTTTTTGGTATTTCATTCCTTTTTGAAGCTGAGAGAATTCATGTCCAATCCAATTCGAATTCAAATTATAGGAGCGACAGGATACGCAGGGGGAGATCTCCTGCGGATTCTCCTGCAACACCCGAACACAGAGATTGTTTCCCTGACAGCCGCGGATGTCGACAAACCGACCGATGTCGGAGCCGTCTGGACCGAGTTGCGTGGGCTTTGCCCTGTCCAAATCCAACCCGCCGGTGGGCCGATCCCCGATGGAATTGACATTGCATTTCTGGCGACCCCGGACAAGGTGGCTATGAAACTGGCCCCGGCGTATCTGGGAAAGGGTATTCAAGTCATTGATTTCGCCGGAGATTACCGTTTCAAAGATCCGGCGCTTCATGACGAATGGTACGGGGGCAGGCATACCTCTCCGGAATGGTGTGCAAAAGCGGTATACGGTTTGCCGGAACTGTTTCGCGCGGAGATCCCACGGGCGCAGCTGGTGGCGAATCCGGGCTGCTACTCAACGACAGTGATTCTCGGCCTGTATCCGGCTGTGAAAGCCGGGGCAATCGAGCCGGACGGGATGATCGCCTCCTGCGCATCCGGCGTAACCGGCGCGGGGAAACACCCGTCCCTGGCCTTTCACTACCCGGAAGTAGCGGAAAACTTCAAGGCCTACAAGATCGCGAATCACCGTCACACTCCGGAGATGGAGGATATTTTAAACCGAGTTTCCGGGCGAACGGTCCGACTGACTTTTGTGCCGCATCTCCTGCCCATTCGGCGGGGGATACTGGCCACCCTGTTCGGCGAGAAATCGGGGAATTATTCACTCGATGATCTCCACCGCCTCTATGCCGACACGTATGCCGGTGAGCCGTTTGTCCGCGTGTTGCCGCTGGGAGAGGCCCCGGTATTGCATTCTGTCCAACTCACCAATTTTTGCGATATCTCGGTACACGAAGATCCGCGTACCGGTAAATGGGTGATCCTGGCGGCCCTGGACAACACCGGCAAAGGAGCCTCTTCGCAGGCTGTTCAGAACATGAATCTTCTGGCAGGGTTGGATGAGCGTACAGGAATCTGGCCTGCGCGTTTGTAAGCAGGTTCCATTATCTCGTAGGGAAGCGAGGATAACCGTCTTGTGTCGTTTTATGCTTCGTGGTTTGTGCGCAACGATAGTCCTGCCTTTCTTGAGTTCCGTTGCAATCGGACAAAACCCATTCCGAACCACCGCTTTCTCCGAACCGGAATACTGCCGACTACTGGAATCTTCCGCAGAGCGGATCCGACTGCTTTTTGAGTGGCCCCGGCCGGACAGTGACTACCCGCCCGAAGAGGTTTATCTGGCGGTTCCGTTCTCCGGTGAGAGGGAGTTTACTTATGACCGATGGTGTGTAGAAATCGGGCCGGCCCAGGGTGATCGCACAGTTATCGCGGGGGACTCCCAGAGCGCCTCGGATGAGAATCTCAAACAAATCCAGGATATCCTGAACCAGGCCGGAGAAACAACAGGACGGACAGAGTTTTTTTTCCATGAAGTCCGGGTCGTTAAGGTAGTCATAAATCCCAACTTTCTTGCTCGTGTATCGAATACCCAGTATGCCGGGAAGCGGATTTTCATCCGTGAATTAGAGTTGACCATCCGTTTTGTCAACTCCGCGCGAAGTCTTCTTCCACCGCAAAGTGAGCAGTCATTTCCAGGCGGATTTCCTTCCCTCTACCGGCATCTTCTACTGAATCATGAATCGGTCAATCTTTATCGGACACGACCCGACAATGTACCCCCCCCGTTGGAAGCCGGTTGGTCCGGGAGCATCGGGATTCCCCAGGCCGGACTTGGCGAACGAGTCCGACGCGAAAACGCGGTTAAGCTCCTTACCCGTGGAGATGGCCTTTATGCAGTCGGGATGAAAGACATCGAAAAAGTCGGTCTTTCACCGGCCGCGATTGACCTGTCGACGCTGTCGTTGTGGTCACAGGGTAAGTCCTGCGCGTTTCTCACGACAAATGCGAAAGATAATCGTTTCGGGCCTGACACCCGTATTGTCTTTCGAGCGCGGCGAACCGATTCCCCTTACACAAGGGATACTGTGTTTTGGCTGGTGTGGGGCGACACCGATCTCCCTCAATTAGCCGCTTCCCCCGGTGTATTGGAAGGAACCGGAGATGCGATCCTCGTTCGATCGGTTACCGATACGCTCTATTTCGAAGAAGACCATCAGCTGGGTCGAAAAACTCATCAGGACTATGAGTGGTTCTGGGCCGCCTTGGGACAGGAATATGAGGTTCCACTCCACGCACCCGGTCGGTCCGCCGATTCCCCCGTCCACTTCAGCGTTCGCCTGTTCAATCGCGAACGGGTTCCGCAAACCGTTACTTTGAAAGCCGGGGGCTCCGAATCCGTAGAAACAATTCAGCCGGATCGGGAGGATATTTTTGGATTGGTAATTGCCGCATCGGATGCGATTTCGTCTACCACCGTGGGAATATTCCTGCCCCAGGCCACTCCGAATCAGGAGCCGTCAACTCCGCTTCACACAAAGACCGATGATATCCGCCGGGTGTTTCTGGCCGCCTATCAAATCCAATATCAACGAGACCTGACGTTGCGTTATGGAGCATTCAGTTTTGTGTCACCGGCGACAGGTGTTCCGATGCGATTGCCGGTGGCCGACTGCACAGAGACCGTGCAGCCCATGCTTCTTGCCGAAACCCCTAATGGGAACTTCATCGACTGGACCGGGACAGCGGAACACAGGGAGAACCTGGTTTCTTTTATAGCGACGGCAACCGGGGGCATGGAGTTTCACCTATTTGATCCTCGGGACCTGCCTGTTCCGGAATCCGTGGTGCGGGATAACGCTACAACTCTTCATGCACCGGACAACTCCGCCGACGTGTTAGTCATCAGCCATGCAATGTTTATCGATCCCGTTCTGGACTCATGGCTGGAATGGCGAAACCGGCAAGGGTATCGGGTACAGGTAGTGGATGTTCAAGATATCTATGATGAATGGAGTTTCGGGCAACCGAGCTGCAGGTCGATCAAGGATTTCCTGGGTTACACGCTCTGCGCATGGACCCCGCCTCTGCCCCAGTATGTCGTACTGATCGGAGATTGCTCGTGGGATCATCGCGACAATTACCAGACCGGAATTGCAGATCTTCTCCCCACTTATGTACCGGAGAATACGCCGGAACACTATGCCTCGGATGTGTGGTATGCGCTGATCTACGGCGGCCAGGACGACACGCTTCCCGAAATGCTGCTGAGCCGGATTTCCGTGAGATCGACACCGGAACTCGCTAATGTGATTGAAAAGGTTCTGCTTGTTGAACAGAATCCTGAAGTCGGTCCCTGGCGCGCACGAAACGTTTTCATCAGTGATGACACATACGAACGCGACGCGCGGGAAACGGAGGAGATCAGCATTCCGGCCCAACTGGAAAACGTTTATATTAACCAGATTGATTTTCCCCTTGTAACCAGCCCCTATCTGTATCACCTGTATGAAATGGAGGAGAAATATTGCCCCGCCTGTACGGATGCAATTATCCGCGCATTCGACGAAGGCGGTATTTTGTTTCAATACTTCGGCCACGGCGGAAATCAGATGTGGTCCCATGAGCGGATTTTCATGGGGACAGATCGGAAACTCAGCGAAGTGCTTCTATTGCAGGAGCACGGACGGCTTCCGCTGCTGGTAAATTGGTCCTGCCTGACAGGGTATGTGAATTTTAATTTCCCTCCTTTTCACGTCTGTCTCTCGGAGGAATTGGTTCGTCAGCCGCGAAAGGGCGCGATAGCGGTCTGGTCGCCAAGTGATATGGGTTCTACGGAGCAACACCAGATCATGGCCCATTACCTGTCCCGAAACATTTTCACGGAACATCGAACCATCGTGGGAGATGCGATTGAGGCCGCTCGACTGGATTATTCCCTGGTCTCGAAAGTGAATGAACTGTTGAGGCAGTATATCTCCTTCGGCGATCCGCTGACTCGACTGTCTCTTCCGACTTATGAGACATCTCTCGAATTCATTCCCGAGCGTGTCCGGCATGGAGAAACCGTTTCACTTACAGTCCGGGGAAAAGGACCCTCAGAGTTTACAGGAACCGGTACATTAGCGGTGACCATGGCGCCGGGGCGGGAACTGGCAACGGCGAGGGATATCTCGGTAGTTTCCGGCGAGTTTTCTCATGCAGTTACATTCACGGTTCCGGAGGAAGGCGAGCGGTTAAAAGTGCGTTTTTACGCGCAATCCCAGGACGGAACAACCGATTTCTGGGGGGGGCGAACGCTGGAAACCGCCCTTCCTAATCTGGCGCTCGAACAGCTGAGCATTACTCCAAAGAACGCTGCGCAAGGCACGGCGCGATCTGTCCGGTGGGTTGTTACAAACCGGTCCCCGATCGATTCGCCTGCGACCGAATGCCGAGTCTGGGCAGGTCCGCTCATTGAAATTGTACAGGTTCCAGCGCTCCCCTCGGGGACCACAAAAGAATTATTATGGATGGGAACACTTTCGCATACGGCTATGCTGGAAGTGTTTGTTGATCCGACCGGTCAGGTTCGCGAATCGAATAAGGAAGATAACCGTGCCGCTACAGAATGGGTTATCGACAGCACCCCAGCGGTGTTCCCAATTACCAGGGATATCAACCTGGTCCCGTCTTTTCCGTCGGAAGGCACGGAGACAAAGATCTCGATCCCGTTTGCCGCCAGGACCGAGTCCGCTACAGCGTCTGTAGCCGCCCGCCTGGTGGGTCTTCCGAGCGGTACGGAGCAAATTACCTTTGTTATAGATCGGGACCAGAGACTCCGACAGGTATGGACTTGGCCGAATGTTCCTGCCGGTGACCACCGCCTTCCGCTAGTTGCCGCCATTGACGATCTTCCGCAGGCTACCGTGGCCGTGATACCCGTCTTGGTCAGCGAAAAGCCCGACTTGGCCTTTACACCCGGCACGCTGCAATACGAACCGGCCCACCCGATTCTGGGACAGTCCATCTTCCTTACGACCCGCCTGTACAACATCGGGCACGCGCCGGCCTATAATGTACAGATTGCCGCGTATGACGGGCCGAAAGATGATAACAATACCATCAAGAGATTTCAGAATAAAACCTATATAAGCCCCGAACCGATCTCTACAATCGGCGCCGGGGATGGTGTAGATATTCGGCTGCGCTGGGATATGCCGGGATTTGCCGGGCTTGGCGCCCATGATGTAACAATTGTCGCGGACCCAAAAGGCGCCATCCCGGAGATTGATGAGACGAATAATGAAGATCAGGTTCATTTGACTATTCATGATCTCCCTCATTTGACTGTGGACCCATGGGATGGGGTGCAATACCTGATTCCGCCCGGGGAGGCCCAATGGGGACAGGCCATCCCTATTCGCGCGGAAGGCTATAATCGTGGAGAGAGTCCGGCCGAACGCGTCCGTATGAGCCTGTTATTCAATGGAGAGGAGTACTCATACATCTTTCCGAGAGTCGAACCGGGAGCCCGCTTCGAAACCGCGACCGCTCTTCCGTCCCGATCCGGGAAAAATGTTCTCGAAGTCCAGCTGGATCGCTATGATCTCATTGCCGAGAAGGGGGAAACGGACAAAGGAATCGGAGATAATCTTTCCAAGCCCCATTATCTGTACCTGGATATGGTTATGCCACAGGCAGCAGTAGAGAACAACCGTCTCCTATACCATGTTCAAGATGAAACGGAGTATTCGGCCGGAGTCCATGAGTACACCGGCTGGGTTCCGGATCGAGGAATCGGTATCAAGGGGGACCTGGACGAGCACAACATCGAATTGCGGCCGACATACGTAAGCGACATGAGTCCGGTCTCCACCGTTCGGGTGCCAAAGAACTGGTGGTGGCAGAAAGAGCACGATTGCTTTACCACGCCGGCGGAAGGGAATCGGGATCTTGAATTCAGCGTTCCCGCGCCGAACGGGCGGTATGATGTTTTTATAGAAATGTTTTCCAGCGGTTGGGTTAATCAGGCAACGGCTGTTTTTTCCGTTCGGTGTAAGAACGACGCCGAATTTCATTCCGTCGAGTGTCTATATTCCGGCGAAGGCTATTGTTTCCAGCCGCTGGGTTCCTATCATATTGTAGAGGATCGGTTTTCATTCATCCTTCGTCCGGTGACCGGATCGGCGCCGGTTTCCTTTTACAAAGTAAAGTTCAAGCGGCCCTCAGACGGCGGCCCTGTTGCGGCGGGATATTCGTCCGCTCTCTTTCCGGCGGGGCCGTTTGAGCGGAAACGGGTACAACTCTCATGGGATGCCGAAATCCCGGAGGGTACCGATTTGGGTGTCCGCGCGCGCTGGTGTGACCGGGATGAACAAGGCGGCTTGCGCCACATGCCCTGGATGCGTTTTGTCCCCGGCGCACAAGGAAATCTAAACATTGCCGGGAAAGGGGATTATGTGCAGTTTTACGGTTTATTTGCGCGACACCGACACGATTCCGCTACTTCAACGATTCGTTCTGTGACAATCGAAATTGAACCCGAATAACTCGGCCTCTCTCTTCGTGCCGGGTGAATCTCTTGCGTCTCGATTTCAGTGATCGGGAAAATAGGCCCGGAACAATTCGCGTAAAGATCCCGGATAGACGCATTGTAACGTATTCATCCAGGTCAGTTGATCGCCGACAGAATAATAGATGTGTGTCCGGCCCTGGAACTCGACTACATCGGGGTCGGATGCATTGATTCCTTCGCTGTTCCCCTGCGGGGTCAGTACCGGATTGAAGCGGCTGAGTTCCCAGCCGACCAGATCCCTGGAGCGGGCCAGCCAAGTCTCGAAAAACCAACGAGGGCTTCGACGCTCCAGGTAAAGAAGGTAATAAGTTCCATCGACAAATCGTATGCAGGGGCATGCAGTATAGCGGTCTTTGCCAAAAATCGCATCGGGTATTTTGGTCCAGGCTACTCCGTCTTTCGAGGACGCAAACTTCACGGTAAAAGCGGGATACGCGGGATCGTCCGTTTCGCAGGCCATGACAAATCGATCCCCCGTCCAACAGACGGAACTGTTGAAGAGGTGTTCTTTCTCATCCTGTTTGACTACGACACTCTTTTGCCAATTCTTCAAGTCGGGGGAATAGAACAGGGTCACGTCGTTCCAACTGTTGTTTGGTTCGTAGCGTGACGCGAACACGTATAACGCTTTCTCGCGTGTCATTGCGCAAGCGAGACCGTATCCCTCCGCGAATCGTGCGACTTCCGTTGAGGTTTCAGTATCCCTTATGACTAGATAATACTCCTTTGGATCACCACCAGTAGCCGGGCGAACACATTCAAGAAGGTAGATTTTCCCTTCCCACAGGAACGGGGATACTTCGCACATATTCTCACGGACAAGTTGTTTATCCATAAAAGCAAGTCGGTTGTCGGACGGCATTGGTGGGAGGATGGATTGAAATGTATCGAGAGGCCAATAGCCCAGGCGGTGCATTCCTTTGGGTACAGATTGTTCGAATTGCACGTAGGCCCGCACGGAGCCTTTTGTACGGTAGCTGATTTCACCTTCTCCCGCGCCGAACACTTTATATCCCACGAGTGTGCAGTCCTCCAGATCGACATGCAGCAATTTACCCTGAATAGTACTGTAGATAATCCCTGTGGAGGGAGTACCGCGAGGCTGGGAGAAATTGAGTGAGATGAGACGGCAATCCTTCAGGGAAACCCGCGTATAGCCTTCATATCCTGGATTTCCCGCCTGCAGGGCATTATCCGGTCCGACAAGGGTACAGTCCTCGAAGATTACATCGGGACGGTCGGGCATAGCCGTATTGTTGGCGCGTACGTAGGCTCCTGCGGCATCGCCCCACCAATCGAGGCTCCACAACTGGCACCTTCGATAGGTTACAGGTTCATCCGGTCGGGAATTAAAAGCGCCGACAAGCCCGCCGAAAGC
This sequence comes from Candidatus Omnitrophota bacterium, assembly GCA_029570205.1. Lineage (GTDB taxonomy): Bacteria > Hinthialibacterota > Hinthialibacteria > Hinthialibacterales > JAKPRU01 > JAKPRU01. Next base: position 31,551 of record JAKQSI010000076.1, on the reverse strand, counting down.
GCGACCAATACCAAAACAGTCTTCAACAAGGACACTGAACTCCGCGCCCTCTTCGACAGTCAAGTCCCATCCCATACCCGCCTCTGCGCCGGTTGCGTAGATGTGACGAAATGTCCATCGGTCCCAACCAATGCTTGAGAAAGTCGTATCGGCTCGGAACGGCGACCACCAATCTACACTTTTCAGTCCCTTTTCAGGATCGCTGGAATCGATTACCGCATAGCCGGTTCTTCCCGAACCGCATGTCCCATCATAATCGGCTTCCAGAATGTTGTAGGCTCCCTGTGCGCCGCGCTGCGCGGGAAACAGGTTGGCCTCCATGTAGGTATCGGGTCGGATCAGAACACGATATCCACCCTCGCGGTCTGGAATCGCCTGTACGGCTTTCTGGATGGTTCGAAATGCCCGTTCCCAGGATGTCCCGTCGGAATCGTCGCCCAACTGAGATACGTAGATGGTTCGTTTTTCGGAAAGAGGAGATTGAACGATGTCGGCAGGGAAAACAAATTTACTGATATCCTTCACCTTCGGCAACGGAACGGTCTTTTGTTCCGCACCCGCGGTGAGAATGATATCCGAGCCGAGAAACAAAACGCCCGCGAACACAAGAATGAGGGGGAAAAATCGTTTCATGAAAGTCTCCTTGAATCAGGGTCCGTATTGAATAATGTCGCCCCGACTTGCGAGGCCGTTCGTCAGATCATAAGGGAGAATCAGGTATGGGGAGGCGGGAGATTCGATGATATTCCCGATTCGGTCCGGCCCCATGCTGCGCACTACGTACTGGTACTTGCCGAGTTTGTCGTGCAGATCGATCCAACCGCTTTCACCGTATCCGAGGCGGTCTGTGTACATGTAGGCACGTGTGCGTTTCCCCGCGCTGTCGTCTACATAAGGAAAAACCTCCATGGGAATGGAAGAGAGATACGCGATAGGCGTGGTCAAGGGATACAGGCGCTCCCATTCATTCTGCGCCGGGTTGAATCCACTTCCCCAACCCGCAACCATATAGAATAGCGGGTAGTTATTATTATCGAGCCGGTACATTTCCAGAGCATTGACAATTGACCGGAGATCGGACCTCGCGCGGGCTACTTTTGCTCGTTCCTGGGCGTTAATGAAGTTCGGCACGGCGATAGCGGCCAGGATGCCGATAATGGCGACAACAATCAACAGCTCGATCAGGGTGAATGCGCGTCGCATTGTCTGACTCACTTTCCGGATACGGCGACAAGATTGCTGCGTTGTGTCGGGACGAATTTTTCCCGATCCAAACCATAAGGATATCATAGATTCGTGAAAGGGAATACAAGAACGGTTTACGGAGAAATCCGGGCGAAGAGAATCCAAATCCGCTCTTGACAGATCCGTGAGTCTCTGAATAATCTTAACATGGAGGGGTGGGGGAAAACAACAGAAGGAGAAATGTCATGTTTCGAGTTCAATCGACGATTTGTTCGGTTGGTGCACGTGTAGCGAGGATGACCGCTCTGATCGCTGTCTTCAGCGTCTTTGTGATGGCCCAGCCGACGCCTCGGATCGACGGTGGCCTGTTTTATTTGCCGCCCACGGAGTCTTTGGTAACCCTCGGTGGCTGGGGACCACCGACATGGGATCCGTTGAGCGAGGTGTGGGGGCTGTCCGGAAGCGGCTGGGCCGCCTTGCCCTCTGCGCCGGTACCGCTGACGCATACCTCCGCCACATGGGACAGTTCCCGTCAGCGGCTTGTCGTGATGGGCGGTGTATTCACAGAGCAGCCAACCCTGGGATTTGATGGAACAACCTGGACCCAGATCGCAGGACCGATGAATACCGGAATGATGGGTCCTGATCCTGAATTGATTTACGATCCCGCCAGGAACGAAATTATTGGTTGTTTTGCCGAATATGGATCGGCCAACCAGACTTGGGTATTGAAAGACGACCAGTGGAGCAAACTGACCTTGAGTACACAACCTCCCGGAGGAATGGATGTCGGGTTTGTCTACGATGAAGCCAGACAGAATGCCGTGTGGTTTAACGGAACGGAAACTTGGATTTGGAACGGAGCCGCCTGGGCGAATGCGAATCCCGCATTATCCCCAAGTACGGATATGGGTTTCTTTGGCATGACTTATGACTCTGTGCGACAAGTAGTCGTCCTGTTCACAAAGGGCGAGACGTGGACCTGGGACGGCTCAAATTGGACGAAACTGTCTCCGGCCCACTCGCCGGATGATCCCGATCGGGGATTCTTCGCGTTCGGGTACGATAAAAACCGGGGAGTCGCCATGCTTTTCGGCGGCGAACCCGCTCAATATCCTTACGATAGTCTGTATAGCGATCTCTGGGAATGGGATGGGCAGGACTGGCGAGCCTTTGTCCCTGTTGTTCCCGTGCCGGATTGGTTTCTTTACTAAAATCTACTTTGGAGACAAGATGATATCCGCCCGGGAACCGAACGTTCTCAGGCGGATATCATTATTGGCAGAGATATTTTGTCCGGATGTGGTCAAACTATGTTGTTTCTTCAGGTTGTCCCTCCTCCGGTTCGGAGAACTCTTCCAGAATCGGCTGAATAATCTCTCTGGCTTTTTCGGCATCTTTTTCGAGAACCGAGATCCGCGAGTAGCCCATGGTTGTTGTCAGCAGCCCGGAGAGCGCATCATCCTCGAAAGGTTGCACATCGTAATTGATCCCGGCATCATCCAATGCCGCGCAAATCTCGCCTTCTTCCACGGGGCCGCCGGTCGTATGAATGGTTACGGTCTTCTGGTCATCATACATGATGGTCTCCTTTCGCTACCTGGTGGAATCCGATGTTTCTTCGCTTGTGTCCGTTCCCGATTTCTCGAATGACTGCGCCACACCCTGAACAACCCTCTCCGCGGCGTACTACATCTTTCTCCAGAACGAAAATCCGTGAATACCCATTGCCATTGTGAAGGCTCCGTCATAAGCCTGGTCTTCAAAAGACTGAACGGCATACCGGATTCCTTCCTCTTCGAGGGCTGCGACAATCTCCATCTCTTCAAATTGGTCCGTACAGGTATGTATCGCTATTGTTTCCTGATTCTCATACATCGCAACCTCCCGTACCTGTCATGCTCTTGATGCGACCTGTACCTTTCCGAAGAGAATCGACGGCAGCAACATCCCGTGTCTGTATTCTCGCTCCCGACTGAACGCCTCTACATTTGCAAGTGCCTCATAGACATTCCCCGCAACCATCAGATTCTTTACCCGGCCCCGAAATTCCCCGTTCTCTACAAGGAATCCGAGATTGACATTGAGCGAGAACTCTCCCATGAGAAGATTGGACTGCCCCGCTCCCAATACCTGGTCAATCCACAACCCCTTCTTAATTCCTGCGAGGAGATCTTCAACAGAATCCTGTCCCGGTTCCATGACCAGATTGGTCCATGTGGGAGAAGGCGGATCGGAGATCCCTCGTCCCGCGCTGCCGGTGGACATGGTTCCCAATTGTCCCGCCGTCTGCAAGTCGAACAGAAATCCTTTCAATACTCCGTGCTCGACTACCGTATTTTGTCGGCACACAATTCCTTCATCATCGAATGGGCGGCTTCCCGGTCGAAACTCCAACAGCGGGTCGTCATGAATACTGATTCGTGTATCGACAATCCGCTCGCCAACCCGTTCCGTTAATGGCGATGCTCTTTTCTGTACCATCTTGCCGTTTGCCCCCATCTGTATTGCAATCAGCAGACTGGCGGCCGCTTTGGGTGCGAACACGACCGGGTAGGCGCCGGTCGAGAGATCCGACAATGTCCGCGCTTTCGAAACTCGGTCAACCACCCGGTCCGCCATCGCCTCCAGGGGGGCGTCATCCCGGCAGGAATCGTGTAAATCGTACACGGACAAGATACTGTCTCCCTCGACTACAATTCCCTCTATAGACACCGCTAATTCTGTAGTCTCATATTCCCCGTTCAGTCCTGTAGAGTTCCGAAGAGTTATCTTGTGTACGGTCGGATGGAACTCTATCGAAACCTGTACCTCCGGCGTTTTCTCCTTGATTGCCGCAATGATGTGGTCTCCCCGCTCGACTAACCTTTCGCCGGTCAACCCGGGGATAGATTCATCACAGGTTTTCACAGCCCCATTTGTCGGCTGCGAGGGGAACTCGAACGCGGCCTTTTCCCCATAGACAGCGCTTGCACGAGCCGCTTCGACCAGTTGCGTTATTCGATTCGGGTTTGATGTCGAGGCCAAACCGATCCGTCCGTCATGGATTACGCGCAGGCCGATCCCGGATGTTTCGCGGTATGCCGTCGCTTTCAACTTATCGTATTCATACGAAACGGGTGTGGAGAGGCTGCGCGTACACAAAATCTCCCAATGTCTGATCCCCGCTTCCGCGAGATGTTGTTCGATTCGGTCCAAATAATCAAACATCGGGTGTCCCACCCTGGTGAGATAAGGTGGTCCGGTTCAATCCCCGGACTTTTTTCACTACACAACAATTAAAAAACCTTTACGCGAGAAGATTCAGTGTTTCCCGGTTCATTTCATCTGCCGCCCGAATTACGGATACATTGGCGGTATATGTATGGGTTTCCACAATCTGGTTGACCCTTTCGGTGACCAGGTCAACATTGGAACTTTCAAGAAACCCGGAGGCCAATCCGCCATATCCGCCGGTTCCCGGAGCGCCGAGAACGGCAGGGCCGGATGCGGTTGTTGCCGCGGCCATCCCATCCCCGGTCAGAACCAGTCCTTCGGGATTGTTGAAGGAAGCGAGTTGGATCTGGCCCACTGCACCAGAGGGGCCGTTACCGGTTTGCGCGGTTACTGTGCCATCCGCGCCGATCGAGACCTGAGACCCGGCCGGCGCCGTGATACCAGGAGCTACCGTAAATCCCTGCACGGTCACCAGATTTCCATTTGCATCGAGTTGAAAACTCCCTGCGCGGGTGTAGAAGGTATTCCCCTCTCCGTTCTGAACCTGGAAAAATCCGTTCCCTGTGATTGCCACATCCATCGGGTTGCCGGTCATACGGAGAAATCCCTGGGAAAGGCTGCGACCGACCCACGAAATTTGCACGGAGTCCCCGGTAGGGCCGGTCGCAGAATCCGCACGCTGTGCTTTGTACCCCGGCGTCTGAAGATTCGCCAGGTTATTGGCAGTGGTCACAGACCTGAGCCGTGAGGTATTCAGACCTGAAAGCGCCGTTTGAATAGGGTCTATCATCAAACTTACTCCTGCGTTCTACTCAGTTCAGTATATTGTCAATAAGGGAAAAGTCAAACGGTCAATTCTGGAGAATCCTCGTGCCGGCATCCCGTGACAAGCCGGAATCCGGAAATCATGGGATCAAGGTGCGTGCCATATTGAACGATCCGGTTCGGCGATCAGCATCCGGTCAATGTAATCCAGGAATTCGTTCACGTTAATCGGCTTGGTCAGATAATCATGAAATCCGGCCTCTTTGGCTCGACGGATTTCCTCCGGCAGGGTATTCGTGCTCAACGCCACAACAGGGATCTCCCGAGTTTCCGGATAGACCCGCAGTGATCGAACCAAATCGAGTCCGTTTATATCCGGCAGACTCAGATCCAAAAGGATCATATCCGGTCGGTGGGCACGGGCCAGTTCAATTCCCAATTTGGCCTGTGGTGAGGAAAGGAGTTTCACTTGGGGTCTGCGTGAAAGGAGGGAGGCAACAAGAGCCAGCTGTTCGGGATTATCCTCAAAGTAGAGGATGGTACGCAAATATGCGGGAGCGGATCGCTCGGATGCGGGAATTGTTTTGGACACAATATCGCCGGTCTCGTGGTACTCATCAGCAATCGGCAGGACGACATGAAAGCAGCTTCCCTGCCCGGGAGCGCTCTGCAGACCGATGGTTCCGCCCATCAATTCAATCAGCCGTTTGGAGATGGTCAATCCGATTCCGGGACCGTCCACAACGGATTCTTTTTCATTGAGGCGCGTAAACGGGTCAAAGATGGATTCCCACCGGTCGGGCGGAATGCCGGGACCGGTATCGCACAGGTTGATGCGAATTGCATGGGGAGCGCTTTTCTCACAGGTAAGGGTGACGGTTCCGCCGGGTTTGTTGTATTGCACGGCATTGGAGGCAAGGTTGAAAAAGACCTGTTTGAGTCGGGTCCGATTTGCTTTCACAAGGACAGATCCATACTGTTTCACTCGCAGGTTGACCGTGACCCCATACCGCTCGGCGAGAGGAGCAATGACCTCCATGGTTTCATCAAGCACCTGAATCAGGGGAACCGGTTCGATCTCAATAAGAAGTCTGCCGGACTCGATTTGTGACAGATCGAGAACCCTGTTGATCAGGTCAAGCAGGTGATAGCCGCTTCTGAGAATATGTTGCACGCTTTCCTGCTGCGATGCGGTAAGCGGCTCGACGGGGTCGGTTTCCAACAGCTGCGCGAATCCCAGGATGGCGTTCAAGGGAGTTCGCAACTCGTGACTCATTCGGGAGAGGAATTCGGACTTGGCCCGGCTGGCTTCTTCCGCCTCTTCCTTGGCGGTCAGAAGATCCTGAGCATCCTGCTCGCGCTGAACCGCCAGCGCATAGAGCCGCGCCAGACGTTCCACTACCTGCAAATCGTCCTTTGTGTAATCTCTCTCGGCATTGGCCAAAGCAATCTGCCCAACCAACTTATCCCCTGACATGGCGGGAACAGAAAGGAAACGACGAATGGGAATATGCCCTTCCGGGGTCCCAGCCGATCTTGGATCGCTCCACGGATTGTTTGTTGACAAGGGCTTGCGGTTCTTGAGAACCCACCCCCAGAGACCGGAAAATTTCTGGAAAACAACGGTCTTGTCCAGAGTACCGCATTTTTTCTCCCAGATATCCCGGGTCAATGTCGGTGAAATCAAATAGCCGGTCGAAGGTTCAATATATCCTACAAATCCGTACAGGCTTCCTGTAAGGTTTTTTGCATGAGTGAGGACAATTAAGCAGATGTCATCCAGCGGAGCGGATGCGATCAGAGAACGGGACAACTCAGCCAATGCGGTTCTGACCGCCAGTTCGTTTTCCGGTTGTCTTTCCGTTTCCTGGATCGTCACTCGAGACTGCTCCAGTTCGGTTATCCGAACACGCAGGTCTTCGATTTCCCGTAAGAGGCGGTCCCTGTTCTCCACAGGATTACACATGCTGAAAAGGGTCCATTTCGGTGTATTTTCGACGCTTGACCGGTCCCGATCTTCCTGCAAATTGCTTTCTTCTTAAGTCACCAGCTCCCTCTCTCGAAGTATAACCAAAGCGGCTCAGATGCAGTAGGAACTGCCTGGAAAAGGGAATATATTATGTCCGGATTGGAGAAAAACATGCCGCAATTGGGTGAGCGACAACAAGATCGATATATTCGACACCTGGTCCTTCCGGGAGTGGGGAAGGATGGGTTAGAGCGTCTCCGCAGCAGTTCTGTTTTGATTGTGGGCGCGGGAGGGCTGGGTTCCCCGTGTGCGTTTTACCTGGCCGCGGTGGGCGTAGGGAGAATCGGCCTGCTCGACAGCGACCGGGTTGATCTTTCCAACCTTAACCGACAGATTCTCCACGACACGTGCAGGTTGGGAATACCGAAAGCGCTGTCAGGGATGGAAACGCTGAATCGCTTCAATCCCGATGTCCGGGTAATATCCATTATTGAACGAATACGCCCGGAAAATGCCATCAAACTCCTCACCGGTTTCGATATCGTCCTCGATTGTACGGACAATTTCGCGGCCAAGTTTCTTTTGAATGATGCCTGTGTGCAGTGTCGAAAACCGCTGGTTCATGCGGGAGTGTCGGAGTACGGCGGCCAGGTGATGACTGTTCTACCGGGGCAGGGGCCGTGCTACCGCTGCGTGTTTTCGGAGCCGCCACCGGATGGGGCGGTTCCATTGCCTGCGGAAGCAGGCATACTGGGCGCGGTTCCGGGTGTCATCGGGACCTTACAAGCCACCGAAGCGATCAAGTTCCTGCTCGGTCTGGGGGATTTGCTGGTTGGCAGGTTGCTGGTCTATGACGCTTTGAAAATGACCTTCCGCGAGGTCCCGATCTCTCGCGACCCCGATTGTGCCGCCTGTGGTGGGAATCCAAATATCCGTTTACCGTCGGCCTCAACCCCTGAATGAGTTTTCGGGAATCCCAGCTTCAGAATTTCCATTCTTCCTGTGTGATGAGTTGCAGAATACTGATAAAAGGAATCCGCAGTGCATTGCAGACATCCGGGATTTTCGGTTTCCTTGCATTACCGGATGGGATTTCATTGGTGACCACTGTACACTTCTCAATCGTGGCCAGCGCGATAATGAACGGATCTGCTTGTGAACGCATCCTCGCGGAGTCGACCAGATCGGGAAATTCCCCGACAATCTCACGCACAACCCACTGGATTTCATCGTCGATAGGAACAAAAAGATCACTGTGATCTTTACCCCATTTGAGGACTTCATCATCTTTGCGTTCCAAATCCATAAGAATGGCTTGGCTTGCCCTCAAATCTCCGTTGTCGATCAATCCGACAATTTTATCCCAGAATGACGGGAATGCCTCCGGCGGATAGGCCCTCCTCCAGGCATGAAGAATCGAGCTGGTGTCGATACTGTATCTCAATCCGATACTCCCGAACGAGGGCCGGCTCCAAAGATCTCTTGTTCGATTTTCGGTAAGTGTTTCAGGCGCGTATCCAGGAACTCTGAAACGTCGCTCGGTGTGATTCTCTCCTGGTAGTAGTTCCCCAGGACAAGTCTAGCAAAGGCGTACCCGGTATTAGCCAGTACCTTTCGGTAATGTGGAATGCGAATTTCCTTTGTTCGTTCCCGCACATGAATTCGATATTCCATCTCGTACTGGCGCTGCTTCTGTTCATAGAGCAGCTTGGTGATCCGGCGCTGAATCAGCAGCCGCCTCAACAGGACCTCTCGACTGACGGAATATCGACTTGCCAGGCGCTGAATGTCCTCATCAGACCAATCGTCAGCAGACCGGTTGTGAATAACAATGTCTTCTTCCAGGAGAAGTTCCCTCGGAACAAGGGCAGCTCCGGCTGCTTGATTGCAGAAGACTTCGATTTTTCGGTCTGCTTCAATTTGGCCGGAATCCTCGCGGATGTCGCAGATTCCACCTTTCTGCAGTCCGATATGCACAACTTCATGAAGCATGGAAAAAATACGCCCGGCGTAAGTATCTCGGATATTGAGAACCACTACCGGCACGGGAAACTCGCTTAGAGAGAAGGCCCGCATTTCATCCAAGTCGATGCCGGATGTTTGAAAAACGAGAATCTCCGTTTCCTCCAGCGCGGAACGCCAACGGTTGAACGCCTGGTTGGTACTGCGCCAACTTACCTGCTCTTTATATGAAATGAGAAGGACATTCCGGATGGCAACTCCGACTTCTTCCGGATTGTCACGTATCCGAAAGTTCAAAGGAAAAGGCGACGGAGGTCCTTCAACAGCCGTGTATAGTTCCTTGGCAATCTCCTTGCGGAACCGCGCCTGGCGAACGGCAAAAAGAAGATTCGGAGATCGAAACGCGACGTTGTTGCCGGGAAATCGCCGAAAGTCATGTAATGTAAGGTCTTCTTTTGGTGGCGTCGGCAGATAGAAAACTGCAAACGGCCTTCTGTAAGTGCTTGCCAAGCGTTGTAGCTGATTGATGGTTGGGTATGTCTCCCCGCGTTCCCATAATCGAAACCGATCAGGGGATACCCCGACCTTTTTTGCGGCCTCTTCAACACTGAATCCGGCGCTCTCTCGCGCCCAAATCAGCACTTGGGACTGAATATATGCCGCGGTTTGGCCCATCGTACATCAATCGCCTGTTGATCTCTTTTTCACAGAGCCATTATACATACGATGATCAGGCTGTGAATGACCCGCTTACCCATCTCTCCCCGCAATACTGATCTTTTCCGCAATTCGCCCGTTTCGCACCATGTACCCATAATCGTACTGGTTCAGTGTCGTACAAACATGACGCGGGAACAGGAGAACAACATCCCCCACGGATTTCCGCAATGATGAATCGAGCGGCTTCCAGGTCGCGCGGTCATGCCCCAGCCACACAAACGTTCCGTGTCTCTCCGAACCGCCGAATGCGGCATATCCCTCGAACGCTGTCACGTGTACCGGGCCGATATCCGGCGACAGTCCCATTTTTACTCCGGCATCTGTCGTAATGATCTGCTCACCGTCACGGTCGATCACATCCACCACACGCGCGGCTACCGCCATGGCGTATTCAAAATGTCCCGGCTGCAAGTCGTTGTGGTTGGAGTCCCAGAGAACACAAGTCCCCGGCGAAACTGTATGCTTCCATCGATAAGCCGGAAACCGCCTTTGATACGCCGCCGAGGCAGCCGCAAAAGTGATGGAGGATGATGTCACAACTTCCTCAACTCTGATTCCCCGTTTCTCCAGTTCGCTTACGGCTTGATCCAACTGCCGGAGAAGATTCTCGGCATAGAGATCGAGCGCATAAGGATTGTCGTGATGGATGTGCCCGTCGTACGCATGAAGGCCCACGATGCGCAGCCCCGGCAGAAATTGCACGGTCTCAGCCAGTCGGTATAAGGCTTCTCCGAATCCGACACCCGTGCGGTGCATATACGGGTCGATATCGAGGAAAACATCCGCTCCATGCGAATGTTTCTGCGCTTCGTTCGAAAGCGCATCCGCACATTCCCGGTTGGGAACAAGCGTGGATAGCCGAACCTCCGGGAATCGCTCACACAAGTCCAGGTAATTTGAGATGTAAGGCCCCAGAAGCGGATAGCTGATCAGAATGTCTTTCGCGCCCGCCGGTATCACAGCCTTTTCCGCTTCCGCAACGGAACTCGCCTTGAACCGGGTCACCCCGGCATCCACATACATCCGAAGCAGATCGGGGGATTTCACCGTTTTCGCCATCAAGCGAAGGTTGTCCGGTCCGCCCGTCTCCCGCAGAAGTGTATTCCTGTTGGCTTCCAGCTTATCAAAGAAAAACAGCGGTCTCGGTGTCGGCAGGGTCTCCAGATTCTCAACCGGATAATCTTCCGGGCAAACGGGGGCAAATTCACGATTCACAGCGAAATCCCCCAATCGCAAAGGGTTTTCTTAATCTCTTCGGAGACTTTTGGAATACACAATTCAAAATCCATTTCGACCAAGGCCGATTCGGTTGGCAAATGGTGTCCCATCGTTGTGGTTCGGCACGGGTAGGAGCCGATACCCCGCCGGGTGAATTCCGCACGGCAGGCGTCATCAAACCGCCGGAAATCCATGGGTCGATCACCCCGCAGGTACACAACGACCTTGCAGAGATTGAGCATTGAGACATCTCCCTCTTTCGCCTCATCCTCAACATGTTCGAGTACACAGCGTCTGTTCAAATTGTCCGCCAGAAGCGTCAAATGGCGGTCCAGCTGACAGAACACATCTGCCACCTGAAGTTCCAGCGCGTTGGCAGCATATTCTCCGCTGTGTGCTTCATACCCGGCCACAATGCCCGTTGTCGGATCGCAGGCCGCCAGGCCGGAGACGGAGACCACATACGCGGTGAGTTCCTCGCGGATTACGAGATCGCTGTATGTCCCAACGGGGAACAGGCGTCCTTCGCGCTGAAGGCGAATCAGCCCGCCTCGTTTCGGAATGGAATCTTGACTCATCCTCGCCGATCTCCTATACGGAATCCTCTATCGAAATGAATGCTCCAAAGGATATCATATTGCCGGAAACGACATGGAGCGAGGTGAATAATGGCAAATCCGGTTCTGGTTGCAACATGGTCGTTCGGTCTGGCGGCAGTTCGAGTCGGCTCGGAGGTTCTGATGGATGGCGGTACGGCGATGGCCGCGGCAGTTGCGGCGGCATCTCACACGGAAGCCGACCCGGAGGTAGACAGTGTGGGCTATGGCGGATTGCCCAACAGCGCGGGGGTTGTGCAGTTGGACGCAGCAGTTATGGACGGTCCCACGGGCTATGCGGGAGCCGTGGGCGCTCTGGAGGGCATCGTTCATGCCGTGCAGGTTGCGGAAGCGGTGATGCGCGACGGCAGACATGTGTTTCTGGTGGGACCCGGCGCAAAGCGATTCGCCCTGGAACACGGATTTCGAGAGCAGGATCTCCTTACGGAGCGTTCCCGAAACTGGTTCAAAGAGTTTCAGCGGACAGGGGTCAAAAAAGACTTTTTTGACACCATCGGCGTGCTGGCGTTGGATATGAACGGCGACTTGGCGGCGGTATGCACCACAAGCGGCCTTGCCGGAAAAATGCCGGGACGGGTGGGCGATTCGCCGATTATCGGTGGTGGTCTGTATGCGGATAACGAAGCCGGCGCTGCCGCCGCAACGGGGGTGGGGGAAGATATTTTGAAAATCTGCGGGAGCTTTCTTGTTGTGGAATTCATGCGCCAAGGCCGATCTCCGCAAGAAGCCTGCCAGGAAACCGTGCGCCGGTGTATCCGACATCAGCAGCGAGAGGTCCCCACTCAGTGCGGCTTTATCGCCTGCAACAGGGAAGGGGAGATCGGCGGGGCAAGCGTTCGAAAAGGTTTTCAGTACGCCGTCTGGAAAGAGGGACAGGACACCCTGATCGACGCCCCCTTCTTTGGCGGGGACTTCTGACGCCACACAACAGGTCCGTTTTTTTTTGTTATTCCGAGCAAAACTTTGCCGTGGCGATTCGGCCGCCCATACGCAACCAAGTCCGAAACGCCTCTACCCGTTCCTGATGCAGTGAAGAACCTTTCGCCCCGCCGCACCGGGCCAAGGCATCGATACTCTGGAAAACGTGCTTCTCTCCCTGACATTGGGAGACACAGAATAGATTGATTCCGCTCAACTTATGAACTTGCTTCCTTCCTCAGTGTCTCCGCCAATTCAAGAATAAACTCTCGAAACTCTTCGCCTATATCTTTCCTGCGAATCGCAAACTCGACACTGGATTTCATGTAATCCAGGCGGTTGCCAATATCGTGGCGTTTGCCGTCAAAGCGATACGCATACAACCGTTCCTGTTTACATAGCATCCGAAGAGCATCGGTAATCTGGATCTCGCCGCCTTTCCCCTTCGGTGTCCGTTCGATAAACTCAAATATGGATGGAGTCAACACATACCGCCCGCCGATTGCCAGCGTGGATGGGGCCTCCTCGGGAGTGGGTTTTTCAATCAAGTCCTCCACAATATAGGTCCGGTCGTCGATCTGTTTTCCCTGAATCACGCCGTACCGGGAGACCTTGTCCCGAGGCACCTCCTCCACCGCAATCACCGGGCATCGCCAGACTTGGTAGAAGTCCATCAACTGCCGTGTCGCGGTGACTCCGGGCGTATCGACGATGGTATCTCCGAGGAGGACAGCGAACGGCTCGCCGGCAACGTGCTGCTTGGAGTAATAAATCGCATCGCCAAGCCCGACAAATTCTTTTTGGCGGATATAATGGATATTGGCCATGTTTGATATATCCCGCATCTGCTGAAGTAAATCTGCATGACCGTTCTTGGCCAGGGCCTCCTCCAGTTCCCAGGAGCGGTCGAAATGATCTTCAATGGACCGTTTGCCTTTACCGGTGATAATCAGGATATCGGTGATTCCGGCATCGACCACTTCCTGGACCACAAACTGGATGGTCGGTGTGTCGATAATCGGAAGCATCTCTTTCGGTTGCACCTTTGTGGCGGGAAGAAACCGCGTTCCCAGACCGGCAGCGGGAATGACAGCCTTCGCCACGGGAAGAAACTCGGGCAATTTACCTGGACGCAACACAGCAGCATCGTTCATCGGATATCACTTACCTTTTCAGTCCCGGATACTGAGAAAACGAATCAGGATTACCTGAAGATACTAAAACGTCCCGCAAAATGAGACCAGGAAACCTGTGTAATTCCGCCGTTGTCCGTTTCGCCTGAGAGTGTCTCACAATCCGCGAATATGCGGTCAGCTCTTTCCCTCGAAGATGGGGAGAGATACAGAGGGGGTTGAATTTGCAGGAGTTATCAGCGTCACTCTAGCTGGCCCGAATTCAAAAAAGTCCTTACAATTTGGTGTTATGATCCTGACCCACTTACGACTAATCCATTGGCGGAATATCGCCTCGGCGGCGCTGGAGCTGCGACCGGGGCTGACTGTATTTACCGGCCAAAACGCTCAGGGTAAGACGAACATTCTGGAAGGTGTGCATTATCTTGCCACCGCATCCTCGCACCGGACACGGCGGGACCAGGAGTTGATCCAATGGGGTGAATCGACTGCGTACATTCGCGGAGAAATCACAGGTTCCACAACATCGCGCTTGGTGGAATGCGGCCTCGAGCCGGGCAAGAGGCTCCTGAAACGCGACGGGCAGCCGCTGGCTCGCGTCGGGGACCTTTACGGAACACTGTGTGTAGCCCTGTTTGCGCCGGAGGACCTGGAGATCATACAGGGCAGCCCCGAACACCGGCGGAGGTTTCTCGACGTGACCATCGCGCAAATGCAGGCCGGGTATGTTCGGCTCTTGCAGCAATACCGGCGAGCGTTGCGGCAGCGAAACCGGGTTCTGCGTTCGCTCAAAATGAACGGGTCGCATTCCGAAATCCCTCAGCTCGAGGTCTGGGACCGCTCCGTTGCGAATCTCGGCGGCCAAATCGCCGCCGCGCGACGGGCAGCCATCGGGAAACTTGGGCCGATTCTTCGCGAGCATTATCACGGCTTGGCGGAACAGGAAAGCGTGGAGATCGGGTATGAGAGCCGCTCGGAAGGAGTCTTGCCCACAGAGATTGCAGACTCCATTCTGGACCTGCTGCGCACCCACCGGCATTCCGATGTGGAGCGGGGATCGACCGGGTACGGTCCACACCGGGACGATATTACAATCACGCTGGACGGACGGTCGGTTGCGGTATTCGGCTCGCAGGGCCAGCGTCGCACATCCGCGCTGGCTTTGCGCCTGTCGGAGGCGCAACTCCTGGCGGAAGAATGCGGGGAACCGCCTGTTCTATTGGTGGACGATGTGATATATGAAATGGACCGGGAACGGCGAGGCCGTTTCTGGACGAGAGTTCCAGAGAACTACCAGCTGCTGGTGACTGCGACAGACCATCGAGAACTGGCGGCTGCGCGCGAATGCGGAGGGATGTTCCATGTCGAAAACGGATCGATCCGTCCTGCTTGATCGGGACGGCGTGATTACCGCGGTCAATCCCGACGGAATCAAGAAACCCGAAGAGGTGCTGGTATTGCCGTTTTCCGCACAGGCGTTTTACGAGCTGGCGCAGTGCAGGGTAAAACCGTACGTGATTGTGCATGAGCCGCTTGTCGGGGAAGGAAAGATGACGGAGGCCGATCTGAAGGCGGTCCATGCGCGTCTCGTGGAGATCGTCCGGCAGGAATTTGAGGAGGTCGACTTGGGGGAGTTTGTAACCGCGAGTCTGCCCGATGGTCCGGCAACTCCCAGCGCGAAAATCAAGGCGGGCCTCCTGCGAAAACTGGCCCGTGAACGCGGTGTCAACCTGGCGGAGACTTATTATATCGGCGATGAGGAGTCGGACATGGAGGCAGCCGACGAGGTGGGGTGCAGGTTCTGTCTCGTTCGGTCGGGACGCGGATTTCGCACGGTCAAGCGGGTCGCAGTCACCGGCAAAACCCCTGACCTGATCTGCCGCGACCTCCTCAGCGCGGTCATCAAAATCTTCAAAGGCGGCTGAGACCGTGGAGGAGGGAGACACAGATCGCTACAACAATGAAACATTCCAACTGACCCCCGCCCACGAGCGGGATCATTTCGAGCAAGCCAAAGTCGAGGTCCGACAACACCCCGACGGGACAGTCCGGGGCGTTCACCCTGCCCTATGCGTTCTACGCTCCCGTCGGGTTGTCGAGAGAACTTCTTCCCCTCCTCCCGTTTCTTCTGCTATCATAGATATGGCAGATTCTCTCGGGCAGAAGTGTGGGCTTCCGGAGGTGTCCGTCCCACGACAAGACGGTAGGGAGAATCTCCCAGTCCCTCCCCTGCCCCAATACAGGATCGGATCAAAACGCGTCTCCCCCTCGCAGGGGGACGGAAGGGGGTGGCAGATTCACTGTGCAAGCCCCCTCACATAATCACGGTGGGTGACACTTTCATGACACTGGAAAACCGACGAGCCTTTATCAAAAAAGCCGGATTCTCCGCCATCACAGCGGCGGGGCTGGTAAACTTGAATCCCCGGGCGCTCGGAGCCAATGAGCGCGTACTGCTGGCCCTGGTCGGCGCTCATAATCGCGGAATGCAGGTCGCCGAAGACGCCATTGAACAGGGCGCAATCATCAAAACGCTCTGTGATATCGACCTGAAAATTATCCGCGAAAAATCGGAGAAAATCACGGCGCTCCAGAAACAAGCCGTGCAGGGAACACAGAAATTCGAAGAGGTTCTCAACGACAGGGAAGTCGACGCGGTGATCCTGGCGACCCCGGACCACTGGCACGCGATTCATACCATCCAGGCGTGCCGGGCCGGAAAAGATGTGTATGTCGAGAAACCTCTCTGCCATACGATTTATGAGGGACAGCAGATGGTTGCGGCAGCCCGGAAATACAAGCGGGTGGTGCAGGTCGGAACCCAGCGTCGAAGTATGCCCTATCTGCAGTCGGCGGTGGGATACGCGGCATCCGGCAAATTGGGGAAGATTTGCCTGATGAAAGCCTGGATGTGCCAGGTTCGCGGCGACCTCGGCAATCCTCCCGATGAACCCGTGCCGGATGGGGTCGACTACGATACCTGGCTGGGTCCTGCGCCCAAACGCCCATTCAACAAACTGCGGTTTCATTACAACTGGCGGTTTTTCTGGGATTACTGCAACAGCGAAGAGGGCAACCAGGGAGTCCACATGCTGGATATATGTATGTGGGCCATGCAGAAAATCCAAAACAAGGTCAAAGTTTTTCCCACAACAGTCTCGGGCCATGCCGGGATTTACTGGTTGAAAGACGCCAAGGAAGTTCCCGATACCCAGGTTTTGACTTACGATTTCGGCGACTGGATGCTGACTTGGGAATTGCACAGCTTCCAGCGTCATGCACCCCTGGAGGGAGTCAATACCGGGATCGCCTTTCACGGCTCGGACGGTTCTTTGCTGCTTACGCGGGATGGGTGGAAAGTCGTGTTCAAGGACGGTAAAGAAGGCCCCAGCGAAAAAGCCTCAACCGGATCGCATATAAGGAGCTTCCTGGACTGCATGAAAACGCGGGGGCTGCCCAATTGCGATGTGGAGATCGGGCGGGTCAGTACTTTGATCTGCCATCTGGGAAATATCCAGTATCACGTGGGTCGGGATTTGCGGTTCGACCCGGAAACGGAGACCTTCGGAGACGACAAAGAGGCGAACGGTTATCTCAAAAAAGAATATCGAGAGCCGTTTGTGCTGCCGGAAGTGTGAGGCGGGGACATCTTGCCCTCGGACACCGGATTCCGGTGGTGGTGGTGCGGCTTGACCAAGGCGGAATCTGCCGCTCCCGTACCCCAAGGTGTCTCCGTATTAAGGTAATCGGATCCCGCTTGGCTGGCGATTTGGAGAACCACCGGACAAATGCTGATGGACCTTCTCCAAGAAGGCTCTCCAATCTTGCTCGTCATAATCATTGCAAAGCAAATTGCGCATATTCTCGACAAGTTCCTGGGTAATTTTCTGTTCGCCTGTCATACGAACAGTATTAGCTCCTTCTGAAGTTGTCAGGTTTACCTTACTGTCCTGTAACTGAATTGCCTTTACCTATTGTAACCGTGGAAGAATCAACGGCAAGGCGACCGCTCTTGAAGTAGAGTTACTCTGCGCGGACAGCCCCTGTTTCGCCACCGGCAGGCTGGTCCTTGAAGTGGACGACCCGACCGCCCCGCACATTAGCATCCCGGAAGGAAGAATCCCCATCCCCCACTCCTTCCTTGAGGACGGGGAAGGGGAGAATTTGCCTGGATTCCGGCTTCTGCCGGAATGACGGTGCAGATTCGGTTATTTGCCGGGATGACGGTGGAGATTCGGTCGTTCACCGGGATGAGGGTAAACGGTTTCTCCTCCGCCGGAAGGATTGGCATGATGGATTCTCCCTGTAGGATAGACTTCCAGCCTGTGCGCAAGATCGGAACGAAGAACAGGAAGGATGAACCATGATGGAAACGAACCTTGAACGCCGCGACTTCTTGAAGACATTGGGATTGGGATCACTGGCCCTTGGAATGCCTGGAAAAGGATTTGGAGCGGAGTCCCTGAAGAATCCTCCGAATGTCGTGTTCATCCTGGCGGACGATTTAGGGTGGAGCGACTTGGCCTGCTACGGCGCCGATCTCCACGAGACACCGAATATCGACCGTTTCGCAAGTCAATGCACACGTTTCACAAACGCTTATGCGGCAAGCCCCGTCTGCACGCCGACCCGGGCGTCAATTATGACCGGGAAGCATCCCGCACGGCTTCACATGACAGCCTGGCGCGAAAACACACTGAGCGATCCGGACCTTACGAAGAAGCTGATCCCTCCCCAGTGCGTGAGCGATCTGCCCCACGAGGAGGTCACCATCGCAGAAGTGTTCAAGAAGGCCGGGTATCAGACTGCCCATGTCGGCAAGTGGCATCTGGGCGATGCGACGCATTACCCCGAAACGCAGGGATTTGATGTCAACATCGGGGGAACCTTGTGGGGCGCTCCCAACACGTATTTCTACCCGTACAAGGGATCCGATTATTATCGCGAAAGCCGCTATGTGCCCCATCTGGAGTTCGGAGAACCGGGGGAATACCTGACCGACCGCCTGACCAGCGAGGCGCTGACCGTGATGGAGAAGATGCGCAACGGCCCGTTCTTTCTCAACCTGGCCTATCATACCGTCCACACACCAATTGAGGGGAAACCGGAGTGGGTGGAGTACTACAGACAAAGAATCAAGGAAGGAATGCGGCACCGGCATCCGGGCTATGCCGCCATGGTCCACAGTCTGGATGAAAACGCAGGCCGCGTGCTCGCCAAGCTTGATGCGCTGGGGATTACAGAAAACACCATTGTCATCTTCTTTTCAGACAACGGCGGATATATCAACAAGAAGGATGGGATTCCGGTCACAGACAATTACCCTCTCCGGTCGGGCAAAGGTTCTTTATACGAGGGCGGAATTCGTGTGCCGCTGATGGTCCGATGGCCCGGTGTTACGCAGCCGCAAAGTGTATGCCATGAGCCGGTCTGCTCCGTCGACTTCTATCCCACATTTCTTGAGATGACCGGGTTGCCCGGGGATCCGAAACACAATCGGGACATCGATGGAATCAGCCTTGTTCCGCTGCTGAAAGATCCGAACTCAAGCCTGAAACGCGAGGCTCTATATTGGCATTACCCTCACTATTATTTCTTCCCGGAGACCTCGCCGGTCGGGGCCATCCGCCAGGGAGACTGGAAACTGCTGGAGCATTTCGAGGACGGTAAACTGGAGCTGTTCAACCTCAAGGATGACTTGCAGGAGCAAAATGACTTGGCGGAGAAATTGCCTGAAAAGGTTGGTGATCTGCACAGGGCATTGAAGAGCTGGCGCGAGAAAGTGAACGCCCAGATGCCGGAACCGAATCCGAAAGAGCAGAATTGACAGGCTTTCCAGTGGGTAAAACAGGGAACACCGGTCAGCAAAGACTCCCGATGTTGTCTCCTAATCCGGGAATATGCCTGCAACACTCTCCCCCAACGATTGGGCGAGATACAGAAGGGGTTGATTCTACTCCATTTATCGACCCCGCTCTCTCCATCTCCAATCTTTGGCATGGGAATCGGTTCGGCAGGGGCCTTATACGATTGCATTACCCCTGGAAAGTCAAGTTTTCGTTGAAATACGGTCATTTTCCGGTTAAATTGACAATAATCCGCAACCTGAGTGCGTTTTATGTGGTAGGTGAGCTTCAGCTCCTGTGAGGGAATCGGTTTGCCTGCTGAAGGATTCGTGATCACTTCCGGGGCATATCCGAGAAACAAGCCCCTAACCCCCCTGTGTTAAGAGAGAACAATCCTTCAGAGAATGGGTTCCTGTTAACCTGAAAGATTCGGATGAGGCGTTTGTTTACGAACTATGGATACTTTCAGAAGAATATGTGTAGCAATCGGGTCGAGGCGCAGACCGGCAGTTTCTGCGGTCAGTCTCGTTCTGTTGCTGTCCTGTGCGACGCCGGGCGAACGTCGGGAGGGCGTTGATGCGAATGCCTATAAGATCATCAAACAGAAGCAAATGGAAGCGCTCGGAAAGACAGAGCCGTTTTCAATGGAGCCGCCTGCCGATACGTTGCGCCGTCGATTGATGCTGGACCAGAATCTTCCCTACTCCAGTCCGGCTTCCCTGAGTTCCAAGTTGGTGCCGCCGATTGAGCATTGGCCCAAGGATACCTATTTCAGTGCAGGTGAGACAGTGCAGGCTGCGACAGTGGCCTCGGCGACAGGACCTGTCCGGTTGACCCTCATGGACGCGCTTCAAATCGCCGCGCTCAACAATCGCCAGTATCAGACCAGCAAGGAGAATGTTTTTCGCGCGGCCTTGGGTCTCGATCTGGAGCGCGACTTGTTTCGCGACACGTTCACCGGCTCACTGGACAGCGAGGTGAGCGCGGACCTGAGCGGGGATGAAACCCATAGCGGCGCCGCCAACACCGGACTTGCAGGTATCTCCCGTCAGTTTCTGAACGGGATCACGCTGACCGGGCGGATTGGCCTGGATGTGGCGAAGCTCCTGTATCCATACGATGATTCGTCCTCCAGTTTGTTCGGCGATGCCTCCATTGCGATACCGCTGCTTCGCGGCGCGGGAAAGGAGATAGTGGCCGAACCTCTCACCCAGGCGGAACGCGACGCCCTCTATGTGATTTACACGTTCGAGCGATACAAGAAAACATTTGCCGTGTCCATTGCCTCGGAGTATCTGGCTGTGTTGCAGGCGCTGGATCAGATTGATAATGCAGAGGCCAATTACAGGCGGATGGTCACATCCACGCGGCTGGTTCGGCGACTGGCCGATGCCGGGAAACAATCCCCGATTCAGGTGGATCAGTCCGTCCAGGATGAGCTGAGTGCGCGAAATGGGTGGATCAGCGCGCAAATCAGTTATCAGAGTCGTTTGGATTCCCTGAAGAACCTTCTTGGCATTCCGCCGGATTCGCAGATCGAACTGGACCGGGAGGAGTTGACCCGTCTGACCGAATCGACCGGGAATGTTATAAAAATGCCTGCCTCGCAGAGAGCGGAGGAAACCGTTCCACCGGCGGATGCTCCCGTGGAACTGCTTCCATTGGGTCGGGAAGGCGCGGGACCGATGGAGTTGGTGGAGGATCAGGCGCTTCAATTGGCCCTGGAAAACCGGCTCGATCTGCGCACGGCTCTCGGCAGGGTGTATGACGCGCAACGCGGGGTCGTTGTTGCGGCGGACGGGCTGCGAACGGAGCTCTCCTTGCTGGGAAGTACCTCGGTGGGTGAGCGTCGGGGGCTGGGAACGGTCGACCAATCCGACAGCGCGGATCTCAATCTTGAAAAAGGGCGATATAATGGCTTATTGAGTCTGGATTTGCCCATCGAACGGACCCGGGAAATTGTCGCGTATCGTGAGAGCATTTTGGCATTGGAGCGGGCCGTTCGGGATTTGCAGGATGCGGAAGATTCGGTAAAACTAAATGTGCGCACCCGTTTGCGCACGTTGGAGGACTCCCGGGCAAGTTTGCAAATCCAGGCCCAAGCTGTCGAACTCGCCGAGCGCCGCGTTAGAAGTACGAACCTATCCCTGCAAGCCGGGCGGGTCATCATCCGCGATGTCTTGGAAGCCCAAAGAGCTTTGCTCTCGTCGCAAAACGCCCTCACCTCTGCCATGGTGAGATATCGTGTAGCCGAATTGGAATTGCAGCGAGACCTCGAATTGTTAGAGGTCAATGAAACCGGAATGTGGAAAGAGTATTCTCCCAAGGAGACAAAATAATGAGCGCCAATAGGAGTCAATCCAAACCCCGATTCTTCTCACGACCTGCGGTGTGGCTCGTGCTGGTCTGCATAGTAGCGGCTGCCGGTATCAGTTACGCAACCATGGGGAATCGGTTCGGTAAAGATCCGTTGCTCAATCAGCCGGTGTACGAAGTGCAGCAGGGGCCGTTGACCATCAGCGTGGTGGTTTCAGGAACCATTCAAGCCCGCGAAAAAGTCATCATCAAGAACGAACTGGAAGGGGCCAGCACCATTCTGTATCTCGTTCCCGAAGGCGCACGGGTCAAGAAAGGAGACCTCCTGGTGGAATTGGACGCGAGTGCATTGGTCGACCAGAAGGTGGAACAACAAATCAAGGTCCAGAATGCCGAAGCGGCGTACATCAACGCGCGGGAAAATCTGGCTATTGTCGAAAGCCAGGCGAAAAGCGATATCGACAAGGCCAAATTGACTTATGATTTCGCCGTCCAGGATCTGAAAAAATACCAGGAAGGGGAGTTCCCGAAACTGAAAAATGAAGCGCTCGCTATGATTAAGCAGAGGGAAGAAGAACTGAGCCTGGCGAAAGACAAAGTGAAGTGGTCGGAAATCCTGTTCAATGAGAAGTACCTTTCGCAGACCGAACTGGATAATGACAAACTGGCGGCGACCCGGGCTCAAATTCAACTCGAATTGGCAAAAGCGGATTCGGAGCTGTTAGAGAAATATACTTACAAGCGGCAAATTGCTCAGCTGACCAGCGATGTCGAACAGGCAAAAATGGCTCTGGATCGCACAGAGCGTCAGGCCAATGCCAACATTGTACAGGCTTCCGCCGACCTGCAGGCAAAGTTGTCCGAGTTCGATCAGCAGAAGAGCAAACTGGCAAAAATCGAAGATCAGATCGCAAAGGCCAAGATTTATGCGCCCATGGATGGCTTGGTTGTTTACGCGACCAGCGTACAGATGAACTTTCGCGGGAACAACGAACCGCTCCAGGAGGGACAACAGGTCCGCGAACGGCAGGAACTCATTCACCTGCCGACGACCTCGTCTTACATCGCGGAGGTAAAAGTTCCGGAGTCCAGTTTGGAGAAAATCCGTATTGGACTGCCGGTTCGGATTACGGTGGATGCACTTCCCGGCGTTGTATTCACGGGGAAAGTGATTTCGATTGCCCCGTTGCCGAACGCACAAAGCATGTTTATGAATCCCGATTTGAAGGTCTACGATACGCAAATCAGCATCGACGGAAACGGGAACGAATTGCGGAGCGGAATGGGGTGCCAGGCAGAGATCATTGTCGATTATTTTCCGGATGCTACGTATATACCGCTTCAGGCCGTGTTGCGCGTGGGCGATAAACCGACCGTATTCGTGGCAAATGGAACCAGTTGGGAACCTCGCGCAGTCGATCTGGGACTGGACAACAACCGCCTTGCACAAATCAAGAGCGGCCTCAAAAAAGGCGAGCGGGTATTGCTGACACCACCTCTTTCTTCGGCGGAGGTATCCGACGAGGAGCGATTCAAAGAGGCGACCGACATTCCAAAGATTCTGAACGAAAGTAATCAGAATCCCGCGGCCGCCTCCCAGTCTCCATCTCGTGGAGAAGTCGGACCGCCTTCTGGTGCGCAGTCGGAACGACCGGCTGCCGATATGGAGAACGCCCCACAGGAAGGACGTCCCGACGAAGGGCGGCGGAACCGGGAGAACCTGACTCCCGAACAGCGGGAACAGATGCGGCAGCGTTTCCAGAATATGTCACCGGAAGAACGAGAGGCTATGCGACGACAGTTCCGGCAGAATCGGGAGCAATCACCCGGGGAAGGCGGTCCCCGCAGGGAGCAATAAAACAATGAGTTCCTTATCCTCCAATGGCATTGCCGCGCAGCTGGAAGATGTCCACAAGGACTACCACATGGGGTCACAGGTAGTCAAAGCGCTTGCCGGCATAACAATCTCTTTCCAGACCGGTAGTTTTTGGGCCATACTCGGTCCGAGCGGTTCCGGGAAGAGTACCTTGCTCAACCTTCTGGGATGCCTCGACCGTCCGTCCAAGGGACGTTACCTGTTAAGCGGCCATGATGTCAGCACCCTGGATGACGACCGATTAAGCGATATGCGTCTGCGACACCTCGGATTCATCTTTCAGAGTTTTAATCTGCTTCCGCAATCCACGGTCGAGGAGAACATTCAACTGCCTTTGTATTACCTGGGATGGAATGCCGCCGATAGCGCGGAACGCGCCCGGGATCTGGCAAGAAAAGTCGGGCTGGAGGAACGCTTGCGCCACAGACCGATGGAATTATCCGGCGGTCAACAGCAACGCGTCGCCATCGCTCGTGCGCTCGCCAACAACCCGTCCATCCTGCTGGCTGACGAACCGACGGGGAATCTCGATTCGGCTACCGGCAAGGAAATCATGGGGATGTTGATCGACCTCAACCGGCAGGGCAAGACCATTATCATGGTCACCCATGAGCGAACCCTGGCCGAATATGCCTCCCATCGTCTTTACATGAAAGATGGAATGATCGAACGGATCGAAGGGGGGGATTCGTCATGTTGAGCAAATACGTTCGGGAAATTCGTCTCGGAATCAATAATCTTCTTCTGCATAAACTCCGCTCGTTCTTGACTATGCTCGGCGTGGTGTTCGGCGTGGGAAGTGTGATCGCCATGCTAGCCGTCGGCGAGGGAGCCAGCCAGGAAGCGTTGGAGCGGATTCGAAAACTGGGCAGCCAGAACATCCTGATCTCCTCCGCAAAGTCCATCGAAGAGGAATCGGCCACGAATGTCCGCATCCGCATGAGTGTCTATGGATTGCTCTATGAGGATGAACGTCGAATTGCCGAGAGTTTTCCCAGTGTAAAGAATACCGTCCCCGTTAAAGAGATTCGTAAACAGGCCCGACTCGGTGAACGATCCATGGAATTGCGCGTGGTGGGAACAACTCCGAAATGGTTCGATCTGGTCCAGCGTCCCATTATCAGCGGGCGTGTGCTTCTTCCACGTGATTTCGAGGCTCACGGTAATGTAGTCGTGTTAACGGAACATGGGGTGAGAACACTACTTGCCGGAGAGAACACTGTCGGGCAGACCGTGCGCCTTGGAAGTGAGTATTTCGAGGTGATCGGAATCGTGCAAAATGCCGGCAGCATCGGGGGAGATATCCAGACACCGGACCAGGAAATCGACGCCTATATTCCGATCAATGTGGCGCGTGAGCGATTCGGAGATTACTTTGTGAAAAATGTTGCCGGTTCCGAAACGCGGGAAAAGGTGGAACTACACCAAATCATTGTAGAAGTGAAGTCCGTCGATCAGGTCGAACCGACCGCGGCGGGTATCCTGGCCATGCTGAAACGCTTCCATAAAAAAGAAGACTACCGGGTCAGCGTTCCGTTAACCCTGCTTCGCCAGGCCGAGGCCACCAAACGGACGTTTAACATTGTACTGGGATCCATTGCCGGGATCAGCCTGCTGGTCGGCGGAATCGGCATTATGAACATCATGCTGGCCTCCGTTACCGAGCGTACCCGGGAAATCGGCATTCGACGCGCCATTGGAGCGAAAAAAAGACAGATTGTTCTTCAGTTCCTGATTGAAACCATTGTCCTTTCGACTACCGGCGGTCTGATCGGAATCGGCATCGGATTGTTGATCCCCTGGATGATTACTCTCCTCGCAGGGATGCCGACCGTTGTGAATGCGTACAGTTTAGTTCTCTCTCTGGGGATCAGCATGGGAGTCGGGATTATTTTCGGCCTCTATCCCGCTGTCCGCGCATCCAACCTCGACCCGATTGTCGCATTACGGCACGAATGATGCTGTGCGATAGGAATAAGCATCCGCACCGAGTCAATTGTTTCAACTTGTCCACCGATCCGTTATTTGTCGAAAAGGTCCGCGACATTGTGGGACTGTACCTGAATCCTCCCGACAACGCCCTGGTGTTATGCGTAGACGAGAAGAGCCAAATCCAAGCCTTGGAGAAGACGCAGCCTCTCTTGCCGTTGGGTGTCGGAGCGTGAACCCGCTCGTCGAGAAAATCGATCGTTCTGTGCAGACCGGCAATTCAAAAAGTTATCCGTTCGCGTGGACCGCGACGGCCGATTCCATCCTTGAGAGAATCAAGAGACTTTGTGAACATATTTCCGGGACGGGACACTCGCACAAGTTCCATAGCTTTCTGACACTCGTTTGGATTTACGGAGATTTGTATGTTCGGCCTGCCCGCCTCGGAAGCATTCCGAAACGATCGTCAGTCACCCTTGATAATCCATTCCGCATCCAGGGTCACATGTTTGATCGACTTGGCGGAGTTCGGCCCCGGGCGATAAGTATAGGTTATGTGAATCCGACCATCGCGGGTCTGAATGATAGATGGATAATGGAATGCGCCGCCGGTGGTGCGTTCGAGATGCCGTATCCATTTCCAGCTTGCGCCTTTGTCGTCCGACATTGCTAATGCCAGCGTCTCGCGTTCATTCTCGCAGTCATTATAGGCCATAACCCAGCGGCCATCCTGCAAGGCGACTGCCTCGATACTGGCATTGGGATTCGGCATATCCGTGGCGACTGCCGGTGACCAGGTTTCGCCGTCATCAGTGGACTCGCTGCGCATGATTCGTTTCTTGTAGTCACCCTCGGACCGCATATAGGCCACGAGCGTTCCGTCCTGCTTCCGGACGACACTCGGCTGATTCAGGCATGCTCCCACAATCGGCGAACTTGCGCGCCAGGTTTTGCCCTGGTCATCGGAGACCGCCATCAGGCCGACATAGAATCCGTCGGAATACAGCGGCAACAGAATCCGCCCGCTGGGGAGTACCAGCGCGTGGGTCCGTGTCATCCATCCCCGCTGGCGGTTACTCATGTTTCGCGCGGCTTCCAGCAGACTCTCCATGGGGCATGCCGCAAGCCCGCCGAAATCCGTGCCGAACCCGGGATTATCCGCCGCGATCTTCTCGTACCCACGGGCAAGCGATTCCACAAACTCCTCACCCGGCTTCAGAATGATCTCATCCTGCCAGGACCAATTCGGCGCGCCATCGCCCTGGTAGTCGGAGGCTTTGCGGTATCTCAACATAGAGTCCTCCCATCGTTCCGCAAGCACAGCAATCCAGAACAGCCATAAATC
The DNA here is from genome assembly GCA_029570205.1 of Candidatus Omnitrophota bacterium. Taxonomy (GTDB): domain Bacteria; phylum Hinthialibacterota; class Hinthialibacteria; order Hinthialibacterales; family JAKPRU01; genus JAKPRU01. The sequence goes on along the minus strand of JAKQSI010000076.1, from coordinate 4,536 downwards.
CTTGTTCGAGTCGACAAACAGGACCGGGTTGCAGTCGGGAAACTCCGGTGTATCGGCCATCGGGAAAACCGGACTCCATTCCTGCTTGCCCTTTTTCAGCCGGGAACCCTGAACCAGCACATCCGATGCCTGTCGCTCCCCGGACCCGTGGAACCAGGAGACCAACAGGTCCCCGTTCGGGCATTCCACGATGCAACTGGAATGAACGTGTTTCTCCTGCAAAGGAAAGATCAGTTGTTCCTGATAGAACGGTTCCGCGCAGGCGAATTCAACAGCGGTAAACAGGAGTGACAACATGAACCAGTTTTTTTTCACTTTATGCTCCTCACTTCGTCGGATTGATGGAATTGTGAGCAAATTATACTGCGAAAAGTGGCGACATTAAAATGATGAATAAATGTGACCTTAATCGAACTATGGAAGACTTGTCAAGAGATTCTATATGTATTATGATATGAATCGTATGATGATTCAGGCCAGGAGAGAATCCGATGACACGAGAACGTTTAAGTAAAGAGACTTTGGCAAAACGAATTGCGGACGAGATGTGTACGCAGATAGTGGCCTCAGGGCTGGAAGAAGGGGAGCGATTTATGACCCTGGAACAGGCCACAAAACGATACGGGGTCTCGCGGACGATTGTTCGAGAGGCTGTGAGCCGTCTTGCTGCACTGGGAATACTGAAGAGTCGGCAACGGGTCGGGCTGGTGGTTGACCGTCCAAGCCTTGTGGAATTGGTCACACAATGGGGGATATTGCACACACACCCTGCGCATGGCGAAGATTTGAGAGCCTTGGCGGAATTGCGGTATGTGCTGGAGCTGGGTGCGGTGGATTTTGCGGTGGCGAATGCGACCGGGGAGGAAATTAATCGTCTGGCTGAATTGGCGGAGGAGTTCGAGCAGGTCACTCGGCAATCCGGACAGAATGAGAAGTCGGATCAAATCGAACTGGAGTATCACAGTACATTCCTGGCGATGACCCGGAATCCGTTGGTGACCGGGATGCACCGTGTTCTGTCGGAGTATTTTTGCGTTTCTGTCTTGATGAATCCCCACTGGAGGGAAATCTCGCTGAACACGGTTTGGGAACATCGCGCCATTGCGGGCGCAGTAGAAAGACGGGATACGGAATACGTCAGGGGAATGCTGAGACGCCATCTGGAGAGAGCATTGGACGAACTGGGTGTGGCGGCGGAAACCTCGTCCTATCTTTCACAAGCCCCGGCAGATCGGGCGGACAATGGGGATCGGATAGGCGGATATTTGGAGAACAAGTCCGCAGGGGAAACGGCAATGGCGACATCTGCGTTCAAGCGAGAATCCACAATCCGCGATTGAATCAACGGGCTTCCAGGACAACCGGTCCTAACAAGCCCGATGGTCCGGGAGACAGAGCCATTTCATTCGGGCGGGAATTGCTCACAACAAACTCGAATCGGTTTTTGCCGAATTGCACGGTTTCTGTGACCTCGATCTCCCAGGGTGGCGAAGACATCATTCGGACTGAGTTCCCGTTGATTCGAATTTCAACCGCATCCGCAACCGACTCGAATTTCAGAAAGAACCGGCGATACCGCATTGTTTCGGGAATCATGATAATCTGACGATAGGCCGCCGAACCGAAGAAGTACGGATATCCCTGGATTGTCCAGGAACCGGTAAACAGATAGTCCGGCGGTGGAAACAGCGCTTCATCCTCACCAAATTGCCGCACGATGAAATCCCCCTCGATTCGGAATTTCATCGGCGCTCCGCTTGTCCGTATGCGGATTTCGTTTTGCCCCGGTTGCGCCACGCGGCTCACATCGGCCCACAGGAACGCGCGATTCTCTTCCTGTATCGAATCCCAGACCCCGATTTGTTGACCGTTCAAGAAGACTTCCGCGTCGGGGGAACGCAACATGCTCTCTTGCGCGGCGCAGAGGAACAACGGTGAGATCGGGTAGTTGGCAAGAAGGAACCCGGATTGATAGACAGGCTTCTCAGTCGGGCCGATGTCCAATACCCAATGACGCAATGGAAAGAGATTTCCAGAGAGCGGTACGAAGATGTACCGGTCATCGAACTCCACATGGGTTACAACCTTGGATAGATGCGCTTTGTTCATTTTCTTTAACACCGAATCTGATTCTTGCAGATTTCGGGTGTATGTTCGATGGGAGTCTTGCGTTTGCCCCCATCAACAGGCACAGAGGCCTGTCCCACCAGTTCTTCCCGGGCCTGTCCCACCAGTGGGCCAGGCGTCCCTGCCTGGAAGCGACCGGAAGGGATTGACCTGTGGACGGTGTTGGCGTAGCTTGGCGAAACACAGTCAGATGCTCGGAGGTCCCTCTGGGAGGACGGTTTTGTCATCGAGGGACCTCCTCTATGATCGGCCATGGATTCTCTTGAACAACAGCGTGCCGTTGAACAGCGGGTGAGCAACCTGTTGGCCGAACGGGAACACGAAACCGATCCGGGTCGACGGGCCGGTTTTTCTGCGGCTATCGGGGACTGCTATGAGTTTTTGGGGCAACCGAATATGGCGCTGGAGTACCTTCGCCTTGCTCTGCAGGAGAATCCTAACCATCCTGAGAAAGGCGAAATTCTGTCCCATATCGCGCTGTTCGAAGATCCATCCCGCAAGACGCCGTGGGATGTGGAAGGCGCGGTTCTTCCCTACGATGATTTTGCCGATATCGAGAAACACAAATATCTTCCGTACGAGGATTTCCTGAGATCCACTGTCCGGGGCGGTATTCGAAAGACAATCCTGGATGCCATTCTCAAACTGTACCGTCCCGGAATGCGTGTGCTGGAAGCGGGCTGCGCGATGGCGGGCTATTATGGGATGCTGCGTCTTTTTGCGGAGATACCGGATTATTGCGGAATCGACTTAACCCCGATGATGCTCGAGAAAGCGCACGGGTTCTATCCCAAAGCCTCTTTTGCACGGATGGATGTCCGTCGGCTCGGATTTCGTACCGATGCGTTCGACCTGGTTTTTTCAACCGATGTTACCATGCACATCGTGGAGTGGAAGCAGGTGATTGCGGAACTGTATCGAGTGACAAAGAATTACCTGATCCTGCGGCTGCGGCTCGGAATCGACAACACCTATCCCACTCTGGTGGCGCATGTTGGCGCGGGCGAATTTGAGATTCCTTATGTGATTCACAACTGGCCGGAACTGGCCCGCGAACTGGGGATGCTGGAGCCGCCGCTGGAGGAAGCCATTGTGCTGGCGGATAACGCCGAGACCATGTACGGCCACTTGTGGCAAATCTATCGCGAGCATCCCGACCTTCCCACTGTCGAGAAGAACGGCCAAATCGGTATCAACCGCCGATTCGACGTACTGCTGGTGAAGAGGAAGGTTTTAGAGAGGGTGCGGGGGTGATGGCTCCGAGTTCTTGACCAAATCAAGCTTTTCCAAAAACGATGCAGCCTTGTCGATCATCTTATCATCGATTTCCCAGCCAAATTTCTCAGCGACTTCCTTAATCTTGGGAGGAGTCATGGGCTGATTTTGTGTTAACAACACATAGTGCACTTTCGCGGCGATGGACAGGCTCACGTAATTCCCGTCGTCCCCGGCGTTCTTCATGCGCTGAAGATGGACTTGGATTTGGCTCCATTCAGCCGGATATTTATTCTTGAGATCTTCGGCGATGATACTCCCGTCATTATTGATTCTATAATCATAACGGCGGACTTCGAATCCGACAGCATTCATTATGCCAAAGCCTTCGCTGTGTTCATCAACAAATCCGAGAGCCTTCACTCTTCCGAGAGCGTCGTCAACTTCCGGCGAATACGGGCCATAATAATGCGCACGGTAACCCAAATTGTAGTCCATGAAATGTGACAAAAAATAGCACCTTTTTTGTAACAGAGTCTTTCCACGAATCTGACCACCGGATGCCGCGATCACGAGCATAACAAATTCATCTGGCTGAATCATTTTTGTTCCTCCGTTATTCCATCCTTTTCAATACTTTTCATAATGTCAAGCGATGATTTGATTGTTTCAGAACAACGATCTCTTACTATATCTCGCTGCTTTCTATCTTGAAAGCGGACGGGCGCATAAACCTCAAGAAACAGATTTTCTTCTTCTACGCTGATCGATTTGAATAAAAAGGATTCTTCCTCAAACTTCCTTGGAACGCCATTTGATAGAATGATTATTGAGCCTTCGTTACCTCCCGACTTCTCTCTGACGGATTTGATCGGAAACGAATGGACGATAACATAATTGGGATCAATTTTCTCTTCAGTCAGCGGTGATAAGGACTCGGAAATCCTCGATTCCAGCTTCTTGCGGATATCTGGATTCTTATCGATTTTGGATAGGATTTCGCGAAGCCTGGGATCAGGGATTTCTCTGAGTTTCTTACTATAGATTCTTTTGACCCTCTATGCCAACATTCCCTGAGACAACCTCCTGTGAGAAATTAGTGTAGAAACGGAGGTTAAAGATGAAGATGATAAGAAGACGAAAAGAAAGGTCGGAGGAATGCGATGGGGGAGTCCTGAAGTGGAGTGAAGAGGA
>JAKQSI010000067.1 GCA_029570205.1 Candidatus Omnitrophota bacterium | reverse complement strand
CCGAAAGAGGGGCCGGAGGGATTCATCATGTCCGCCAAAGCCTGCCAGCAGTATACCCCGACGGGGACACCGAACCCCAATGATATCGATGGCGATGGAATACCGAACGGCCAAGATCCTGACGTTGATGGAGACGGTATCCTCAATGGCAGTGATCCCGACGTTGATGGAGACGGCATCAATAACGGCAGCGACCCCGATATCGACGCGGATGGGCTGGCGAATGGGAGTGATCCGGACACCGACGGTGACGGGGTATTGAATGGAAGTGACAGCGATATTGATGCTGACGGTGTGAACAACAACAATGACACCGATATGGACGGCGACGGAACGGCCAATATCAGCGATTCCGACGCAAATGCTGACGGTCAGGACGATGGAAATGAGCAGGGGCCGGACACGGATGATGACAGCGACGGGACACCTGATACTGATGACACCACTCCAAAGGGCGCCGGATCGAACGTCAGCGCACAATGGAATGAGCATCGACTGAATGCGGGATGGGAGCACTATACACATCCATATACCATGCACCTTCGCCAGAGTGTGACAAACTCCTATCCCTGCAGGGTCAATCTGACGACTTATGGAAACAGGGTTTATCTTCACAATCCGTCATGGAATTTCACGATTAGTCCAACATCCACAAGAGAAACAGCGACAACCGTCGATCTCACCGATACATCACTTGATCAAGGATCGAAAAGAGAGGTTCGATATGGCAAAGCGGACGGGCAGTCCATGAATGCAGACTTGTATACTTATACATACAAGGCCAAGTCCGTTCCTGTCGGTCTCTATAGAATCACTTGGTACACATCTCAGCAGCAGACTGCATCAACCGCAGTCACGCAGCCAGGCGCGAATAGCAGCATTCAAAATGCTTATAACGGTTACTGGCTTCCGTATGCAAATGTTTCATTTTCTGCCATAGAAAATGTGGCTGTTACGGTGCCGAATTCGTACATCTACTCTGATAACGATATGGACGTGAATTTGTGGGAGACGGATGATGAAGAGTACGTACGACTGGCTATTCAGAGTCTTCCGCCGAACGGCAATGTGCAAAAATACATAGCGTTTCTGCCTGGGGATGTCATGCTATTTGGTAATGAGTGCAATGGTTACGAAAGAAACGGTTTCTGCTATATCTCGCCGGGTGGTGAGGTTGGTAATACCGTCGCACACGAAATAGGTCATTCGTACGGACTGAATCACGTCAGTGATAGTGACAGGTTGATGAATGGAAGTGGCAGTTCGGGGTACATGCTTAAAGTCAGCGAGTCTGGGGCGGCTAATAATAACGAATAGGAATTCGAAAAGGAAGGAGCACGGAAACCGATGAACGTAGAATCTCTATACGAAAGCGGAATAGAAGGAACTCTGCATAGATCCTTAAATATCGGCACTGCATGTGCCAGATTGACGGTTAATCTCCTGCTTATTCTTGTTTTGTCTCATACAAATGCCCTGGCAGCGGTTGATGGCACAACAGAGTTCGATCCCGTGATTGCGGCGAAGAAAGCCTTCACACCGGTCGAGTTTCGTGCCGGCAATCCGAATGACCCTGTTTTCGATTTCACGCCTCTTGACTGGAGAGAAATGCTAAAGAAGCCAGGCGCTTCGATGGATGCCATTCTTGAGTACGCAGACAGTCCCTATATGCCGGTTCGGGATATGGTGATTTCGAATCTGGGTCATTTGGACCGGGAGGATAACGGAAGAATTGATGACAAGCGCGTTGTGGCTGCCATTGTGGCGTCCGTAACGGACGAGGAGACACAGTTGGTTGTGAGGTCATTGGAATTCATCGGACATTTCGATAAGTCGTTTGTGACCGGTGATCTTATCAAGAAAATCGGTGAATATATCGCGCAAAGCCAAATCTGGGGAGTAGCCGAGAACGCTTGCCTCGCAGCCGGTGATCTCGGCGATGCGAGTTTTCTTCCGTATTTGCAGAAGGCGATGAAAAAGCCTTTGGGCGGAAAGCCTCTGACAGAAGAGTGGCATCGTAATGCCGCTGCAAAGGTTGAGCGAGCGGCGAGAAAGGCAGCGGCGCGGCTGGGGGATCCGGCAGCGTCGGCTGAGATCAGAAAGGAAATCTCCAGTGGGGATCTCGTCAAGCAATACAACGCCATCATGGATGCCGCGTATGCACGGGACAAGAAAGCGGTGGAGCTGATTGTTCCATTCCTCGATAAGGAGTACGGACCGCCGAATCCCGATCGGGATTCGGTGCAATATGGCGCATTCGAAATACTGGCGTGCAATGCGTTGGACATGATCGTGGACGGCAAGGACCTTCGCCGGATAGACGAATCGACCACACGGGAAAAGGCCCGTAAAAGAGCCGCTGTCTGGAAGGAATGGTGGGGCAAAAATAAGGACAAATGGCTTCTTCCGCCAGTTGGACCGAAGGCGGATCAGTAAGGCAGTCTACTGTGATTAACGCGGCAGGCTCCGTCTCTCTCGCGGAGCCTGCCGAGAAGCCTGGCTTCCGGCTTTCGCCGGAATGACGGGGGGGGTGTCGATTGCCGCTAAAGTGTTTGACAGCGATGCTGCCGGGCCATAGCTACTGCGTACTCAAAGAACGGGGGAGACCAAGGTGGGCAAAAAAAACGTGCAGCATTTCAGCCCACTTTGTGTCTCGCCCGATCTTCGGGGGAGAGGGCTTGGTGTTTGTATCTCCCCCTTCGACAGATTCAGGGCGACGGCCGGTCTTGGCGGAGAGGGGCTTGAGTCCATTCGGGCCATGGTGGGACGTTGGACTCCTTATTCCTCATACACACTCGGGGTCTCTTTGCTTCGGAGCTCGCGAAAGAGAAGGCTTGGGAAAGGAGTCCGTGTGGGCGTCGGTGTTTCGGCCTCCAGCGCAGCCTCCGGCGGAACCAACGGAAACATTTGATTGAGAATGGTCCACGCCACCGCCAGAGCCACAAAGAAAAGAATAATCCCTGTCAGAATCAAATACGACCGCAAAGGCGGACGGGGAGTCCTGGGCTTCTTTCGTCCGCGCGAGACCGGACGTCCGGCTGTCGGCCCGGAAGAGTCAACCTGGCGTTGGGATGATTTCATGGCTGATCCCAGGGAGGTTTTTCCTGCCATGGTTACCTCCACATTCTCGGTATATAGTATATCGTAATCGATGTGCCCTTCATAATGCGCGGCAACGGCCATGCAGACACATTCTATGTTCATAGTCACGGGCGTGGGCAGTTTGCCGACTCCGGGACGCGCCTTCCCGATTTGAAACCTCATCATAGCGCGCGATATCGCAAGCGTGTATGCTTTTAGTTAAGTGATCTCAGGCTGCATCTTTCAAGAAAAGAGGAGATAGCCATGTTTCGTCGTCTCAGATTCGTATGGGTCGGTGTATGTCTCGGTTTCATTTCCAGCGGCGTGTATGCCGCATCGCTGGAGCCTTTGGGACAACCATGCCGCGCCAAGCAGGTCCTGGCGGGAATTGTTGTCACGGATCGACAGGACGGACGCGAACGGTTTGTTCTCGCCAATGACAATGAAACGCGTGGCTGCGAACTGCTCTATATCGATTTTGAGAACAACACCGGCGAGATGTTTCCCGCGCCGGCGGGCGCAGGGGCCTGGGCGCTGCTGGAGGTTCCCGGCGACCGGATTATCGTCGGAACCTTTTATGACGGCGTGTTCATGGTGTTCGATTTGAACAAGAAAGCATTCATCAAAGTCGCGGACTTTAGAGGAGAACAATATATCTGGAACCTCGCGCTCGGCGGCGATGGGCGTGTCTACGGCGGCACGTATCCGGGAGGCAAATTGGGTGCGCTGGATCTGGAGACCTATGAAGTGGAGGACTGTGGCGCACCCGCACCGCCGAATCTGTACCTTCGCTATGTTTATCCGGCCCCCGGCGGCAAAATCGTTTGCTCATTTTCCATGGACAAACCCACCACGCTGGTTTTCGATCCGGCTACAAAAACCTTTAGCCCCCTGCGCGGTCTCAAAGAAGGAGAGGAAATCGGAACGGCTGTCTGTGTGCCTTGTCCCCCGGATGATTTTCTCATCGCTTCCATCCCGAATCAGGGTCTTCGCTACTGGAAAGGGGCCGACCTTTGGAGACCTGAGGATGATCCCACGGACAGCCGACTTCCCTCCTGGATAAGGACTATTTGCAACCAGGAAGGATGGGGTTTGTTTTCTACCATGCCGTATAAGGATTCTCTGATCCTCACGCGGCAGGGTGAGATTTATCGGCTGGATCCGAAGAAAGACCGTCAGCCCCAGTTGCTGAGCCGGGCGAAACTCCCGGGGCATTTGTATGGTGTCGCCAAAGACGGCACGTTATTGGGTGTCAGCGGCCAGGATTATTTCATTGTCAAGCCGGGCGCGGAAGAAGCGGATATCCGGCCCATTCCGGTCGAGTCACGAGGGCGGCCCTCGCTTTTCCTGGAGGCCGATGCGCGGGGGCGGCTCTGGGGTGGCCCGCATTTCGGCCAAACTCTGTTCTGGTATGACACCGCCACGAAGGAATTCACGAATACGGGTATGATCTGCGACAGCGGCGGCGAGGTGTACGATGTTACGTTTAAGGACGGCAAGGTCTATGCGGTCTCGTATTCCGGCGGAGATATCACCGTGTACGATCCCGCCCTGCCGTGGGATCAGCGCAATCATGTCAATCCAAAACCATTAGCCAGTGTTCGTCCCGAATACATCCGGCCCACCGGCGGAATGATCTGCGGACCGGACGGGTTTCTCTACTCAGGCTGGATGGCCCACTATGGGGCTCGTGGCGGCTGTATCGCCAGAACAAACGCGGAAACCGGCGAAACCGAGATTTGGCCCAATCCAATTGCGGAACAGGCCATTGAATCCATGGACCTGGACGAGAAATACATTTACTTCGGAACCTCACTTTCCGCGAACGGCCTGCCGAGCAGCGATCCGCCGGTCCATTTCGGAGTATGGGATATTCAGGAGAAAAAGGTTGTATTCCAGGAAGCGTTCAATCAAAAACGGGGAATTGGTCCGATTACCGTGTTACCCGGATCCGGCAAGGTCTATGTCAATCTCGGTGAAAAACTAATGATCTATGACCGGAAATCCAACAAGTTTTCCGGCTCGATCCTGATGGACAACCCCATTACTACCCCACGGATGATTATACGGAACGGCAAGTTGATTTTCGGTTGCGGTAAACATTTAGTCCAGCTTGATCCATCTACCGATCGAATGGAGACAATCGGCGAGGCTCCGGATCGGATCAGGGTCATTGCCTGTATTCCCGACGGGACACTTTACCTGATGTGCGAAGCGGATTTGTTCCGGGTGATGGAATAGCAGCCCCCGCTTTGTGCAAATCAAGCCTGTATGAGAGGATTGTTGTCAAGTCGATCTTTTCGAGGCGTTCAGGATTTCCACGCCTACGATTCTTTTTTCGGAAGTGGTATCGAGATTGACACCTTCCGAAAGTTCAATAACACCGTCCGGAGTCTCCTTACCGAACTCCAGGTAGAGGACATCTGCTTCGCCATCGTAATATACTTTCATCTTATTCTCACTCCGCCGGATAAAACTCCACATTTACTGCGCCGGAGGTGGGCAGGTTCACACCATCGTAGGCCACAAAGGGTGATCGTGCCTCGGAGATACCTGTGAACTCGCCGTTCTCGTCGAAGTGAAAATTGATCCCTTTCACCAGGTCGCGAGGAGGAACGCAGTCAAATGTAACGCCGCCGGTTTCAAGGTTAAGATTCAGGATGGCCTGGGTCCCAATCAGAAGTTCATCCGCCCAATCCGAATCGAGATTCCCCGCCGCAATGTCGATCCCGCCGGAGGGATTCTGCACCGCGCCGAACACCTGCACCGGTTGGGTAATCGGCACAATTTCGCGGATGGAACCATCCGGATTGAGTTCCGCACGAAATACCCGGAGGAAATTCTTCGCTCCCTCATCGGTATATCCGGCAGTCGCGGCGATGATTTCATTTTGCCCGTCTTCGTCGACATCCCCAACGGCGAGATTCACGCCGCCAAGGCCGTGCTGCTCGATGGGAAACGCCTCCGCAGGCGGAGTGTACCCGGCGAGGACCACCTGACCGGTTTCCACATCCCATTTCAGCAGAAGCGCCTGGAACAGTGTGGTCGCACCTTCACCGTTCATTTGTCCCACAACCAATTCATCCAGGCCGTCCTGATTCACATCCCCCGCGGCAACAGCTACACCTCCCGATCCATTCCCCCAGAGCGCTTCCTCGTGCAGGCCACGGATCGTGCCAAGCGTTTCCAGTTTCCCGTTGGGGGGAGGATTCGGAGTATATTGCAAAATGCGGATTTGATGGCTGCCGCCGAGTCCCTGTGCGGCAGCGATCATCGGCAGGCCATATCCGGCGAAGTTCCCGGCGGCCACATTCAGCGCACCGTGTGGATTTCGGTATTTTTCATTGGAAGAGATGGGAGAGAAGACCCCCTTGGAAGTCATCCACTTGGGGCCGCCGGAAAGACCGCCGAAGGTCCGCCAGACCACCAGAATGGAGGGCTGGCTCGATCCCACGCCGCCGGGTCCGAATCCGACAACGATATCCTTTACTCCATCGCCATCGATGTCCGCCACAGCGGTGTTCACGGCACGTTCCCTCGATGTGTTCAGTTTTGCAGCCGTGGCGCGTGTCAGCCCTTGAAAGCCGCTGAAGGGGACCTGTCGCCAGACATCGCCAATGCGATGCTGTCGCTTGCTGGTTCCGGTTCCGCCGTGCCCCTGGGAGAGAAGCATCGTATCGGGAACCGCTGTCGGAGTGGGGGTCGGGCTGGGAGTGGGAGTTCCGACCGGGGCTTGTATGCTCAATGGAATGTCTCTTCGTGTAGATGCCTGCCCGTCCGTGGCTTCAATGGTCAAGACATGGTTGCCAAGTTGCGCGTGTCCGGGCTGGAAAATCAGAATGCCCCCCACGGTCCCCGGGGTATAAAAACCGTTGAGCAGCGAGAACCCGTCCCGTCCCTGAACCACCGGATTTCCGTCGAAATAAGCCAGTAGAGTCACCGGATCGCCTTCCGGGTCATCCACAAAGGCAACCAGGTTCACACTCTGCCCAAGCCAGATCGGGTTGGGGACAGTGACCTCCAGTTGAAGAGTCGGCGGGACACTGGCGCTGAGAATAAGGAATTGCGCGCCGATTGCCGTGTCGCCAAGGAGAATATCGGAAAGGCTGTCCCCCGCGATAAAAGTAACCGAGAGAATCTCTCCGGCGGTCTGAGGAACGAAAGTGACACTGACAATCGCCGGTTGCGCGCCCAGTTTTGTGTCCAATCCCAGCGGCGGTTGAAAAACACTTCCCGGCGGCGAATTCGCCACATTCAGCAGGACCGACTGTTCATCCGGGTCCCAGGCATAGCCGATAGCCGTTGCGCCGTGCCCGGCGGTTACAGAGTATATGTTCGCGGCGCTCTGAAGACGGCCGTCTACATAGACCTCCATGGCCGCCTGTGCGGGGAAATCCACATCGAGGATATCGATATTAAGCGTCCATTCAGTCGTCTCGGATCGTTGATTCCTGGCCGTAAAGAGAATCGCTAACGGCGAAGAGGCGGATTGAATGGGACCGGGAGCAATACGAAACTCCGATGTGGCAAATCCCACACTGGTACAGGATTGAATTTGTGCCAACCCCTTCGCTTCCCGCACAGAAAACGCAAGAGGCAATCCGGTCGGGTCGAAGGCGATCACGGTCCCGGTAAGGACATGCCCCTCCGAAACGGTCAGGCTGTTACTCGGCGGAACCGAAATCCCATCCACATACGCGGCTGTCAGCCGCACAATCGGCGGCGCATGAGTGGCGGTGATCGAAAGGGTAAGCGTTTTTGAAACCTCAAAGACCCCGTCCGAAAGGAGGAGTTCCAGCGTGTATTCCTTAGCGGGTTGTCCCGGAAGGTTCGCTACAACCCCCGGGTAGAGAAGCAGACTGCCCGCCGGTTCAGGGCCTTCCAAACGAAACGGAAGCGGGGTTCCCGGTTGGACGGATTGGCCCGAAAATTCGACACGTTCCAAATCTGTGGTGGTAAACACTGTTCCTGATACGGACAAGATCAGCCGATCGTCGGGATCGGTGTCGAGGCCGGAGAATACCAGGTTCAGCATGGCCAATGTATCCAATGCAATCGGCTCCGTTATCGGAGTGGTGGCTTCATTGATGGTAAGCCCCACCTGTAAGTTCGGCGGGTGATATCGCTGACGAACGGTGACGCTCAGAGGCATTTGAGCATGAAAGCCTCCGTTATTAGTCGCGTGAAGCACCATGGAATACGGCGAGGCTGTGAACGCACCCAGCGGTGGGCGACAGGTCAGGGTCCCGGTCACCGGCGGCACACCGGAGGAAGCCGTGAACTCCGCCCCCGGAGGTAGCCCCGATGCGGTTAATCCAACCGATTCCGCGCCTGTATCGGCTACCTCCACGAGGGCGGTCAGCAGGGAACGTTCATCTATTTGGATAGTTTGCGTGACCGGAATGACCGCGCCGTCGATCCGCAAATCTTTGAGTGTCAGCTGTGGCGCTGTAGGAACATTCTCGATAATGACGCGCAGGTCATGGTACTGCCACAAAATGCCGTCCGTCATCTGCAATTCGAGTGTAGCTGTTTGCGAGGTTGCGCTTGCAGGAACCGCGTGCAATCCGGGCCGGAGACGGAAATTTGTACTGACCTCGCCGGAGGCGCTGACGACGAACGGAAGGGAGTGGCCTGTTATGATGGACTGATCGGCAAATATCGCGGAGACCAGTCGCGGGTCGCTCAGGGCTGTGCCTCGAGCCAGTACGGTCACTGTTTCACTGGGACCGAGATTCGATGTGCGGACAATCAGGTCCAGGTAGTCCGTTTCCCGAATCGTGATTTCCGTGGAAGCGCCGACAAATGCCGCGCCGGTTGTGCCGGTTAAAACTCCCCGAAACGGAAGAAGAAACGACAACCGGTCGGATAATTCCACGACCTGAAAATTGTAATACGTCCACGGACTGCCGAAGGCCTGATCCCTGGCACGGACACCGATTCGGACCGCGCAGCCGACCGGAAATGTTTTATCAAACGTGAGAGACAACTCTGAGGTAGCCGATCCGAATCCGCTGTACACCTGGCGAATACCGGCGGAAACGGGCGCGTTGAATTCAATCAAGACAATATCCCGGTCCGAATCGACCGCCTCGGCCCGGATCACCACATCCTGTCCTGTAACGACAGCGCGAGTGGCCGAGTCCGGCGGAATGGCCCGCCCGCTGAGGGTCGCGGATACAGCAAGACTCGGAGCCTGTGGGGTATTGATAATATCTACCTGAAATCCGGTAGAGATCGCCTTGCCGCTTTCGTTCCGGGTCGTGAATTCAAATGAAGACGGATCAATCGGCGAATCATACAATGACGGCGGGTATCCTTCCGGCAGATCCGCATCGAACGGTCCCGGTCGGAAAGTGAACAGGCCTTGTGTGGAATCTGTACCGGACGTGGCTGTGAATGTTCCAAGGCCGGTTCCGAGTGTTTGTGTCATGGTCAGCGCTTCACCGGAAACATCCGTACCGGTGAGATTCACAGTCAAGAGAGAGTTTTCGGAAACCCGTACGGTAGGATTGACGGGAATCGGAACCCCATCCAGGCGCATTGCCGAGACACGGAGCTGGGGAAGCGTAGGCTTGTGTTCCACGGTAATCGGCAGAGACACAGTATCCGAGAGTTCCCCATCGCTCAGCGTCAATTGAATCTCTCGACTAACCTGCCCGATTAACGGAGACACCGTGCGGAAAGTCGGTCCCAGTTCGAATACCGCTGAGAATGGGCCCCTTTGCGGTCCGACAAGAATCGGAAGACCGGCGGGCGGAATCCCGGATTGCCCATTCACTGTCGCCGTTGCCAGGCTCGGCAGAGAGAATACCGCGCCGGTGGCGGAGAGTACGAGATTGTTCTCGGAATTCAGGTCGCGGCCCACGATGGTCAGGATCAGCCGCTGATCTTCCGAGATAAGCGGTGGATCGATCATCGCCTCGCCGGTTCCCGAAAGTGTCTGGCCCGTATAAATGCTGGAGGTAATGTTTCTGATCACCGGCGGCTGGTTGACCAGCAGCGTAATGCGATCCGCCGAGGACCGACCGGTGGAATCGGTCACAGAGACAATCAGGTATCCCGGACCGAGAAAATCGCCGAGTACAGGCGAAATGCTCAATTCCCCCGTGGCATTCGTCGTTCCGAGTGAGCCGTATGCGGATTGTGTATCGAACCGGCCCGGCGGCGAGACATCAAACCCGATCTCGGTGATCCTGTCGAGATCGAAACCGGAAACATGAATGCGGCTGTTCTTTCCTGCGGGGATTGTCACGGTCCGACCGGCCGCATCCTGGGCGAGCGGGTTTCCGCTCGGACCATAGACATCCAATGTCATATCCGGCGCTCCGTTTACACGGAACCGTGGGGATGGGATGCCCTGGTAACAATTCCCCAGCGCGTCCGATGCGGCAATCACAATGGAAAAACTCTCCGTGGTCCGCAGCTGCTCGGCGGACGGCATGGTGAGAACAAATGTGGGGAAAACATTCTGCGAGGAGCTGGAGGCATCTGTCAGTCGGTATGATCCGCCCACGCCGTCACTGAAAAACACCCGCATGGCATCGGGTCGTGCCAGAAACGCCAGCGTATCGTCTATCGGGTCCCAGATATTTGTGCCGGTAATGCGAACAGCCGTATTGGGAAACAGCATGGATTGCGTGGGAATGCTTTGTCCGATTTGGATGGCGCTTCCATCGGGGCGGGTAGCGGTCCCGGAAACGAGATAGACATTTACCGCGCCCACACTCACTGTGGGGGGGTGATTGTCTACTGCAATTTCTGTCGCGGGGGAAATAACCGAAAGCGCATTGCCGACATCGTCCCACAGGAAAAATGTGTATTCCACAGGCTGTTTCGAGGTCACTTCCGTCTTTCCGATCTGGTCTGAAACCGTGACATCGAATTGCGCCGTGTAAATCGTGGGCAAGCCAGTTTGCGGTGTGCTGTAGACAATTACGGGAGCGACCGCGCTTGCGGTCGGGCCGCCGACACCGCTCAGGTCGGCCGTAATACTCTGCGATGAGGTTCCCGCTGCGAAATAGTCGTTTCCATTCCGGAGGATCAGCGGATTAGTGAATTCCACCCGGCAGGTCAACATATCGCCGCCTCGTACCCGCTGGGGAACACCGGCCAGAGCGCCCTGCACAATCCGGAAAGGCGGGTTGGAATCCAGGGACACCGCCGCTTCGGGCGGCTGGGTATCTACTGTGAACTCATTGGTGTCGAGCGGGATTAGAGGAAAGGCAGAATCGGCATCCAGGAGGCTGATTCGTATTCGTGTGGCCGCGGAGGGAAGGGCCCCCGCCTGAACGGTCAGTTTCGGCGTGCCCGGCACACCCGGCAGGGCGGTCGGGGTTACTCCCGGCGGCAGCCCGGCGGGAGAGAGCGGTATCATGGTTTTCCCGATACTCTGGAGGTTCGCGAAGGTTACCTCCGAAATCCCCCCTGCCCCCAGGTCCACCGTTGAAACAGTCCAGGTCGCCGTAAGAATCGAGCCGGCCTGGCTGGTTACCGAAGGAACCAGATCGCTGACAGAGGACCACAGGTCGCGCGGATAAATGGGCGAAAAGTCCGCTGTAAGCCGTTCCAGGCCCGTGCTGTTGAAACTGCCGAACGTGGCGACCAGCTGAATCTCATCCCCTTCCGATACCTCGGCCATGCTGTTCGGGCCGCTGTCCGGACCCGTCCGGTAAGTCCCGACCGGCGCGATGTGTCCGTTCACGATCAGATCACTGGTAATCAGCGACGGTCCCGCCGTCTTAACACCCAGCTCGACAATCTGTGTCTGAGTCTGATTGCCGACTTCATCCGCAAAGGTCAGATGGATTTTCCTGGGAGTGATCGGGAGCGCGGTTGCGGTAACACGCGCCGATACCGTGGCATTGAACACAGAACTCCCCGCGCTTCCCGCCTCTACAACGGAGGTACCGTCGATAATGTTCTCAAAGCGAATCGTCCCGCTGTTGAACTGCTGAACCAGGTCGTGATGCAGCTCCGACAAGGAATCGGATTGAACAAAAACATGGATCAGCAAAATATCCCCGCTGTTCAGGGAGGGGAACACGATCGGCTGGTAAGTCGACCCGTTATCACGGGAGACAAGAGCCTGTGAAGAAAGAATCGCCGGTGCGGTGTTGTCAATTTCCAATGTGGTGGATACGACACCGGCCTCCGCCGCGCCGGTCCAGAACACATTGTCCGGATCGTAACTCGTAATGCTGCGGAAATCGGCGCCGTGATCGGTTGCGTCCACAATCACAACCGTGCCCAGTGCAAATGCGGTACTCGGCGCATTTCCCACCTCGAAAACGCAGGAGACATCACTCAGCGAACGGTTCTCGACATTGAACTCGATCCCGTTTTCGGTCACTGTGGCCGGTGTCGGATTGCCCGCTACAAGAAGCGAGTCGGGCACAAAGGTTCCGGCAAACCGGCTCCATCCGGCCGACACCACCACCGGCGCGCCGGATGCGCTCTTATCGAACAGCCGGAACTCCGCTCGGACCTGCCCTCCCTGTTTGACACGCCCCGGAACAACCGTGCCGTTTCCACTGTCCAATACGGTGAGTGTAACACTTCCCGGCGCATTGGCCGACTTATTCGACGGCGGATTTACCAGCGATGGATCCAGGTGAGCAAAATCGACCTTGCGGATTCTTCCGTTACCCCGGTCCACAATCAGCAGATTGCCGCTTGCATTGAGCAGAAGGCCGAACGGCTGGTTCAGCTGGGAAAAAATCGCCTGGTCCCCATCGCCGTTGTATCCTGCCGTGCCGGTTCCGGCGACGGTTGAAATCTTTCCATCGGTTGAGATTTTGCGAATACGGTGATTCTGCGTATCGGCAATGTAGATATTCCCGGAGGCATCGCCGATTGCGTGACTGGGGGCTTTCAGTTCGGCGGATACCGCCGGAATGCTGTCTCCCGAATACCCTGCCGAGCCGGTTCCGGCGAGCGTGGTAATAATCCCGTCGGGAGAAAGCACACGGATTCGGTTGTTGAACGTATCGGCGATTAAGGTCCTGCCGGAAGAATCGCGATAGACGCCGGTGGGTGTATGGAGCGAGGCCAGTATGCCCGGTCCCAAGTCCCCCGCGTATGTCGCCGTGCCGTTTCCGGCGAGATCGGCGATGGAGCCGGATGGCTCGGCAGAGCGAACACGGTGGTTCATCTGGTCGGCGAACACCAGGACACCCGTGCTGCCGACGGCCAGTCCGGCAGGGCTATTGAGATAAGCGGTCAGCGTCGTGCCTGTGGCATATCCCTGGGTTCCGCTCCCCACGGCCCGGTAAGCGAGGGAATTGTATTCCGGTGTAAATCGGCGGATCACATGCCTGCCGTTCTCGGCAACATACAGGTTGCCGGTCGCGTCATAGCCGAGACCTATGGGAGAGGAGACGGGGATGTCTATTGCAAGAGAACCGTCGGAGACACTTCCGGATGCCAGTCCGTTTCCGGCGATGGTTCGGACAATCCCGGAGGAGTCGATTTGCCTCACGCGGTTGACCCCGGTGTCGCTGAACACCAACTGCCCGGTCGGATCGACCACAATAAATGACGGCGTGGCCAGGAAAGCCAGGCCCGCCGGTACCGCCTCGCCGCCGTATGAGGCAATGCCGATTCCGGCGAACGGCAATTCGCGAGGGGTTGGAGTCCCGGTTGCGCCGGTATAAACAGTGACGTAAGAATAGCCCTGGGAGTAGTAGGTATCCCCGGTGCTGTCTCTCGTTAAACCGGCAGCCACAAAAGGCTGTTCTGTATTTTCGGTTATGAAAAACCGGGCTGTCAGGCCATCCTGGCGAATACGGACCAGCAGCCGGGTTCCCACATTGGCGATGATTAGCTGGTTCAGGTGATCGAGAGTGAGCGCGACAGGGGTGTCCAGCATGGCGATGGTGGCGGTCACACCAGCCACCGTGTCGCCCTTGATCCCGTTGCCTGCATAAGCGTTTACCTGGGTCCAGCCCGGGCTGATCAGTCGGACCCGATGATTATACGTATCGGCGACAAAGATACCGCCGCCCGGCTGGACAGCGAGATCGCTGATGGTGTTGAATTGCGCTTCAAGGGGCGGGCTGCCATCCCCCGCATACCCGGCCACTCCCGTTCCGGCAATAGTCCGGACGATATTGTTTTCCAGGACACGGACACGGTGTTCCTCCGCCCAGAACAGGTTACCGGTGGCATCCGTGACCAGGCCGACCGGTTGAAGCACACTCGCCTGGGTCCCGCACTGCCCATCCCCCGCAACCGCCGGGGTTCCATCTCCCACCAGGGTGCTGACAACGCCGGACGGGTTCATAATCCGAATCCGGTGGTTCCCGGCATCGCTGAACACCACGGAGCCGTTGCTGAGCGGCAGGACATCAATTGGAGAGTGGATGGGAACCTCCAGGGCCAGTGTGGCGCTGTCGGACCAGCCAGCCACGCCGGTTCCGATCATGGTTTGGATCAGATTGTTTGCGACATAACGAATGCGGTGATTTTCGGTGTCGGCGATCAGAAGCCTGCCGGTGGCATCGAATGCAATTCCGGAGGGATAGCTCAGCCCGGACAGCGTGGGGGGGACCCCATCGCCGCCGAATGACTTGGCTCCTGTTCCGGCAACGGTTTCTATCACCTGCGCCCGGGCCGGAACGATCAGGATCAAACCGGCCAGAATCCCGACAATGCCAAACATCCGGAACGAAACACCGGACATGAAGCCATCCTTCCTTGAAAACCAGAGCTTATCCAAACTCGTCTCAACCGCAGAGAAAGCGAGCGGCAGTCCGCTCCCGTTTATTCAACCCCTATATCGGCATATCGTCCAATCCGGTCAAACCTTAATAGATGCCGGAGTTTCCTGGAGAAAGCACATCCCGGTTTTCACGCTTTCGAGGCGGATGACGGGTTCTTATTTTAGAATATCATAAGATGCGCTCAACGGCAGAATTCCCTCATTGACCGTTATTATGGGGAATGAGTATAATAGGGGTGTTGTGGGAGGATGTGAGATGGGTTTGATGATTGTATATCCCGAGGATTTCAAGATAGAAGCAGGCGCGGCAGGCGCAGTTCCAACACGGAGCGGCCTATTCGAGGAAGAACAAAGGAGGAACCGTGACAATACGCGATGAGATCAGGGACTTGGCCCGGAAATACGCAATAGACCTGAAGACGAAGGTCGAAACCCGAGTCGAGCAGATGAAGGCGGACGACACTTCGCACTATCTGATCTACAGAGTCCTGGGGATCACCGACCGGGAGGGGCAGCTGATCGATGTCTATCAGAACAAGGGCCGATTCCTGTATAAGTACGCGGGATCTTTCCTTGAAGACGCGGCCAAACGCTGCTTCAAGGAGAAATACCCACAGTCCCAATCTCATCGCGTTCCGAACACGGAGGGTCGCCGCCCAAGAACCTTCGAGATTGATTGCGCTGTGGATATGGACGCGATAGAAATCAAGTGGAGGGATGCGACAACGGACGGGGATCACATCACAAAGGAACATACCAGGCTGAACGCAATCAAGAACGCCGGATTTCACCCCATTCGTGTGATGTTCTACTACCCCAACCGGGAGCAGGCAATTCGGATTCAACAGACTCTTCAGACGTTATACGAAGGGCTGCACGGCGAGTATCATTATGGGGATTCTGCATGGGCATTTGTCGAATCACGGACCGGCGTCGATCTGAAATCGATCCTGCATGAGCTGGCGGAGGAGAATACTCAAAGAAATGGGAACTGAAGTTTACGAGGGAGATTGTCTCAATATCCTTCGCGGTCTTTCAACGACGACCGCGGACCTTGTTTATCTCGATCCTCCCTTTTGCACACAGCGCAGGCAATCCCTTTCCACACGTGATCGCAGCAAGGAGTTCTCCTTTGAGGATCGGTGGAACTCCATTTCCCATTACGCATCTTTCCTCACGGAGCGATTGAAAGAGCTCCACCGTATTCTGAAACCGACCGGCTCGATTTTCTTCCATTGCGACAAGACTGCATCGCATGTTGCGAGATTGGTTATGGAGGAGGTATTCGGAGCGAGACAGTTTCAATCGGAGATTATCTGGAGCTACAAGAGATGGTCCAACTCGGCCCGGAAACTTCTACCGGCACATCAAACAATCTTGTTTTATTCCAAGGGGCCTGAATGCAAATTCAACGAGATTCTTACCGATTACTCCCCGACAACGAATGTGGATCAGATTCTTCAGCGACGGAGTCGTGATGATTCGAATAAGTCGGTGTATGCGCGGGATCGGAATGGGGATGTCGTGTATGGGGGCAGCAAGAAAGGGGTTCCTTTGAGCGACGTGTGGGAAATCCCATTCCTGAACCCCAAGGCAAAGGAACGGACGGGATATCCTACACAGAAACCCATCCTGCTGCTGGAAAGAATCATCCGCCTGACGACGAATGAAGGAGATCTGGTAATAGATCCCTTTTGTGGCAGTGGAACGACACTCGTTGCGGCAAAACTACTGGGGCGTTCGGCGATCGGCATTGATATTTCCAACGAAGCCGTTGCATTGACGAAACAACGTCTGAAAGAACCTGTCAAGACCGAGTCCGCTCTCCTGATGAATGGTTTGGATTCATATCGAAATGCGAACGGTGACGCGGTATCTTTACTCAACGGAATTCCCCACATTCCCGTGCAGCGCAACAACGGAATCGATGCGTTCCTTCAAGAGACATTCGAGGGAGTTCCCATACCGGTACGAGTGCAAAGACACGGCGAGACCTTGTCCGATGCTGCCGGCACTCTGTACAAGGCGGGAAAGACCAAGAAGGCTCGGCGCATGATCCTCATCGCAGTCGAAGACGTCCCGACTCTTTTTGACCTCGGAATCCCAAACGAGGTCGAGGTGGTCACATCGGCGGCGCTTTCCATCCGCAGACTGATTCGGCACTTGAATGCGGAAGAAAAAGGCTTCGATGAAACACTTGAATCTGCGGAATAAACTCGACATACGCCGGTGCAATGTGTGAAGCACCCGTCAATTCCTGAGTTTCGCCGATCCACGCCGCCGCCAGCCAGTCCCCAATCGGCAATCGGTTCACCCCTTCCTCCCCGTCACACAAATTCAATGCCGAGTGTTCGGCAGGTCGATGTCAACAAACCCCGCCTCTTTGAACCAGCGGAACACCTCCGGGTAAGTGTGTTTCCATTGGTAAGTCGGGGCGTACCAGTCGAACGTATCCAGCCATCGCCAGCGCCAATGCGGGTGCATGGAGATCCGGAATACCGTATTCAGCAACGCACCGATAACCGGAACCCGATAAACATAATACAGGGGAACCGAAACCAATGAGAGGACATATAACAACCGTTTCGGAATCCTCGTCGTGATTCTTCGCAAATAATCCGTATATGCCATTCCCAGTGTGACGGAATACACATAGATCGCCATGAACCCGCCGGATTTCAGGAACGTCGAGACCTCCCGGAACGCATCCCGCGTGTTCGGAGTATGGTGCAGCACCCCGATGGAATAAACAATATCGAACGACTCCCGGCGCAGCGGAAGGTGGAACAGATCTGCCTGGATTACATGTACATTCTCCCGCTCGCCGATATTCCGGTAACAGGCCACCACAGCCGAACTGATATCCGCCGCGATGACATCTTTCGCTCCCCAGCGAGAGATGACCTCCGCAAACCGTCCCGCCCCGGCCCCGGCATCCAGGATTACCTTTCCGGTAACCTTCTCCGGCGTCAGGTTAGTTTTTTCCTTAATCGTGTTTTCGGATTCATTGGACTTTCCAGGGACATCCAGTTGCACTCGATTGAATTGATTCCATTCAAATCCGAAGCTGTCCGCGTACTGATCCGAATCGACAAATCGGGGAATCGAATCGCGAATAGGATATTTCGCCTGACAATGTGTGCAGACAAGAACTCCCGATACAATTTCTTGATCCCTGACCTCTTGGTCTTTCAATTCCAGCGCGTGCAGATTACCGCAGGATGGACAAACAAGAATCTCCAACAATCGAGCCTTCATCTTGATTCTCTCCTATGTTTCAGGCAGTCGAGGCAATTACGTGGTTCTCTCCAATCGTATCCGCGAACAACGCGAACACCGACGGAGCCAGCAGTATAAGAGGACTGGAGAGCCGAGCGCCAAAGACGGCATTGTATCCTTGCGCCGCCCCACGTATTACGTAGTGTCTACCCTCTTGCGGCCCAACCGGGTCTGTTTGCGGCTCCACAGAATAAGATTCCCAACAATCCTGACATATTTCCCAGATATTTCCATACATGTCAAACAGGCCCCACAGATTCGACTCTTCCAAACCGACCTCAGCGGCGGTCGAACACGAATTACCGGACCATCACATATATCGATCCATTATCTCGCGAAATGAGGAATGTTCCCTTCATTCCAACTCATCCACAAGGAAAAACCGAGTTGTTGTTCCAGCCCGGCAGACATATTTACAAAACCACCCGGGGATTCCTGAAACTCATTGAAACTCTCGAATGGGAAGCCCCGATGCGGATTGAGCGGAGATTCGGCATCGTGCGCCTTACACGGCAGCACAACAACGGCCGTTGCTCTAAAGAAAGAGCCCCCATCGACAGGCGCCAAGGCCCCTCCCACCCGTGGCCCGGGAGTTCCGGACCGGCAAAAAAGGGCGGGAACCACGCTTTCTTCACCCCAATCACCGGCCCCAGTGGAGAGAGGCTCCAAAAAAGCGATTAGTTCCATGATGATGCCCCCCGTTCTGCGCTACCTCCCCCCTTCTACAACAAAAAAATCCTGCCGAACAGGTATTCACATCCCGTAGAATGAGTTATGATAGAATCCGGTCTCAAAAGGAAAGGGACTGTTCCAAACCCTTTCATTGAAAGAGGGGGCGCGATATGGATCGATCCGTCATCAAAGCAGCAAAACAAGAAGTCCGTATTCCAATCAGCGACTGCCCCTGGTGCGGTCGCGAACGAGTTGCCCTGAGAGATTATCTCTGTTATCACATGATAGATGTGTGCTGTCATGAGCTGTTCCGGGCTTTCCAGGGCAAAGCCAGCCTGGCCTTGCGGCGGTTTCCCGGTAACCGTATCCAGACAGAAAAAGAATGGAAGGAATACATTCTGGCCTTTCTGGAGCTGGTTACCAGGGACGAGCGTCAGATTCGGAAATACCAGCCTCTGCTGGAGAAAATCCAAGCGTACCAGGAAGAATATGGGGGAGAGTATACCGATTTCTTCGATTTCCTGATCCGACTGTACGCGGCGCGCGGGATCCTGCAAATGGCAGGAGATTATGCCGAGTCAGCCATCCGCCAGTGTCTCATCTGTGCCGGAAGCCTGCCGGAGGAATCCCGCTCCGAGATTTGCATCAAGTGCCAGGCCACCGTGGGACAGCCGGAAGGAGCGGAGACAAAACCGGGTCTGCCTACACCACAGACCCGCGAGGCGGGGAGACGAACCGGAATGGCGACGGTAGACCGAAGACGATAAAAGCATTCACGATCCGGATGCCACCTGTTCGTACAGGGCGATAATTTTCGACCGGATCTCCCCGGCATGATCGATCAGGACCTGGGCGTTCTCCCGTCCCACCAGCTCGATGGATCGTTCCAGGCACAGAAGGTCCTTCTTGAGTGTCTCAATCTCCGTGAAAGCCTTCGCCACTTGGACAAGGATGACCGTGGGAGCTTTTGCCCTCTCCAGCCTGGTGAAGTAGTCCTGAATCCAGGCAATCATTGCATCAACCAATTCTTCCCGAACGATTCGAGGAATCAATCCCGCCGGATGTCCCTGAACACTGACCGGCATGGGGTTCTCTTCAGACGGGATTTCCGCCGGCGGAGCAATGTCAGGGAGACCGGGTGGCGGAAACTTCCATGCAGGAGGCACGGATGGGACATTCGTCGGTTTACCGGCGGGTAAGGGGTTTCGAGCAGCCCTCAGCGCCGCGACAGCATCGGAGGATAATTGACCGGGTTGAGCGCTTTTCTTTTTTGGCATGGCGATAGTCCAAATGGCCTCCGATTCAGGACTGTGCGAACCGATGCCCCCCAGGATGCCTACACTGGGCGGAATCATAAAAACAACGGGGATGAAACAGAAGGAAAGGGCTACTGCACGTGCGGATAGGAGGTCAGGTAAGAAACATCCGGCGTGGCCGGAAAGATCTCGGAGACACTGGGCATTGCGGTCGTTTCTTCGGGCGATTCGCCGAACAGCCGAGTATACTGACCGCTTCCCTCACCCGGTTGCAGAATAGTGGGTCGGATATGGAAAACGGTTTCCGTGGTAGCGGAAGTCCTGTTCGTTCCCCGGAAGACTCGCCCGAAAAGAGGTATATTCCCCAACATAGGAATGGCTCGAACCTGCCTCTGTTCCGATTCCTGAATTAATCCGCCCACATAGAAGGACTGACCGGAGCGAAGAATCACGACGGTTTGTGCAGACCGTTTCGACGGTTGGGGCAGCTGGTATCGACGGTTATCCGGTGTAACAAATTCGACCAGCTGGTCGCGAATCTCGCTGGATTCCGCCTGGATACTCAACACGATGTATTCTTCGCGAAAGACAGCGGGAGTCACATAGAGTTTGACACCGGTATTCAACGGACGTTCGGTCAGAGACTGAATGGTGCCGACACCCGAAAACTGGGTGACCGGAAAACTCTCTCCGCTGATAATCTGTGCGGTTGTTCCCTCCAGGGCAATGACCGTGGGACTGCTGAGCAATGTCGCCTGACCGTCCCGCACCGCCGCAATCAGACGGGTCTGAATCGTTCCCCAGATCAGGCTGAGGGAATCCAGGTTGAGATCCACTCCGCTCAGCGGATCGTCCGAGAGCCGTTCCGTGCCGGGCATTCTCATCGAGAGGGAAGTCAGATCGCCCGAGTAGTTTTTCCAATCATGGAACAGTCCGATTTGCTTGTTCTCATCAAAGCGATATTCGTAGACCTCCGCCTCGATCTCAATCACCCTCTGGCAGGGGATGGGAGAAGCCACTCCGAGCAGCAGGGCCAGTACAAAAACGGTGGATCGGTTCAACTGCCTCCGTATCTCCCCCAATTTTGGGGAAGACGGTTTTGAAGAATTCTCAGACAGACTACCCGTTTCGATGGAAGTTTGTCGGATCATTTCTTTTTCTCCGTCTCCGGCTGTATGGGAGGCTGCAGGAGGTTCACGGAACCGGTCAAGGCCATCTGTCTCTCTTTTGCAGACTCCTGTTGGAATCCCTTCAAGTCGGTCGCCGGCGAGGTTTCGAGGTTCACGATATGGGGGCGAACAAGAACCCAGAGTTCGGCCAGGTTTGTGCGCTGCGATTTCCCGCGAGTCGCCGCACCCACAAGCGGGATGTTCATCAGAGTCGGGACTCCCCGGCGTGATTCGGAAACTGTGCTGCGAATGATGCCTCCCAGGACAGCATATTGCCCCGGAGCGACAGCGATCGTACTTTCGTATTCCCGCGTGTCCGTGATGGGTTGCTGGTATCCCTCTTCTTCTCGATAGCGAGTCACACTGCTGGAACTTGCGGAGAGGAACATTTGGACCAATCGCTGTCCCGCCATGTCCAGGATGTTCGGAGTAACCTTAAGCGAAATGCCGGTGGGTTTGAAGTCGGAGGAAATGGTCTCGGTATAGCCCACAACAACCCGCTTGATGTAAGGGATTTCGTCCCCGGACTGGATGGCAGCCGTCTGGCCCATCAGGATCAGGACGGACGGTTCTGCCCAGACGGTTACCTCTCGTTTTGTGGCAAGCATTTCAATTGCTGCATTGATTTGCGACTCCGCATCCCGGCTCAGAATGCCCTCCACTCTCAAGCCGGGATCGGTCGATCCGAGGATCTTCAAGTCAATTACGGAACTTCGCAGGCGTCCGTTTCTCCCGGTCATTTCGTAGTAGAATCCCAAATCCCCTATGGAATCGCTCAGAACCTCGATAATGCGGACCTCGACCAGGGCCATCATGGGAAAGGTTTGAGCCAACTGATCGCGGATGGCCGCCACCCCCGGGTTGTAGGGCGATCCGGCCACAGCCTCGGGCGGGGCGCACCAGACCCTTGATTGGAGGAAAAGCGACAGAATACATACCGCAAAAAAGAGTTTGTTTTTCATTGTTCCTCGTAGAACACCTGGGTTTCGTAGCGATTGATTTCGAGGGGGTCCCCGGCAAACCGATTCAGTTCCGCCACAAAATGCCGGGTCTGCCCCGGTCGCATCGTACCGATATTGACAATTCGCGAATCCATTACCTTTTCAAAGAAGTCATAGATCGTGACCTCGATTTGTACATTGGCGCAGACCCGATCGCCGATATTAACGGCCTCACCGCTCACCACGTAAGAGTACTTGGTCGGCGTAGTTCCCCAGAAATCGGAGGTTTCCACCCGCCGAGTGCGGATTCTCCGAATGTCGATGGGCCCGACCGCCTTGGGAGTCAGAAGGGATTCCCGCAATTTCAATGCGCCGTCGTCTCCGATATAGGTGCGTTTCTGCACAGAGGGATTCTGGCGATACTGAGGATTCAGTTGTACGGCCACGTTGTATTCCTTAAGGGCATCATCGAATTGCCCCATTTTCCAATAGGATTCGCCCAGCTGGAAATGTTTCTCCGCGTCGTTGGGACTTTGTTGAGTCTGTTCGCGCAGCGAGGAGATCTGCTGTGTCGTTTTCTCAACCTGCTGCCGGCTCCGTTCGGCCTGTTTCTGCAGGAAACCGCGAATGTTGTTCAGCCATTTCTCGGCTTCCGGGCGGCGTTTGTCCTTGGGGAATTCGGTGACGAATTGACTCAGGGTTTTCTCGGCATCGCGATGATAACCGGAGATGTATTGGCAGTATCCGAGGCGGTACAGCGCCAGCGCTTTCTGGCGTTTCGGCTCTTCCGGGGAATACAGATAAGCGGAATACTTGAGCTGGGCCAGACGGTACTCGCCTCGATTGAAATACGATTCCGCCTCACGGAGCGTCGGGTCTCGAATCACGAGCGACTTTGATGTCGCGCAACTTGACAGGTAAACTCCCATCAGCCCGACCGCAATAAACTTCATTGACCAGCCTTTACGCATACTTGTCTCCTTATGCTCAACCCCGGAGCGGCGCAACAATCATGCAGTCAGGCTAGAGATCTTCCGCCGATCGGTCAAGCGGAAATGCTGTCCTTTCCCCCCATAAACGATTCGGAAGCCGGGAAGTCACCGGAGTTTCACCGGCAAGATGCCAGCGCCACCCGAAGAAAAACCCCTCACCCCAACCCTTTCCCAAAGAGAGAGAGAAACCTCGGCTCTTGCGGAGGGAGACAGGGGAATTGGGCTACCGCAGCTTGATATCGCTCCAATACATCGTCTTACAGTACTTGATACCGATCAGAGTGGCGATCAATGCCACAAACAGAATCGTGCCGAAAACCACACCTTTCCCGGCGGAAACACCGATCCCCCACAGGCCAAGCATCCCCGCCACACCGGCCAGAAATCCCACCGCTGCACCGGCGGACACAAGAATCGCCAGCGCCACCAGGGAAAGAAGAATGGAAAATACTCGATCGAGATTCTCGTTGATCCCCATCAGGAAAACCTCTGCAATCAGTACAATCCGGCCGTTCTTGCATAGGCGAATACATCGCCTGCTTTGAGGATTTCTGCGACATCTCCGAGGGGAGACAGGGAGAAGGTCTGCCCGTTATCGAGATTGGTGAGCGTTCCGGCCTGCAAGTCAATCCTCAGCCTGTCGCCGGTTGCGATATGGTCGATCAGTCTCTGCGGTGTCTCAAAAGGGACGAGATAACCGCCGTTGACGGCGTTTCGGAAAAAGATGCGGGCGTACGATTCCGCGACGACCGCTTTGACACCGGCCATATTGAGAGCCACGGGAGCATGTTCGCGGCTGGAGCCACATCCGAAATTGCCGCCGGCGATGATGATCTGATATTCGGAGGCGCATTCGCCGTCTTCAATGAACGGGATGTGTCCGTTCGGCAGGCCGGAGAGCTCCGGCGGTACGCTGGACAGGCAGAATCGCCCGAAATTCTTGCGTTCTTCGGGATCATCCAGATTGTAGACCAGATGTTGCGCAGGGATGATCTGGTCTGTGTCGATGTTATTGCCCAAAATGAATGCTTTTCCTTCGATGATTTCTTCCATCATGCAACCTCTCAAAGAAACTCGCGGGGGTCGGTGATCCGGCCCCGAACGGCGCTTGCCGCAACCGTGTAAGGCGATGCGAGAAAGACTTGGGACTCTTTGGACCCCATCCGTCCCGGAAAGTTCCGGTTGGTTGTGGAGATACAGATTTCGCGGCCGTTGAGCCGCCCAAACGTATCCGGCGGGCCGCCCAGGCAGGCGGCGCAGGAAGGCGGGGCGATCTGTGCCCCCGCCGACTCGAAAACCTGTTTGAGGGTGGCGCCATCCACCTTTTCGTGTTCCATCGCCCGGGCAACTTCCATTGTCGCCGGAACCACAAACGTGGGGACCGCCGTTTTTCTGCCGAGCAGGACACGCGCCGCGGCCTGCATGTCGGTGATTTTGCCGCCGGTACAGGAGCCGATATAAGCATGGGTGATTTTTGTTCCGGCCAGTTCCCGCGCGGTAGCGCGGTTCTCCGGGGAATGAGGCCGCGCCACGGTCGGCTGGATATCCGCACTCTTGAAAACCCGCTCGGAGTAATACGAGGCGTCCTCGTCGTTCTTTACAACGGTGAACGGCTTGTCGGTACGCTTTTTGACATAAGCGAGAGTGATGTCATCCGGTTCGATAATACCGTTTTTGCCGCCGGCCTCGATGGCCATATTGCACAGGGTCATGCGTTCCTCGACCTTGAGCGCAAGGACACCATCTCCGGCGAACTCCATGGCACGGTATGTTGCGCCATCCACGCCGATCTCGCCGATGATGTGCAAAATGAGGTCTTTCGCCATGAGATAAGGCGGTGGCGGACCGTCGAAGATGAAGCGCATGGTCGGGGGGACCTTGAGCCAGATTTTGCCGGTTCCAAGGACAAGGGCGGCATCCGTGTTACCCACACCGGTGGCAAATTCGCCGAACGCGCCGGCGGTGCAGGTATGTGAGTCGGTGCCGATGAGAATCTCGCCCGGTCGGGTATGGCCTTCCTGGGGCAGTGCAACATGGCACACACCTTTGTAAGCCGGGCTGTGTGCATCATAAAAGTACTTGAGGTTCTGTTCCTTCGCGATGGTGCGAAGAATCTCCAGGTTCCGATTCGCGTGCGGGTCGGTTGTAAAGATGTAGTGGTCCGGGATGAGGACGATTTTTTCAGGGTCCCAGACTTTGGCATCGGGGCCAAATTGCTTTTTGAAAATGCCGAATGTTCCGGGGCCGCAAACATCATGGGTCATCAGCACATCGACGTTGACCCAGATATTTTGGCCGGGGGCAACTTTCTCGCGGCCCGCATGGGCGGCGAGGATCTTTTCGGTCATGGTCATGCCCATGGCAGTGTTCCTCCGTTAGATAGGCAAAACGCGCAAACAATTAGTTTGAACTGAACAGATCACGAAGTCCATGGAGGCTTGATATACCCGAAGAACTGTGCTTACAACGATGCCCATGTTCTAAAGGTATCGATATGATGATACCCGTAACGAAGATCTGCGATATTTAAATCACCACGCTTTTGTAGCGACTGGAATGGCAGTTGACTGCCATGGCGACGGGCAGAGAGGCGATGTGGGTCGGGTACGCTTCCACATTTACCGCCAGGACCGTCGTTCTGCCGCCCAGCCCCATCGGGCCGACACCGGTATTATTGCAAGCTGTAAGAAGGTCCCGTTCCAGTTCGGCCAGGTTCGGCTGAGGATGAGGGATTCCGACACCACGCATCAAGGCTCGCTTGGCAATAGTCGCAACGATGTCAAATGCGCCGCCGATCCCCACACCCAGTACCAGTGGCGGGCAGGGATTCCCGCCCGCGTTTTTGACGTTGTTCACCACGAAGTCGATGATTCCTTTCCGCCCATCACTGGGACGAAGCATCGCCAGCCGGCTCATATTCTCACAGCCGCCGCCTTTGGTCATCACGTGAATCTTGATCTTGTTGCCGGGCACGATTTCTGTATGCAACATCGCGGGCGTGTTGTCTCCGGTGTTCTCTCGAATCAGCGGATCACGGACAATGGACTTGCGTAGATATCCTTTCTCGTACCCGCGTCGGACACCCTCATCGACCGCCTCACGCAAAGGCGGCCCCTCCAGGGTCACCTCCTGCCCGATATCCAGATAAACACAGGCGGTTCCGGTATCCTGGCACAGCGGGCATCTCTCTTCGCGCGCGATTCGTTCGTTTTCGAGAATCTGTTTCAGGATATCTTTTCCTGCCGGGGATTCTTCAGTTTCATATCCTTTGCGAAGTGATTCCGTGATTTCCCGGGGCAGATCGTAATTCGCGGTAATACAGAGTTCTTCGATCATCTCTGTGATTTGCCGTGTGTGGATTGTCCGCATCGTCCATTCTTCCTTCCTGGCCGGACCGTGAGAGAATAGCATAACAAGCAGCAGCAGGGCGGATAAGAGAAAAAGCATGAGGTGTCAAATGGCGGAATCGGTCCGAACTCGTTTGTTTTTGCCCCAGGCAGGAGCGAACCACCTTTTCACAAACGATCCGGAGATTCTTGAGGTGGCCCGAGTTCTGCGTCTTCGCAGCGGCGATCGGGTCGGTGTGTTTGCCGATGACCCGCTTGACTACTGGTATGTTGTGGAAAAGTCCGACCGAAACGGTCTCGAGCTCCGAATGACAGGAAAGGAGATCAATCCGGCCAATCCGGTTGTGCCCTGCATTCTTTTTCAGGCGCACGGCACGGCGGGCAAAGCGGGTAACATTGTGAGAGAGGCCGCTGCCCTCGGAGCCACGGAGGTCATTTTTTTTCAAGCAGAGCGTTCTATCGGACGCGGATCGGAAAATAAGATCGAAAAACTGCAAAAAGTCGCCCTCGAGTCTTGCCGACAGTGCGGCCGGTCACGGGTCCCGAAAATCTCCCTTGCCGAATCCGATTTCTCAACTGTCCTGGATCCGGTTCGCCGAGAGTATCCCGAGATATTGTTCCTCACGCTCAGTCCAAAGGCAGAAGGACATCTTCTTGACTCGCTTCGGTCTTGGTCTCGTGCGGGAGTCGGCCTCATTATTGGGCCGGAGGGGGGATTCTCGCCTGATGAGGAATCCCTGCTTCGGTCGATGTCAACTCCGTTTGTGCATCTGGGTCCACGGGTTTTGCGAATGGAATTGGCGGCGGTTGTCGCACTGGCGCTGGTGCAAGCCATTATCTCCACGGAACATGGAAAGAAGGATGCCGAACGCTGATCGGAGTTCCCCGCCATCGGTTTTGATTAAGACACTCGGTTGCAAGGTGAACCGATACGACAGCGACCGGCTCGCCGCGGGATTTGCACGGCTCGGTTTTCAGGTAGGAACAGATCAGCGGGCATTCGATGGAACTCCCGATATCGTGGTGATCAACACCTGCTGCGTGACCCACACCAGCGAACGGAAATGCCGCCAGATGATCCGCAAATTCGGACGGGAGTATCCCGACGCAAAAATCATTGCAACCGGCTGCGCGGCAGAACTGGAAACCGTGGACCTGTCCCGGATGGCAGAGCTGCACGAAATCTGCCGAATCGGCGAACAGAACGATCTTGCGCAGCGCATTGCCCTGGAGTTCGGGCGGCATGAGATTCAGGGACCGCCGCCGATTCTTTCGCACGAACGGACACGGGCGTTTCTCAAGGTGCAGGAAGGCTGTGACCTGTTCTGCGCGTATTGCATTGTTCCGTTCAGTCGCGGCGCGGCGCGCAGTCGCCCGATGGCGGAAGTAAAAGAGGAAATCAACAGCCTTGTAAGCCAGGGATTTCGGGAAGTGGCGCTTTGCGGAACCCGCCTGGGCTGGTACGGCAGAGACTTGGGGATTGCCCTGCCGGACCTGTTGCAGGCGCTTGCGAAAACACCCGGCCTGTTGCGTCTGCGCCTCAGTTCGCTGGAGCCGGAGGATTTCGGTCGGGGGATCATAGATATCTTTGCGCGGGAGCCGGTTTTGTGTCCGCACCTGCACCTGCCATTGCAGAGCGGGTCGAATCGCATCCTGGAGCGCATGGGTCGCCGGTATCGCCGGGACGATTATCTGCAATTGGTCGAGCAGGCACACCGGCAAATAGCAGATTTGTGTGTTTCAACGGATATCATGGTCGGCTTCCCGGGAGAACACGAGGACGATTTCCGAGAAACTCTTTCCGTAGTGGAACGATGCGGATTTTCGAAAGTCCATTCGTTTCCGTTTTCCGTTCGGCCCGGAACTCCGGCAGCAGACATGCCGGAACAGGTTCCCTTCCCCGTTGCTCGGCAGCGCCGCGAACTTCTGGACCGATTCGCCCTGGCGAAAGCCGAAGAGACTCGCCGGAAACTCCTGGGACGGATCATGCCGGTCCTCGTGGAGACTTGCAAAAATGGTCTTGCGGAAGGATTGACGCCGAATTATCTGCGTGTCCGTTTTCCGGGCAAGTCGGGCGTTACGCCGAATACGGTTGTGAATGTTATACTAAAGAAAGCGAGCGGGTTAATGGTTGAGGGAGAGAACATGGACGAACACGGAAGCACAGGCACGAACAAAACAGAAGACTAAAGGAAATGATTAGCCGAGAGGATATCAAGTTGCTGCCCTCCGAGCCCGGCGTCTACCTGATGCGGGACGCTTCGGGGACGGTGATCTATGTCGGCAAGGCCATCGACATACGGAAGCGAATCCGAACCCATTTCAGCCGCAAAGGCGGGCAATATGCTTCGCCGTTTGTCGTCCATGTCGAACAAATCGACTATGTCATTACCGATACGGATTCCGAAGCATTCCTGCTCGAATACAATTTAATCAAAACACACAATCCGCAGTACAATGTTAAGCTAAAGGACGATAAACGGTATCCGTACCTGAGAATCACAGTCCGGGAGACATTCCCCCGGATCGTTCTTACCCGAACGGTGGAGGCGGATGGAAGCCGGTATTTCGGCCCGTATCCTCACGTGGCCATGGCGCGGCGGACTTTATCCGGCTTACAGGAGATTTTCCCGCTTCGTCTGTGCAAACATGATTCG
Organism: Candidatus Omnitrophota bacterium; assembly: GCA_029570205.1. Classification (GTDB taxonomy): domain Bacteria; phylum Hinthialibacterota; class Hinthialibacteria; order Hinthialibacterales; family JAKPRU01; genus JAKPRU01. The sequence goes on along the minus strand of JAKQSI010000067.1, from coordinate 94,024 downwards.
GACAAGTTGCGGGAGATTCGCCCCTGCATAGAATATGAAATCGGTCGCTGCTGCGCGCCGTGCGGAGGTTTTGTAACAGCCGAGGAGTACGGAGAATTGTGTCGCGGGGTGATCGATTTTGTGCGAGGACGTCATGAGACTGTCCGGGCGGCTCTGCGTCGGAAAATGGAAGAATGCAGCGAAAATCTTTTGTTTGAAAAAGCCTCTCTCTACCGCGACATTCTGGAGGCGACAGAGGAATTTGCTCATCGCCAGAAAATGGCGAAACAGGCGGTAGACAACCAGGATTATATCGGCTATGCGCGGGTACACGATATCGCGTGCGTATTGGTGGCGCGCAGACGGAACGGACGAATTGTCGGCAGTTCGCATCATTTTATGGAGGGTTCTCAGAACGCCTCCGAAGAGGAAATCCTCGGTTCTTTTTTACTGCAATACTATTCGCAGGCGCCGGAATATCCCCGCGAGATTTTTTTAAACGTTACCGTGCCGAAGGAGGACCGGGAAACCCTGGAACAGTGGTTCGGCGAACTGGCCGGACATCGTGTATCGATCATTCGCCCCTGGCGGGGAGATCATATTCGAATGGTGGAATTAGCCGAGAAGAACAGCCGCGCGCGCGCGTCGGAACGGTTCCGAAAACTGCGCAGCGTTACGAAGGAAGTCCATCCCGCCGTGATTGCGTTACAGAAAGTGTTGAATATGGAAACCCTGCCGCAACGAATTGAAGGCTACGATATCTCCAACATTCAGGGCGATGAAACGGTTGCCTCCATGGTAGTTTTTCAACAGGGCAAGCCGCAACAATCCGGGTATCGACGGTTCAAGATTCGCCGCGTGTCCGGATCGGACGACTATGCCGCCATGCGTGAGGTACTCAGCCGCCGGTTCATTCACGGAGAGGAATCCGAAGAAGAAAAACGGCGATTTGCCTCCGATCCCGATTTACTGCTGATCGACGGTGGGCGCGGGCAGCTGAATGCCGCGTTGGAGATTCTATCCGATCTGGCGTTAGACAATGTTCCGGTAGTCAGTCTGGCGAAGCGCGAAGAGGAAATCTACATGCCGCAACGCGAGGAACCGCTGAAACTGGACCGTCGGCATGAGGGGCTGCGGCTCCTTCAGCGCGTCCGCGATGAGGCGCACCGATTTGCCGTCACCTATCATCGCGCCCGCCGGGATAAGAAGCTCAAGAAATCCATCCTGACCGACATTCCCGGCATCGGTCCGGCCAAAGCACGGCTTTTACTGCGCACGTTCGGTTCGGTAGAGAAAATCCGCGTCACATCAGTAGAGGAAATCGCAAAACTCCCCGGCATTACTGTTTCACTAGCCGAATCGATCCTGTCAAAACTGAATCCGTAAATCTCCGGTCTGCTCCGTCCACCTCTCCCTCTCTTCACACCAACCCAATCCGCTCAAAAATGAGATCGACCATCTCCAGCAGATTCCCCAGACCAAAGCATTCCTCCAGCTGTTTTTCGCTGAGAACTTCTTTGACCTTCGGATGATCTTTCAGCAGATCGCGCAGATGGCCGCCTTCCTCCCAGACTCTCATGGAACTCTCCTGGACAATGGCATACGCCTCTTCGCGTGACATTCCGGCTTGGGTGAGGGCAAGCAGAACTTTCTGGGAGAAAATGAGGCCGCCGGTCAGGTCCAGATTCTTCTTCATGCGCTCCGGGAAAACACGCATGTCGGTAATAATCCAGGTCATGCGGTCAAGCAGGTAATCGACCAGAATGGAGGCATCTGCCAGGGTGACTCGCTCATTGGAGGAATGCGAAATATCTCGCTCGTGCCATAGCGCCACGTTTTCCATGCCGACCTGGGCATAGCCGCGCAGCAGACGCGCCAGGCCGGTAATTCGCTCGGAGAGATTGGGATTCTTCTTGTGCGGCATGGAGGAGGACCCCTTCTGCCCTTTCGGGAACGGTTCCTCCACCTCGTGAACCTCGGTCTTTTGCAGCCCCCGAATTTCGAACGCCATCTTTTCCAATGTGCAGCCGAGCAGCGCGAGAGCGTTGAGATACTCCGCATGACGGTCTCTCTGAATGATCTGGTTGGACACGGGGGCCGGTTCCAGGCCGAGATCCTTACACACCATGTACTCCACTTCCGGCTGCACGTGGGAATACGTACCGACTGCGCCGGAAATCTTACCCACCCCAATGTTCCTGCGAACATTCCCGAGACGAATGACATGCCGTCTCAGCTCGTCATACCAGATCGCCAGTTTCAGGCCGAATGTGATCGGTTCCGCATGTACGCCGTGGGTTCTGCCGATCATCACGGTATGTTTGTGCTGCACCGCCCGCCCGCCGACCGCCTGCCGGAGTTTCTGAAGGTCCTCCGCAATAAGATCGAGCGACTGCACCAGCTGGAGAGCGCCCGCCGTATCCAACTTGTCGGAAGAGGTTAATCCCAAATGAATGAACCGCGACGCCGGGCCCACCTTCTCTCCCACCGCTGTGAGAAACGCGATGGTTTCGTGGTCCAGGGTTTTTTCCAGCTCGCGGATACGAGGGATGTCGAAATCGGCTTTTTCTTCAATCTCCCGGAGCGCGTCCGGAGGGACCTTTCCCAGTCGGCACATCGCGCGGCAGGCCGCAATTTCGACCCGCAGCCAGGTACGGTACTTGTTTTCCTCGCTCCAGATGGCCCCCATCTGAGGGCGGGTGTATCGTTCAATCATGATGACAGCCGGATCACCAGTTCTACCTCGCCTGCGGTGACCTGAAGCGCCCGGGAAATTTCCTGGACACTTTTTCCCTGGCGATGCAGTGCGATGATTCTCTCCTTTTCGCGATGTTCAATCAACGAGGTATCCGGACGAATACGGACACTTCGTGAGGATCCCGGTTCGTTGGACACGGGAGCGGTTTCACGCATCCGAAGAATCTCCTTTGCCAATTCCCGCATGGATTCCACCTGTTTCCGCATTTCCCCCAGATGTTCCTCGGTGTACGATTCAAGGGTTTCGACCAGCGTGGTGAGGGATTTCTGTAACGCCCGAAGGTCTTCTTCGCTGAGGGCATTTTCTGGGTGGCGGCTTTCGGCTATTTCGCGGATCTGCCGAATTTCGCGCCGCAGCGCGAAAATCCACCACAGCAGCACCGCATCCAGCACGGTCAATCCGCCGCAAATCACCCATTCCATCGTCGTGTTCGCTCCGGTGTGTCTCCAAGGATACACGACCCGTGCGGTCTTCGAAAGGACAAACCGTTCCGACAGAGGGCCACCTGCCTTGGTTCCGCGTGAAGAGAGGATTAGCATGTAAGCCATGTTTTACTTTGACAATCGCCGTTTTCAATCTGCCGGGAAGGCCGCACTGAGAGTCCTTCGAATTACCTTGGGTGTGATTCTGGTCCTCCTGGGGTTGATCGGCGGATTGATACCGATTTTTCAGGGTTGGATATTGGGATTGCCGGGCCTGGCGTTGCTTTCGGTGGATGTCCCTTTTATTCGGAGATGGTATAACCGGATCAAAGAACGGATTCATGAACACCGAAACAAACAGTAGGGCAGGCTTCCGTGCCCGCCATGGTCGGTCGGAAAGGGTCAGAGTGAGGGAAAATGGGTGGCGCCGGCATCCTGCCGGTGGTAATTCACAGGCTGGAAGATTGTGCCCCCCATTTACTGGATATCATAAATCAAAGGAGAATACATCATGTCGGAACACACTTGGAATCGCCGTCAATTCCTGGGCCGAACCGCGGGCGCGATGGCCGCGATTCAGGCGGGCAGAGCCATGGCGCGTGTCCCCGGCGCGAACGACCGCATCTCCATCGGCGTGATCGGCACCGGCGAACGGGGCTGCAATGCGCTCATACCGGAAGCGTATCGGTTCAGCGAGCAGGAGAATGTGGAAATCACCGCTGTGTGCGATCCCTGGAACGAGGCGCGGCAACGGGCCGTCGGGAAGGTCAAAGAACTCTTCGGCAAAGAACCCCGGCAATTCATCCACTATCAGGATCTTCTGGCCTTGAAAGACATTGACGCCGTGATCTCGGCCAGCCCGGATCACCAGCATTGCACCATTCTCAAGGCTTCCGTGCTGGCCGGCAAGGATGTCTATCAGGAAAAACCGATTGCCATGGACCTCACCGAATTGATCGACACTTACGATACAGTGAAAGAAAGCGGGCGAATCGTGCAGATGGGAACCCAGCTGCGCAGCTGGCCCTCATTTACCGCAGTACGGCGAATTGTTCAGGGCGGCTATATCGGGAATGTCTGCAAAGTGGAACAAGTCCGTAACAGCCTGATCCCGTATTGGCAGGAACGATATCGTAATATCAAGGAATCGGATACCGACTGGAAAGCCTTCCTGATGCATCGCCCATATCGACCGTTCGATGCGGATCAATGCACTGCCTGGTATGGATATCGGGATTTTTCTTCCGGTCCCATCGGTGGATTGATGGTCCATTTTATCGACCTGGTCCACTATATTACGGAAGGGGTGTTCCCGTCTAAAGCGGTCACAATGGGCGGGAAGTATTTCTATAAAGACGCGCGAACCTGCCCCGATAATGTGCAAACCATTCTGGAATACCCGGAAGGGTTTCTCGTGAGTTATTCCACTTGCATCGGCAACGGAAGCAACAGCTATACCCGATTCTACGGCACACGCGGAACCATCGACTGCACGAACTGGAGCGAGCCGTTCTTAACTACAAAAGGAACCCCGGACCCGGATCGCATCCCGGACAAGTACATGATTCCCGGCGTGGAGATGCCGCATCACATGGAGAATTGGCTTCAGTGCCTTCGCAGCCGCAAACAGCCGAACGCCAATATCGACGCGGGCTACCAGCACGGCGTGGCGGTGATCCTGTCCGACATGGCTTATGTCACCGGACGAGCCATGATCTACGACCGCGAGAAACGGGAAATCCGCGAGGCTTGACAGCCATCGTCGAATCGTAAAAGGAGCCAGCGGTGAGCGAGACCGCCCATCCCGTCGAGCCTTCAACGGGTGAAGCGCCGACTTTGTCGATTATCATCCCCGCTTTCAATGAGGAAGAGGCAATCGGAAGCACGATTCGGCGCTGCCTGGATGCCCGGGGTCCGATCTGCCGGCAAACCCCCTGCCGATCGGTGGAGGTAATTCTGATCTCGGACGGTTCCACCGACCGCACGGAGGAAATTGCGCGCCAATTCGAGCCGGAACTGCGGGTATTTGCGTTTCCGCAGAACCGGGGCTACGGCGCGGCAATCAAGTTCGGGTTCGAGCAGGCTCGCGGCTCTCTGGTTTCCTTTCTGGATGGGGATGGAACCTGCGATCCGCTCCAATTCATCCCGATGATTCAGAAACTCCTTTCGACGGGAGCGGATGTATGTATCGGGTCCCGCATGGGGCCGCATTCCGAAATGCCCCGCATCCGCCGAGTCGGGAACCGGATTTTTCGCACAATTCTGAATGTATTGGCGGGGTCGAAGGTCAGCGACACCGCCAGTGGAATGCGGGTGATCCGCCGGGATTCCCTGGACAGGCTGTATCCGCTTCCCGATGGATTGCACTTTACCCCGGCGATGAGTTGTCGGGCCATCTTCGATCCCGAACTTCGGATCGAGGAAATTGAGATGAGCTACAAGGAGCGTGTGGGGAGATCGAAACTTTCGGTTATCAAAGACGGCGCGCGATTCCTTTATACCATCGGGGAGATTGCTTTACTGTATCAACCGCTCAAGTGTTTCGGGGCGGCGGGGCTGCTCTTGCTGCTTCTCGCCGTGGCGTACGGGTTGGGGCCGGTGTTGCACTATCTGCAATTCCAAAATGTCCCGGAGGATCGGATTTATCGCCTGCTGGCTGTGATAACCTTTGCCGTGGGCGGGCTGATGCTGATCAGCGTGGGATTATTGGCAAACCGTGTAGTGGCGTTTATCCATGGTTTCTATCGCCCGGAAGGTAGGCGGTTTTTAACCGGCAAATTCGCGGTTGTCGCGATCTTTTGTATTCTTGCGGGTGTGATGATTAACACGAAACCATTATTTCAGTACATAGCCGAACGTCAGATACACGAACATTGGACCCGTGTCGCGCTGGGTGCGGTCCTGGTTCTGTCGGGAATGCAGGTGTTTTGCTATGCTGTGCTGGAGAGGATTCTCGATAAGCTGTGGGAGGCGCAACAAATCCGTGCCCGCCGGAATCACAAGGGAGAAGCGTGAGGGCGGCACGGGCAGCTTGGGTGGGGGATGACCCGTCCGACACTCTCGCCCCTCTGTATCTGTCCGATCCTGGGGGAGAGGATAAACAACCCTGTTTCACAATCCGCGAGTCTTGAGACACCCCAGCGCTCCATCGAACCCAGCGCCTTGGAACGGATTACCATTTGCGTCAAAGATGCTAAGATGCCCGCACAATGTCGGAATCGAAGGGCATCCATCAAAACGGAACGCATGGAGGTTGACCATGACCAGGCGAATCTTCCCATTCCTGTTGACATTGTGCCTGATCGGACCTGCGGTCTTGACCGGCCGGACCGCCGCACCGGAGGTCTATGCTAAGGCGAAACATATCCCCTCCCGGTATGTCTCCGAGCCGGACACCGAGAATCTGAGCGAAGAGGCCCTCGCCGAGAAAAAAACCGCCGAGAAACTGGACAAGGAAAATCTCCTCTATACCGGGCGCGTCGTGGTGGATCAGGACAAGAAGATGCTTGTCCCCCCCCAACACATCAAGCCGTTCGAGGGGAAGTATTTCACCATGGCCAAAACTCCGCCGAAAGTCGAATTCGGCGTCATTCCGGCGACGCCGCGATTTTTCCCCGAACCGGTGGACGATCATCACCGGGCATTCTGGGCAAGCTGGAGCCAATCCGCCTACTATCCTCCAAACGGAAAGTTCTATACCGCCATCGGGGACAACGGGAGCTACAATGCTCACCTGTATATCGTGGAATACGATCCTGCCAGGCTCTCGTTCGGTCTGTCCCGGGAAATCAACGATGCCCTGGGACGCGCCGAGAATGTGTTCTCCGAAGGGAAAATCCACGGCAACCTGGATTTCCTGGATGGCCCATACCTGTGGTTCTGCACATACTGGTCAAAATATCCCGACGTACACGAGGAGGATTTTGCAACCGGATACACCGGCGGGCATATCATGGCGTACAACGTCGAAACAAAAGAGTTTTGCGATTTCGGCGTTCCGATGCTCCGGGCCTCCTGGCCGGGCCATCGCGTGGATACAAAACGGCGAATGCTCTACGCCGTCGGCTATTATTGCGAGTTCCTCGCCTGGGATATCGACTATCAGAAAGTAAACTGGGCCGGATACCTGCCGGAGGGAATGGTCTGGTCCAACCGTACCTTCCTGATCGATGAGGCCGCCGGCAAGGTCTATACCTGCAACCAGCATCCGTCCGATCCCAAGCGCCGCCTCATCGAATACGATCCCTCGAAAAATCGGTTCAGATTACTGAACGCCGAGATGCCCCCGACCGAACAAGTGGGAGACTACAAAGGCGGCGCCGTCAGCCCCATGAGAGCGGTGACCGAGAGTAAGGCTCCGGACGGGTTGTTCTACGGAACAACCCACGAAGGAGAATTGTTCACATTCAACCCGGAAACCGAGGAAATCAAAGACCTCGGAATCAACTGGCCCGGTGAGGAACGATACACGACCTCCATGCAGCGGAGTCCCGGGGGACGATATATCTACTATGCTCCCGGCGCGCACGGCGAAGCCAATAACGACGGTTCCCCGGTGGTCCAGTACGACACCCAAACCGGCGAAAGAAAAATCCTCGCCTTTCTTACTCCGTATTACTATGATCAATACGGCTACACTCCCAGCGGCGCGTTTTCCGTTCGACTGGATGATCGGGGCGAACGACTATTTATCTGCTGGAACGGCGCGTTCGTTGAGTACGAATACACGATCGGGGAGAAAAAGAAGTCTCTCTTTAAACACAATTCCATTACGCTGCTTCATATTCCGGAGAGCGAAAGAATCGAATAACATACAGGAGGCATTTTCATGCGTATTACTGTGAGGATCCTGATCGTTTCCACCGTGATGCTGTCCGCTTCACTTTCCGATGGAGCAAAGTCGAAGCCGCTCTCACCCATCGTCGAAGTAGAGGAAGAAGTTTACTCCTATCAACCGGCCAATAACGGCGCGAATCCGATGTGGTGTCACGGCAATACAAGTATTGTCCGCGTCGGTAAAACCGTCTTCGCGAGCGGTATAGAGACAATTCCGGATGCCTCGCCGCTGAATAACTGCCTCCCCATGCTGTTCCGGCGCACCGACAAGGGATGGGAGCCGATATACAAAGGCGAGGGCCGCACACGGGAGCCTTCCCCGCTGGTTGCATTTTATGACGGCCGCGTGTTCCTCTCGATTAACCCGACACTCACGGAACCCGATACGTACAACGGCCCATCGAGACCCGAAATCCTGGAGTTCTCCGCTAAAAAACCGAAAGCGGGATATAAAACCCTCCTGCCGAAATGGGACGGGGAGCCGACATTGGCCGAACACTCTTATCGCAGCTTTGTAGCCGATGGGAACAATGGAGAACTGATCCTGTTTCAGAATGTCGGCTACACGCACTCGGAGTGGGCATTTCGGGATCGGGACGGAAACTGGTCCGCACAGGGGAAACTGGTCTGGCCGTTCGGCGCGGAATATGACACACCCCAGCCGATTCGAACCTGCTATCCCGCCGTCGCCCTGAAAAACCGTGCCGTCTACTTTTGCGGCGTCAGTGACATTGTTGAACCGTACAATGCCTGGCGGGAATACAAGTTCCAAATCACGGGGCAAAAATGGGATTACGATTTCCGACGGCTTTTCTATTGCTGGAGCGATGACATTCCCACCGGCAAGTTTCACGATTGGGTCGAAATCTCCTCCCGCGACAAAACCTGCGGCGGGATCTCCCCGATGGACATGTCTATTTCCGATAACGGCGATGTCTTTGTCCTCTGGAGCGAACGCGCCCTCGATGAGCGCCTGCGCGAGAAATTCTTCCCGAATGAAAAACAGCGATTCTCCCTTGAATATGCGTTGATCCGCGACGGCAAAGTAATTGTCCGTAACGCGCTGGTTGAGGGCGGTGAGGGCCTGGGCGGAGAACGCACGGGCGACGGGCGATTTCATGTTACCAAAGATGGACGGCTATATGCGTTCTACTATGTTAATGGAACGAATGCGGAAGGAACGTCTATTTCGGAACACCGCCTGACAGAAATCTTTCCGGATGGAAGCCATGGTGAACCGATTGTAGTCAAATTGCAGACCCCCCTTCAGGCCTTTTTTACAGCAACCGTACGCGCCGGATGCAAGCCGTCGGATACGCTTGATCTGTTCGGGGATGTCGGCGGTACGATGCGATATGTACGGATTCGGCTGAAATGAATGTACAGGTAAGCGAATACGACAATGGCACGAATGACCTGCCCGGTCCCCACGGCGGACGGCAGGACCCATGGGATGCCTGGCGGCCCAGGGGGACGCTCTACACGATGACCAGCCTGGGTCCGGACAAGATCGACCAGTCTGCCTGGAGTTACCCGCATCCGACGGCGTATACCGTCCGCTACAACATGTCGGGCGGTCTTCAGTCGAAGGGCGATATTTACATGTCGAATCACGGATTGGTGTTTTGACGGGACGGCGGGGATGGGCGGACACTCCGAACTCAGCCCCCTCCGGACAGATCCGATCTCAGTCCGATAGTCCCAGCTGAACCCTCACGGCTCGGTCGATTTGCCGCATATCCTCACGTGAAAGATTTCCCAGTGGATTCAACAGACGTTCCTTGCTCACCGTGGTGAGCTGGTCCGCCATTGCCTTGTTGCGTTGATCGTTCAGCGTAACAAACGCTTCACTCGGATACAGGCGCGCAGCATTCGTGGTAAGAGGGACAACCTGGACACGGTTCAAGTACCGATTCGAGGCGTCATTACTGATAATAACGGCGGGTCTTTTCTTTCGGATCTCACCGCCGATGGAGGGATCGAAACAGACCCACCAGACCTCACCTCGGTTCATCGCCTATATCTCCAACGGTTGCCTCCGACCACTCCAGGGCCTCGGCTTCGCGGTCTTCTTCCCGGGCCATTTCTGCGTAAGCGCGCTCCATCTCCTCATCCAAAACGTGAGGACGGACAAGGTCCTCGATGAACCGGCTGATTCTGCCGGAGCCGATTCGATTATGAAGCCCCGAATAGACTTCTTCATCAACAGTGATTGTCAGTTTCTTCTGCATGGATGATCCATCCGATATACGTATTTTATACGTATTATACGTCGGAGCCGGATGCTTGTCAAAATAGAATACCGTCGGTACATCGGGAAAACGACAAGGCCGCAGCTGCTCTGCCGCACTCCAAGGTGGTAATTCGTCGTTACTTCGGCGCAAGGATCTCCGCTTCGGCTTGCAGCATCAGGCCACGGCCTGAGATGGTTTTGATAATCCCATCGCCTCTCGGTCCGAGGACTTCGCGGAATCGTTTGCAGATCTGGCTTTTGATTTTGGGGACTTGCGCCTGCTCCACAATCGTTCCTTCCCAAACCCGGTCCAGCAATATGTCATAGGAAACGCATTCACCGGGTCTCGCCGCCAGAAACGCCAGAAGTCCGTATTGTTTCCGGGTCAACGAAACGGGTGTGCCCTCCAGAATAACCCGATCCGGCCGGTGGGGATCAATATGGAGATGCACAGCGCCTTCCCGCATGGAGTCCCGTTTGGTTTTGTGGTTCTTTCCGTTCTTTGGAAGGAGATTTTGCCACGATTCAGGAACCGCACGGTTCAATTCCGCTTCGGGCAAAGAGGCCACCGTCTCCGGCCGGTCGGCCCCAAGGTCGATCAGGTCCAGCGCAAACTCCCTGGGAAATCCTTTCGCAAGAAGAGACCTCCAGGCGAATCCTTTTCGCGGCAGGCCCGTAATAACACAGGTTCTCAGTTCATCCAGCGAGCGGCAAAGATCCGCCGGCGCCCCCATCTCCGCCGCAATCTCCAATGCCGGTTCCAGCAGCCAGGAGGCCTGATCCGCCAAACTCCGCACAACCCCCGCAAGAACCTCAAAACCGTTTTCGATCCTCAATATCTTCTCCCCGCCGGACCATGCGTCCAGAATCAACGCCTTCTTGGCGGTCCGTTCCCCCGCCTGGATAGTTTGTCCCTCCAAATCCGTTTCCTGAATGGAATCTTTCTCCCAAAACCGTCTGGACCACATTCTACCGATCCATTCCGAACGCCGAAGCGGAACGAATATCTCTTCCATCTCTTTGGCACGGCATATTGCGTAAAGCAGGAGATGCGGCTCCGGCCCGGTATCGGCCAGGCGTGCGAGTACGTTATGCAAAGCCGCTGCGGTTTCGACCGCAATACCCCACCGTGCCGCAATACCGGCAACCCCTGATGTGCGCAGCCGGTCCCCCGATCGAGTCAAAAGGCCCTTCTTTACCAGCGTTTCCACCGAATCTGTCACGGCGGTTTGCAAGTCTCCGGGCCACGCATGTTGTCTGCCTGCAAAGGTTCCTTGAAGCCATGATGTCATTGATGAAACCGTAGCGGTCTCGCCCGAAGCGGTCCGTTCCATCAGAATGTCCCGCAGCGGACGATTGGGGAGTTGCGAGGTCAGTTCGTAGGTCCGTCGGCTCAGGTATCGATCCAGGAACCCGTCAATGTCTCCCTCCAGGGTCGTGACAACCATCCCTCTCCCAAACGAAGCCAATCCAAGCCGTCCCGCTCTTCCGATCATATTGACAAACCGTTGCGGTTCCAGTTTCTGAACCTCCGGCGCTTGATCGGGCAGAGGAGCGCGGTACGAAAGCGGGTGTGCCAGAACATTCTGCGCCGGAAGATTGATTCCCTCTGCGAGGGTAGAGGTCGCGCAGAGAATCCGAATCGTCCCGTCAAGAGACAGTTGTTCCACAGCGGCGCGTTCTTCCGGGGAGAGGTCGGATGTATGCACACCGATCCGATACGGGGCAAGATTTACAAGCGATTGCCGCATCCGCCCGTTCGGCAAATCCGTCAAGACCGGCGGGACCTTTTCAATTTCTTTCGGAAGCCCCATGCCGACCAGGCGATGCGCAGCCTCATAGCACACCTTCCGGGATGGCCAGAACAGGAGGCTGCTTTCCCCGTGCATGGCGAAATGCTTTGCGGCCTCCAGCATCAAAACACTCTCATTGTCGACTTCCGGTAAAGGAAGATGCTCTTCGCCCTCCTGCCCGGAGTTGTGTTCCCGATACAGAAACCGGTTCCCGCACAATACGCCCTGGCGCAGTTCCACCGGCCGAGCAGTCTCCACCACCGAACGGCATCCCAGCCACTGTGCCAGGATCTCCGAACTGGACACCGCCGAAAGCCCCAGAAACCGAATCTCTTTGATGCTTCTCAATCTCATCAGCAAGAGCTCCAGGTCCGGGCCGCGATCCGGGTCCGCAATGTATTGCAGCTCATCAATTACAATGACCCGCACACTGGAAACCAGGCCCGGATGACGCATCATCAGGATCCGCATCTTTTCATACACAATCACCGCAAGATGGTATCGGCCCTCGGCGATAAAGCGGTCTTCCTCGCTGTGGTCGCGGGATGACAGGCAGATTCGATAGCCCAACGGATCATATTGGTTCCTCAGCCGGTTATAGCGTTCTGCGGCCAATGCTTTGGAGGGTACAAGCAGAATAACCGGCCGGTCGTGTTTCGCCTCCGCCAGAAACGCCAGTTCCGCCAGAAGTGTCTTGCCGGATGAAGTCGGCGCACACACCATCAATCCCTCGCTGCCTGTCAGCAAACCCTGCTTCAAAGCCGTCTCTTGCAGCGGCAACAAGTTGGAACCGTAAGTGGCTGTGAGAGCAAGGATTTGTTTCTCATCCAGGCCGAAAAATTGCAGATCCTGCATAGTCGCCATAGGGGTCGCCTCCCGATGTATTGTACATTTGTTCAGTATTCTACTGAAACAAAAACCCCTGTCAAGTCCCTGTTGCATAACTCCCTTACCGTGCAAAAACAAAACAACTTGGTATATTCCCATTTGATTCTTTTGATAACCTCGCCGGTACGAGACGAGCGGGGCCTGTGATTTAGTGAAGAAAGCACGGCCTCGCGGCAGCAGCGCCCATCCCGTCATCGCGAGGAGCAGCCCGGAGTCTGCGAAGGGCTGCGACGTGGCGATCTCAGGCTTGCGCGCTTCAACGATGAGATTCCCACATCGCTTCGCTCCTCGGAATGACGGCGGCGGGCGAGATTTCTTACGAGGTGAACGTGACGCGCCGGATTCACCCCATTTATCCCATCCTCCTGCCGATCCTCATCTCTCTCAGTCCCACGGTATTCGGGCAGGGGAATGTCTATGTCCATCTTCCGGAAATATCGGCCCTTCCGGAGAACTCGGTCGGCGCTTCCATCAGCCTCGATGAGCAATGGGGGGATTTTTACGATGCTTGTGTGGGAGGTGGTTACATCGTCGTCGATGCGTCGGGAAGCCTTGCCGCTCCAACCTTGGAGGAGCGGCAGGAACTGTACTCCCGGTTGGCCATGGAACTGATTCCTGTGCGGGATGTGCCGAACAGTTTCTCGCAAGTGGACCTGCTCTGGAATAGTCTCGAACCGAAAGCAGAAGGACAATTCACTTTTGAACGGGGCAATTTCGACAAGCGTCTTGTGCTTCGGCAGTTGAATTCCCAGGTAATCGGCCTGCTGGGATTTCCACCCCCGAATTGGGTGGAACCGATGATCTACGATGCGGCGGCAGGGGTCACATTTGAGTATTACATGAAGGTCAAGCTATACTCGACGGATGGAGTTCCCCGCTCCGGCGAGGACCGGATGGATGCCTGGGAGCGCTACGTTGCGGCGACTGTGGCGGCACATCGCGATCATACCGAGATCTGGCAGGTCTTAAATGAACCGAATTCGTTCCTGTTTTCCGAGGAGAGGTTGCAGGCATCCGGAATGAGTGTTTCTCGCGCTCAGATAAACGCAGCGCGGTTCGGAGAATTGTTCGATCAATTTGTCCTGGAACTCATTGTTCGCGCCTCACGGGTCATCCGGGAGTTGGACCCGACCGCCAAGATCTCCGCGCTTGGACTGCTGGATGCCAATCAAACCGATCCCTACTCCCAATCGGCAATTCTTCTGACACGGTTGATTCAGCGTGGCCTTGCCAATTATGTGGATTTTGTGTCTCTGCACTCTTTTGTGCAGCAGTGGCCTGCGGACGCGAATGCCGCTGTCGATCTGGATTACTACACGGCCCCGGATGCCGCGATCGAATTCGCAAAAGAAACCAACCTGCGGTTTATGGCCGATGAATGGGGACACAAAACCAGCCTGTTGTACGAGGAACAATTCATGCCGAGCTTCATGGTCCGATTCCTCGCTCAGAACCTTGATCAGGGTGTCTCGCCGCTTCTCTTTTTTGAGGCATACGATTGGTACATCTTCCCCCGCGATCTGGCGCTTGTTCGTGACAACTATATTCTGAAAACCCGCTATCCTTTTCCGCCGGAAGAGACACCGGGATATAAGGTTTATCCCCGCCTGGTGCGATTTTTATCCGGTTCCGTGGGCGAGGATGCAGTGAATGCCGCTGCTCCCCGATCTACCGGTCCCCAATATCCATCCGAATACATGTCTATCGGCCATTCTTACCGGTCATTTGTGAACGGCCTGGACCGGATTGTGCTGTACTGGTCCAACACCAGCAGGACAACCAATCCGATGTTCACATTCCCCTCGGCGAACTACGCGGAACTGCTGGTCATTCGTCAGGACGGATCGCTTGAGGAATATGAATTATCTGTCCCGGCAACCGAGATCGGTCTTTCGGCAAACGGAATCCGGCCGTTGAATCGGTTCGAGTCCGTCGCGCTGTACTTGTCACCGAACCCGCAGGCGGCCATCACCATTTCCGGGCCCGCCAATCCGATTGTCGCTCGCGTCCCGGCGCAGTTCGAGGCAAAAGGGCCGAACGGAGAAATCCTGGCCCCGGTGTGGCGGATCGTTCAGGAAACCGGCCTGGCGGTGATCTCCCAGGAGGGTGTACTCAATGGGATTCGCAGCGGGACTTGCACTCTCTACGCGGATGTCGGCATTCACCACGCGAGCCGGGAGATGGAGATTCTCGACCTGTCGGAGAATATCCTGGTCAATGCCGGAATGGATGTGATCTGGTCGGGCACAGCGGGCATTGTCGCTTCGCCCTGGATGAAAACTCCCCCATCCGATCAGTCCATCGCTGCCGGCGTGTCTGTCTCTATCGTCACAGGACAAGAAGCGTTTCTCGGCAACGGGATGATCCGTCTGGATTATCCTCCAACCATTGGGGTCGATCAGAATCCTACACTTATAGCGGAGTGGTTCCCCGGCACGATGACTAACAACGTTGTGTCCGGATTGAATGCCCTGGGAGAACGCCCTTATGCAACCGATGAACCGTTGTTGTTTTTCTGTTGGGCCAGAAAGACAAGGGGAGCCGGTTCCGACCGGCACATCTACATTCACCTGGCCATGTTCGACCGATTTCGAAATCCGCAGAAGGACCACAAGCTGGCCGATGTCCGGGTCGGGGGCCGATTCTCACCCGGAACGCAGTGGCAGCGAGTGTCCTCGTTGGACCAACTCGGCGCTCCTTATGTCGCCACAGGTTATTCCGCAAACGATTTTGTCCAGAACGGTCTGATTAAATTCCCGGATGCGGTCGAGATGTTCGACATGATCTTTGAAATCGACAACCGCTTCGAGGCAAATCCCACAACCGCAGAGATCGACGCTGCCTACCTGGGACCGTACAAGCCGCTCATCCTGGTTCATCCGCAACTGCCGAGCGACCGGATCGAGCTGGCCTGGTTCGCCGATGACCGTCTGTACATCAATCTCACTGTGACCCTGTACCTGGATACCGATCTCATCCCGAACAACGGCAATGAATATCTTCTGGCCCGGAATCTGCCGCCCGATTGCCCGGAACCATTCCGGATTTCCTTATGCGATCTGCCCGGAAGCTGGCAGAACGTTGATCCGCTGTTTGTTTATGGGATTTCCTCACAAAATGACGTGATTGTGGGAACCGATTACGCGGGTCCGATTCCGCTCAACCGGATGAATATCCAGCCGGGGATTTCAGAATGGTCGCTCTATTAGGAGCCTCGTTCCGGCGGGGCCGGTGATCGGGTGAAGAAAGCGTGCTTCCCGCCCTTCTCTGCCAGGCAGGGACGCCTGGCCCACTGGTAGGACAGGCCTCTGTGCCTGTCGATGGGCGAACGCTGCGACGCTATTCCCCGGACGACGGGGAATCTTTCTGTTCCTCTTGCTGCAACCCGGCCTCAATCATCTCAACGGCCTTCTTGAGTTCGGGGAAAAGTTCGGCGTTGAGAGTAATGCCCTTCTTGGTGGGTTTCCATTCACCGGCCACATCCTCATAAAAGATGCGGATCCCCACGGTTTTCCGTCCGCGAAATTCTCCGATTGTCGCGCGAACCAACTCATCCGCGCTCTTGTGAAACTCATGGACCAAAATATCTTCTGCCACGTTTGCCCTCCTGACAGGCTGGGCCAACAAGCCGTCGGCTTGGAATAGATTTTTCAAAAACTTCCATGAGAATACTTCGTTTGACGACCGTCGGCAAGATGCCTGCGTGGAATACGCGCGCTCTTGAAAATTGGGAAATAACAGGGGCCGTTGAATATCCAACCTGTCCGTATACGCCGACACCGCTCCTTGCTTGATCCATTCAGGAATGATAGACTCATTGATTCCCTTATGGGGATATCATCACCGTTCAGAGAGCCGGGGATTCCTGACTGCCCCGAGCGGAGGTGGCATGAACAAAAAAGAATTGGCGCGGTTTCGCAAGATTCTGGCGCACAAGAAAGAAGAAGTCGCCGGACAAATTGCCCGACTTGAATCGAATTATTCTAACGGTCCGTCCCGCGACTCCTCCGGCTATGGAATCCACATGGCCGAGACCGGCAGTGATGAGGAGCAACTCGAGAAAAACCTTACGTTCTTGTCACAAGAGGGCGATATTCTGAAATTGATCGATGATGCACTGGAACGGATCGACAACATGCAATACGGCATCTGCGAAGGATGTGGAGCCTCCATCCCCAAAGAGCGGCTTGTCGCCAAACCTTTCGCACGATACTGCATCTCGTGCAGACGCCGAATGGAACTCGCCGGGCAAGCCCAGTAAATCTCGCCGGTCTCTCACCGTCCTTGTCGCGGTAACTTTGGCTGTATTGGGATTGGACTTGGCGACAAAGGAATGGGCGCGTTCCATTCTTCCCGGTTCCCCGATTCCGATTCTCCCCGGATTTTTTACCCTGGCTTACGCCGAAAACACCGGCATTGCTTTTGGGTTGTTTCAGACGCAGGGCAGGTTGTTGACTCTCCTTTCTCCGTTGGCCCTCCTGGTATTAGGCGGTGCGTTGGGCTGGCATGTGTATCAGGCAGGCCGATACTCGACGGCCTGTGTCTGTGGCTTGATCATCGGGGGCGCAGCCGGGAACGTCTGGAGTCGGCTGATCGACGGGTATGTGGTGGATTTCCTGGATTTTTATATCGGAACCTGTCACTGGCCAACCTTCAATGCGGCCGACACCGCCTTGTGCTGCGGCGTTGCCGGATTCCTATGGCTCTCCCATTTGCCGGATCGATCCGGTAGGATTCCCCTGGAAAACCAGGAATCATCCCATGACAACG
The DNA here is from genome assembly GCA_029570205.1 of Candidatus Omnitrophota bacterium. GTDB lineage: Bacteria > Hinthialibacterota > Hinthialibacteria > Hinthialibacterales > JAKPRU01 > JAKPRU01. The sequence continues at coordinate 76,345 of JAKQSI010000067.1, read as the reverse complement.
CTTCCAGGTAAATGAGGTGATTCTTCCCGGAGCCGTGCCGAATCGGGCATTCTCATACCCCGGACCGGCGTTTTGTGTCGCGGAGACCAGTATGCACCCCACTTTATTTCGAATCGGGGGTTTCCAAATCACCACGTATGGACTCATGCTGGCGATTGCCTTCGCCGTCGCGGCGTCACTGATTGTCCGTCGCGGTGAACGAGAAGGAATTCCCGGAGAGTTTCTGCAGAATCTGTTGGTAGTAACCATGGTCGCTGCGCTTCTCGGCGCGCGCCTTTTGCATATTCTGGTGAACTTCGATTATTTCCTGGAGCATCCGGCTGGGGCGCTGTTTTCCCGCGAGGGCTATGTCTTTTTCGGCGGACTTCTGGCCGGAATCGCGGCTTCAATCTATTGGATTCGGCGTCAAGGTCAGGATGTCTGGAAAGTGGCGGATGTGATTGCGCCATATCTGTCTCTGGCGCAGGGGATCGGACGTTGGGGGTGTTTCGGATTCGGTTGCTGTTACGGTCGTCCAAGTTCTCTCCCCTGGGCCGTTCGCTTTCCCCGCACCATCGATCCGTTTTCCGGCCTGATTGACGGAGCGCCGGCCTATCTGGATCACCTCTCAAAAGGGTGGATTGCGCCGGATGACATCTATTCCTTGCCTGTGCATCCCAGCCAATTGTATGAATCGGCATTGGCATGGCTTAACTTCCTTATCCTCCTATATTTACGAAAAAGGGGTTGTCAAAAGGGAGATCTGTTTTTGATTTATCTGCTTCTTTATTCAATCGGTCGGTTTCTTGTGGAGTTCACCCGTGGTGATCCGCGTGGAGAGATTTTGCATCTTCTTTCAACTTCGCAAGTCGTATCGATGGGAGTGTTTGCGGTGGCCGGTGCGTTTCTAATCCATCGAAGATTATCCCGAATTCGCGCATAAGGGGGCTTCAAAATCTCGAAAATCGGTGTAAAGTTTCTTGACATTTCGACGGAATCGAGTATTCTATGTTATATCCTGCTTAAACACAGAGAGCATCTCTCATGACTCGTCGTAAAGTGACTTTTGCAAACATCGTCTATCGCAGTCAAAAAATGGACCGCATTGTCCGGACGGCTCAACAGGTGGCCCCAACTGATGCGCGGGTTCTCTTGATCGGGGAAACCGGAACAGGAAAAGAACTTCTGGCGAATGCCATCCACTCGTCCAGCGAGCGATCCGAGGGAAAGTTTGTTGTCGTGAACTGTTCCGCATTACCGGGAGATTTGCTCGAGATGGAGTTATTCGGGCATGAAAAGGGCGCATTTACAGGAGCCGTGTATTCTCGGCGCGGCAAATTGGAGCAAGCGGCAGGCGGCACGATTCTTTTGGATGAAATCGGCGAAATGGCCCTCCCTGTACAAGCAAAACTTCTGCGCGTGCTGGAAGAAGGTGTGATCGAGCGTCTGGGGAGCGGCGATTCCATCCCGCTGGATGTACGGATCATTGCGGCGTCCACCCAACCCCTGATCCGTCGCACCCAGGATGGCGAATTCCTCCAGGAACTCTATTACCGATTGAAAGAAGTCCATCTGAATCTGCCCCCATTGCGGGAGCGCAAAGAGGACATTCCGGCTTTGGCCGACTACTTCTTCCAATTATATAATCAACAGTATCATAAACATATCAAAGGGCTTTCGGATGCCGCGCTGCAATTCCTTCTACGTCACGACTGGCCGGGCAATGTTCGGGAGCTGCATCATGTTATCAAATGCGCCGTGCTGATGAATGACGGCAGCGATTTGGTCTGGCTGGAACATATCCCCCTTGATATCCACCTGTCCGAAACGGCACGGAACACGCAGGAAGTAGAAACAAAAGCAACCGAGGTTCTGGATATCCTGACTCTGGATGAAGCCGAAAAACGTCATATTCTCCGCATCCTGGAATTCACACGATTTAACAAGAGCCAGGCGGCGAATATCTTGAAAATCTCCCGCCCGACCCTCGACCGGAAAATCGAAAAATACAAATTGCATGAAATCCGTATTCGGGAGAAATCGCCCCGGGAATGATAGCCCACCGGTTTTACGGAATCAGGATCACACAAAAATCTCTCCGGGTTTCTTGACGGCATCGGGCGAAAAAGGATACTTTCCTGTATGGGGAACAGGATCAAAAACGTTACGAAATCCCCGGAAGATGAGTTAGCTGCCTGAGAGCGGATTTCCATCCGATTCGGAACGTCGCTCGGAAAGGAAGGCTCATGAACGGAAAACTTGATTCGAACAGACGGTTATTCAGGTTGGCGCTGATCTCTTTGCTGGGTATGTGTATCCCGGCCGGCGATATTGCCGCCCAGAACACGGAAGAATCGGGCCCCGGGGCGGGGGTGTTGCTTGCACAGTTATCACGCCGTTCCTCACGAAGTTCTTCGTTCGGCGGATATGGATATAACAATTACGGCAATTATAGCAACAACGGGTCAAGTTACGGTTCGCAATATGGAAGCGGCTTCGGAAGTTCGAGGTCTCGTTCGAGTTACGGAAGTTCCAGGAGAAGCAGCCGATACGATTCGGGCCAATACAATTCAGGGTCCGGCGGATATAACAACATGGGATACGATCAGGGATACGGCAGCAGTCGATATTCGGACCGATACAACCGGAGTTCCTCGTACAATCGGCGAACCGCCACCGGTGAGGCCGGCGTCTCAGGTACGAATCCGACAGGCGCCGCCGGCGAGCAACAGGGACAACAGACAGAGGAAACTACCGCCCGTTCAAGCCGCACCAAGCGAACCTCCACATCGAAATCAGGATCAGGCAGCCGACAATCGGAACAAGGCTCTGTAGAGATCGAAGGCGCCGCTGCCGCCAAGTCCGCTCCTCCTGGCGTCCCGCAGCCCAAGGCGCCGGGGCGAGGAGGTCGCCCAGCCGCTCCGACAGCGGCAAAACAGGAAGAAAGACCGCAAAGCCAGCTCGCAACTCTTTTCCTGACAGTGAACGCAGATGAAATCGTTGTCGGGGATGTCTTCTCGGTCGATATCGAACTCTCGAATCCAAAGCGAGTGGGGTACAACCGTCTCGCGGCAGTCTTTCGCTACGATCCGGTGTTTCTCCGGCCCGTTGTTGGTCCCCCATCAATGGAAGGGGAATCGCCACAACCCGCCCTGGCCATGATCGATGACATTACCTCCGCGCCTGCGCCAAAAGGGGTGGCCGCCGTCGCCGAAAAAGCGCCCAGTCCGTATCTGCGGGAAGCATTCAGCCGAGACGACAAAATATCCCTTTATCAAAACATTGTGGATCATGAAAAAGGTCTTATCAGCTATATGTTTGAAATCACCGGTGAAACCTCCACCGCCCAGGGTCGCGTGGCAAGTATTTACTTCGAGGCCCTTCAACCCACTCAACGCACCCAGCTCGAGTTCTACTTCCCCCAAAGATCCACCGGAGGAAAAGCGGAAGAGGCGCAGTCGGAGAGTTCCGAGTTGGGGACCGGGCTGTTTTTGAACGACAAAGACTGTCTGGGACTGCCGTTGCTGCCGGGAGATGGGACCATCAGCCGATGGATCACAATCTTGAGCGAAAAACCCACAAAAGACCGTGTTCGCAGTCTCGATAAAAACAAGGTGGCCCAGGAAGAGGTCTACCAAACACACCTGCGATTGGTGCCGGATGTCGATCAGATTGTGATCGGCGATGAATTTGATGTGCGAGTCGAACTGGAGAATCCCGATCACGAGCCGTTCGACCAGGTGAGTCTTCTCATCGCCTATAATCCCCGTGTCCTGGAAGTGGTCGATAACGACCAAAACAATATCATCGCGCGAGGTTTAAATATCCACGACGGGTCATATCGGGATCAGTTCCCATTCGACCTCGGTCTGGCAAATAAGGTCGATCCGGAAAAAGGATTGATCGATTATCGAGTCCGGGGATACCGTAAACCGCTCCGCTCGGAAGGAACTCTGGCCTCGATCCGATTCCGTGCGCTAAAGTCCACGTCAAAAACAACGTTGCGGGTCTTTCTGGATCGCGAAGGAAAAGACCCGACCACAGGTCTTTTCTTTCGACTTCAGGATGTCCTTGGGGATACATCGGACCCCACGGATGGTGTCAGCACCTGTTCGATGCAGATCGGTCGGCTTCGCAGCGTGGCCGCACAAGGGACCACGACGAACCACGAGGGCAGCTGAACAGGAAGACAGCGGTTTTCCCCGTTTGTCGGGGAGACTACCGAAACAGGTTTGATTTCAGGTAAGCTTCGCCCGAACCGGATGGAGAGACTACCGGATGGGAACACGGCTCTGGAATTCGGATCGCATGATTTTTCGTGCCACCCCGGATTCGTCTGTGCTTCGTTGGATCAATATGGGTTCCTGACTCCCTTCAACCAATCGGGGATGATTGGTAAAATCCGTTCCCCATTCAGGTAACCCGCGAGAAAGGACGGTCATGGCCAAAGGACCCCTGGTCGCAATCGACATCGGGCAACATACTGTAAAAATCTTGGCGCTGAAGCGGACAAAGGAAGGCGCTGCCGTTACCGGAGCCGCTTCTCAGGCAATTGGCCTTTCCCCGCAGGCTCCCGCCGATGAAATCGCCCGCCGCGTCTCAGAAACCATCAAGACGCTCCGCAAAAACCTCCCCGGCGGCGGCACGCGCGCCGCGACGTCTCTGAGCGGCAGAACCACGTTCAATCGCTATGTCCGCATTCCGGTCGTCAGCGGCCGTCAACTTGTTAAGATCGTTCAGTACGAAGCGCGCCAGCAAATCCCTTTCCCGATTCATCAGGTCAATTTCGATTATCACGTTGTTCCGCCCGCCCCCCAATCGACGGAACTGGAGGTCTTGCTGCTTGCTGTCCGTAAGGATGTCTCCGAAGAAGTCGTTTCCCGTTTGAAAAACGCCGGAATAAAAACGGACATTGTCGAGGCAGGCCCCATCAGTCTGTTTAACGCTTATATGGCCACTATCGGACCGGCGGAGGGCGAAGTTACTGCGATCATCAATATCGGCGCAAGCGCTACGGATATCGTGGTGGAGCAGGAGGGGCAGATGCGGTTTTCACGAAGCGCTCCTTTTGCAGGTAACAACCTGACTGATCTGATCGCGGAACGGTTCAAAGTGGATTGGAACGAAGCGGAAAGTCTCAAAATCCGCCCCGCATCGGAATACACCAACATCGATGGGGAAGGCCCGACCGCCGTCGATGTGGCCACCGTTCTGGAAAAAGGATTCGACCGGATCATCAGCGATATCCGCCGTTCCCTGGACTTTCATGTGTCGCAACCCGAAGCCTCTCCTGTAACACGGGTGCTGCTGTGTGGCGGAACCGCTCGCATGGAAGGCGCAGTAGAGTTTCTCGAAGATCGTCTGGGGGTCCCCGTGGCATTGGCGGATTTCACCAATTCTGCGGTATTGGATTGGTCCGCCGCAAACAAAGATAACTATCGAGGCGAAGGCGTTCTTGCGGGTCTCGCCGTTCGGTGCGCAAACAAGGCCCGGATCGCCGTCAATATCGCTCCCAATCACGTAATTCACCGCCTGGAATTGGAACGACGTATGCCGATGCTCTGCACCTCCGGTCTGGTGTTACTCGGCATGATTTTCTATAGCTATATCGCCGTCCAGCAGTGCATTGCCCGAGATCGACAGGTACTGGATCGAATCCAGAGTGTCATCAATCCGACAGGAATCGGACCGCATCAGAAAGAAATTCAATCTCTTCGGGCAGAACAAGACAATTATATGAAGCGATTCGACCGGCTGAGCCAAGTGGCCAAAAAGCGAGGAGTAATTACAAACCGATACATCGAAGTCCTTTCGATGGTCCCCGATGAGGTCTGGCTTACAACGGTTTCGCTGGCCAGCGACAATATGACGATTCAGGGGAAGGCCATGAACGACCTTCGCCTTAATGAATTCCTCTCCAACCTCCGCTTATGTCCCTATTTCGATGACACCGGGGTTTCGCTGAAAAACAGTTTGCCGGCCGAGGACGGGAGTACCGACTATACCATTGAGGTAAAAGGGGCGGAGAAATTCCGGAATCCCACAATGGAAGAATTGGAGTTCATCCGCAATTTGAAAAAACTGCTGAATATCACCATCATCCTGGCGCGTCTGGAAAACATGAGCGGGGGTGGCGCTTCCGGAATGCCGGGCGGATTCACGCTACCGGGCGCGGAACAGATTCCCGGAATGCCCGGAGGAGCCGACTCAGCCCAGTCCCAACCCGCTTCTTCGCAGGAGGAAGAACAAAATGGACCGTGGCGAGCGCTCGTCGGGGTTTTCCAGGTCGATCAGGCCAAAGAAAAACTCGATATCCTTAATAAGGTCTACAATGCGATCCAGATGAGCAAAGTCGAGAATTGCGAAGTTATCCAACTCCGATATTTCGACCCGGCTTTTAATCCAAAAGAACAACAGGAAGTCAAGGTGGAAGAAATTGCGGCTTTTGCCGAAGGAAAACGGACCGAAGACGAAATGCTGGCGGTCCTGGAGAAATCGTATCAGACACCGGAACCGACTCCGCCACCGACCCCGACTCCACCACCCGAAGCGGAGGGCGGATACGGGTACGGCATGTATGGCTACGGCTATGGCATGACGGGCGTACCCAGCGGCGGCGGTGGCGGTGCAGCTGAGGCCGGTGGGGGCGAGGCAGCCGCTGAGGAAGGCGCAATATAACTGTCCACCCGCACTGCCCTGCACTCCCGCTTCCGGATGGAACGAAACCAGGGCAATGACGAGAAAACCTGCATAGACGGAGAGATGTGTGGCTGCGTCAATCAACAAAGAACAGATTATCGAACTTGTTAGTAAGTATCGGGATATATTGGTACTGGTGGGTTTGCTGGCTCTCGCAGGCTGGGGATATACCCGGATACAGGGCGCGCTTTCCATGACGGTCGAAGATCGGATTCGAATGGAAGTGGAAGGCGTCAAAGGAGGCGGGAGCAAGTCCCAGGCGCTGGATTCAACCAAACTGGTCCAGGAACTCGAAAACAAACGGTCTCCTGCCGTTTACAGCCGCCTGAAAAATCCTTTCGGAACACCGGCAGAACAGCTGCGCCTTCGCCAGGAAGTCCAACAAATGTATCAAAAGGGGGAGGACCTCTTCAAGAACGAAAAATACGAACAGGCCATTCAGCAGTTCAATCGCCTCCTTCGCCTGGATGTAACAGAGACTCGTATCGAGTACCCGGTCCGTCCTTCCGAGTATATTCGAATGGCCGAGCAGCGCTTGAATCTGCGGAACCTGGAAACAACGCTTGCGCAGGTGCGTCAGAATTCCGAACAAGCGGCCGCCCTGGTCTCCTCCTCTCCGGACCGGGCGATTGATCTTTACGAACCGGCCTTGGCGGCATTGAAAAACCTGATCGAGGCCGATCCCAAGGGAGAGGCCATGGGGCAGGATCGATTCAAAGAAGTATCCAGCCTGGCAACGGAAATCGAACAGACGGTTACCAAGTTGAAACGAGATCGGTTGGCAGCCACGTTCAACCAGATCACAACGGCGCTGAGTACTGCCGCGCAACAAGGCCCGAACAACGCCACAACCCTTCTGCCTGTCCTGGGCCAGGCACGGGAAATCTTGCAGGAAGCCCAGCAAGTCGATCCCGAATTCTCTGTGGTCCCCGCGGCACGTCGAACAGAGTTGCAGACACTTACGGATAATACCGACAAGATGCTGGTCGATTCCGCCGAAACCGTTGCGGAACAAGTACGAACCTCGGTCGCTAATGCCGTCGCACAAGGTGATTTCAACACAGCCAATGCGCAGATCAAGTCATTCGCGGCCCTCTGCTCCCGTCACCCCGACAACGGGATTCTCGCAACGGCCCAAGTGGAGATGCTCTCCTCGTATTTGAGCGCCGTGATCGGATCAGCCGGGAAAGAATTGACTCGCATAACGGAAGCCATCGCGAAAGGGGATACGGCCGCTTACGATGAGGCCAAAAAAGAGGCCGTTCTGGAGCAGGTCGTTCAGGCTTTGACTCTCGGCCCCCTTCTCACCGAAAGAGACCGCACTCAACTGCTTCAGATAGAAGAGAAACTGCGCCGAGCCAAACCGATGCCGACCCTCAACACGGCTTATGATCTCGTCTCGTTCAATCGGGTGGGAAATCGATACCGAATCACCCTGAAAAGCAAAGCAGACGGAAAAGATATTCCGTTGACCCTTGAATTGAAAAGAAAAGATCCCTCCGGCTTTGTGTTAGGACAAGTTGACAGCAAGAAACACACTGTTATATTGTCCAAACTGCCGGAATATGCACCGTCCCAATTTCAGATCCCGTAAATTCGAAATGAACTAAGGAGATGGCAGAAGGACTGTGGGATTTTTCGGTTATTGGCGATGGACCCTCCCCCCTGAAGCCAAAGCCCCGATTGCGCCGAGTCGCTATGATCGGGGAGAGACAGACAGGGGATTCGCGTGGAGGTAATATGGCCTGCCGGTGGAGGATTCGGCGTTTGTTCGGTTGGAGATACGGAACTGATCAAGGTTGCCTGACTTAACAAATACACATTTGACCAAACCGAGCTGGAGGCTTGGTATTGTCAAAAGGAGTAGCCTCGATGGATAAGGTGAACCGAGCCGTCTCAACTCGGCCTTTCGTCACACCCATCTCATTCTTCTATTGCCTGACTACGTTTTCGGTGATTGGTTTGGCTTTTGCGGGCGGAGCGCACGCGGCTCTTGTGACGCACAGTGAGATCGCTTCGACGGCAATCATTGGAGCCACCGGTTCATCCGGCGACGTCGAGGCAGTGTACGAAAAAGCGCTGGCCCTGGAAAAGGAAGGCGAGATCCAAAAAGCGATCGAAGCGTACAATGAGGTTTTGCGCCTGTCGCCGGCTCATGAGCGTGCCCAGCGCCGTCTCAAACGACTCCGCCGCCTCGGATACGAGGTCACTCCGGCTGCCCCCTCCGTGACAAAGAGCCGTGCAAAGGAAACATTGAACGAAACCACCCAGTCGGCCCTGGATCGGGCGCTGGAAAAAGCCCGCATTTACCTGGATGCCCGACAGCCCGCCGAGGCCGAAAAAGTGTTGCGGGAAGCTCAGACTCAATTCCCCGATCAGCCCGAACTCTCCAAAATGCTGGATGAGGCCGCCGCCTTGCGCAGCCAACTCACCCAGGAAGAACAGGCCCGCCAGGCAGCCGCGGATGCCGCGCGGATACAAGCGCTCTCCTCTTCCGCCAGCGAGAAATTCCAGGAAGGCATGACCTATTACCGCGCAGGCGATGTCATCAAGGCCGTCGAAACCTGGAAAGACGCTCAAAAAGTTTATCCGGATCACGGTCCCACGCGGGAAGCCCTTGCCACCTCCAAAGAAGAGTATGAAAAGGCCCTCAAAGCCAAACAGGAAAAGGAAGCTCTCGACGCGCAGGAAAAAGCCTGGGAAGAAAAACTCGAACTCAAATACGGGTATGAAACCAAGGGCGATTCCGATATCAGCGATGTCCTCAATACCCTGTCGAATCTCTGCGGACTGAAAATGGTCATCGGCGAAGGCGTTGCCGGTAAGGTCAATTTCCGGGTAGATAAAGACACAACGATTCGTCAGATCCTCAATCTCATCCAGGAAAACTACGGCTTTATGTGGGAACGCAAAGGCGACACGATCATCGTAAAACGGGGATTCAAAACGCGTATCTTCCCTCTTTCCGAGGCACAGTACAAAACCCTGAAAGCCATCCTGGAGGATCCGAAAACCCTCGAAGATCCCAGCAAGGACCTTCGCACAATCCTTTACGGGGCCGACGGCTCCATGAAAATGCCCGGCAAGGAGCTGTTCCTCAACGATCGAACACGCTCCCTCGTAGTCACAGATTCGGAAAACAACCTGGAGAAGGTCCAGGAATTCCTGGATCACATGCCCTCCATCGCCCAGGAAGATCGCCCGCTGGTCACTCGGATTTACCAGCTTCACCCCGAAACAGCAAAGAAATTGTATCGGATTATCGAACTCCGTCTGTATCAGGATGTCGGGCAATACGGCGGTTTGACGGGAGAAGGTCGTCGACTCTACCTCAGTCCCGATAATACGTTGATCGTTGTCGATTACCCGGAAAACATCTCCGTCGTGGAGCAAATCCTGCAGGATAAACAGATCCAGGGCCAACTGGAAGAAGGAGAACTCACCGCCCAGCATTTCGCCGTGACCGATATGTTCGATATCGGTCAACGGGAAGAGGATCTGGACCGGCGTGTTCAGACAACCCGCGCGGTGGTGGAGGTCCTCGAAACCATGCTGTATGGAACCGGCAAACAGGAGGCCATCCTCAAGGGGCGAAGGATGTTCCCCAATGAGGAACGCGGAACAATTGATGTTGTCGATACGCCTGAGAATCTTAAGCGAGTCAGCGATTATCTCGCCAGTATCCGTGGGGAAGCACAGCAGGATGTCCTGATTGAAACCTATCGCATTCAGCACATCCCCGTCACGGATGTCGCGGATGTACTCGGATTCCTTTTCTTCAATCAAACCCAAACCACACGAACCCGGTTCCTGGATGTACAAGGGCTGGATACGCTGGGAACGGACGAATCAGGGCAGGAAATCGACCTTTCCAGCGGTTTTGAGGAAAGCTCCCGGGAGCTTTACAACATTCAACAGGGCGGCGGCGGTCAGGACTTAACCACGTTGTTCTCCATCTCCTACTTCCCGGACATGAACACGAACACACTGGTTGTTCTGACTCCCGATAAGGAGGCTCTCGACTTTATTACCAACATCATCAATGCGTTCGACAGGCCGCCACGGATGTTGGAAATGGAACAACGCACGGTTTCCGTCTCTTTAAAGGATCTGAGGTCCGTCGGTCTTGATTATCTCATTACGAATCCGTTCCGTAGTCATATCTCCGTGGAACCTGAAGACTCCGATCAGACTCTTGGAATGATCAATGACCCGGACGCAAAAGAATCCATGAGATTTACCGTGGATACGTTCGGGGAAAGCCGATTGAACTTTGTGCTGAGCCTGATGGAGAGTCTGAGTTCCGCAGAAGTGCTGGTTGCGCCCAAGGTTCTCCATGTCCCGACCGCCAATATGAATGAGCCGATGATTTTTGTCGGAACCCAGGAACCGTATATATCAAGCGCCGATATCGACGATCAGGGCGATGATGACCCGACCAACAACCGTTTAATCATCGAATTCGATCGCGCGATTGTGGGTGTCCTGATGCGATTCTATCCGGTCATTCTGAACGATGACCATGTGTTGATCGAACTGATGCCGAACAAAACGGAGATTTACTCCCGCGCGCCGGTTGTCGTTGAAGCCAGCGAAGGAAGCGGAACCGTCGATACTTCCGGCTTGGCCTCTCTCGGTGAGCCATTCTTTGCCCAGCAGGCTATGATGGCCACGGTGCGTCTGAAAAATGGCGAGACGGTGGTGATGGGCGGCATGATGCAAGACAATGTCCAAGAGTCAACCCTGGCTGTCCCGTTCGTCTCCAAGTTCCCATTTGTCGGAAGCCTGTTTCAGGATGTCTCGTATAACGTCTCCAAGCAGACAACCTTGTGGTTTGTGACGGTTCGAATTATCACAGGGGCCGCCGAGGGCGAGACCGTTACGGCCACGGCAAGATAACCCGTACATCAGGGAGGGGGGAGCCTCCCCCTCCCGATCATTCGCTTCTTTCAGGTTGTGCGCATACCGGAAGATTGTGAAAAATCTCTTGCAAACTCATTGAAAATGCGATAGAGTGACTTTGACGTAATCAAACCGCCAGCCTGAAATTGTCGAGTCTCCGTCTGCTTGGGGCCTGCGCGGAATTGAAGGATACTCTTCAGTATAATCTGACAACCGTATTTCATATCCGTTCTTTTCCTATAGATTATCTTGTCGGCACAGGCATGTATGCCGCCGGCGATTGGAGAGTCTGACTCTCGATCCGATGTATGGGATTTGCCGAATCCATCCGGCCCGAACACGGTGAGTTCAAGAACTCCATCTGTCTGAACGGATCCGACAGTGTGGTTCCGCATCCGTTTCGGGTAATTCGAGTAATCAAATGCAGTCTTGGTGGGATCCGCCAATGAACCGGACTGCCCTCCTCTCCGGTGTGGTGGTATGAAAACAGCTCTTCTGGTGGACGGAAATTCATATTTCTTCCGGGCTTTCCACGGGGTCGGAGATTTATCCCGTTCCACGGATGGAATGCCCACGGGGGCAGTGTTTGGTTTCGTCAATTCGCTTCGACAGATGCTGCGGACCTATTCCCCCGATGCGTTGATTGTCGCTTGGGACAGCAAGGAACCGACTTTTCGGCATGAACTGGATGATTCCTACAAGAGCAACCGAGAAGCCACTCCGGAGGACCTCGTGGTTCAGATTCCTTACATGAAACAGGTCTTGAACGCGATGGGCATCCCGGTGATTGCATACCCCGGTTACGAAGCCGACGATATTCTGGGAACGCTCGCCGACCGCCTGGCACGGGACGGTTGGGATGTCGTGATCGCTTCGGGAGATAAAGATTTGTTGCAGTTGGTCGGAAAAAACATTCGGGTTCTTCGACAGCATTTAAACAACACAAAGATCTACGGTGAAAAGGAAGTCCGGGAACGGTACCAGGTCGGCCCGGAACGGCTGCGGGATGTGTTCGGTTTGATGGGAGATACAGTCGATAACATTCCGGGAGTTCCCGGCATCGGGGAAAAGACCGCAGTGGACCTGATTGTCCGATTCGGTTCCCTGGAATCGCTGTACAACAACCTGGACCAGGTAAAGGGGCAAAAGCGGCGCGACAGCCTGCGGGAATATCGGGAACAGGCGTTTCGGTCGCGGGACTTGGCAACAATTCGCCGAGATGTCCCCCTGGAACTTGAAGAAAAACTCCTCACACCCCCATCACCGGATATCCCGGAATTGCTCCGTGTCTGTCGTGAATTAGAGTTCCGCACCCTCGCCAGGGAGTTGGAGGAACAGCAGGCCGCCTCCCATGTCCGCGAGAAGGAATCACAGGAAACCTCCGCGACAATGAACTATGAGATTGTTCAGTCACATGACCGCCTGCAAACAGTCGCAGAGGAAATTCGGAAAGCCTCGATGGTTGCGGTGGATACGGAAACAACCTCCCTCAACACAAACATCGCGGATTTGGTCGGACTTTCCTTTTCAATTCGTCCGGGTCAGGCATGGTATATTCCGGTCGCCCATCGAGAGGGGGACTGTGTCCCATTGACCACGGTCAAGGAACTGATCGGCCCCATACTTGCCGATCCGCATTGCAGAAAATGCGGGCAGAATTTGAAATTCGATTACCAGGTTTTGAGTCGAGGCGGCCTGAGGCTTTCGGGGATTGTCCACGACAGCCTCATTGCCTCCTATTTATGTGAGCCGGAACGCTCAACCCGAAAACTGGATGTTCTGGCGGCGGAACACCTGGGGATGCGCATGACTCCCATTGAGGATCTCATCGGCTCCGGGAGAAAACAGAGATCTTTCGCGGAAGTGCCCATCGAGCAGGCCGGACCCTACTCCTGCGAGGATGCCGATGCCGCACTTCGGTTGTGCGGTTTTTACGAGGGACAGATAGATTCGCTCGGATTGAAAAGGCTTTACGAAGAAGTGGAAATCCCTCTCGTCACCGTGCTGGCCGAGATGGAAATGTGCGGCGTGAAGGTCGATCGAGAAACACTGGAGCAGCAGTCGCAAGAGTTGGCGAAGGAACTGGAAGAACTGGAAAAGGAGATCTATCGGGAAGTCGGACGAGAGTTTAACGTCAATTCCCCTTCGCAACTGGCCGCGATTTTATATGATGAAAAAAAACTGCTCACCGGTCGAAAAAAGAGTACCCGTGCAGACATCCTGGAACAGCTGGCCTCCGAGGGACATAGAATCGCTGTCCTGATGATGGAATATCGTCAGCGGGCGAAACTGCAATCCACCTATCTCGAAGGCCTTAAAGAGTTGATCGACCCGCAGACGGGTCGTGTGCATACGAATTACAATCAGACCGCTGTCAACACAGGGAGAATCTCCAGCAGTGCGCCGAATCTACAGAACATCCCCGTTCGGACACCCTTGGGACATCGTGTGCGACGCGCCTTTGTCGCGGAGAAGGGAAATCTGCTCCTATCGGCCGATTATTCACAAATTGAATTGCGGATCATGGCCCACCTGTCGAAGGATCCGGGGCTTTTGCAGGCATTCGGTAAAGGGGAGGACATTCATCGGCGAACCGCCGCAGAGGTATTCGGTGTCTCGCTGACAGATGTCGGCAGGGACATGCGGCGGAAGGCAAAGGAGATCAATTTCGGTCTCAATTACGGCATGAGTCCCTATGGCCTGTCGCAGCGCCTGGCGATTCCCGTGGAGGAAGCAAAGGAATATGTCGAGCGGTATTTCGAGCGGTATCCCCGTGTACGGGAGTATATGGAGGAAATAGCCCGCGAGGCGGCAAAGAACGGTTATGTCAGAACCATCCTGGGTCGTCGGATTCCCACTCCCGGTTTGGGAGATTCCAACCGGGCGCGTTCCGAGAATGCGCGCCGGGCAGCGATCAACGCGCCGATTCAAGGTTCGGCAGCGGATTTGCTTAAAAAAGCGATGGTGGACTGCCATCGCCGTTTTGCAGGCAAGCCGGTGAATATGATTCTGACTGTGCATGATGAACTGGTGTTTGAGGTAAAGGAATCCATTGTGGAGAAAATCGCTCAGGGGGTTCGTGAAACCATGGAGACTGCCCTGGCGAATGAAATCTCCGTTCCCACACCCGTGGAGGTTTCCTGGGGAAACAGCTGGGCCGATCTATGAGTACGCGGAAAGTGGTGGGGCTGGTCGGCCTGCCGGGAGCGGGAAAAAGCGCCGTGGCGTCTCTTCTGGCCGGTCGAGGAGCGCGTCTGATCGAGGCAGATCGTCTTGGTCATGCGCTTCTGGAGAAAGGCCACCCGGAATATGAGGCGTTGGTCGCTCGGTTCGGGACCGGAATTCTCGCGACAGACGGATCCATTGACCGGAAAACACTTGCGAAACTTGTTTTCAATGATCGGAGCTCCCTGGAGGATCTGAACCGGATCGTCCACCCAAAAATGATCCGCCAGATCCGTCAGGCAATCGCCGAACATCGAAATAAAGATACCGGTTCGCCACCGGTACTCGTGATTGATGCCGCCCTTCTACCCGAATGGGGATTGGCGGGTGAACCGGATGTGCTGATCGGGGTTACCGCCCCGAGAGAGGTGAGAGCCGCACGGCTCAAAGAGCTTCGTGGCTGGTCCACAGAGGAACTAAAAAAACGTGAGGAAGCCCAATGGGAAGAAGACCGAAAAATAACGAAAACTATGCTAATAATCGACAACCGAGGAACTATGGAAGACCTCGACGCCCAAGTGGAACGTATATGGCAGACCCACCTGCGCCCCCAATGAATGACGACCGCAACTCCTACTATACCCACAAGGCCCCCGACCCCGGACTCCCGAAAGACAACGATATCGAGGAGCCGATTATCACACGGAAACCCGCTATGGCCGTTGCCGTCCTGAAACGGAAAACCATCTCGGAACTGACCCAAATGGCACAGGAAATGGGGCTGGATAGCTATAGCGGGCTTCGAAAACAGGAACTCATTTATCGCATCCTCCAGCACCAGGCGCAGCAAGAAGGCCCCGAAGGCGTTATGGAAGGAGAAGGCGTGCTCGAATGCCTCCCCGAAGGATTCGGGTTCCTGCGCAGCGCCAATTACAACTACCTGCCCGGTCCCGACGATATCTATATCTCGCCCTCCCAAATCCGCCGATTCGGTCTTCGAAAAGGGGATATGGTGAAAGGACTGATCCGACCGCCGAAAAGCGGAGAGCGCTATTTTGCCCTGCTCAAAGTCACCGAGATCAATTACGAACCGCCCGAAGCGGCAAAAGACAAAATCCTTTACGACAACCTCACACCGCTGTTTCCCTGCGAGCGATTCCGGATGGAAACCACCCCGGACAAAATCACCGCACGGATCATCGACATGATCGTGCCTATGGGCAAAGGACAACGAGCCCTGATCGTCTCTCCTCCCAACGCAGGGAAAACCATTCTTCTCCAGGGCATCGCTCACAGCATTACCGCCAATCATCCCGATACCATACTGATCGTTCTTCTGATTGACGAACGTCCCGAAGAGGTGACCGACATGCAGCGGTCTGTGGATGCCGAGGTAATTTCCTCCACATTCGACGAGCCGCCCGAACGGCATGTTCAGGTCGCCGAAATGGTGATCGAAAAAGCAAAACGGCTCGTGGAATACAAGCACGATGTGGTCATTCTGCTCGACAGTATCACCCGCCTGGCGCGGGCCTATAACCAGATCGTTCCGCACAGCGGCAAGATTCTCTCCGGCGGTATCGACTCCAGCGCCCTGATTCCGCCGAAACGATTCTACGGCGCAGCGCGGAACATCGAGGAAGGTGGAAGCCTTTCCATCGTAGGCACGGCGCTGATCGACACCGGCAGCCGCATGGATGATGTGATCTACGAGGAATTCAAAGGCACCGGCAACCTGGAATTGCATCTCGACCGCAAACTCGCCGAGCGCCGGATTTACCCGGCCATCGATATTAACCGCTCAAAAACACGCCGGGAGGAACTCCTGCTGGAGCCTCACGAGTTGGAACGGGTCTGGCTCCTGCGCAAAGTCCTGAATGAAATGAATGCCAGCGAGGCTGTGGAACTCCTGATTGAACGCCTCAAGAAAACCAAAAGCAACAAGGAGTTCCTCGAAACCCTGGGGAAATCGGATCTCTGAGGAACCACAACGGTCCCCACGACCAGCCCCCCCACACCGGCCCGAGCAAACAAATGGCAAGGCAGGCCTCTGTGCCTCCTATGCTTCCCCCCGAAGATCGGGGGGAATACAAGGGGAGTTGAGTTCAGGATAGGAGAGATTCCAGAGGTATGGCAGCTGTTTTTCGTGTTAATCGCCGTCTGGCCTTTCTGAGCAGTCAACCCCCGCCTGACCTCCCCCGATCTTCGGGGGAGGAATTGTGCCTGCCTTTCCCCATATTTCCTTTCCAGCAACTCACCAGCAGATCGGGCAAGGCATCTTGAATCTCTCGAAGAATGAGCCGCCTCTCCGCGCGCAATACGGGAGTGACTTATCACAGTTTCATCAAAAACCTTCACCCGAATTGGAGGAATCTCCGGCGATTCCCAGGGACACCCGCATGAGGTTCAGCAAACCCGGAACTTCCCGATGGCCGCCCCCATAGCCGACACGCTCGACACGGAATTGCGCGGCGCTTCGTTCCTCGGCCAGCGTTGTAAGAATCGCCGCGCCTGTGGGAGTTGTCAGTTCCGCCTCCACATCCAGGAATCGGACAGTACTTCCCAGGGCCAGATTCATGACCGCCGGAGCCGGAACCGGAATCAGTCCGTGCTGACATTGAACCTGCCCTCGCCCCGTAACCAGGGGAGAACGCCACATCCTTTTCGGATCGAAATACTCCACCGCCAGGCAGGTTCCCACAATGTCCACAATGGCGTCCACCGCGCCGACTTCGTGAAAATGCACCTTTTCGGGCGTTGTCCCATGGACTTTCGCTTCCGCTTCGGCGAGACGCTGAAAGATCCGAACGGAGCGTTCTCGGACCCGTTCCGGAAGACCGCTTTCCTGAATGATCCTGCGAATCTGCGCCAAATGCCGATGGCCTGTCTCGTGTTGAGTAAGTTTTACAAAGACACGCAGGCTGTCAATCGAACCGGCGGCAAACCGCTCTACGGCGATTTCGTAGTAATCGTCCAGCCCCAAGTGCGACAGGCTTCGGCGCAACTCCTCCAGGGGGTATCCCAAGTCCAACAAGGCGCCCAGGCACATATCACCGCTCGCTCCACCAAGACACTCAAAAAAAAGTATACGCTCTTCGCTCTGCACCTCGTTGAACCTTTCCCTTATTTCCGACGGGCTTTTTTCGAAACCCTCCCGCGATACAGTACCCGACGGGCATGAGCCGGGCAATCCCGCTGCGGAAATTCACGCAAAAATTGCACCGAAAAGTGTTGACGGTGTTCCCATCAGGTCATACAGTCGTTATGATCTTATCACCAATCGGTTTTTGTGATACACGGACAACACAACCGATTCTGTCACACCGGAATGTCCCATCCGAACCACCAAGGGGGTCGCTCAATGAACCACGCGCGGATAGTCCTGATTCTGCTGTTGTGCTGCGTTCCGCTTACATCGGCCGGAGCGCAAAATCCTTCCTGGGGGGGATCCTGGATCTGGTGCGAAAACGAACCCTCTCCAACAAATCTCTACCTGTATTGCCGCAAGACGCTCGATGTGGCGGGCGAAATCCGGTCCGCCAGTCTGAATATCACCGCCGACAGCAACTATGTCCTGTATGTCAACGGCACAGAAATCGGCAGAGGTCCGGTGCGCTCGAATCCAAAACGGCTGGCCTATGATACATACGATTTGCAGGGGGTTCTCAAGACCGGGGCAAATGTGGTCTGTGTGTTGGTTCATCATATCGGGACAAGCACACTGTCGTATATTTCCGGGCGTGGCGGCCTCCTTGTGGACGGGACCGTCGCCCTGGCGGATCAAACCACCCTTCGCATTCTTTCGGATGGCTCCTGGAAAGTGCGCCCCGCCGAACCGTGGACTTATGACATGCCTCGAATGAGCAAAGAACTGGGATATAGTGAGATTTTCGACGCCCGTCAGGAGCCCTCGACCTGGAATACGGTGGGATTTGACGATTCCTATTGGGCATCGGCGATGGTCATCGGGCCGCATCCGCAGGAGCCCTGGAAAGAACTGATCCCCCGTGACATTGCCCCGGCGACAGGGGAACTTGTTTCTCCACGGAGCATTCTTTCGGTCAGCAGTGTCGTCGCCCCGAAACAACAATTCCACCTGGATTTTACCCAATTCATATCACCCAGCAAGAAGGCGGTTGTCTACGCATTCACACAAGTTTACAGCGAAACGGAATGCACACTGGATCTGGTTTGCGGAAGCGATGATGGTCTTCATGTCTGGCTGAATGGGCAATCGGTGATCGAACAGAATGTCTCGCGTCGTGCTTCCCCCAACCAGGACAGAGTGTCGGTTGTTCTGAATGCCGGCTGGAATCCGCTGTTGGCGAAAGTTACCCAGACAGATGGCGAATGGCAGTTGTTCCTGCGTTTCGATGGCGAAGGCGTGGATACCCTGCGCTTTTCTTCGACGGAAGATCAGGGGCAGCCGGTCCCCGTATGGCATCTGATCGGGCCGTTCGACAACACGGGAGATATCGGTTTTACAACGGTCTATCCGCCTGAGATCAGCGTGGATCTCTCATCGATGTGCGAGGGAATAGACGGAAAAGCGCTGTCCTGGCAGCGGACAGAGGTCCGTTCGGAGACATTGCAACCGGCCGTTTCCATGTCGCGGTCCTGGCTTGGCCCTCTTCAGGGAAGTACCGTAGCAGGCGCAGAAACCATTCTGGGACAGGAAGGACGAGCGACTCTTTCCACACTGGACGACTCATCCGGCATTTCGATTGTGCTGGATTTTGGTATGGTCCTCCTGGGATACCCCGAAATCGAACTGTATCAGGCCCAGGAAGGGACACAGATCGACATCGGCTACAGCGAGTCTCTGACAGAAGACGGCAGAGTAGACCCATACACATCTGAGGTCCTTTATGCGGACCGTTATATCTGCCGGAGCGGGCCGCAAACGATCCGCACGTTGGACAAGCGGGGATTCCGGTATTTGCGGCTGGACGTGTATCGCACCGGCGGGCCGTTGCAGATTTCCTCAATCAAAGTCCGTCCCGGCGGGTATCCGGTCCAGATCCGTGGAGCGTTTTCTTCCTCCAATGACCGCCTGAATCGAATCTGGCAGGCCGGAGTGGATACTCTTCGCGCCTGCATGGAGGATGTGTACCTGGATAGCCCCTGGTGTGACCGCGCGTTGCACACAGCAGAGGCGCGCGTCGAAATGCTCTGCAATGATTACGCTTTCGGCGATACGGCCCTGGCGCGACGCTGCCTGCGGCTGATTGCGCAGTCCCAGCTGCCCGATGGGCGGGTGTATGGGATTTATCCGACAGACTCGGAGGATGCGCTGATTGCGGACTCCATGCTGATCTGGGTGATGGCGCTTTACGACGATTATTTCCAGACCGGCGATGATTCCCTGGTCCGCGAGGTTTTCCCGAACGTGGTTCGGCTGCTTTCATGGTTCGCGGGGCACGAAAACGAAGAGGGCCTGATTGCGGGCGATCTGGGCCGGATTGTGATCGACCGGGTGGAAATGGACCGGAACGGGGTTTCCGCCGCGCTGAACGCTTTCTATTACAAGGCGCTGTGCGATGCCTCCGCCATGGCGCAGCAGATCGGAAACCTCGATCATGCCCAGCAGTTCGCCAACCGCGCCAAATCCGTCCAAAAGGCATTCGAATCCCGGTTTTGGGACAACGAGGCAGGCATTTTTCGCGATACGTATCAAGACGGTTCACTCAGCGAATCTGTCAGCCAACAAACCAACGCACTGGCGATTCTTTTCGGATTGGCCCCGAAGAAAGTCCACAACCCGATTCTTGACTATCTCTCCAATCCTGAGAACAAGGCTGTCGAGGCAACTCCGTATTTCTCTTTCTATTGGCTGGATGCTCTCTGCAAAGCAAATCGGCAGGGTGATGTGCTTACCATCATGGGGCAGCGTTGGGGAAAAATGCTGGATAGCGGAGCCGCTTCTTTATGGGAAACCTGGGATGGAAAACCGTCCTGTTGTTATGGGGCATCTTCCGCTCCGACCTGGATTATTCCCGCGCAGATTGTGGGCCTGAGACCGCTTTCCCCCGGCTGGAAAACAGCGATCCTGGAACCCAACCTGGGCGGACTGAACAATGTGTCCGTCACGGTCCCGACACCAAAGGGCGATATTTCGGTCAAACTCACTCAGCGATCCGGCGGGTATGTGCTGGGAACGGAACTGAGTTGCCCGGCAGAGTGTGCCGTCACCGTCTCCTTGCCCCTTCAGGCAGTGATCAAGCCGAGAGCGCTGATCAACGGCAAGAAAGAATTGCCGAAGAATGTGCAGGCGATTGGGGAGAAAGATGGGCGGTTGCTTTACCAGGTGACCGGCCCGGCGCATCTGACTTTGGGATTGCAGAGCGTGCCGCGCTGACTGCGAAAGGAGGGACTCGAACCCTCACGGATTGCTCCACTGGATCCTAAGTCCAGCGCGTCTGCCAATTCCGCCACTCTCGCGAATCGTTGCGATTGTAACGCCCGAATAGCGGGCTGCCAAGAAAGGATTCCGAGTGTTTGGCATTGAGAGACAAGTGCCTGTTCCCACTGATGAAAGAGCCTCAGTGGTGTGGTATATTGAACGGCAGTATCGGGATTGAACGTATGGAAGGAACACTTTCTTGATCCGACTCGTGGAGACATTACGGTTTCGTTGTTTGAAATATGTCCGGCGCCGGATGAATCGTTTTCACGTTCTTGTAGGGCCGAACGGGAGTGGAAAAACCACATTTCTCGATGTAGTCGCCTTTCTAGGCGATCTGGTTTCGTCAGGACTGGAAAAGGCGATCTTCGACCGTTCGGAGATTTTTGAGGATTTACTATGGAATCGATCAGGGAACTGTTTTGAGCTGGCCGTTGAGATCGAGATTCCATCTACGCTAAAAGGCAATCCGCCCTACAAGTTGGTTCGATACGAGATTTGTGTTGGCTTTGGAAAGGAACTCCACGAGAATCATATTCAATCAGAAAAAGTCCTCCTCAAGAAATCCGATCTCAATGGTGCAGAAAGATGTTCGACGCTTTTCCCCGAAACATGGATCGCACCGGAGTCGATTCTGACCCAAGCAAGAAAAGGGACAAAGACCGTTGTCAACAAAGTTCTGAACGGCAATGACAATTTCTATGATGAGACTGGTAAGGGGTGGGATCACGCCTTTAAGCTCGGTCCTCTTAGATCGGCACTGGCAAATCTCCCCGAGGACGAATCGAGATTCCCAATCGCTTCCTGGTTGAAACGATTTCTGATGACAGGAATCCAACGAGTTGTGCTGAGAAGCGATCTTATGCGCAAACCAAGTCCGCCGGGACAACCTGTCATTCTCAGACCGGATGGGTCCAATCTTGCGTGGATGATTGAGGATCTAAGAGAGAAGCATCGTGCCAAATTCAATGATTGGATTCAACATCTGCGGATGGCCTTGCCTGATTTGATCGATATTGAAACGGTCCTGAGACCGGAAGATCGGCATCGTTATATTGTCCTTCGCTATGGCGGGGATCTGAGGCTTCCTTCTTGGGTTGTTTCAGACGGGACGTTGCGTCTGCTTGCGCTTACACTGCCCGCATATATTCCCGATTTGAAAGGAGCCTTTTTGATCGAGGAACCGGAAAACGGTATTCATCCGCGCGCATTGGAAATCATGTTGCAGTCTCTCTCCTCCATTTATGATGCGCAAGTATTACTGGCAACACATTCCCCTGTTCTTGTCGGCATTGCAGATCTCTCAGATGTACTTTGTTTTGCAAAGACTGAGGAGGGAGCGACCGATATCGTCAACGGGATGGAGCATCCCCTTTTGAAAGATTGGCGGGGAGAGACCGACCTCGGCGTTCTCTTTGCTGGAGGCGTTCTTGGATGAATGCCGGAGAATCCGATCTCGTAGTTCTTGTCGCCGATAGAAACATGGAATATGCAATGAGTGGATTACTGCTCAGACCTGAAGCCCTGCGGATTCGGCGTCCGCAATTCAGAGTCTATGCCCATCCTGAACACGATCCAGGATGTTTCCTGAATGCCCACGGTTTTCTTCGTCCGATGATTCCGGTATATCGGCACGGCCTCGTGATATTCGACTACCATGGATGCGGTCGTGAGATGAGATTGAATGCAACAAAGGTTGAGGAAGATGCCCGTTGCAGGCTTGCGAACTCCGGCTGGGGAGATCGTGCGGGAGTGGTGGTCATCGAGCCTGAACTGGAGTCATGGGTTTGGAGCGATTCGCCCCACGTGGATCGCTGCCTGGGTTGGGAAGGACGAGACCCGTCTTTGCGAACCTGGTTACGCAAGAACAACTATTGGACGGAAGACACTCTGAAGCCCGCCGATCCCAAGGCGGCCGTGCAGGCAGCGCTTCGGGAAATGGGAAAACCGCGCTCATCTTCCATTTATCATCAACTGGCACAAACCGTCAGTCTGGACCGATGCACCGACCCGGCCTTCAACCGGCTCAAATGTCTGCTTCAACGTTGGTTTCCTGCGCAGGAAAAGTGCAAGTAGTTCAACAGCAGGACAAAAAAGATGGTCTCATCGACTCAAGAACCATCTCGCCCCGAATCCCGTTTCAACCTTTCAATCAGAAAGGGATGCGGTTCGGCTCTCATCTCCCGTATGCGTCTCACAACATCCCAGGCCTTGTCATATTCTTTTTTCTTCCAAAAGCCACGGCAAGATTGTCGTAAGCGCGAGTGAGATTCTTATCGAGCGAGATCGCCTTCTCGCAGAGCTCTACTGCTTTGTCCAAATCGCCTTTTCTCTCACAGACATAGCCGAGATTGACATAGCCCGGATTTCTCACGGGAGCCATTTTTAAAGGTCCCCTTTTATGGCATAAATAGAGTTGTGATAAGAACTTCTTGTATGCCAACCAGGTGACCTTATGAAAACAGAGTGTACAGGAACGTTATTCGATGGGTGTACGCGATCGCGTTGGGGGATGAGGATCTGAACGATCATGAGGCATTGCGAAGCGATCCGGTGTTGCAGGCTCTCTTGGCTGCAGCGTATGCGAATCTGAAAGCCATCCCCCTGTTTTCGCCGTAGTGGGAGTCTCCTTCCCTTTCCTACTGTGTCTTTGAACGACTCCTCGGAACCGAGGTCTGTCTGTTGCTCTCTCCCGGAAGCCCTATCCGACCCTTTTGGGGTGTGGGTTTCTCTGTTTATCCTGACTTGCATGGTCCCATCTCTTCAAGAAACCACTCGCCGCGATTATTCTCGCGATATCCAACCGGTCTCACCCTTCTTCCGAAAGGCTTGTGAGAAATGCGGGGTAGGGTGAAAACATCTTTGAATGTGGAGGTCCGCAGATGTGTCAATTTGCAACACGGTGTAACAGCGCCATTCTTGGAATCGCGATTCTGGTTTTGTCGGCGAACATCCCCTTCGCGTATGGGGGTTCTGAGGCATCGAAGAACCGGGCCATTATTCGTCCGTCACTGGTTCATCTGGAACCGGGGCAGGAACAGCGATTCAAAGTGGCGATGAAGGCCACCCGAATGATGGCCGCAGAGGCTCCCCAGAGTGTCCGCTGGTCCGTGAACAATATCCCCGGCGGGAATGAGCAGTTCGGAACGATTCATGAAGATGGAACCTACCGCGCGCCGGACAAAGAGCCGGTTCCGCACGAGATCCATATTTGCGCGGAAGTGGGCGAAGCCGCGAATCCCCATTTGTGGGCAACTGTCCTGATGGGAGATCCGAAACCATCCTACAAAAAAGTCGGCGGCTGGACGGAACCGATCAAGGGTTCCGAATATCTGGTCAATCCCCACGGGATTGGGCTGGACAAACAAGGGAACGTCCTGATCGGCGATCTCGGAAACAATCGTGTTATGCGATTTACGAAAGAGGGGAAATTTCTGACGGAGATCGGCCTGAAATCCGGCCACGGTCCGGGACAATTTACCCAACCGCGTGTCGTGGTCACCGATCACGATGGAAATATCTACGTGGCCGATCAAAAAAGCGATCGTCCCCGGATCCAGGTGTTCGATCCCAACGGCCAATTGCTACGAATATTCGCCGAGAAAGGAACCCGGCCCGGCGATATTCTTCGCGCGCATGGAATGGGATTTGACCCGGTGGGACATCTTTTTGTGACCGATGTCGATAATATGCGGGTGAATGTCTACCAACCCTCCGGGGAGTTCTTATACGACTTCGGCGGGGACGGTATGGGGCCGGGCCAATTCAATGCCCCCCATGGATTGATTGTCGATCCGAACGGAGATGTATTTGTCCAGAATTACTATGGTCCCTGTCAGAAATTGACGGGAAAGGGAGATTACCTCTTTGAATTCTCTCATGGAGATCCCCCGGACGGACCGCTCTATTTCCACAGTATTGCGGGCGACCGTTGGGGAAATGTCTACATAACCGTTCGCGGAAGAGAAGGTTATGATAATGCGCTGCAAATCGACGACGGAACGCGTGTCGGAATTATGAAATACAACAATAACGGGGATTACATCACAAGTATCTGTCTTTCGGTAAAGGGACACAGGGAAAGCTGGGCCGTGGTGGATGATGAAGGGCGGATTTACACGCTTTACCAGGGGGTGGACGACATGGGAGTGGAGATTATGGAGCAGCAGTAAACATTACGGATTGAAGAACGAAAAGAGGCGCGCAGACGCGCCGCCTCTTCTATGAGAATACAAAACACACGAATGTCCGGTAAAGGTCCCCAGGCGCAGGACACCGGGATCGGCGATCTACATTCGCTTGTAGACAAAGAGCGCGGAATCCGGGCAATTGTCCAGGCGAACGGGCAGCCCCTCGGAGCGCAATTCATTACCGTTTTGCGTTTCCTCTTTTCCCGTGCCGAGATCGGTAATTCGATAGTCCCGGTCGGATTCCATTCCGTACAATTTCACATTCGCCGAAGTGTAAGAACTCGCGGGCCGCTTGAGAACGACAATCAGGCCCTCGCCCAGATCGGGGCGATCCATCTGATAGGCATACCAGAGATCGGCGGACTGGGAGTAATCAAGTAACGGATAATAGTCGCCATAATAATACGGACGATATTGCAGGTATTGATCCAGAGTCTTTTTGGCCCAATCGAACGGGAAATCGGGGCGGATTTCGCCCGCGCGGACATCGCCGGAAACCCACCAATTCACACACAGACTGCTGCACATACTGCTGCGGAATTCGTAATCATCTCCCACACGGTCCTGGCTGGTCGCGTTGAGCGGAACCCACGGCAAGAGTCCCCAGGTATGGCATTGATGGGCGATCGGATCGCGGGGACCATCGGTGCGCCAGAACGGCGTTGTCCGCCCCAGGGTTTCCAGATCCAGGCGCCGCCCACCGCTGGCACAATTGTCAATAATCAGGTCCGGGTGGCGCTCCAGGAGTTCATCCCAGAAGGCATACAGACCTTCGATGTAACGGATCTCTGTCATTCCCTGACGGTCCGGTTTGTCTACGGCCTGCCAGAATCGCAGCGGGTCGATATTGAAATCCTGTCGGTAGCAGCCCAGTCCGAATTCCTTGACCTTATCGGAAATGAAGTCCGTGAGGAATTGTCGGGCCTCCGGGATTCCCAGGTTGAGCAGGCTGTTTTCCTGCCCGATATCAATCAGCCAATCATGATGGTTCTCATACCAGATTGTATTCTTGAAGACCCGTTCGGGTTCGAACCACAGCATGAGGTAACGGTTGGTTTCTCGAAGTCGCTTGCTGAGCGGTTGAAACCCCTGTGGGTAAAGATGTTCCTTGACAACCCAATTACCGACGTTGACAGGCCAGGATTCGGGACCGCCCGGTTTGCCGTACCATTCTGCATCGATCCAGTAGTACTCAATGGGGAGATCGTACCGGATAATTTTCTCGATATTATCCAAATGAACATCCGCCGGGGTGCCGCCCCAATTCCCGTTGGTAACCGGCGCAATTAACGGTTCCCCGTTCCGTTTTGGGCGATGATGGGCGAGAATGAATTGACGGAACAGGTTCTGCCCGCGCCACCGGTCGCCTTCGTAAGTCAGTAACAGCATCCGGGGTGTTCGTATTTCCTCACCGGGGTACAGGACCAGATGGGTGTCCGCCATACCGGATGTAACCGTTACATTTCCCGTCGTGTCGCTGATGAATTCGGTCGCCCATTCGCCGGTCCAGCCGACGGCGATAATCGTTCCGCCGTTAGCGGTTCTCAGGTTAAAAAAGGGGAGTACCCGGCTGGAGGACCGTCCTCCGCCCGGTTGCAGGCGCAGTCTTTCGCCGGGTTTCATTACCGTTGTCTGTGGCGCGAAGTCATCGAAACCGGCTACTGCGCCCTGGGACCAGTGCAGCATATTCCAACCCGGTCCGGGGTTTCCGAGTATTACATCCAGCGGCAGAATGTTCTCAATAACCGGCGTATTCTCTTTACCTGTATTTTTGAGATAAAGAACCCATTCCATAACGGGGAAATCATGGAATAAGGTTATGTCAGCCCGAATTTCGAGTTCTGTCTTCGGATCGTGGTAGAGAATCCGGCGGTACAATCTGTCCGGGCCGTCTTGATTCTCCACGACGTTGCGTTGCCATTCACGTAGAATGTCCCAACTCGGTTTATCCCGGTACAGAAATGAAAACATGTAGGGATTGCAGGCTTCCGCCCCGCCCAGGAGAAAATCCTGCAAACGAATCCGCGAGCCGTCCGTCAATTCGACCACGGCCTCTGCCCATAGCGCCTGGTCCCAGCCGCGACCGTCACCACCGTCGCCGACTTGAATGTCAAATTTCTCGGCTTCATGAAGCGGGATGGAAATTGGGATGGGACCGTCGGCCATTCGCATCACAGGCGAAACATAGACCTCTGTCCCATCGACCAAGATGTGGAAAGTTACGGAACCGTTGCCCATCTCGGCCCCACGCCGGGTATCGTCGTTATTCTCCAGGCCGATTTCGGCAATGAATCTCGCCGCCGGTTTGCCCGGATAGACGGCTATGGTTTTTGAAGCATTAAACGCGATGCCGTGTGAATATGTTTTTCGGCCGATTTGAAAAGGTGTGCCGCGCCAGCTTTGTCCCCGGCTAACGGCATCCGGCGCATCTTCCTTGAGGATTTGGATATAAGGGAAAAGCGAATGCGCGCTGATTCCGAAAAACTGTTCGCACAATTGCCGGCAGGGGAGGAATTCGCTTGCGGTCGGAGTTACCGGGAGAACTTCGGAAGCCGGGAGAAGGAGGGTGATGGCTGCCAGGACAACAACGCGGGCGGAGTGGGATGCGGACATGATTCTCTGCCTCCACAGGAGTAGTATTCGAGCGTTCGACGGCGGTATTTTGAATGAAGCGGCCTCAAATATCCAGGCGGGCGGGCGCCGATTTTAAACCGGCCGGTCGGGCGGTCCCGCTGATTCTTTGACGCATCTATGGTAAAAGAAAAACAGGGCATTGTTACAGCTGCATACGGAAGCGTGGGGCAATGTGGATGGCGCTGGAATGTGACGGGCAAATCTGCGCGGGTCGGTTCCGGTCGTGTACAAATGCAGGTATCTTGAAACTTGTGGAACAGCGGATAAAAACGGATTATCTGCTGGTGGGAGGAGGTGCGATGCTTTTATCGATTACTTCGATCTCTAAAATAATAATGGCCCGTCATTTCCGGGCGGTCCGTTTTATTACTCGGTCATTCCTGCCTGCTATCTGATGGCCGGTGCGACCTCTATGCGCCGTTTGTTACGAAGGGAATAGAGGAAAAAGAAAGAGAGGAGTTGCTGGGGAACCACGGGCAAGATGCCGGTGTGTGTACCTTGTCCGGCAAGTGTCCGCTCGGGGCCGCTGTGCATTTCAGAGCATCATGCGTCGATTCAGGAAATACACTCTTATCGCGGTCGTGGCATTCTCGGTGGGGCTGGTTGCGGGGCGATGGACGGCACAGAATGACCTGCGGGACCTCGACCGTCTTCTGTCCGAGGCATCCGATGCGCTGGACACTCTTCCCCGCGCGGATCTGGAACGTCTTCATAACCGACTGCAAGAGGGGCTGGAGCGGTTCTCGGATTTTGATTGGCGCAGCCCACCCGGGGCTGAGCCTCAAACCGAGACGACCGGGCAAGAAAGTTCTCTCTGCGCCGTTCTGAAAATTGTTGACGGGGATACGCTCGACGTTCGGTATCAAGACAGAACGGAACGAATTCGAATGCTCTGTATTAACACGCCTGAACGAAATCACCGGGGCTATGAAGAGGCAACAGATGCCCTGCGCAGGCTGGTGGAGGACAAATCCGTTCGTCTTGAATTCGAAATACCCGGAAAAGAAAAACGCGATGTCTATGGACGACTTCTCGCGTATCTTTTTCTGGGTAATTTCAATGTGAACGTGGAAATGGTGCGGCAGGGGTGGACAAAGTATTACACGAAGTACGGGCGGGGGAAATATGCCGCGCAGTTTGAAGCCGCCGAACAAGAGGCCCGGTCGGCAAGGCGGGGGATATGGGGATATTGACAAGCCGGGTTATTCTGGTATGATGGTACTGATATACCGGATAAGGCTTGTTCATCATGTCTAACATAATTAAAGTTTCGGAAGCGGCCTCTCTTGCGCTTCACACGGTGGTTCTCCTGGCGGCGTACCCGAAACGAATTTTCTCAACGAAAGAAATCTCCTCTGCGCTTCATGCTTCGGAGGCCCACTTGTCGAAGGTACTTCAACGCCTTGGAAAAGCCGGACTGGTGAATTCCATCCGAGGCCCAAAGGGGGGATTTATTTTGAGCCGGAGCAAGGATGAAATCACATTATTGGAAGTCTATGAGGCCATCGACGGTCCACTGGGGTCAAGTAGCTGCCTGTTTCATACACCTGTCTGCGGTGGGCGAAACTGCATTCTCGGAGGGCTGTTGAGTCCGGTAAATCAGATGGTAAAAAACTATCTCTCGAAGACGAAACTCTCGAAGTTGACGAGCACGTTCAGGCAATGCAACCTCGAGTGATTCGGTCCGCATCGGCTCAGAATAACAGGTAAGGGAGACAGTGGACATGGCCTTTTCTCAGTCCCGGCGGGATTTTGCAGCCAATCTGCTGATGCTGGTGACGCTGGTTCCGGGGTTTGGAATTGCCGCGAATTATCTCCTGCGTTTTCTGGTTCCGGAGAAATCACAGCGGTCCGAACAGGTTCTTGTCGGGAACCTGGGAGACTTGCAGATTGGGACCAGCCGATTCCTGAAAGCCGTTCATGGAAATGACCTGATTGCAGTTCGGATTTCCCGGGACGAGATCAAAGTATTCTCCTCGGTCTGCACGCATCTCGGATGCCGTGTTCACTGGGATTCCGTTGAAGGGGATTTCCTCTGCCCCTGTCATAAAGGACGGTTCAACACGAATGGCGAGGTCATCGGCGGCCCGCCACCCACACCGCTGCCCGCATTCCCCGTAGAGATTGACGGGAACAACCTTTTCGTCACCGTGCCGATCAAGGAGGCGTGATCATGACAGAGGAGCATCCGCGAATCCCATCCTGGTTGCGCTTTCTCCGTGAACGGGTCCCGGTCAACATCGAGATTTTCGAGGAGCTTTCCAAAGAACCGATTCCCAATCACATGAAAAATTGGTGGTACTGCCTGGGGGGAACGCTGCTCATACTTCTGATGGTCCAGGTGGTGACGGGGATCCTGCTCACTTTTTATTATGTTCCATCCCCCGATGACGCATATAAATCGGTTTGTCGAATCAGCCGGGAGATTCCGTACGGCTGGTGGATTCGTTCCATGCACCATTGGGGAGCGAACCTGATGGTTGTAGCCGTTGTACTGCATATTCTTCGGGTGTTCTTTACCGGCGCGTATCGCAGACCCCGTGAGCTCAACTGGCTGGTCGGTGTCGGTCTGTTATTTACCACGCTGGGACTGGGGTTTACCGGTTATGCCCTGGTGTACGATCAATTATCGTACTGGGCTGCAACGGTGGGAACAAATGTTGCGGAGCAGTTTCCGGTACTGGGACCGTGGGCGGCGAGACTGCTCAAAGGCGGGGAAAATGTCAATCCGACGACCCTGACACGATTTTTCGTGTTTCATGTCGGCGCACTGCCGTGTATCATTTTTGCCCTTGCAGGGGCGCATATCTTTCTGATTCGCATTCATGGGGTAATGGAACTCGAGGCCCCGGCGGAAGTGCAGCAGACCCCCTTGACAGTAAAGGAAGACCGCGAAGGGAAACGTCGGTTTGATCCGAATCGCTATTTCTCTTTTTTCCCCGATCATGTCACTACCGAGTTGATGGTCGGATTATTTCTGCTGACGCTGTTGACGATGTTAGCCGTAGTGTTTCCGGCGCACCTGGGCGAGCCGGCGAATCCCGATGAAACACCGCTGCATATCAAGCCGGAATGGTACTTTTTCCCGATGTTTCGCTGGCTGAAACTTGTTCCATTGTGGCTCGGAATGGGCGGAATGGCCGTTGCGGGGCTGGGGTTGTTTATCTGGCCGTTTATCGATAGTTACTGGCGCAGCCGTCGCCCGGGTAGTGAGGCCGGTGTGGCAGTGGGCGCCGGGGCCTTTGTTGTTTTTCTGCTTTTTCTTGTGTGGGAAGCGATGTCATAAATCGGCGGAGGAGTTGTGATGCCCCTGTTGTTCAAAAAGATTATCGTGGCTGTGTTCGCGGTGGCGTTTCTCGCGGCTGTTATCTTTGTCGGCCTGATCGAGAGAGAACGCGCCAGGCCGGAGAAGGCCGCTGTGGCTTACGCGGATGAGAAGACCCGTGCCTGTATCGCCTGCCACGAGGAAAAGGGAATCGCCGTAGATTGGAATCGGCAATGGGCACAGTCGCGTCACGGCGAGATGGGCATCGGGTGTATCGCATGCCACGAGGCAAAACCGGACGATCCGGACAAGTGGGAGCATGAGGGTTCCCTGTTGACCCATGCGCCTTCGCCGAACGATTGCGCGACCTGCCATGAGACGACTGTGAAAGAATTTGCTCAGTCGCATCACGCAAAAGCGGCCCAGTTTATCGGGTCGCTGGATAACATTCTGGGAGAGGTTATCGAAGGTGGTCCTGCCGCTAATTTGGGGTGCAAACAATGCCATGGTTCCACGGTCGCCATGGATGAGAAAGGCGTGCCGGTTGTCGGAACCTGGCCGAATACCGGGATCGGTCGTGTCAACCCCGATGGGTCTCTCGGCAGCTGCACGGCGTGTCATACACGGCACAGGTTTTCCAAGCAACAGGCGCGGGAACCCCGTACCTGCGGGCGGTGCCACATGGGACCGGATCACCCGCAAATCGAAATCTACGAGGAATCCAAGCACGGCCTCCTGTTTGCGGCGTTTCGGGAGGACATGGCGCTTGATGCCGACGAATGGATTGTCGGAAAGGACTACACCGCTGCGCCGACCTGCGCAACCTGCCATGTAAGCGCGACATCGAATCTGGCGGTCAACCACGATGTCGGCCTGCGGATTTCCTGGACGCTTCGCCCGCTCTATTCCAAGAAACAGGACAAATGGGAAGAGCGCCGGAATCGAATGCAGTCCGTTTGTCTCCGATGCCATGCGAACACTTGGGTGAGCCATTATTTCCGAATGTACGATGACGCGGTCGATCTCTGGAACACAAAGTTTGCTGCTCCCGCCGAAAATATCCTGGAATCGTTGAAATCGGCCGGCAAGATCACGCCGACTCCGTTTGACGATCCCATCGAGTGGACGTTCTATGAACTCTGGCATCACGAGGGCCGTCGGGCGCGAATGGGCGCCTCCATGATGGGGCCGGACTTTACGCAGTGGCATGGTTTCTACGAAGTGGGAAAACATTTCTACAACGAGTATCTGCCGGAGGCGGAGAATCTTCTTCCCGGTGTCGCCGACTCGGTGTTGCAGATGCCGGAACATGCCTGGAAACAGGGCATGACCCCGGAGCAGATCCGGAAAATGCTGGAGTTCTATCAGCAACGATACGGCCAGAAAGTTCAGTGAGAAAGCGTGGGATAGGGTGGACAGTATGAACCCAGCGGACAGGGGGGAGAGACCGGCGCCGGAGAGATGACTGGCAAAACCCTCACTCTAACCTTCTCCCAGAGGCAGAAGAGATCGGAACCGGCTTTCAACCTGTGAAGTGGATTTGAAGGGGTAGAGAATATCCGTATAGAAAATTCGGTTTGGTGTGGGAACCGCTCGGATTTCGAATACGCGGGTTACCCGTATTGCCGAAGATCGTTTTTTTCGCGAGGAACTCTGTGTGAAGGCAGAGTGTGCAGGGTAGAATTGCGCATCATCATGTTGGAAAAGCGCCCGTGTATAGCACTTTAGCTCCCTTCTACGACTTCCAATTCTGGATATTGCTTTTTCCCCTGATCGGGCTGGGGGTTTACCTGGCCTTGACCACTCGATCCCGTGAAGCGCTTTTTGAGCGTTTGGCGTTGCTGTTCGGGCGTCTGACGCTTTATTTCGGCAGTTTCTGCGGAACGCTGATATTCTATACAAGTGCGCGGCAACATTATCATGTTGTCAAGGCGATTTGTTTTGAGTTTGTGGTTCTGCTGATGCTTGCTTCCTGGTGGGCATTGAAGGGGCGCTGGGTTCGTCCCCGGACACCGTTGCAGGTTCCGGCGGCGTTTCTGTTTCTGACTATGTTGGTGATGGCCTTCTTTTCGGTGAACATGGGGGAGGGGTGGACAGCGTTGATGCTCTATGGGGCCGCGCTGATGCAAGTGGTTCTGATAACGGTTTTTTTGCCACGGGTTGCCGACCTGAAGGTCTTTTGCATTATTTTGAATCTCACCACGTTCCTGGTGGTGTTGTACGCCCTCGGACAATGGTTCGAT
This sequence comes from Candidatus Omnitrophota bacterium, assembly GCA_029570205.1. GTDB lineage: Bacteria > Hinthialibacterota > Hinthialibacteria > Hinthialibacterales > JAKPRU01 > JAKPRU01. The sequence continues at coordinate 42,865 of JAKQSI010000067.1, read as the reverse complement.
TGGCAGCCGATCTGGAGCGCGGTGGAAGGGCCGAACGCACAGCGGTTCACTGAGAAGCCGGTTTCGTTTCTGGGAAATGAGAATTATGCAGCGGAGTTTCTCAACATGACGTTTCCGGTGGCAATCTCGCTTCTGATCTATTCCTGGGGAAATCCGTTCTGGATGGCAATGTATTCTACGATTGTCTGCCTGACGTTGATCGCGTTTTTGTATATCGACTGCAACGCGAGTTATATGGGTTTCGCGTTCGGATTTCCGGTGATGGCGCTGATTCTGATCTCCTATCGCGGCCTGCCGATTCTTCATCAACTCCATCTCACCAACCCGAAAACGAAGGAACCGTTCACTCTTCCGGAGTTGCGTCTCTGGTTTCGTCGAGGAACATTCGGGCTGATTCTGGCGTTATCCATCCTGGCGGCGGCGCTGGCCTCCGTGGAGAATCCGCTTCGCACCCGTGTGGCGAATCTGATCACGTGGGCCGATGTGGACGGCGACTATAAGCCGGATGGCGTGCCCCCCATGATTTTTCGTCTGGAATGTATGCGCAGCACAATTGTGAAGACCTATGACAATGTCCTGATCGGCATCGGTCCGGGAAATTTCAAGGTCATCCATCCGGCCTACGAGAGTCAGCTGGAGCGCAAAATCCTGGGCAAGGAAACCCTGGCACGGGAAGCGCACAGTGATTTTTTGCAGCATTCGGCTGAATTCGGCATTTTCGGGCTTTTTGCGTATTTCTGGCTGTGGGTGACAGCGCTGTGGTGCGGATTCCGCTCGTTGCGGGTTCTGGATTGGGGCCGGACAGAGACGAGGCCGGTCGGTCCAAAGGATCGGCCGTTCTCATTCGATGACCGACGGTTTCTGTTTTATTTCCAGGTCGGCGCGATTACGGCAATGATCATTGCGCTGGGCAGCTGCAATTTTGGTCACACTTTCGTGTGGCCCGCGAGTGTAACCCTGTTCTATTTCCTCGCGGGAGCTGCCGGAATGGTGTACTCCTGGATTCAAGGAGAAAAACTGACACGGCAAAGGGAGGTCAGGGTTTCCGGCTTCCATTATTCCGCCATTCCGACCTCGGTCCGGTGGCCGATTCTTCTGGTCGGTGTTCTGTTGTTCATGCCGATCCTTGTGCGGCAGATTTCCGGCGAATGTCATCTTCGTTTTGGAATGAGTTACCAAAAACTGAATCGCTATAAAGAGACATTCGACCACTTCGACAAGACTATGCATGTGTGGCCCTGCGAGATGGAAACCTTCTACATTTTGGGCCGGTTTTGTATTGATGCCTTTCAGGAGATCGAAATGACCCGCCGGGCGTACGAAAACCAGGCGAAAGAGTACATGGCCCGGAACGAGTTGACGGCGGAACAGAAGGCGGCCTTGAATGCCGATGTTGACCGGCTGACCCGGGAAACTCTGTCCCGGTACGGTTTAAACGAGAACGACAAGGACGCAATTGTGAATAAAGGAATCAAGTGCCTTCAGATCGATGTATTTCTGAATCCTTTTTACAAGTGGGCACATAACAATCTGGGAGTTCTGTACGACAAGAAGGGAGCCTTTGAGTTCTCCAGACGTGCTTACAACCGGGTTCTGGAGATCGATTACGAGCAGGTTTATGCGCATTACAATCGTGGATTGTCTCAAGTGCGAGAGGGGCAATACGATCGGGCGCGAAAGTCCTTTGAGGCGGCTTATGTTTCGGATCCGGAAAATACGGAGGTGCTTCAATATCTGGGTTATTCGTATTTCCAGTTGGGGAATTACGAGAGCGCCAAGGATGCGCTGGATCATTACATCTATAAGAAATGGGAAGAGAAAGGGCTGGCCTGGACGCCCGATCCGGATCTAAAGCCTTCCCTGGTAGCGTGGTACACGAATATCGGATTGCAGTTGGGGAGCGCGAACAAATTTGAAAAAGCCGCCGACGCTTTCGTGCGGGCAATCAGTTTAGGAATCGAGGACTTGCCGTTCGATCAATGGCGGGCCATCCAGGAGCAACTGGCGCTAAACTATTTTCAATTGCAGAAATATGATGAGGCGTTAAAGGTGTTTGAGAGGATCGTGGCCCGTCACGAGAAGGACAACACCGCTTACCGCTATATCTCTCAAATTTTGAGTATACAGGCTAAGTATGAAGAGGCATTGGCCGCGATGCAGCGGGTTACGCAGGATGAACCGGGTGACTGGCTGGCTTGGTATAACTGCGCAACACTCAAATTGTACATCGGGAAATACGACAATGCCTCCATTCTTTCGGACCTGAAAATGGCCTTCGAGAGGGACCCGGAAGCGACTCGCGCGCAACTGGTAGAGGACCGGCTGCTCATTAACCGTCTGCGGGGAGATCCTGCGCTGAAGAAATTCGGTCTTGAAGAGATCTTTATGCAGATTAAAGAATAACGGGGAGAAGAGAAGCGAGGAGAAGCGGAGCGCGGCGGGTTTGTTGAATTGAAAGAGAGGGGACGGTGTGGTAGTGTCCTATCCCGCGACGGATCGACGGGGAGGATTCCGGTCGATTCTCAAGGCTGTCAATGTAGAGCCTGTTGCAGAGTACGTGAGAAGGAACCGGATGATGGCACACGATGCAGTCCCTGGCGAAGACAGTTGTCCGAAACGGTTCACAATTCCCTATCTGCGCTGGTGGATAGGGGGATTGCTTTTCATGATGACGGTCATCAACTATATCGACCGGCAAACACTTGGCGCACTCTCGCCGTATCTCAAGGAAGAATTCGGTTGGACCAACGAGGATTACGCGTTCATCCTGAACTCGTTTCGGGTGGCCTACACGATCATGCAGTCCGTGTTCGGGCGTGTGCTGGACATTATCGGCACGTATCGTGGTCTCAGCATGAGCGTGACGTTTTATTCGGTGATTGCGGCGCTGACGGCGCTCGCGCAGGGGAAGATGAGTTTTGCGGTTTTCCGGTTCTTTCTGGGATGCGGGGAGGCAGCGAACAATCCGGGCGGATCGAAAGCGGTGTCCGAATGGTTCCCGGCCAAAGAACGCGCGTGGGCGGTTGCGCTGTTTGACAGCGGCAGCTCCATCGGCGGCGCCCTCGCCCCGTTTATTGTTGTGGCGATTTATGCCTGGTTTGACAGCTGGCGACCCGCTTTTTTAATCACGGCCACGCTGGGTGTTTTCTGGCTGATCTTGTGGCGATGGCTGTACCGCCTGCCGGAGGAGCATCCGCACATCTCTGCCGAGGAACTGGCCTATATCAAAGCCGGTCGATCTTCCGATCCTCTCTCGATAGAACAGCAGCCCCGGATTCGATGGGGAAGATTGTTGCGGTATCGCCAGACATGGGGGATTGTGCTGGGGCGATTTCTGCTGGACCCGTATTGGTTTTTCATGGCGGAATGGTTTGCGTTGTATTTGAAAAGCAAGGGGTTCAGCCTGGAGGCCAGTGCGCTGGGGTTCTGGGCGCCGTTTTTGGGAGCCGACTTGGGGAACTTCTTCGGAGGCGGGCTGTCAAGTTGGATGATTCAGCGCGGGATGCCGGTGGGTCGGTCGCGAAGGACGGTGCTTCTGATTTTCGGGCCGAGCATGCTGGTGCTGGCATTGACCGCATTCACGAATAACTACTACCTGTTGCTGCTGCTGTTTGCCTATGCGAGTTTTGCGTACGCCTGCTGCAGTACGATGTTTCTGACCCTGCCGACGGATGTGTTTCATTCCAGGGCGGTGGGGTCGGTAATGGGCCTTGGCGGAACCGGGGCCGGGATTGGGGCGCTCATTTCCACATACCTGATCGGGCGGATTTCGGAACAGATCTCATTCGAACCGATTATTATCGCCGCGTCCATTATTCCGTGCGCCGCGACCGCGGTTTTTGTGACACTGGTTCGCGCCGGAAAAACGCCGGACCCGGAGGGGGTGGTGCTGCACTTTTAATTCCCTGAGACAACCGTCAGGCAGGGACGCCTGACCTACTGGTAGGACAGGCCTCTGTGCCTGTCGCCAATTGCCAGGCAGGACTGGTAGGACAGGCCTCCATGCCTGTCGCTGTGCCTGTCGGTTCTTATGTATTTACCCTCAATTCCTCATTGACTTCCCGTTCGCAAGGGCTATACTATAAGCGGGATACGTATGCAAAGGAGCAGAGGCGATGGTAGATCCGATTCGAGGAATGACCCCGATGACACCGATCAGACCGGGAGGTACTCAACCCGGACAAGGCGTCCAAGCGGGTCAACAACAACCTACTCAAAGACAGCAACGTCCCGGCCAGACTGGTGGAATGAATGCCACCAATGGGATGGATACGGTGAATGTCAGCCGTCAGGCCGTGCGCGCCAACCAGAGCGAACCAACCGGCGTGGAACAGACACAACAGACCTATCCGCCCAGAACCCGTCAGGTGGCAGTGGATGCCAATCAGCCGCCTCCACCGCCACCCCCGGCACAGGTTCCTGAGGTAATGCAGGAGTTCGCACCCGCCCAGACAGCCGGCCAGGCGGTCAGTTTTTACGCCTGATCCAGGCGGATTTGACATGGAATTCGGAAAGGCCCTCTCGCCGAACAGGAGAGGGCTTTTTGTTTGCTTTCCGCTTTTGTGAGAGTCCTTCTTGTTGAAGATACGGGAATCTGGCATAATTTTGTCGTGGGATAAGAGGAGAAGAACCTTGCCGTTCGACAAAATCACAGACAATGAGACGATCTATCGAGCCAGGCAAAAGGGACTCCTGTGTGATTGTTCCCGGTCATATCGGATCGTCGATCTTTTCGCCGGTGCGGGGGGAATGACGCTCGGTTTCACCAAACCGTTAAGCCATGCCTTTGTACCTGTCTGGGCCAACGATTTCAATCCCTTTGCGGCGGAGACCTATAACGCCAATTTCGGGGATCACTGCACCACGGCGGATATCTTGGAAATTGTGGAGAACGACCTTGACGAGATTCCCGAAGCGGATGTTGTGATCGGCGGACCCCCGTGTCAGGGATTCAGCTTGCTGAACAAGCAACGAGGTTGTGATCCACGCAAGCAACTCTGGCGGCCTTTTCTGCGCGTCGTCGAACACACAGGTGCGGAAATCTTCGTGATGGAGAATGTGCCCCAGATTCTTGGGTCGATTGAATATGACGAGATATATGAGGCGGCTCACGCACTCGGTTTCAGGATAGCCTCCGCTAAATTGTGTGCAGCGGATTACGGTGTTTCCCAAACGCGATGGCGCGCGTTTATCATCGGCTGCAAGTTTGCTCATCCCGGTGAGTTTTTTCCACCGAAGAAGACCCATCGAAGGCCCGGCGATGTGAACACCGGAATGTTGTTTTCCGAGGAATTCGACCTTTATATTTCGCGCGCACGACCTTGGAGAACTGTGCGCGACGCGATTGCCGATCTTCCCCCTCCTGAAAGGACGGAGATCAGGGATGTTGCCCCGCCGCTTGACCTTCATTTCGGACGGACACCCACAGCGCAGAGTCTGAAGCGGTACATGGCGATTCCCAAAGAAGGGATGAACCGTTTTGATTTACAGGAACGAGCGCCGGAGTTGACTCCGGCGTGTTGGATCAGGAAAACCGAGGGCGGAACGGACCTTTTCGGGCGTCTCTGGTGGGATCGACCCGCGTTCACTATCCGTACGGAGTTTTTCAAGCCGGAAAAAGGCCGGTATCTTCACCCCTGCCAACACCGCCCCATTACTCACCGTGAAGCAGCCCGACTGCAATCATTCCCGGACTCTTTCAGGTTTACGGGCAGCAAAATCGAGATTGCCAAGCAGATCGGCAATGCCGTCCCTTCGCAGCCACCCGGGTTGGCAGTTGTCTGGTTTGGATGAATCAACAGTCCCTGGATGATTGGGCATGCTGGGAGAAAATCATGGACTGCTGTTCCAACATGCTGGGTCCATAATTGAGATCCATTGGCGAGTAAGGTCCGTCACGGATCTTATTGTGTTGCTGGAAAGGCATAAAGATATTCCTCTTCGTGAAAGAGATGCACGATGAGATCACGCTACGGCGAAAAATGGTCCAGAGAAGAACTGATACTCGCTTTCGATTTATATTGCCGAATTCCGTTTCAACAGACAAAGACAACCAACCCGAAAGTCCAATATCTTGCACACTTCTTGGGACGGACTCCGGCTTCTGTCGCTCGCAAATTGGGGAATTTTGGGGCCTTCGACCCAGAACTGATGAGGATAGGGATATCGGGTCTTGTCCACACAAGTAAGATGGATAGAGAAATTTGGGTGGAGTTCAACCAGGATTGGAATGCACTGGTTCTTGAGGCCCATCGATTGCGTCAAGAGCATGGCGATCAGCCGCATTCCACTGGGAGTCTTGTTCAACCAGAAGGGCCGACGGAAAGCATTCGTGAAACCAAAGTCAGAGTGCATCAGGACTTTTTTCGAGAAGCTGTGCTCAGTAGCTATAATGGGACTTGTTGCATTACTGGCATACGAATTCCTGAATGCCTAATCGCCAGCCACATTGTCCCCTGGAGCGTAAGTGAGGAAAAAAGGACAGACCCTTCGAATGGTCTTTGTTTGAGTGCAACTTTTGATCGTTTATTCGATAAGGGTCTCATTTCCATCACGGGGGAGATGCACATTGAATTCTCTAAGCGCTTGCTGAACTTGGACGATCCAGCCGTTCAGAAACATGTGATCTGCTACCATACGCAACAAATACTTCTACCCCATCGGTTCATTCCTTCACGGGATTCCCTTCAGTGGCACAGAACGAATATTTTCCTGGGCTAATGATATGCTCGAGGGGCACCGTTTTTCGCAGATTTTCAACTTTGTGAGAACTGAGAGCTGAGGAAGGATTTCAGATCAAGACCCATGTCGACCGGGCAGACCTGAAACCGGGCGAGTATATTCTGGAGACGCTTGAACGCAAACCGGTTATCTCTCGAACCATCTCACCCCAACTCAGAAACGAGATTCTTGAGCGCAACGGTTTCACATGTCAGTTATGCGGCGCAGGTCCCGGCGACCCGGATCCGTTCAATCCGAACAGGAAGGTCCGACTGCATATTGACCACATAAAGCCTCTCAGTCAGGGAGGGACCGATGACCAAAGCAATTTGAGGGTACTTTGCTCCGCCTGTAATCAAGGTCGAGCGAATATCCAGCCACCTTCTAACACGGCTTTGAACATCCTTGCCAAGATCCGAAAACTTCCAAGAACAGAGCAACAAGAGATCTTCAAGTTCCTGAAGCGCAAGTTTCAGCCGAAAGAATAGAAATTATCTGACCTGGGTATCCGACTTTCCCCCCATTCTATCCCGCTTACGATATCTCCCAGGAGAACCTGTGCCAAGCGAAAAATTCATATTTGTGAATATATGCAAATAACTCCTTATATATCAGTATAATATAATAATAATTTTCTCAGTTCAAAAAGAATAAACAAAAAATAATTTTCACATACGTTTCTATTTCTATTGACATTCGTATATGATTGTGTATAATTGAAGTCCGAATGGGACATGAAATTGGTTCCGGATCTCCATACCGAAAGGTGATAGATGCCATGAACACAAATGTGAAACTTGTTCCGCTGGTTGGTATGGTTCTGCTGGTTGCTGTGCCGCTGACTCTTACGGGGTGCACAATGCTGGAAACCACTGCGGTCGGGACAGCAATGGGCAGCGGGTTGGGTGCAATTGCCGGTCACCAGTGTGGTCGTGCCGGAGAGGGCACCGCGATCGGGGCCGGTGTCGGCGCCCTGACCGGTGCGCTGGTCGGTTCCATAATGGAGAACCAGGAGATGAAAGCGGAACGACGGGGGATTGAACAGAGCAATCGAATCGCGTATTCGAGCGGTTCGGGAACCTGGATAGACGGGCATTACGAGTACGTGGTCAAGAAAGAATGGGTCGATACCACCACAACTGAACGGGTGTGGGTGAAAGAATACTGGGACGGCAACCGGCGCATCGAGGGGCACTACGAAGTGCGCAAGGTTCCATCCGGCTATTACCGGGAATACGAAGAGAAAATCTGGGTTCCGGAACATTATGAGTGATTGTTCATCCGGCGTTTTCTCCCACCTCATTGTTGTGTGGGAGGGGGAAAAACTCTCCTCCCACACTTTCTTGTTTGTCCCCGCCAAGCAGGATTCCATTCCTGATTCAAGGTGAGAAAATGGAATCCCATGACTCTCCACTGTCGGAATCAAGCCGATGAATCCGCTTCGGAGTCGGTTTCTCGTCTCTCGTGGAAAGCGAATATGGCGAGATGGCTGATTTCCGTTGTTGTGTTTGGCGCAGCGGCTGTGCCGTACGTTGCCGGATATCTATCCTCCTCAGAGGAGTTTCATTTTCAAGGCGCCGTGGATTATGTGGAGGATGTGCAGTCCTATTTTGCGTGGATGCGATCCGCTGCGGACTCCGATGGTCTTCCGGTCAACCTGTACCACACCTCCCCGGAGAAACCGGGATATTTTCACCTGCTGTGGTTTGGTCTCGGCAAGGTTAGGAGGTACACCGGTATTTCGGCGGTCCTGCTCTATCACGGGTCCCATGCAGTTGCCGTTATTCTCTTCCTGTCGGTGCTGTGGCGATTTCTGGGGAGATTCCTGGCGGATGAAAAGCAAAGGTGCATCGCCTTCGGGGTGTGCGCGCTGGGGTCCGGGTTCGGCCGGCTGACCATTCTTCACGAACCCAGCATTCCGCAGATTCTTCGTCACAAGCCGCTGATTGTGGGGATGTCCATGGATCTCTGGAGCGCGGATGTCAACACGTTTTACTCCATGCTGGTTTCCCCGCATTTTGCGCTCGCGCTCTGGATGCTGGTAGAGATCATGGACCGGCTGTACCGGACCGTTGCGCACGATGATTTTCGCGCCTGGATATCGGGAGCCGTTTTTACAATCTGCCTGGGGTTTGTGCATATTTATGATCTGTTTGTGATTGCCCCGCTGGCGGTGTCTTTTGGAGTAGTTTACGGATGGAGGAAAACTGCGCGATTCCGGCGAATCCTGGTCGGTGTGGCAGCGTTTGTGATATCTGTCGGAGTTCCCCTGTTGGTCTATCGGCTCTTGATGCTCCGGACGCCCAGCCTGGCGGCATGGTCCGCGCAGAATGTTCTTTCTACCCCTGCGCCAATCTGGTATCTGCTCGGATTCGGATTGCCGCTCATTCTGACATTAACTTATCGAAACGGCTGGACACGAATTCGAACAGGAGAGTCGGATGTGCTGTTTCTGTTCCTCTGGGTAGCGGTGGTGTTGCTGCTCATGTATGCCATGCCTGTTATTCCATTTGCCAAACGGCTGACCGAGGGGGTGCACATCCCGCTGGTGATCCTGGGAGTGCGGTGCCTGTATGAGCAGTGGATACCCTGGATTCGGGAACGATATCAACCGTCGCGGTTGACCTGGAGCATGCTCGGCGGCACAGCGGCTATTTTAATACTACCGACAAATCTATTCCTGGTGCGGAATATGACTATTGCGGCAACCGGCCATGAGGCTCCGTATTTTCTTACGGGGGGTGAATACCGTGCGCTGAACCAATTGGATCGCTATGCCGACAAAGACAAAGGGATTCTGTCAACCGAAATAGTCGGGAATGTTATCCCGCGACATACCGGAATGCGGGTGTATGCGGGCCATTGTCATATCACACCGGACTGGCGGAAACGTCGGTATCTCATCTCGAAATTCATGATGGGACAGATGGGCGAGCGAGAAATCGGGATGTTTTTCAGGGAAAACAATATCGGCTATGTCTGGTTCGGGCAGGAGACGGACCAGTACCGGTCCCGTCTACCGCTTGAGTCGAAGGAGATGGAGTTGTGGTATGAATCGGGAGGAGTAAGCCTGTATAAGGTCCATTAAGAATTAAAGATTGAAGACAAGAAAGTACAGAGAGGCAAAAGGTCGGGCGAGTAACAGACTTGCTCCCTGCTTCCATGTAGATTCTTTGCAGTTTCGTAAGCGTTCGGTTATTCGATTACTCGGTTACTCCGTTTTCCTCGGTTTCGATTCCATTGGGTATCTCTTCGTCCGTTCCGTTATTATTGTCGTTACCATTATCGTTACTACTGCCGTTTCCGTTACCGTTCACTCCGTTTGTTTCGCAGATTTTGGCGGCGGCGACGACACGGTCATCATCATTAAGCCGGATCAAACGGACTCCCTGAGTATTGCGGGAGATTTCCCGAATTCCGGCCACGGGGGTTCGGATGGCCATGCCTTTCTGGGTGATCATCATGATTTCGTCGTTTCCCCGGACTTCCATTACGGCGACGACTTTCCCGTTCCGTTTGCTGGTTTGAATATCGATAACCCCTTTACCGCCCCGGCGGATTTTCCGGTACGCCTCGACAGGGGTTCGTTTCCCGTAACCGTTTTCCGTGACGGTCAGCAGCTGCGAGTCGGCGCGGGTAGCCACCATGCCGATGACCCGGTCACCTTCGGCCAGATTTACCCCCAACACCCCGCGTGCGGTCCGTCCCATCGGGCGGACATCGCGTTCATCAAACCGGATCGCCATGCCCTGTTCGGTAGACAGGATTACCTCATCGGTTCCGGTTGTCATTTGAACGCCCAGCAGGCGGTCATTCTCTTCCAGGTCGATCGCGATAATGCCGACCTTGCGCGGGTTAGAAAACGCATCGAGTCGAACTTTTTTAACCGTTCCCCGTTCGGTTGCCATCAATAAGAAACGGTCTGCCTGAAAGTCGGCGACCGGGACCATAGCGGTGACCTGTTCCTCTTTTTCCAGGGAGATTAAGTTGACAATGGCCTTGCCTTTCGACTGTCGTCCACCTTGGGGAATCTCATAGACTTTTAGCCAATAGGCGCGTCCACGGTCAGTGAAGAACAGAATGTAATTGTGCGTGGAAGCGACAAAAAGGTGTTCTACAAAATCGGTATCTTTGGTTCCCATGGCGGTAATTCCTTTACCGCCCCGGCCCTGCCGATGGTAGACAGAGGTAGCGATCCGCTTAATATATCCCGTGTGGGAAACCGTGACGACCATGTTTTCTTCGGCGATGAGGTCCTCGACATCAATATCCCCGGCGGCGCCGACAATCTGTGTCCGGCGCGCATCCCCGAAACGTTCCTTGATGCGGAGTAATTCTTTTTTGGCGATATCCATTACCATGGCCGGGGTTTCGAGTACCCGTCGGAAATAGTCAATACTTTTGATCAGCTCATTGTATTCGTTCTCGAGTTTTTCGCGTTCGAGGCCGACCAGGCGCTGGAGCTGCATTTCCAGAATGGCCTTGGTCTGTTCGGCGGAGAGATCGAATCGTTCCCGAAGGCGTGTGGCGGCCTCTTCGCGACTGCGGCTGCTTCGGATGATGGCCACCACTTCGTCGATGTTCATGACGGCGATCCGCAAGCCTTCGACGATATGAGCGCGCTGTTCGGCCCTGGCGAGATCGAACCGGGTCCGACGGACAATAACCTCCCGACGGTGCTTGATGAATTCCATCAAGGCATCTTTGAGAGTCAAATACTGCGGGCGCCCATCCACGAGGGCCAGCAGGATGATCCCGAACGTCGATTGCAGCCGGGTGTGTTTGTAGAGATTATTGAGCACAACCTCGTGATTCTCTCCCCGTTTCAGTTCGATGACCATGCGCATTCCATCACGGTCCGATTCATCGCGGAGGTCGCTGATCCCCTCAATTTTTTTCTCCCTCACCAGTTCGGCGAGTTCTTCGAGAACCTTGGCCTTATTGACCATGTAAGGGATTTCGGTAATGACAATGGCCTCTCGGTTGCCGGAGAGGACCTCTCGCTGTGCGACCGCGCGCACCAAAACGCGACCGCGCCCGGTGGAATAGGCCTCATGAATGCCCTCGACACCGCAGATGCACGCGCCGGTGGGGAAGTCCGGCCCTTTGACATATTTGAACAGGTCGCGGACTTTCAGCTCCGGGTTGTCGATGAGTGCGACGGTTGCATCGATGATCTCGCCGAGATTATGCGGCGGTATGTTTGTCGCCATGCCGACGGCAATGCCGGTGGAACCGTTCACAAGCAGATTGGGAAATTCGGCGGGAAGGACGACGGGTTCGTTCACGCTGCCGTCGTAATTCGGCATGAACTCCACGGTTTCCTTCTCGATATCGGTCAGGAGGGTTTCGGTGATTTCCTTCATGCGGGCTTCGGTATACCGCATGGCCGCCGGGCTGTCGCCATCGACGGAGCCGAAATTACCCTGGCCATCCACCAGTGGGTATCGATACGCAAATTCCTGGGCCATGCGGACCAGGGTGTCATAAATCGCCGCGTCCCCATGCGGGTGGTATTTTCCCATGGTTTCCCCGACAATGGCGGCGCTCTTTTTGAACGGGGCGCGGTGATTCAGGTTGAGGTCCCGCATGGCGTAGATGACACGGCGGTGGACCGGCTTGAGGCCATCCCGCGCATCCGGCAGCGCTCTCTGGATAATCACGGACATGGCGTACGAGATGTACGATGTCCTCATTTCGTCTTCGATATTGATCGAGCGAATTCGCTCGGAAGGAGGATTCAACATGGACTATTTCTGCATCCTTTTCCACTCAGCTTCAAACTGCTCAATAAATGCTTCCTGACTCTCCGTTTCAATAGCTCCGGGGCGACAGATGCGCACCGCGCGAATGGCGGACTTGGCATCGTAACCCCGGCTGACAAGATAACAGGCCAGGAAGGTTCCCGTCCGTCCGACTCCCCCCAGGCAGTGCACAACAACCGGCCGCTTTTCCTTTTTGCAGGCATGGGTGAATTTCAAGAATTGTTTTACCTGCGCGAGAGTCGGCGGACTCATGTCCGGAACCGGAAGATGCAGATATTTGAATCCGTTTCGGCGAATGAGCGCGGCATGAAGGGGTCGTTCGGTCAACGTGACAATCGCCTGAATGCCGCGCAGTTTCAATTCCCGAATTTCATCGCGGAATGCCTGCATTGCCGATTCGGAGGAAGCGGGGGAAGCCGCATTAATGCCGCTCGGCAGGCTCATGCCTGCGATTTCGTGCTCAATAAGCCAGAAAAAGCCGTAAATCATCAGCCGGTTCCTTCAGGCAAATTCCCACACAGACAATCCATACAGAACGTGGCTCCTGGTCCGGTGTCGTGTAACCCTATCGTCGTGAGAATTCACCGGACCGGAAGAACCACAGGTAAGATGCCGGTTCGTCCTGAACAAGTTTTCATCCCCAACCCTCTCCGGGAAATAGCCTGCACAGGCCTGCAATCTGTGAAATCCTTGTAAAAATATTGGAGGTACACAACACTCGAGGCGGCCTCCGCAGGAACTGTTTGGAATCAGATATCTATGAATCGTACTTCCGGAGCGTGGTTCTGAATAAATTCGCGGCGCGGTTCGACCTGATCGCCCATCAGGATGGTGAAGATATTCTCCGCCTCAACCGCATCCTCGAGACTTACTTTCAAAACGGTTCGCGTTTCCGGGTTCATGGTCGTGGACCAGAGCTGTTCCGCGTTCATTTCACCCAGCCCCTTGTATCGCTGGATACCGATTCCCCGTCGGCCCATTCGCTGAACGGCCTCCATCAATTCCGGCAGGGTAGTCAGCCGTTCCTCGGAATCTTTATAGACCAGCTTGAAATGGGCTTTTTCATTTCCGTTTCCCTTCGCGATACCGTTGAGATAACCGTCTTCCTCAGGCCATATTTCAAGGAAATTGAGACCCATTTTTTCGAGTTTTTTGATGACCGGTTCGAGTTCCTGTGCTTCCAGCATTTCCACAACGCGGTAGTGCATTTTTTTGCCGTTGCCTTTCGGCTTATCCTGGCCTTCTTCCCCAATATCCCAGAGTTTTTCTTCCCCGGCATCTTCCAGGGCCTGGACGATTTCAGTAAACTCCTTCTCGCTCCAGGCGTACTCTACGCCTGCGTCACTGACTATCTGATACAACGGCAGTCCCCGGTTGAGTTCTTCGCGTACTCGGAGCAGTTTTTGGAAGGACACTCCGCGTCGTTTCATTTTCCGCGCAAACTCCTCCAGTTGGAGAATCTGTCGCAGCAATTCCCGGAACCTCTGCGGTGGAACTTTTTCACCTTCGCCGGAGGGATCGGAGTTCAGAACATACAAGGTTGCGCCGTCGGTCGCATTCTCGATAAGGAAAGAGTTCAGGTCGGCTTCCGTATCGAGATACTGTTCGTGTTTTCCTTTTTTGACGCGGAAGAGCGGCGGTTGCGCGATGTATACCAGGCCGTTCTTGATCAAATCCGGCATTTGACGGAAGAAAAAGGTCAGGAGCAGTGTGCGGATGTGCGCGCCGTCAACATCGGCATCCGTCATGATAATCAGTTTGTGATACCGGGACTTGGAGATCTCGAAGTCATCCTCGCCGATGCCTGTGCCCAGTGCGGCGATGATGGTTTGAATTTCCTCATTGGAGAGGACTTTGTCCAGGCGGGCTTTTTCGACATTGATGATTTTGCCTTTCAGCGGCAGGATGGCCTGGAACCGTCGATCCCGGCCCTGTTTTGCGGAGCCACCCGCGGAATCGCCCTCCACGAGGAAGATCTCGCAGAGTTCCGGTTCGCGTTCGGAGCAGTCCGCCAGTTTTCCGGGGAGACCGCCGCTGTCGATGGCGCTCTTGCGGCGGGCGAGGTTGCGGGCTTTCCGAGCGGCTTCCCGCGCTTGTGCCGCGGTCACACATTTCCCGATCAGTCTTCGGGCAACATCGGGATTCTCTTCAAAGTACTCGGACAGTCCCTCATTGACGATGGATTCGACAAGCCCCTTGACCTCGCTGTTCCCCAGTTTGGTCTTTGTCTGGCCTTCGAATTGAGGCTGGGACAATTTCACGCTGATGACGGCGGCCAGCCCTTCCCGGACATCATCGCCAGTGAGGGTGTAGTCCGCTTTTTTCAGCAGGTCGTTCTTCCTGGCATAGTCGTTCGCCGTTCGGGTCAGTGCGGAGCGGAATCCCACCAGGTGAGTTCCGCCTTCTTTCGTGTTGATGTTGTTCGCAAAGGAGAAGATGTTGTCCTGGTATCCGTCATTGTATTGCATGGCGATCTCGACGGAGACCATCCTGGTTTCTTCGCCCTCCTGGATTTCCCGTTCTTTCTGAAAACTGATCGGTGTGCGGTGGAGCACGTTTTTGTTCTGGTTCAGGAACTTGACGAATTCGACAATGCCACCTCTGAAGCAGAACTCCACTCGTTTGCCTTCCACCCGTTCATCGACGAGAGTGATGGTGACACCGCTATTCAGGAAAGCCAGTTCACGAAGACGAACCACGAGGACCTCAAAAGAGAACTCGATTGTCTCAAAGATTTTCGGGTCAGGGTGGAAAGTGATCTTGGTTCCGGTTCTTTTGGCGGGGCGGATCTTTTCCAATGGTCCTTCGGGGAATCCGTGGTTGTATCGCTGGTGGAATAGGAATCCATCCCGCTTGACATCCACCTCCAGCCAATCGGATAAAGCGTTCACGACGGAGACACCAACCCCATGGAGTCCACCGGAGGTCTTATAGGAGTGGTTGTCGAACTTTCCCCCGGCATGGAGCACAGTCAGCACAACTTCCAGAGCCGTTTTGTCCGGGTATCGTTGATGTTTCCCCACGGGGATACCGCGTCCCTCATCCTCCACGGTAACGCTGTTGTCGTAGTGAATCACCACATCAATTCGAGTCCCGAATCCGGCAGAGGCCTCGTCGATGGAGTTATCCACAACCTCATACACCAAGTGATGCAATCCTTCCGGGCCGGTCGATCCGATATACATGGCGGGCCGTTTTCGTACGGCCTCCAGGCCCTCGAGGACCAGGATGTTGCTTTCGTCATAGGTTCCCACGGAACTTATGGAATCAGGCTTGGTCATTGGAGATATTCCCTCAACCAGGTGTTGTCTCAGGCATCACAGATTTTCTGTGATGTGAGAGTGATGTTACGAGTCTGTCGCCAGGGATACGCGGATCACACGGAACGTGTCTTTCGGGGCACGTTCGAGTGAAAAAATCGGGGTATTACTCCGATTCAGATTCCAGTCTGCTCTACCTTCGTTGAAACTATAAAAAGTATACGAGAAACTGGACTTATTGTCAAGGAAGTCTGCGAAAAGAATGCACAATAAATTGTGTATTCGACGGGCAGGAATCACAATTTGTTGTGGTCTGTTAGATCCAACAAGGGAAGAACTTGCCGGATGGGTTTCCCGGTGCTAGTCTCCCTGCTCAAGAACCCTGAATCGGGCTATTAAAGGCCCCCAGATCGACCATGAAATCCATTGTCATTCTCGGCTCGACCGGCTCTATCGGGACGCAATGTCTGGATGTTATCCGTCAACACAAAGACCGATTTCGAGTTCTTGGATTGGCTGCCGGGGCCAACGGCCGACTCCTGGCAAAGCAGGTTGAGGAATTCCGCCCGCGAGTCTGCGGATTGGTGGAAGCCAAAGAGCCAACGCCGCTGCCGGCAGACTGGGAGGGCGAATTCCTGAGTGGGCCGGAAGTACTGTCTGCTCTGGCGGTACTTCCGGAAGCGGACATGGTTGTGGTGGCGACGGTGGGGGCAGCGGGATTGGACCCCACCTTGCAGGCTATCGCTTCCGGCAAAGACATTGCGATTGCCAACAAGGAAGTGCTGGTAATGGCCGGGGATCTGGCGATCGCGGAGGCCAGAAAACACGCTGTGCGGTTATTGCCCATCGACAGCGAACACAGCGCAGTATTGCAGTGTCTTACAGCCGGACGGCGAGAGGAGATCCGGAGTATCATCCTGACGGCTTCCGGCGGGCCGTTCCGCCGATGGGATGTGGAGCGCATTCCATACGCCACG
Source organism: Candidatus Omnitrophota bacterium (assembly GCA_029570205.1). Taxonomy (GTDB): domain Bacteria; phylum Hinthialibacterota; class Hinthialibacteria; order Hinthialibacterales; family JAKPRU01; genus JAKPRU01. The sequence continues at coordinate 26,143 of JAKQSI010000067.1, read as the reverse complement.
CCGGAGGACGCACTGGCTCACCCTACCTGGGACATGGGACCGAAAATCACCATCGACAGCGCGACCATGTTCAACAAAGGCCTGGAAATTATCGAGGCTCACCACCTGTTCGACCTGCCGGTTGATCGGATCCATGTGTTGATTCACCCGCAATCCATTGTGCATTCCATGGTGGAATATTGCGACGGATCTGTGATCGCCCAGCTGGGGACGACGGACATGCGGACGCCGATCCAGCTGGCGCTGTCTTACCCGGAACGTCTTCCGGCTCCCGCCGAGCCGCTGGATCTTACCCAGCTGGCGGGATTGGAGTTCATGGAACCGGATATGGAACGGTATCCCTGCCTGGAGCTGGCGCGGGAAGCAGCACATATAGGGGGAACCATGCCGGCTTTTCTTTCTGTGGTGAATGAAGAGCTGGTCGCCGCGTTCCTGGGACATCGCATCGGATTTGGAGCGATTCCGGACCTGATGGCCCAGGCAATGGAACGGCATACGCCCATCCAGGACTATTCACTTCAGACCATCCACGAGACAGACCGGGAGGCCAGAATGGTGGCAAGGGGGTTGATGGGGGGGCAGGAGATGGATTAGCGGCCTCTCAATCTGCTCAGATTCCTCACATTCGTTCGGAATGACAACTCTCTTGTCATCTCAACCGAAGGGAGAAATCTCCTCGAAGGGACAAATCATTCATGCTGATTCGCAACGGCAACATATCAAAATGACTCGATTGCGGAATCCCAAGTGACATCGACGGCCTCCCGCAAAATGCCCTCCCGCATCTCCTCTCGCAACGCGGGACGGGTGACCAAACCAATCTTGCGCTGCAACAGCTGTGAGAAATGCCGACACACACGCAAGAAATGAAACATCCCCACGGGGCCATCGAATTCCACAAGCAGATCGACATCACTGTCCGGCTGAGATTCATTCCGCGCGACAGAGCCAAACAATGCCGGTGACTTGACTCCCTGTTCGCGGAGTTCGCTTTGATGCGCTCTCAGGGTGTCGATGATTTCCTGTCTGGGCATGGTCGTTCCTGCCTGGTTGGGTTCTGACAATGATACCATTTTACCACACAATTGCCGATTGATCTGACGGTCGTGACCACACAGCGATCCGAAGGCCGGTTTCTGTCTCTATGGCTCTATTTTCCGGCCGGTTCGCCCTCCGGTCGTGAATACTTGCAGGCTTTATTGGGGCATTTGATGGTCAGGCCTTTTTTCCTGTAGTCTTTTCGGATCAGAAACGGGGAGCCGCACAGCGGGCAGGTCTCCGCGACCGGCGGGTCCCAGCTCACGAACGCACACTGGGGGTATTTACTGCACCCGTAAAAGACCTTGCCCCGGCGAGACCGGCGCTCCACAACATTTCCATCGCAGCCCGGCAGAGGGCATTTGATACCGGTAGGCAGGGACTTGGCGTTTTTGCACTTCGGATACGCGGAACAAGCTAAGAACGGCCCGAACTTGCCGTCCCGGATAATCATTTTTGCGCCGCACTTATCACAGATTTCGTCCGTTTCAACCTCTTTCACTTCGGCGTCCGATTCCACATAGGAACACTCCGGGTACCCGGAGCAGCCCACAAACCATTTTGTCCGTCCCCATTTTCGCACAAGCGGTTTTCCGCATTCGGGACAACTCCTGCCGACCTCCTGCTGCATTTCTTTCAGGACCTTGCCGAAACTGGCGGGAGCTGCAAGAAGGTCCTTCGAGAACGGTTCGTAGAACTCCTTCAGCAGTTGAACCCAATCGGTGTTTCCTTCCTCCACCTCGTCGAGTCGCTCCTCCACACCGGCGGTGAAACCGATCTCGAATATGTCAGGGAAAGATTTCACCAAAACGAGGTTGACCACTTCTCCCAGTTCGGTGGGATAGAAACGGCGATCCTTGCGTTCCACATACTCGCGGTCCACGATGGTTTTGACGATAGAGGCATACGTGCTGGGGCGTCCGATTCCCTCGGCCTCCAAAGCCTTGATGAGGGAGGCATCGTTGTAGCGCGCAGGCGGACGGGTGAAATGCGGATTCGGATCCAATTTGCGCAGCTCCATGGGTGTGCCTTCACTCAGATGCGGCAGTTCCTGGTCGTTGTCCGATGACTCGTCCCGGTACACTTTGGTGTATCCATCAAAGGTCAGGATGGACCCCTGTGCGCGGAACACGAACGGGCCACCGACGATATCGATCGTTGTGGAGAGATACTCTGCGGCCGGCATTTGAGAGGCGATAAATCGTTTCCAGATCAATTCATAGATTTTGCGTTGATCGACGGAGAGGTATTTCCCGATCTGTTCCGGCGAATGGTTTTCGTCAAGATGAGTGGGCCGGATGGCTTCATGGGCATCCTGGGCGGCTTTTTTGGTTTTGTAGTAGTTCGGTTTTTCCGGAAGGTATTTCTTGCCGTATATGCGCTGGATGAGAGTCCGAGCGGCATGAATGGCCTCTTCCGCGACGCGGACGGAATCGGTTCGCATGTAGGTGATCAGCCCGACGGTTTCCTCGCCCAGTTCGACGCCCTCATAGAGCGCCTGGGCAGCGCGCATGGTTCGGTCGCCGGTAAAACCATAGATTCGGGACGCATCCTGTTGGAGGGTGCTGGTGATATATGGCGGAAACGGGCGGCGTGTTTTTTTGCGGGTTTTCACCGCTTCAACGCGGTATTGTTCCGCGCGGATACGTCTTACCGCTTCCCTGGCTTCCGCCTCAGAGGCAATCCGCACGGTTTGAAGGTCCTTATCCTGCTCCTCCGGCGATTCCTCACCTTCGCGGCTGATTCGTTTGCCGTCCATGAGGTAGAGAGACGCGGCCAGTTCCACATCCTTCGTGCCGAATACTCCGTCGATGGTCCAGTATTCCACGGGAACGAACGCGCGGATCTCGGCCTCCCGTTCGCAGATCATCCGAAGGGCCACGGACTGCACCCGTCCCGCAGAGAGCGCCTTGCCTTTCCTGGTAAGTCGTCGCGTCAACAACGGGCTGATTTTGTATCCCACCAGGCGGTCGAGTATCCGTCGAGCCTGTTGCGCATTGACCAGCTGCATATCCACCTCGCCCGGATTCCGGATGGCTTTCTGAACGGCCTGATGGGTGATCTCGTGAAATGTGACCCGGTAGACCGGCTTGTTGTAAGTTTTCAGCAATTCGAAGAGATGCCAGGAGATGGCTTCTCCTTCGCGGTCCGGGTCCGGCGCGAGATAGATGACATCGCTTTTACTGGCGGCTTCTTCCAGTTTCTTGAGTGTTTTCTTGCTTCCAGGATTCAGGACATATTTCGGAGCGAAATTATTCCGGATATCCACCCCCAGTTCGCGTGTGGGCAGATCGCGGACGTGGCCCATGGAGGCCTCGACACGGTAATTGCTGCCCAGGAACTTATTGATGGTCCTGGCTTTGGCCGGTGACTCCACAATCACAAGAGATTTCGACAAGGTATCCTCCCTGGCATCCTGGTTATCGCGATGCAATTCGATGATTTCCCGGCTGAATATATCCTCAAGACACCGCCTCTTCAGCCCAAAAAGGAAGCGCCCATTTTTTATTCAATACATGGAATGGGGGTCGATGTCAAAGACCTCCCGCTTTCTCCAGTTGTCGGACCTCATCTGTGGAGAGCGCTCGACACTCTCCCTCCTGCATGTTTCCGAGCTCAATCGGGCCGAATGCAACTCGTTTCAGGTGAAGCGCTTGTAATTTCACCTCCCGGCACATGCGGCGGATTTGTCGTTTCCTTCCTTCGCGAATGCGAATCTCCAGCACTGTTTCGGAAGAATCCGTGTGTTTGACCGGGTGAACCTCCGCCGGGGCGGTTTTTTTCCCGTCCACGAATACGCCGGAGCGGAGACGTTCCATAACGGCGCTGCTGACTTTGCCGCGCACTGTCACCTGATATCGTTTCCAGACTTCGTGCGAGGGGTGCAGCAGGCGGTGCATCAGGTCGCCATCATTACACAGCAAGAGAAGACCACTCGTCTCCTTGTCCAATCGACCTACCGGAAAAAGGCCCTGGCCACGGAATTTTTCCGGCAGCCAATCCAGGACCGTTTTTCGTCCCTGTGGATCATCCGTCGTGGTGACAATTCCGCACGGTTTATGGAACGCGACGATGAGGCGATTCTGTTCCGGTTTTACCACATTTCCATCGACAGTCACAACACTGCCGAGAGGGATCTCCTGGTCCGGCGACCGGATGGGAATGCCGTCAATGGCCACGTGTCCGGCCCGAATCAGATCTTCGGCTTTCCGCCGGGAGGCGAGTCGACACTGCGCCAGGAACTTGTTCAGGCGGATCGGCTCAGTCGGGCGGTTCTGTGGATTCTCCGTTTTCATCAAAGAGGCGTTCCTGTGTAGAATCGTCAACAACTGTCCCATCGGGACTGACCGGGGGGGCCTCCTCCACCTGAGATTGGGAACTGAAAGTATTCTCCAGTTGTTCGATGGGCGGAAGGTCCGCGAGCGAGTTCAGGCCGAAGAATTCCAGAAACGTGCGGGTGGTTTTATAGAGATTCGGACGGCCTGGAACTTCTTTGACACCGGCCACTTTCACCAGGCGCTTGTCCAATAGAGATCGGAGTACACCATCCACCGAGACGCCGCGAATGGCCTCAACTTCGGCGCGTGTCAGCGGCTGCCGATAGGCAATGATGGCCAGCGTTTCGAGCGCGGGTCCGCTGATGGTGATTTTCTTCTTGCGTTCCAACATGCGTCGGACATAGACCGCATGGTCTTGCCGGGTTCGGAGTTGATACCCTCCGGCGACCTCCAGGAGCTGCAATCCGCCGGGCCTGGCGGCATAGTCCGCCGCGAGATCATCCAGCGCCAGTTTTACAATATCCAAATCCGTTTCCAGAATCTCCGACAGCCGCCGGAGCGGCAGCGGATCGCCCGAAACGAACAGCAAAGCCTCCATGACCGGCTTGAGTTCCGATATTTCCATGTTATTCCTCGATCTTCGTTTCCGTGTTTTCCGGGGCGGGGATTGCGTTGTCGGATGCTTCGTCCGAATTTTCTTCCCGTATCGTTCCCGGTCCCGGCCCGCGTTCCAGCCAGATTTCGCCGTGGCGGGCATCCTGACGCGCTCTCACAATTTTGAGACGGATCAGTTCCAGCAGGGCCAGGAATACCACAATGACCTCCAGCCTGCATGTAAGGGTCCGAAGATAGGCAGTCAGCAAAAGGGAATCTTCTCTTTGGAGCAGCATTTCCAGTTCCATCATTTTTTCATCGACAGAATAATCTTCGGGCTGAATGGTTCGCGGTTCGCTTGCTCCGAGATCGTCGAGAATCCGCTTGAATGTCGCGTACAGGTCGTACACACTGACCTCGGTGAATTCGAGAACCTCTTCCGGCTGCTCGGCGATGGGACCGAGCCTCGGGAACAGCGCGGAGACTTCCTCTTCGCGCTCGCGCAACCGGATGGCCGCTTCCCGAAACCGTTCGTATTCCTGCTGACGCTGGCGCAGCAGATCATCGCTGATCGCCTCTTCTTCCTCTTCTTCCTCTTGTTCTTCACGGGGTACGAGGCTTCGTGACTTGTATCGAACCAGAGTGGCAGCCAGGACCAGGTATTCCCCGGCCAGATCCAGGTCTTTCGATTCCCATTCCCGGATGACCCGGAGAAACTCCTCGGCGATGGTCGAAATGGAAATGGAAAAGATGTCGATCTCGTGTTTTGCGATCAAAAGAACCAGCAGGTCCAGGGGGCCGCTGAATCCGTTTATCTCCACCGGCAGACGCACCGGACGACCGTTTCCGGGCTCTTCATCAGAGGAGGGTTCCCCGTTCGGCAACGGCAAGCCCCCCTCATCCGAGGGAAGCGCCGAGGTTGTATCCGATTCTCCCATCGGTCGTGTGTTTTCGTCGAATGGCTGACTCTCCATGCTCACAGAACCATCTCTAATCCGGAAGGAACCAACAGACAATACACCGGATAAATGATTTTTCCGGCAAACCAGCCGATGATGGAGAAATCCAGCAGCGGTTTGCTTGCCAGAAGGACCAGCAACACCACCATCCCGTAGCTTCTCAATCGGAGAACCGGCCGCACCCATCGTGCCGGAATCAGCCCGACGATAACCTTTTCTCCATCGAGAGGAAAGATCGGCAGCAGGTTGAAAAACATCAATGAGAGATTCAACAGAATCCCCATTATTATGGCGCTGACCATAATTCCCAGAGATTCCTGTCCGACCCACAAAAACGATCCGGGACCGATCCAAAGAATCCACAAGACGGAGGCAAAGAGTATCGCCAAGAGGAGATTTGCAGAAGGACCCGCCGCAGAGATCCAGACTCCATCGCGACGGGGGTCTTTCAGGTTGGCCGGGTTGACCGGAACCGGTTTACCCCATCCGAAATATCCGAACAGAAGGCAGAAGGTTCCTATCGGGTCCAGGTGGGCCAACGGATTGAGGGTCATACGTCCCTGGGCACGGGCGGTGTCATCCCCCAGGCGGTACGCGGCCCAGGCATGGGCATACTCATGCACCGATATAGCCAAGCAAAAGTTGATGAAGAGAATTGTGTAGGTAATCATGTCTGTGTTCATTTTGTTCAGTATAGCAGGAACGAGTGGAATGAGGCGGATTGTCCTCACCCCCCTTCCCCTCTCCAAGTACCGAGAGGGGAGGTGGACAGGATGGGGGGAGGAGAAGAGATCACCGGCAAAATGCCGGCGCCACCCGGATTGCTCTCACGCCAGCCCCGGCCGCGCCGCACACTATATCTGCCGCTCTCACGCGAACCCTCTTCCGGTGGGAGAGGGGGAAATCAAGGAGTGAAAGTATAGATTCCGGCGGATTGTGCGCCGGGAGAACTGTCTGCGAACAAACGGGGTTCTCGCCCGGTTTGTTCTGTGTATCGGGCCAGGATTTGCTGCAAGAGGGTCTCGGTTCCTTCCGAGGCAAGCACGGCCACTGTGCCGCCACAGCCGCCGCCCGTGATTTTGGCTCCGTACAGCCCCTTGTCCGGTCCGGCTTTGCGGGCCAGCTTTACCAGCAGGTCGGTCTCTGAGGACCCCATCCCGCAACGATTTCCGTAACTCCAGTGGGAGGCGTACATTAACCGGCCCAATCGGATCATGCCCCGATCCATATTTCCACATTCCGGCAGCGATTGCAGAATCCGACGGAATTGCTCCACCCGGTGGTTCTCATAGATCGGGTGTTCCGTACGGCTGCGGACGGCATAGATTTTCCCCGGATCAATTCGAGTCACCGGGTCCACTGTATCGCCGTAACGCTTCAGGAACTCTCCACCGGTAATTCGGGAAGGGAGAAAACGGCGGTATCGGGCGTTGTATTCATCCGGCGAAATCCGCGCCAGGTATCCATCAAACGGATCTTCTCTCGCGCCCAACTCGGTCAGGATGATCTTGTGCCCCATGAATGCCCCGATGCGGGTATCGGTGTACCGCGACCCGCCGACACTGTGCTTTACGTTGGAATGGATGCCGACAAATCGGAACCCCTCCGGGACGGAGATGATGCCTTCCATGGTATGCGGTTGACAACGCAACGCCAGAAGCGCGCGATGCTCTCCGAGCGCGGCTGTGACCTGGTCCATGATACCGCAGGGAGCGCCTGCAACCCTGTTCTCGGCAATCTGGGCGGCTCGAGCGGCCTTCAGACCCTCCATCTGCAATCCATAAGCTGCCAGGACAGCGTACAGAACCGCAACCTCCAACGCCGCCGAGGACGCAATTCCGGACCCGAACGGAACGGAACTTGTCAGGCAGACGGTCACGCCTGTTTGAAACGGCGGCACAAGTCTTTCTTTCTCCAACACGAAGAAAATGCCGGCCACATAAGAGGCCCAAGCCTTACGGGGATCGGCGCGCAGTTCGGAAGAAACTTGAAAATAACTTTTCAGACCGCGCGTCAAACGAAAATCGTCGAGGGAGTATTCCGCATCCGGGTAGAATCCCTCTTTGCCCGCCTCTACGCTGCGGATGACAATCCGGCGATCTTTCCTCTTCTGAATCCCGGCCAGGACCGCCTCTTTCAGCGGCATCTCCAGAACAAGCGAGCCGCAATAGTCCGCGATGCCGCCCATGACATCCAGTCGGCCCGGCGCACGCGCTACAAAAACTTTCCCGCCCGGCTGGAGCAAATCGCCAAACAGTCTGGGTGCATGTTTCTCAAACCGCTCGAATTCTTTTCGGACCCCCGCCGGTCGGTTGTTCACCATCGAATGCCGATCCTTCCGGACCCTGCTGGAAGAGTGACCTCTTGCATGGATACACTCTCCCGCCAGGGCGAATCGGTGACGGCTGTGCCGTCCAGGATGATTGCAGCGGGTTTAGGGGAGCGCAGCAGGATGCGCGATCCGGCCTGAGTTCGGACGCTTGAGTCGATTTGATTCGATCCGATCTCATAGACCAGGTCGGACTTGGCGAACGACTCGAAAATGGACCCGGAACCATCGCGCAGAAAACTGCCGTTGTGTATCCCAAGCCGGAGTATTTTCCCCTGTGCATCTCTTACGGCGAGTACCAGAAAGGCATCGGTAATAAATCCTGCCATGTTGTTCGCGGTGTTATCGTCCATCTTTCGGCCATCGGCGAGAAGGTTGCAATACAGGTTCGCTTTTCCATTCCGACAATCAAATCGCATCCCAATCCAATTCGATCCCTCCAGCCGTTCCGGCGGCGCAGCGGGCTGGTCTGAGGACTTTCTTGTGGAGAGAACGGAGAGAAACTTGATATCCTCCGAAGGCTCCGTGGTCTTGAAAGCGAGGTACGGCTTCGGTTTTGCCGTGGTTTCTTCCATTCCCGAACGTTTCTCATTTTGCAGGTCTTTCGGGAAAGCGAACCGGAGGTCTGCGGCCGCCGGACCGTTGACAATGCTCACGGACTGCTTTTCGACATCGTATTTTCCTTCGGGGTGCAACAGCCAGGAGAAGACGCCCGGTTTGTATGCGCGAAGATCATCCACCAGCACATACACGCCATCCATCGCAATGATATGCCGGACGTTCCTGGAAAGGACGGAAGCGTACGGGCCGGTCGCGTCGGCATAGAAATACGTATAGTGAGGACCGGAAACCCAACCGTGAATCTCACCGGGCACGGCGCGGCCCCGAAACGGACCCTCTTTCGGTTGGCCCTGGTTTTCCCACAAGACCACGTTGTGCGCTTCGCTTCGAACAAAGTAAGAAAGATATTCATCCCTGGAGTACTCACAGCAGCCGGAGTCGATGACAAGCGGTTTGCCGCCGGAATACAGGATGAAAGAACTTTCATCCGCATGGGTGTGGTTCCAATAGTCGCCACAGGTCAGAGCGAAAAGATTTCCATCCGGGGTCCAGCCGTCTCGGACAATCGCCCAGTTGATTCCCTCGAACAGGCGCGAGGGAGGAAGGTCATCGGGCGCTTTGGGCGCCATATTCGACGGCATCCAGAGGAACCCGAAGGAATCGTTCGGTCTTCCGTATGCCTGATTCCAATGCCGGACGGCATACGGGTCCTGCATTCGACGGGCCAGATTCAGCAGAACGGAATTGCCGGGAATAAACCGTGACGGCGAATCCCCGAAATTGACACTCCACCAACCCTCCGAGCTCGGATAAGCGGTGTAGAGATAAAATTGTCCCATATATTTGAGTGCGCGGTTGTCCGTCAGGAGGTCTCTGCCGGTTACGCGTTGAAGCGCCTCGGCATACCGGAACAGGCATCGGAGGCTGGAATCCGCATAGTTCAGTCCTTCATAGAACCCGCCATCGAATGCGAAACTCGGAACCTTGTTCAGAAGCGGATTGCCCTGGTAGCAAAGCCATTCCATAAAAGACTGCGTGATATCGCGCTCCCATTCTTTGGCTCGCGGATCTTCATCATACACACTCAGCGCGCCGACTCCCGCACCCGCCAGGCAGACCACCGACCCATTGTGACCCATACTATCGAGTGCATGAATCCGGGAACCCGGTTGAATCCAATCCCGGATCACAGGGAGAATGCCCTTTTCAATAATTGCGGAACGGACCGTTTGCCTCTCGCTTTCGGACAAAAGGGGATAAATCCAGTCGTAGACTGTGGCCGTTGTCATGCACAATTCACCGGTGCGCAGCCCGCTCTGCCATGGAAAAGATGTGCGGTCGGATTGACTCGCATCTTGCCAGGACGGCATCTGGACCGCCTGCAAGAGCATCTCTTTCGCCGCTTTGCCGATGTCCTCAACACCGATCAGCAGATATGCGAAAGCGAGTCGTTCGCAAACCGTGCTGTTCCATTCTTTTTGATCTTTCTCGGTATAGGCCGCTCGGTAGAACTCATCCCACCCCGCCTTGGTTTTTTCATCCGAAACAACCTTCATCCGAATTGAGTCGATGGAGCCGGAATCGAAGTACAGACGAGGATGGCCGGTCTGGGCGCTGACCGGCAAAATCGGACTCAAGGCCAGGAGTGGCATGAGACAGGTTGCGCAAAGTAAATGTGACGGATATCGAAACCGGAAAGACACTGTTTTTCCTGCTTTGCCACGGCAGAGATGTCCTGCTGTGATTGTGTTCTCGTACGATCCCAAGCCCCGCTGTTTTCCCTCACCCCAACCCTCTCCTGTACGAAGAGGGAAAAGCAGTTGTCCTCCCAGAGAGAGAGAATTGGGTGGCACAGGCTTCCGGCCTGTGGGGATGGAATTCTAATCCACAAAATCCTTGAGTCGGCGGCTTCGAACCGGATGACGAAGTTTGCGGAGAGCTTTGGTTTCGATCTGCCGGACTCGTTCACGAGTCACGCCGAACCGGTTTCCGACCTCCTCCAGGGTCCGTTGGTAACCGTCCCCGATCCCAAAGCGCAAGCGGAGAACCGTTTCCTCACGTTCGGTCAGGGTTCTCAGCACACCCTCCAATTGTTCACGCATGATATGGTCGGAAGTAACGTTCGACGGGGAAGAAATATTCTTATCCTCAATGAAATCTCCGAAATGCGTGTCGCCCTCATCTCCCACGGGAGTTTCGAGAGAGATCGGCTGCTGAGCGATCTTGAACACGCCACGGACTTTTTCTACCGAGAGGTTCATCTTGTTGGAGATTTCTTCGGGGGTCGGCTCCCGTCCGTACTCCTGGACGAGGCGACGGGATATACGGGTCATCTTGTTGATGGTCTCGATCATGTGGACGGGAATGCGAATGGTTCGTGCCTGGTCGGCGATGGCGCGTGTGACCGCCTGGCGAATCCACCAGGTGGCGTAAGTGGAGAACTTATAGCCGCGACGGTATTCGAATTTATCCACGGCGCGCATCAGGCCGATGTTTCCCTCCTGGATCAGGTCCAGAAATTGCAAACCGCGATTGGTGTAATTTTTCGCGATGGAGACCACGAGGCGCAGGTTGGCTTTGACCACGTCCATTTTGGCGAGGTGAGCAATCTTTTCGCCTTTGTGAATCTGCTCGGCGATGCGATCCAGGTCCTCGATATTCTCTTCGGCGTCTCCTTCGATTTTTTCGATTTTTTCCCGGGCGCGTTTGATTTTTCTGCAGACCTCAATGAGCGCCTCGCGCGAAAGGCCGGTTTTCTTTTCAAGTTCGCTCTTGCCGAAGCTGGTGTGACGCAATTTCTGATAAAGGCGCATGGCCTCGTCCATTTTCATGCCGAGCGCTTTTTCAGCCTCGCCGATTTCCTCTTTGGCGCTGTCGGCTTTACGATGAAGAGCGATGATTTTCTTGGCCACTTTCCCCAGTTGCTCATGATCCAGGCGCATGGAGATCAGAAGATTTCCCAGGTGAATTTTTTTGCCGGTGACCTTTGCCTGGTTGATTTTCGTATTCGGTTTGCTTTCGAGCTCGTGCAGTTCCTGCAGTTCCTGTTGGACCTGCAAAATCTTGGCCCGCAGATCATCAACAATTTTCTTTCTCTGTCGTTCGGAGATTTCCTCCTGCGTTTCCAGATGCTGAAGGGCATCTTCCATTTTCAGCCGGTCGCTCTCGATCCGCTCCACCAGGCACAGAATTTCTTTGATGGCGAGTTTCGAGAGGGCCAGGGCGCGGCAGATCTTGAATCGGCCGGATTCGATTCGTTTGGCCAGCTCGATTTCCTCCTCGCGTGTCAGAAGGGGAACCCGGCCCATTTCCCGCAGATACATCCGCACCGGGTCATCCACACGGGATCGCTCCTCTCCGCGCATACTTTCCGGTTCAATGATTTCATCCCGTGTGAGCGGTTTCCCGCCTCTTTCGACCGGCAGTGCGTACTCATCCACCACGGGAATGTCCTCATCGTTCAGAACAATGAATATCTCGTCAAGTTCCTCCGCCGATATCATTTCATCGCTCAACATGCGATTGATGTCGTCATAAGTCACGTGGCCGTTTTCACGGCCCAATTGGATCAGCTCATTGATTTTTTTGGCGGCGGAACGCCGCAATCGGGCTCGGCGGTTTTCCGACATTATGCACCTCGACCGATAATGAAAAACGGAATCGTTCCGTACGATAAAACGGATAGGGGGATGATGGAAACGAATCGGACAGAACTCAGCACAGGTGATACAACTCCAACTTGCAGAGCTTGGCCAAAGCTCCAATTATAGGAGTCTGCCAAGGGCCGTACAAGCCCCAGACAACAAAAATTTTTCATCCGTATCATTGCCCCTGAAAAGGACAGAATCGGACAACAGATCGATTTTTCCAAGGCGGGCACGGTGGCCCGGAAGGTGCAGTGTGGTACGATTTCCGTATACCGGATTGAGATGGAGGTCCTGGGATGGATCGACGGCAATTCCTGGCGACGATGGGCGCAAGTGGACCCGCGCTTGCCCGACATATTGAAGCGGAGACGGCTATGAACGAATCGGGAATCCTTCGGATCGGAATGATCGGCAGAGAAGGCCACGTCGGATACGTGTTGGATGGAATCCCCCTTGTAAAAGGCGCCTGTCTTGTGGCTTACGCCAAAGCGACACCGGATGAAGATGTTTCCGGGGTGAAATCCTGGCCGGCTTTTACATCGGAAACCCGCATTTTCGACCACTATGACGAGATGCTGGAAAAGGCAGAACTCGATATTGCGGTAGTGTGCCTGCCGTACCATCAGAATGCAGGGGCCTCCATGGCCGCCGCGAAGAAGGGGATTCATGTGATCTCCGAGAAACCGGTTGCGACCACAATGGAAGACCTGAATGCCCTGGAGCAGGTTGTAAAGGAAAGCGGCATTCGGTTCACGACTCTTCTTGCCATGCGTCTTCTGCCGCCGTATCGTCGTATCCGGCAGGCGCTTGCGGAGGGTGCCATCGGAGAACCCATCCTGGCCTCAGCACAGAAATCCTATCGCTGGGGGTCGAATCGACCCGACTTCTACAAGCGCCGTGAAACTTACGGCAGTTCATTCCTTTGGGTGGGAATTCACGCCGTTGATTATGTCCGGTTCACAACAGGGCTCGAGTATACGCTCGTGATGGGAACGCAGGGCAATATCGCTCACCCCGATTACCCCGGCTGCGAGGACCACGGCGCCATGGTGTTCCGATTTGCCAACGGGGGAACCGCTGATATTCATCTGGATTTCCTTCGCCCGCCCAAAGCGCCGACGCATGGGGACGACCGTCTGCGCATCGCCGGTTCCGACGGCGTGATTGAAATCAAGGACTTCGGGAAGCGGGTAGAGCTAATTGCCGGAGAACAGGGACCTCGCGATTTGGACCTTCCGCAGGAGGAAAACTTCTTTGTCAATTTTGTGGCGGAGTTGCGCGGCAAGGGAGAACATATTATTCGTCCCGGCGAGGCCGTTCATGTTACCCGTGTGTGCATCAAGGCACGCGAGGCAGCAGACAGCCGGAGGGTGATTGAGTTGTGAGATAAACTCTCCGAACCATGATCGGCAGGATTAAAGGATGAACATGATGAGGAAAAAAATCACGGTAATCCTATAATCAAGTGAATCAAGGTTCAGACAATCCCGCAAAGAAAGGACAGAATCATGACGGAGCTCCAACAATCTTCCCGACGCAGTTTTCTCAAAACCACGCTCCTGGCAGGCGCCGGAATCGCGGCTGGAGGCTATTTTCCATGCAGGATCGCTGCAAACTCTGCGGATACAAAGGTAATGGGTCGCGTTTCGCTTACTGCCGGAGACGATCGCGCCGCAAATATATTCGACGGGTTGCAGGTTTTTAAAGAGGATATCCGGCAAGCCATCGGCAACCGTCGGATAGTCCTTAAACCGAACAATGTTTCATTTAACAATCCGTTGGCTTGCACTCATGTAGACACTCTGGAAGCCATTTTGGAGTTCCTGAAATCCATCGGGAAGAATCGTGTTACGATAGCAGAATCGCCCAGCGCCGGATCGGCATTCGAAGGGTATGAGGCGCTCGGCTATATGAATCTGGCAAAAAAATACAATATTGAGTTCCTGGATATCGACAAAGAACCGTACGAGGTTCTTTACGTGATCAGCGATGAGGATTTCCACCCGCACGCGACACGGCTTTCGAGCCTGTTGCTGAACCGGGATCACTTCATCATTTCCCCGGCGGTGATGAAAACGCATGACCGGGTAATCGCCACCCTGTCTCTCAAGAACATCGTGTTCGGCGCACCCATCAAGGATGAGGGGTTTCACTGGGGAATAGATCCGAGCTCCGGAATCCGAAGCGACAAAATCATTACGCACGGCGGCAGTTCGCGCGGGGTGAATTACAACCTGTTTGCTCTTGCGCCCCGCCTTCGCCCGGATTTGGCAATTGTGGATGGATTCCAGGGTATGGAGGGTAACGGTCCCAGCAGCGGGGATCCCGTGGATCATCGCGTAGCGCTGGTTGGAATGGACTGGCTGGCGGTGGATCGTGTCGGCATCGAGCTCATGGGAATCGACTTCGCCAAAATGGGATACTTGAATTATTGCACCGAGGCGGGGATGGGAGTGGGGGATTTCAGTCGGATCGAGGTAATTGGTGAACCCGTTGCCGATCACGTCAAATCCTATCGGTTGCACGATAATGTCGAGAAACAACTGAACTGGCTGAAACCGATGCAGGGGTAAGGCCATTATTCCGCATCTACTTGGGTCCTGTGTCGCTTTCGTGCAGCGAATTCCGGGGCTTCGCGGATGCAGGTACCGAGAACTTTCGTACCCTGCCAAAGATGTCGGCCGGTTCCTTTCACCACACCTGTCGGTGTTTCCTGACCGACATCCTTCCAGCCGTTCTCATCCGGTTCCACATTCTCCCAATTGTGGAACAGGCGCGCCCAGTCGCTGTTTAACACATTCGGGACCTGCCGATTCGCGTTCTTCGGATACCAGTACAGGTCGTGATATAGCACACTGGCGATATACGCCCAGGGAGCCAGCCAGGTTTTCAATGACCATTCCAAGGCATGTTTAAGTTTGCCCCAATAGATTTTATGTTGCATTTTCGCGGCGAAAGTCATTCTTTTGAACGGACCGTCGAAATGCCAGTTTTCCTGTGCCGCCTGCGGGTCGCCGACGATCTCGATTTCACGCGGATCGCCGCAACCCAGGCCCATTTCATGCGCGAGCCTCACATATTTCAGGTCGCGCAACGGATCGAAGCCCATCATTTTCGCTGCGACGGCATCAATGGCCACCTGGTCTGCCGAGGCCAGAATCACATTCTTTACATGCGGGGTCATACAGCGCGGCCCAGGCCCATCTCCCGCGAATGTGCCGTCCATCACGGCAAACACACCTCGATGGATCTTCTTCTGAATCATCAGCAGGTCCACCAGGGTCTCATGGATCACCGGGTGGGTCCAGTGCCGACGCTCGTTCAAAAGCCCCCCGAAAGCATTTTTCATCGCGCCGGTCGTAGTGGTGAAAACATGTGTCTTGATGGTCGGCAGGTGGATGATGTTTTCGCCGAGGAACCGTTTCGGAATGGAAAACCCGTTCGGATAGACCTCGTTCAGGCATAGGAACTTTTTCGCGAGATCGCCGACCGCATCGCGGATGTCGATCCATTCTTCTCCCTCATAGAGATGGACATTCCGCAGGCCATGTTTCTCAATGACCTGCACCTGCTTGTTTTCACGTTCGCCGAGATGGGCGTCGATTACCACGGTTCGGTTGTGGCAGCCGTGAATCCGGTTCGGGTCATACCCGTCCTTTTTCATGGCCCGGATGACACCTTCGAGCTGCCAGGGTGTAGTGGAACTGGCGGGAAAGAAGAAATGCCAGCTGATATTGATTTTCAGGGCCGTTTCTGCGTCTTTCGCAACAACATCCTGGTATCCCGCCAGGTTCATCAGGCGATGATAGTCCGCCAGGACGGTAGCCGGAGAGGTTTTCAGGACAGCCACAACGGATTGGGACATCGTCAAGTTCCTTCGTAGAGACGCAAAAAAAACCGTCTCCAATTTCAGTTTATCCCACATAGTATCCACGAACAGGGATGGATGGAATGGTTTTGTTCGTTTGCTGTTCGGTTTGCCCATTCCTTCAAAAAAAGGAAATCATCAGGAAAATAGAGACGGATTCTTTCGGGAATCAATCAGATTTCGGGAGGCGTGTTATGCAGATCATTCCAGGGATATACCTTGTGGGCAGTCAGGACTGTTTTCTGACCTATACGGATTGGTTCAGCCCGCATTGCGAGTATGTGGATTCGAACGTGTTCGCGGTGGACCTGGGGGAGGAGATCGTTTTGTTTGATTGCGGGAACGGGGCGTCTCGGCAGCAAATTTTCGAGAACATGCGGGCATGGGGACTCGATCCGGGGCGGATCAGCCACTGTTTTCTCACGCATCCGCATTACGACCATGCCGCCGGAGCCGCCCGGTTTCGCGAGAAAGGTATCAAGATTGCGGCGCATCGGATTTGCGCGGAGGCAGTCCGGGCGGGAGATGCACGCACCTGCCCGTATCTGTATCATCGTCCCCCGGCCCCATCGGAGGTTGATATTGAATTTCAGGATGAGGATTCGTTTTCCGTGGGCGATTTTGCTGTGGAGGTTTTCCATACGCCGGGCCACGCGGATGGGTCCGTGGTGTATGTGTTTCCCTGGCGCGGTCGCAAGGTCTTTGTCACAGGGGATCTGGTGGCGGAATCCGGCAGCACCGGCTGGAGCGGCAGTATCGACTTCAATCCGAAAGCCTATGTTCAGAGCCTCAAGAAACTGGCTCAAATGCCGGTGGATATCCTTCTCCCCGGTCATCGTCGCCCCGCGCTGTCGCGCGGAAAGATCTGGGTCGAAGAGGCCATGAACCGGTCGATTATTCAGTGGGGAAACGGGTGAGGCATTTATCATCACAAAGACAGTTGTCCTATGGCAACCTGTCGCAGCGGCGCATGATGATGGCAACCTGTCCGTAAAAGGAGCCCTCCAATCCTTCCAGGGTGTGTTCGATATCCACACTTTTGCCGATCTTGCTACTCCAGAATCCCAATAATAGTATCCCCAGAAATCCGGCTCCCACCACAACTCGTGGTCTCCTGCCGCCCAAGCGATGCAGTTGTATCTGGGATCGAAAGGGCTTTTGATGGAATAGGGGGATGTTTCGAGATTCGGAAAGAGACTCTCCAGCTCTTTTTCAACACTCATATCCGTGTTCTCGTCCCCATTTCAGCCAGGCGTCGGTCATTTTGTCGAGACAGCCTTGTGGTGATTCAGGGATCGGGTCTTCTCCGGTGATGGCACGAAGCGCCCAAAACCAATGGTCCGGTTCAGTTTTCAATTCATGCAAAATCAAGGGGATCGCTGCGGGTCCGATGCCGATGATTTGCTGGTAGGCCGGGTGCATGGCCATTTCGTATGCCGTGGAGGAGAACTTGGTTTCGGATTTCCAGATTTCAACGAGAGACCGGAATCGCTCTTTGAGAAGAGCATCCCGCTTGTCGCTATCTTCAAGAAGAGCGCCTTGTTGAGACAGGGACTTTGATCTCATCGGACGTTTCCTCTCATTTCAAAACCTCTATCCGAGAAAGTGCGGCATGGAGATAGTACAAGAAGGCGGCGACCGGATTCGAACCGGTGGATAAAGGATTTGCAGTCCTCTGCCTTACCACTTGGCTACACCGCCGGAAACTGTCTGCTTTTAAGTTATCGCAAAGGATATCGCCCTGCAAGTACGATTGCCGCGCGCAAAGTCAACATCAGAACCGGGTCTTGATGATCCGGTGCTGTTCCGCATCCACAACATAGAGATTGTCGTCCTTATCGCAGGCGATTCCTTTCGGCGCGCCGAATCCGCCTGCCACAACACCCAGCCTGACATTCCCGCCGGATTGGTTGAAACGATGAATCATGCCTTTGATAGAATCGGTGACATATACCGATCCATTGGGGCCGAGGGCGATGTATGGTTCGACCCAGATACGCGCATTGGGATCCTCAGTCCACCCAAGAATGTTCCATTGGCGACGGAACATGCCATCCGGTCCCAATACCTGGATGCGCAGATTGCCGACATCCGCAACATAGATTTCACCATCGGCGCTCACGGCAACTCCCACCGGTTCGGTGAATTGCCCGGGACCGGCCCCCATTGAGCCGACCGTATTCAGATATTTTCCATCGGGACCATAAAAAATCAGGCAATGGTGCCCGGTATCGGCAACAACCACTTTGCCGTCCGGGGCGACAGCCAGTCCACGAGGACCAAAGTATGTGCCTCCCGGTCCGGCCTGTGTCCATGCGTCAACCGGATCGGCATCCTGGCCAAAGATCAATATACGGTTTCCCCAAGTATCCGTGGCAAAGATATGTCCATTGCCTCCGAGAGCGATCCCGCCGCACGGTCCGCCATAGTCCGGATTGAACTGCCCCGGACCCCTCCCTGCCGAGCCGCACTGGGCCATGAAGTTCCCGTTGACATCCAGGACCTGGATTCGGCAATTCCCGCTGTCCAGAACATAAATGAGTTGCCCATCGGGTGAGATCGTTACACCCTTCGGCATCTGGAACTGGCCGGGGCCGGTTCCTTTTGAACCCCATGCGGCAAGCCGGACAAGAGTCTGTGGAGCCTGGGAATACCCCTCGTCCACTTTCGGCGCAGGGACTTCTTTGAGCAAATCCTTACGGACATAAACGAGCATGTCCGATGATCCGGGCGGACTCCAGACCTCCCGGGTCCACATATATTTTGCGAGCCATCCCCAAGCCTGTGAGGCGCTCTTGATGGAGGGCTGATCGGGATCATTGATGGCGGCAAACGGCGAGACTGTCTTCCCGTAAGGCGGCCACCACGCTCGAATGGGATATTTCCGAACCGTGTATTTTCCGCCTGCCAGGGTCTGCATCTGTGTATCCATATTCGGATCGACAATAATCACCGGCGGAAGCGGTTTGACGGGCATTCCAGGGGTGGTTCGATAATGTCGAAAATACCAGACGAAGGGCCACTGTGCCTCGCCCTGTGTGGCCACCAGCGTCTCACTGCTCTCGTTCTGATACCGGCTGCGTTCATTGTCACGGCGAGCCATGAACTTGTCTTTCCCGAGAAGATGCGCGATATGCTCCACCTCATCTCGAATTCGAACAACATCCGGTGTGCTTTGCGTGTAGACCATGATTTCGCGCGGGTTGTCGGGATTGTAAATGTTCAAAAGGATATTGGTGCGCAGGGAGTAAATGGCGAGAATGACAAACGCCGCCATCACCGCTTTTCGCGCAGCCCCCCGACCCGGAAGTCTCCAGAGATCCCCGGCGAATACCCCGGCCAGGAGGCAGATCGGCAACGCCTGGTGGGTCATCAGCCACGGGACTTTCTCATTCAAGATGCTGTATATAATCAGTGCGACGATACTCCAATACACCAGGAACAGCCGATACCCGTCCACTTCTACACTGTCGTTGTACGGAGAAGGATACGGCCTGCTTTCATCGACAGCAGGCCGCAGCAGGATCAGGCGGATGATTTTGTATCCGGCGAGCACCAGTCCGCCGAGGGCAACAAACAGAACCAATTCCAGGATATGGCCCGTCAGGTTTTCGCGAAATGCAGCCGGACCATGGATGTACGCATAAAACTGACGCAACGCCCCGAAGAACACGATCTGGCCGGACAGAAACCATCCCCATCCGATCGCCCGAACCAGGTAATATATGTATGCGGCAATTCCGAACAGAACCCCCAGAATCTCATAGAGAAACAGGCGAGGAATGTAATAACTTAACGGCCCGCCGATCCGTGGATGCTCCTGCTGGCCGATCCAATAGGCGTAATACTCCACCAGGCCGTACCTCAGCCCCGCAGGGTTGTATAGAAGCGTGGTGAACAAGAGGCAGAAGAGGCACACAATAATCGCCCAGCCCAGCACAAGCGGATAATTTTCCTTTGCGATAGCCTCCCATTTCCCCCGACCCGCAACGGCCTCCGCCGGTTTCCCGCCCGCCCACCGCCTTATCCACCACATCCCCGCGAACACCGCCGCTGAAACGAGTACCACCAGAACCATCCAGGTCGCGGTGAATTTCGGGTGTTCCGCCAGGTACGCCTGAATATGGCTCTGGATCACGCCCAGGGTCATGTCTCCGGTGACATCGGACCAGTCGATGCGGCCGATAATGACCTTGGAATAGAAGAACGCAAAGAAAGAAAACAGGCCGTAAATCACCAGGGATTTTGTCAGCGGCGCATAGTCTCCGAACACTGTGTACAACGCAATCTTTCGAGCCTCTTTCGGGCGGGAAAAAATGTAATACACTCCGAAAAAAACCAGGTATGAACAGAGAATGAATCCTGTAATGAGAGAGTTCTCCTTACAGCAATACATCAGGCCCAGAAAGAACAGAGACCCGACCAGGTGGAGAGGCTGCCTGGTTCGGATATAGTCCATGGCAAACACTACGATGCCGAGTGTCATGCCGGCAATCAAAATGTCGTTCCGTGCAAATCGTGAGAAATAAGTCAGGGTCGGTGACAGGGCCACGGCAATCAATGTGCATACTACCCCCGGTGTGCCGATCCATGGGCGCAACCGCAGAACAAGAAAAAAGATCAAGAGACCGAAGGTCACTTGAGGCAGTCGGCCGGTGAAGTCCGAATCACCGAACAGGGCATAAATCAGGGCGGTGTAGTGATAGAGAAACGGGCCGTGATAAACCGGGTCATAGCGGTATTCCTGACGACCGTCGTGAAACAACTTATAGGAATAATACGCATGAAGTGATTCATCATGGTGATAGGCCATTTCGCTCAGCTGATAGAGGCGAAGAAAGGCCCCGATCGCAAAAATTCCGCAGATCAGCAGACCCACACGGGTCAATTGAATCGGCTGGGAGGGTTGTTCTTTCACGGAAGGTCCTCTCAAAATCGTGGAAATAGCGCAAGCCGCCGGTTTGTTCCACCCGGCGCAATTCATGCGCACACCATAAGTCACCAGGAATCAACTGTCAAATGATACCGTTTGCGGTATAAAAATGGCGGGTCACCGCCCTCTTCCCGTTAAAAATAGAAGAATGATCCGTCGGATTTTCTCCAGGAGGAATCATGGCAGGCATCTTTTCCCGTTTGTGGCGCAACATTCCTTCCCATCGCAGGCAATCCCCCGTGTTTGAGACTGTTTCCGAGTCAAACCGCATTCCGGTCAAACCCATTTCCACCCCCGGCGGATCGTATGCCTCACTCGGGCTGATGAACGATCCCGATATGATCCCGCCGCCGGAACCGGATTTTACCGTCCTGTTTCCTGTATTGCGCTACATGCGGGACCATATTCCCGATGTTTCTGCGGGAGTCTGGGCGTGGGTGCGTCTATGCAACACACCGCAGACGATGCACCTGGATGGCGGAAGTCCCACCGAACATGAGGCCGCAAAAGTAATCCTGGCCCGCTTGGACCGGCGGATTCATGAATTCGAGCACGCGAAAAGCCAGGGAATGGAATCCCTGGTGGCGGCGTTTTTCCTGTCTGTGTTCACCTGCGGCAGTTTTGCGGGGGAGGTGGTTCTGACGGAGGACCGGTCCCGAATCGACAAGTTCTATATCATCGACCCTGCCACGATTCGATTCCGGCGAACTCGAATCAACCGTCACCTGGTCCCGTACCAACTGCTTCCCGACGGGAAATTTGTGCGGCTCAATCCGGCGTCGTTTTTCTATTATGCGTTAGATGCGGAAGGCGATTCGCCGTACGGTCGCTCGCCGCTGATGGCCCTGCCGCTCGTGGCGCGGATTCAGCAGCAGATGATTGTCGACCTGGCCCGCGCAACACACAATGCCGGATTCCCGACGCTTCATGTGAAATACGCGCCCGGCCCGCCTCGGCCCGGCGAATCTCCCTCCGTATTCAACGAACGCTCCGCGCGCGAGTTTCAGGAAATCCGGGACCGTCTTCGGGAAAAGAAAACCGACAGCAATTTTGTGACCTTCGACAATATCGAGATAGAGTATGTCGGAGTCGGCGGAAATCGCACCCGATGGAGCGAGAGTCTTCAGGCCGTCAGCGAGCAGGTCATCTCCGCGCTCCACCTGGCTCCGTTTATGCTGGGACGAAACTGGGGGACAACCGAAACCTGGGGCGCATCGCAATATCAACTACTAACCAACCACGCAACGACTGTCCAACAAAGCGCAAAACGCATGGTGGAATGGCTGCGAAATCTGGAACTGGCGCTGCATGACATCCCCGTTACCTGCCGTCATGAATTCAGCCCGCACAAGAAGCCGGATGAATTCGGCGCCGCCCGCGCAGAATCCCTTCGTATCAAAACGGGCCTCCAACTGCTCGACCGAAAGGTGATTTCACAAGAAGAATTCACCACGAACTACCTCTCTGCGGGCGGGAATTGACCAAAACGGTTGGAATACTACAGGTAACTCTCAACCCATCCGGCGGACAATCACGCACACGGATAATCAATGCCGACACCCGCAACACCTTTCCGTGGCTGACCTTTACTGATGGCAAACCGATTACCGTCCTGGATGTTTTCGAAAATGAACCGGAGGGCCATCCGCCCCTCTTAGAGATGCCGAATGTTGTTCTGACCCCGCATATCGGCCAGGCAACCCGTGAGGTTCCTAAACACGCGCACCTTCTCGCCGCCCGGAATGTCGCCCGGGTCCTTCTCGGCCAACCCCCACTCACCCCGATCACCTGAAAAATCAAAGATTGTTGAGCCTCTTAAAAACTCCCCTCTCCGTCGAGAAAGAAAATCAGAATCGGGAATCAAATCCGGCCACGCCCGGTAGAAGAATTGTGACAAAATGTGACACCCACTACCCGACCCCGCTCTGCCCCAAGTCGGGTGTGGAACCTTGAACAGTCTCAAGAAGGGGCTTAAACTCCCCGATATCCATGCGCGTAGCAGCAGGCTTATTGGCATGACCCATCTTTCCCATCTCATCCGATCCGAAAAAATACACGGAGGGTCTTGCTCCCACGGAAGATCAGAGGGAACTTCCCCTCTTCAGTCTGTTCAATCTCGCAATCTGCGGAGATTGGGGTCGGGTTTCTGAAGCAGGCGACGAGGTGCATACGGAAGGTTGTGTGCAATCGTCCGGGAAAGCGGTCATGTAATGTGGTTTTCACCGGGATCGTCGAAAAGATGATTCGGTTTTGACAACAAAAAATCAAACGAAAGGATAGACAGCAGCATGACGACGTTTTTATTGTTAGTCCTCGTCATCGCAATCAGTCTCTTCGGGCTGTGGTTCGCGTACTATCTGTCCCGATGGGTACTGAACAAGAGCACGGGCAGTCCGGAGATGCAGAAAATCTCCAACGCCATTAAAGAGGGCGCGGAGGCATTTCTACACCGCCAGAATCAGACCATTATGATCCTGTCGGTGGTTGTCGCGCTCATCATCTTCATCGCCTACGGGTTCATCCGCAGCCATCAGGACTTCGATCCCGTTGGTTCGTCCATGGCGTTGGCCTTTTGGATTGGGTTCTCATTTATCCTGGGTGCGCTCTGCTCCATGTTCGCGGGATACGTAGGCATGTGGGTCTCCATCCGCAGCAATATCCGCACGGCACACGCGGCCCTCAGCAGCCTGAACGATGCTTTGCAGATTTCGCTGCGCGGTGGGGCCGTCTCCGGACTCCTGGTTGTGGCTATGAGCCTTCTGGGCGTCGCCGGTCTGTATGCGCTGGTCAGCCTGACCACAAGCGTTGAACCGACCCGCATCCCCCTGCTGATCGTCGGGTATGGATTCGGCGCATCATTTGTTGCCCTGTTCGCCCAACTCGGCGGTGGAATCTACACCAAGGCCGCCGATGTCGGCGCGGACCTGGTCGGCAAAGTGGAGGCCGGTATTCCGGAAGATGATCCCCGCAACCCCGCTGTTGTGGCCGACCTCGTCGGCGATAACGTCGGCGACTGCGCGGGCCGTGGCGCCGACCTGTTCGAGTCCACCGCCGCCGAAAATATCGGCGCGATGATCCTCGGCGCAACCCTGGCCGGTATCTCTCAGAAATCGGGCGTTACATTCTCCATGGGCGTCGTCGGTGTGATGATGTTCCCCCTGGTCGCCCGTGCCTTCGGAATCATCGCCTCCATCGTCGGCATCATGATGGTCAAGCTGGACAAAGAAGAAAAAATGGATCCCATGACCGCCCTGAACCGGGGCTATTATGTCGCCGTGGGCCTGGCGATGCTGGCGTTCCTGGTCGCAACCCGCTGGCTGCTTTACACAGAGGCCGCTCCCAGCGCCTGGTGGCACTTCTTCCTGTGCGGAGTCGTCGGCGTCGTCACTTCTGTGCTGTTCGTTTATATCACCCAGTACTACACTGAATATAAGTACCGTCCGGTGCAGACCATCGCCGAACAATCCAAAACCGGTCCGGCCACCAACATCATCGCCGGAACCTCTGTCGGCTTTGAATGCACCGCTGCGCCGACCATCGTGATGATCGCCGCCCTGCTCGGTTCGTATTATCTCGGCAAAAGCAGCGGCCTGGAACATGCCGGTCTCTTCGGAACCGCCGTGGCAACCATGGGCATGTTGGCCACCGCCGCGTACATCCTGGCCATGGATACCTTCGGGCCGATCACCGATAACGCGGGCGGCATTGTGGAGATGAGCCGCCAGCCCGCGGAAATCCGCCAGAAAACGGACCGCCTGGATGCCGTCGGAAACACCACCAAGGCGCTCACCAAGGGCTATGCCATCGGTTCCGCCGGTCTGGCTGCTTATCTGCTCTTCCAGGCATACATGGATGAGGTCGTTCAGTACGCGGGGAAACCGGAGGGCTTCCATTTCACCGTCGATCTCTCCAAACCGGAGGTATTCTGCGGTGCGTTCTTCGGCATCATGCTGGTGTTCCTGTTCTCCGCGATGGCGATCCGCGCGGTCGGCAAAACCGCCCAGTCGATCATCGAGGAAGTCCGACATCAGTATGCCAAACTGCCGCGCGTGAACGACATCATTCAGTTCCCTCAGGACTTCAAGCCGGATTACAGCTCCTGTGTGGACATTGTGACCAAGTCGGCTCTTAAGAAGATGGTGGCTCCCGGGTTGCTTCCTGTTCTCGGTCCGGTGGCGATCGGCTTGATTTTCCGCATATTCATTACCGAAGGCGAGGAATTGATCGCCGCGCAGGCCGTTGCCGGTTTGTTGATGGTGGGAACCATCGGCGGCATTCTGATGGCTTTGTTTTTGAACAACTCCGGTGGCGCCTGGGATAACGCCAAGAAATACATCGAAGCCGGTGCGCATGGCGGTAAGTACCTGACCGATAAGCAAGGCAACAAGATCAAGAATCCCGTGCACGCTGCCGCCGTTGTCGGCGATACCGTCGGTGACCCGTTCAAGGACACCGCCGGACCGTCACTGCATGTTCTGGTGAAACTGTTGTCTACAATTACCTTGGTGCTCGCTCCGTTGTTCCTGTAACAGGATTACACGAAGCAGGACTACAAACAAAGCGGGACTACGGTAAGATCAATCTGCAAAAGATCAACCGCGCTGTCGGCCAAAAACCGGCGGCGCGGTTTTGTTTACTTCGTCTTCTTCTTCCTGCCCATCCCTTAATCCCACGAATCATGGTTCAAACTTCTTCTCTTCATCAAGGTAATCCCTTAATCCCACGAATCATGGTTCAGACCCCTCCTTCCCGTTTGTCCCATTCAAGGCCCTCCTCGGAACCGAGGTCTGTCTGTTGCTCTCTTTGGGAGACCCCATCCGGCCCATTTCGGCTGCACGTTTCTCTGTTTATCCTGACTCGCATGGTCTCATCTCTTCAAGAAACCACTCGCCGCGATTATTCTCGCGATATCCAACCGGCCTCACCCCTCTCCCGA
>JAKQSI010000130.1 GCA_029570205.1 Candidatus Omnitrophota bacterium | reverse complement strand
CCTCTTCACTCCACTTCAGGACTCCCCCATCGCATTCCTCCGACCTTTCTTTTCGTCTTCTTATCATCTTCATCTTTAACCTCCGTTTCTACACTAATTTCTCACAGGAGGTTGTCTCAGGGAATGTTGGCATAGAGGGGTGTATTGAGGAGAATAACGGGTCAACCGAGTGGCGATTCTATTTCAATTCGAACCCGTCTGACTTCGTAAGACAAGAACTCCTGAGCGAGCTTCAATAATGGTTGAACGCACGATAGAAGATCGGCGCTCACGGTAGTTCCAGGGAGGACATCACCATGGCCACGAAAATAGTCAATAAGGAAATCCGATACGAAGGTGGGCGAGAAGGATTGCTGTCCGGACTGGGGATTTTCTACCTGGTTATCAGCATTATCACGTGCTTTGTAGCTGTGGTGTTGGCCCTCCTTGCACTCAATCGAAATCCGGATGAATCCTTGCTTTGGATCGCATTGGGCATCGGTTCTTTGATTCCGGGAATTACCTTGTATATCTTTTGCGGGGCATTTGCTGATGTGCTTCGGCTTTTGAAGAAGCTGGCTGGTGAGAAGTATGGAGGCACTTTATCTCAACCTGACCTGATGGAGTATGAAACTACTATTTGTTCGCAATGTGGCATGTCTGTCAATCGCGGCGATAGCGTATGTTACAGATGCAAATCTGTTTTTAAAACGGAAAGTGAGGAACGGGTTGGCGGGTAGGATACGGAATCGTAGGGCCTTCACCAAGGTAACGCGTCTCGGCGCCAATGCAGTGAATCACGAAGTCACGAACGGAACACGAAAAAGAGCAGTCACATGGGCGCACAGCCGTGCGCCCTTACGGACCACGGGCGGGACGCCCGTGCGACGCGAAGGCCCCTCACCCAAACCCTCTCCCGGTGGGAAAGGGAATAACGGATAGAGAATTGTGAAAGAGCCAAGGCGACAGCTACTCTGCTCCGCCTTGGGCAAAGGCTGAAGCTCCGCTTCAGCACTCCAAGGATACACAACCCACATGGGCGCACAGCCGTGCGCCCCTACGGGCCACGGGCGGGACGCCCGTGCGACGCGAAGGCCCCTCACCCAAACCCTCTCCCGGTGGGAAAGGGAATAACGGATAGAGAATTGTGAAAGAGCCAAGGCGACAGCTACCCTGCTCCGCCTTGGGCAAAGGCTGAAGCTCCACTTCAGCACTCCAAGGATACACAACCCACATGGGCGCAGCGCCGTGCGCCCCTACGGGCCACGGGCGGGACGCCCGTGCGACAATTCCCCACCGGCAAGATGCCGGCGCCACCCCGACAGGAAACCTCCTCACCCTAGTCCTCTCCCGGACGGAGAGGGGATGGGCATGCGCTCCTCTTTGCTTGACAACATGGGCACAAAAGGACATGGTGATTCTCACATATTTCCTTGAGAGGTGAATACCATGGGACCGACACCGCCGAAAAGTCTGAAAATCATCGCGCATATCCACGCCAAACCGAGCAAACGGGACGAACTGGAAAGAGTTCTGCTCTCCCTGATCGCACCGACCCGATCCGATGAGGGCTACCAGGAATACGAACTGTTCATTTCGCAGGATGATCCCTGCCATTTCATCTTTATCGAGACTTGGGAGAGTCCCGAAGCGCTTGACAAACACGTTCAAACACCGCATTTCCAGGGATTTGTCAGGCGAGCGGAGGATCTGCTGGATGGAGCGCCGCAGGTTCTCAAATTGAGTCGCCTGGGATAAGAATAGAGGCTGGAACCGTCTTAAAATCTCTCCCCGCAACTTTCTCCCAGAAGGAGAGGGAGTAGACCGGTCCTTTTCTGGGCGAGTCTGTGCTAGAATCCGCGTAAATTCGTGTTGGGCACGATGACGGCGCCGACATGTGACAATCTTTACCGTCAAGGAGATGCCGTGATGTTCCGCAGGATTCTCTGCTTTATCCCAGTTCTTCTGTGGATTGGTTCCATTCTTATCGGCGCTCAACCGGAGACCGGAAAGCAAACGGTTTCATTCGAATCCCTGCCACGCCATATCGTGGCCAGGGCGTACCCAAACGATTTTCCCGGAGCGGACAGTAATTACCACTCTCTCACCGCCGCATCCGACGGCAACATCTACTTTTCACTTAATACACACAATTCAAGTTTCGGTGTCCGTCTGTATCGGTTCGATCCGAAAACCGAACAGACGACACTCCTTGGGAAAATCGACGAGGTACTCAAAGAACCGGCATCGGAATATATGCCCCAGGGGAAAATTCACACGCCTTTATTCGAGCATAAGGGAAAACTGTGGTTTGCCACACATACCTCGTTTTACAGCAGCGGCGAACTGCCGGGTATCGATACCGGCGGTCGGAAGACCTACCCCGGCGGGCACTTCATGAACTACGATCTCAAGACAGGGGAGTTTCAGGACTTGGCGAAAGTGTTTGACAACGAAGGGATCATTACCGCCATTCTCGATCCAAAAAATGAAATCCTCTACGGACAGACCTGGCCTTCGGGACTTCTTATTTCATATAACATTAACAAAGCCGATCTGCGTTACTGGGGCGCCGTCCAGGGCCGGGGAGAATGGGGACAGCATCCGTATGAGTGGGACCGGATCTGTCGCACGCTCGGGGTGGACCCGGATGGAATCGTCTACGGATCGACCATGGATGGCGCAATCTGGAAATACGATCCTGCAGAGTTCCGTCCCATTCGCTTTCTGGAGGGACTGGACCTCACCCATCTTCCTTTTGCCCAATCGACCGGGGAAACTCTCAAAGGCGATTTCCAATATAATTGGCGCGTCATTGAATGGAATCCGTCTACGGATAGTTTTTGGGGGATTCAATGGGAAACTACATCCCTGTTTGAGTTTGTTCCGAAAACCGGCTACCTCCGCACGGTGGCGGATTTGAGGCCGGAAGCGTATCGGGGACAGCCGAGAAATCCTGAAATCAGCCAGTTGGGATTTATGATCGGCCCGAAGAATACCATTTTCTACCTGGCGCACGGTCCGGCGGTAGTGATCAAGAACAAGCCGGAAGTGCAGTCCGCGCTTTATCTCATTACTTATCAAATCGACAGCGATACCTATACAAACCACGGTCCGATCTTTACCGAGAACATGGATCGGGTTTTCTTTTCCGAAAGCATTGCGATCGGTCCGGACGATTGCATTTATACCGTGGCCTGGGTAGAGGTAAGCGATCCGAAACGGATTCAGACTCTCCAGGCGGCTCGGAAGTCCGGAGCGCCGGCTGAAACCGAGAAAATGGTTTATGAAATGCAGCTGGTTCGGTTACCCCAATGGCAGGAATTTGTAAACTAGCCGTTCATCGGAAACAGGAGAAAAGATTGACGTTATGAAGAAAACCCAAGTTCTACTGATTCTTGTGTGCCTTGGTTTGTGGAGCTGTGCGAGCTTGAGTCCATCGCAGCGGGCGAATCCGGTCATTACGATCGAGCCAGGGGCAAATCCATGGACCCATCTGGAATTCAAAAACGATCCGGATAATTTCCAATTCGTTGTGATTTCGGATCGTGGAGGCGGCGAACGGCCCGGCATTTTCGACAAGATGATGCCCAAGATCAATCTGCTGCAACCGGAGTTTGTGATGAGCGTGGGGGATTTGATTCAAGGTTATGAGGAAAACAAGGATGAAGTCATTCGGCAATGGGATGAGCTGGACGGCTATGTCTCCCAATTGGAAATGCCGTTTTTCTACGTTACCGGCAATCATGATTACACCAATCGGATGATGGCGGACTATCGACATGAGCGGCATGGTCGGACCTATTATCACTTTGTTTATCGGGATGTGCTGTTTCTGATCGTGAACTCGGAGGACCCCACGGAGAAACGCCCCAACATGACGGATGAGCAAAATGCTTACCTGGCGAAGGCGCTCCGGGACAACCGCGATGTCCGCTGGACTTTCGTATTTCTGCACAGACCGCTATGGGAGGAAAAAGAAGTGTATGGCTGGACAACCTTTGAACAGAATCTTCAGGGTCGCCCGTACACGGTCATTGCGGGTCATGTCCACAATTACACGAAAAGCATCCGCTACGGACGGGAGTACTACACGGTGGCAACGACGGGGGGATCCAGTCAGCTGCGCGGTATCGAGTACGGCGAATTCGATCATATTCTCTGGATTACCATGACAGACGAAGGCCCGCGAGTAGCCATCTTAATGTGTGAGGGGATACAGGACACAAATATACGGGTAAAGGAATAATCGGTCCTCTGGTTCTTTACCGGCGGCAGGGTCGCGCGACCATGCGCCTCTATACCGGCAAACTCAGTGAAACTCGTCTCCCCAGCGGGGCTTGCCGTCTTTGGTCATCATATACCAGAGGCCGCCGTTGCTGAATGTGCCGTTGCTTGCCGCATAGATGTTCGCGTAGCCGTTGGGACCGTGCAGGAAAAGCATTCGATCGGACTCCTGATAAGCGGCGAGGTGTTTTCCATCGGGACCGCTCTTGAACCAACCACAGCCCGATTCGAAATGGGGAATACCCCCATGGATCATATCTTTGGGGGCTTTGCTCTTATTGGAGGGGTCCGTTAGAGTGAATACATCATAGATCAGCGTGTTCAGATAGGCGATCGGTGTCGTGAGGGGATTCATTGCCCAGGGGAGGTCGCTGTGGTCGGGCCAGCCGTTGTTGTCCAAAAAATACATGCGATAGGCCTGCACGACCGAGCGCATGTCTGCCAGCCCACGGGAAATCATGGCCCGGTGTTGGGCCTTTCGGAAGTTGGGTACGGCGATGGCGGCCAGGATGCCGATAATCGCGACAACGATCAGAAGCTCAATGAGAGTGAATCCAAGACGGTTCCAATATTCTTTGTAAAAGCGTTTCATATCCGGTCTCCTATTTGGTGAAGCGCTGCTTTATATTAAAGCTTATCGAGGGGAGGGAGAAGAGCGGAGGAGGCAAAAAGAAGAGTCGTAGGGGCGAAGAAAGGTTCGCCCCTACTCAATTTCATCGCTCTTGAGAAAGTGGTGATAGAACAGCGCCGCTCAGTGGATACTGAGGAGTCTTGCGATGTCCGGTCAACCCCCACCTCACTTCCCCCGATCTTCGAGGGAGGTAATTGTGATGTTTAATCGCTGAAATAGAAAAGACTGCCGTCACTGCGGACGCCGTTTGACATATCGTAGATAATCAAAATGCCGCCCGGGACGCCCTTGCCGGTGTTGTTGGTTACCGTAGTGGAGTGTGTATCCGGACCGTAGGAATACATCATGAAGTCATGCCCCGGACCGTACGCCTCGAAAGCGTTGAAATAGGCCTCGTTCGCGCATCGTTCTTTATCGGTGAAATAGTAGGGAGGAGGGTATCCGAAGATTTCTTTGTAATATTGGTTGAAATAATCAAGCGGAACGGATGCGATGTAGGAAATCGGAGTGGTGACACGGGGGACATAGCCGTAAATGATTTCCGGCAGTTTGTTGTTGTCGATGCGATAGCAGGAAATCGCATGGGCGACGCTTTTCATATCGGAGATCGCCCGGACCACTTTCGCCCGCATCTGTGCATTGAGGAAATTCGGCACGGCGATGGCCGCCAAGACACCGATAATCGCAACCACGATCAACAACTCGATTAACGTGAAAGCGCACCGTTTTTTGAACATCCATAAGACTCCGTCGAAACACCCATCCCGTTTGAGGGATTGGGGGCAGGCGCTGCCCGGCGGTTTGCACAAACAGCGCCTGCCCTTGTTTCTGTTGTCACGGTCCGCCGAACAGGACCGGCTCTCGGTCTCATTCATACAGCGCCCAGTCGACTTCCACGCTGCTGGCTGTGGGCAGATTTGTCGCAATGGTCACATCATCCAGGAGGACTACGGCATCTTTGCCGTCTTCGTTCTTGTCTTCACTGAAGTAGGCGTGGCAGGGCCGCATGTCGATTTTTCCCACCGTGGCATCGGGGAAAAAGGGCAATCCCTTGGCATCATACCCGATCTTAATGGTATGAAATCCGCGGACCCAACCGGCATCATTGTAAGCCGCGCCGATTGTGGAACCCTTGGTGTAGTCCAACAGCGCCCATTCGGGCGACCACTGGTAAATCCACACCTGAGCGATGGAGGAAGCATCCAGTCCGGTCACCTTAAACCATACGGATACTGTCAGCATTGCTCCATCGGGACCGAGAGAGGAGGCATCGACCTGGCGGATCAGGTAAGCCTGCGAGTTGGCTGCGCCGCCTGCCTTGGCACGTATTTCGAGGACTCCGGTTCCGCTTCGGGCTTTTGAGGCATCCTGGAGGATTTTTACGGTGGCATCCCCATACACGCCGCTGCTTGGGAATCCGGCCGGCAGTCCGGCGGCGTCCACACCTGCCTCAAACCCCAATTCTGCGGCGGTTTGGGCCTGCGTTCCCGGTGTGACGATCATCAACACCGCCAAGATTCCGAAACCCACCACTAACTTTGTTTTCATCTGCTGCAACGTCTCCTTTCGCTGAGAGGTCTGGCGTTCTCTAGTGGAGCATCCAGCCGGAGACATCCTGCTGGTCTGATCCTGACGGGATAACCAATTTCAGATCGTCGATCCATACGTGGCAATCGCCGGTAAGTTCAAACTCCGGCTGGTCCGTTCGTTGGCCATTGTCCGTATTGTTGTACCATGCAGTCATTTGAATGAAGAAACCGTAAACTCCGGGGTCCTCGATGGGGATATTTTCGAGACGGTATTTGGTCCAGGGGGTTGTGCCCCAGATTGTGTTTGCGACCATGCGGGCCTGAACCGGCTCATTGAGCAGTTCATTCCACCGATCCGATGCCGGGCCGAGGTGGATTGCCCACGGGCTTAAGGATTGCATGTTATCGAATACAATTCCGTCATAATCAATCGGCATCAGCCAGATATGAAAATAATGGCTGTTGCTGCCCCACCAGTCCTGTGTTTTCACCCAGACTTCGGCATCGAAGGTCATGCCGGTCAGTTCGATTTCGCTGGTAGCGGAGGAAGCGAGGTGGCTTTGATATCGAGTGGGGAAGCGGCTTGGCGGGTGTTTGATATGGAGGGATTGTTTGCCGGGCGATCCGGGGCGAACGTTTGTGGGGTCCAATTCAATGATCGCGTTGATATCACCATACGCGCCATCATGGGTGAATCCGTTGGTGACACTCCACCGGGCAGGATAGATTGCGGTCTGGGTCCCGTCGGACGACACCTGCTCGGTTGTTTCTTCAAAGCCGCCGTTGGGGAAGTCAATCGGCAGGCGATCCACCGCGTAAGCAGTGGGCAAGAAAAACAAACCTGCCAGAATTGCCGGACATGTCAAACCCTGGTGTTTCATTGTTTGTGCCTCCACGCGCAGCTTGATTCTTCACGGATCATCCGGTGAGAATGTGTCCCGTACGGTTTCGCTTTTGGGGGTCTTGCCCTGCTTTCCTGTTCGATGTTTATTTTCACCTTGCCTTCTGTGCATTCTATGATATAACAACTTTTCCACGCTTGTCCATAGGGTAAAAGAAATTTCTTGCTCTTTTTTTTCAGAAAATCGATTTATTGAATTCGCTGTGTGTTCGAATCTGTCCACGGGAAGTGAAAACCCAGGGATGATGCCCGTTGCGGTGTCTATGCCGATGGATGCCATTTTCTCAAAGGCATCTATGAAAACCACTCATAGACATAACTAATTCATAATACAGGAGATATGAAATTATTGCACAAATGATTTGATAAGGAATCATCTTGTGGAAAGGTGAGCGGATTTTCGGAAAATCCATTTTTGAGTTCCTGTTTTCGAGGCGTATTGGAGGTTCGCGAGGTTTTTCTGTCTCGATTCTCGCGAGGTTTTTGATGTGATTTGGTTCGGCATGAACAGGTCTTGATTTGGAGATGTTTAAAGTGTATATACACAGTAGCACAATGAACCGGAAACATTTATATACAGAAATAGCCGACGAGATTCGGAAACGGATCAGCCATGGCGATTATGCGCCGGGATCGCGCATTCCGGGACATACCCGTCTGGCGAGGGAATTCGGGGTCAGCCCGATTACCTCCAACCGTGCGCTTCAGGAGTTGGTGAAAGAAGGCCTGGTGGAACGTCGGGAGCGAATTGGGAGTTTTGTATCTACGCAGGCGCTTCGGTTGCGCAAGATTGCGATCGTGGTTTCGGTCCGAGCGGGGGATACCAACAGAGCGCTCAGCGATTACATTCGAGGGATTTTGGGGCGCACAACGGAACTTGGAGTGGAATCAAGTATTCACTATCTGCTTGGGAGCGATATGGCCTCTGCGGAATGGATGCAGCTTCAGGGCACAAACGCCAACGGTTTTATCTGCATTGGGCCGACGCAGTACGACACGTATATCACCGCTGGGAAGTTGGGCCGTCCGCTTGTGGTGGTGGGAACGAATGTCCCGCCGGGAGACTATTTTGTCACCGAAAACCGGAAAGATTGCACACGGGACCTGGTTCGCGCCATGCGTGAGGACGGCTATCGGCGAATCGGGTTTATCGGAAATCTCTATCGTCCTGATCACCGGACAAGCCGTGATGGATACCTGGAGGGAATAGCGGATCTCGGGCTGGGATTCCGATTGATTCGGGATGCCAACGAAGAAACAATCGGTGCGGTTGTGAAGGACCTTCTCGCAGAGGATCTCGGAGTGGAGGGGGTGATTGTGATGGGTGGGAATCTTTCCATTGCCGCGCTGCCCCTCATTATGATCCAACGTCCGCAAGTGAAGTTCGGATGTCTTCGGGAGAATGCCTCAGTGGCTCCGCTGGCCGATGTCAGCTATTATGGCGAATATTTCCAGGAGGAAGTGGGCCGTATGGCGGTGGATCTGTTGGTTGATGTGTATACGGGGAAAGTGAAAGGCTCCTGCCTGAGGTTTTCTTCGTATCGGATACAGCGGCCACGGATTGCCACGCACGGGGGTGACAATTAAGAATTAAAAAACAAATAAAGAATCCCAAAAGGGGGGAAGGAAGCAATGTCATTAAGTTAAGGGGAAGACAGCAGGATGGGAAGGAACGGCCTCTCGATAAGATTGAGAACCGGCCCGTCTCAGGATGGTTTAACCTAATGACATTGCCACCTGAGATCCGCCGACTTTCGGGGGAGGGATTAGTCGACCCCGACCCTGCCTCCCATACGCATTAACCTGAGATGCCGTCATTCCGGAGTTTTCCTCGTGAATTACAGGATTGTTTAACTGAATGACATTGGGGAAAGAGGCAGGGGGAGAGGCGAGAGGGACAGGGAGAGGGAATCAGGAATTAAAAATTAAAACACAAATGTATTATCCGGTCATCCCTGCCGTACAAATGTCATTCATCCGCACTGGACTCCACAACGTATTGGATGGGAACTCTGCCATTCCTGCCGTACGAATGTCATTTATCCGCACGTATCCAATGCCGTTTCGCTGTAAGCCTTCCATTGAGGCTTTTGGTTTTTTCATGGATATTTAAGAGATTGAATTCATTCGAAACAACGGGAGAACAGGAAATGGATGTTCAAAAGAGACGCAAGAGTCCACTTGTGAAAAGATGTGTGCGTTTTCTGATGGTGTTTCATTTGGTGGGATGGGTGATTTCACCACC
Source organism: Candidatus Omnitrophota bacterium (assembly GCA_029570205.1). Lineage (GTDB taxonomy): Bacteria > Hinthialibacterota > Hinthialibacteria > Hinthialibacterales > JAKPRU01 > JAKPRU01. The sequence continues at coordinate 27,028 of JAKQSI010000130.1, read as the reverse complement.
TGCCTTTATTTCGGCGGAAGATACGGCGACGGAATGGAAGGCGGGGGTTGCCACGGTGACAATCACACCCGAGCAGCCGATGTGGATGGCGGGATACGCCGCCCGCAATAAACCCTCGGAGGGGAAAGTCCATGACCTTCACGCGAAAGCGCTGGCATTGGAGGACGCGCAAGGGACACGGTTGGTGATTGTTACGATGGATCTATTGGGAGTGACACGAAGTATGCGTGACTTTGTGGAACGGGAGGCCAAGCGTCTTTACGATCTTCCACCGGAAGGACTGCTGATGAACGCCTCTCATACACACTGCGGGCCGGAGTTGCGGGCGGACGCTGCCGAGATTTCCGGAGTGTCTCCGGAGTATGTGGAACGCATCAGGGAGTATGTCCCGTTATTGCAGGAGAAGATTGTGCGGATTATCGGGGAGAGTTTGGCGAACCTGGCTCCGGCGGAGCTGGCCTACACCCATGCCCGCGCGGGATTCGCCATGAACCGCCGCCAGCCGACCGAACACGGGGTGGAGAATCGACCCTATCCTGATGGGCCGGTGGATCATGATGTCCCGGCGCTTCGGGTAGACAAGCCTGGCGGGGAGCTACGGGCTGTGTTGTTCGGGTATGCCTGCCATAACACGACGCTGGATTTCTATCAGTTCTGCGGCGATTATGCCGGATTTGCGCAGCAGTATGTGGAGGAATCACATCCGGGAGTGACGGCGATGTTTATGATCGGGTGCGGGGGTGACCAAAATCCGCAGCCCCGTGGGATTCCCGACCCTGCACGTTTCAGAAGGCTGCAACATCCGGAAGATTCGGTTGTCTACCTGGTTCCACGGGGGGCAGTGCAACTTGCTGAGCAGCATGGGCGCGCGCTGGCCAATGGGGTGGAGGCCGCGCTGCACGCCTACCCCCGCACGGTTCACGCTCCCCTGCGGGCCACGATTGATACGGTCCCGCTGGATTTTGCGAAGATTCCCACGAAGGAGGACCTGGAGAAGCAGGCCCAATCGCCCGGCAAGTATGAGCAAGACCATGCAAAGATGCTGCTGGAGGAGCTGGAAAAGACCGGAAATATCCGAATCAGCTATCCGTATCTGGCCCAAGTGGTCCGATTTGGCAATGATCTGACTTTGATCGCCCTGTCCGGTGAGGCGACGGTGGATTATTCTCTGCGTCTCAAGAGAGAGCTTGCAGGGTCGCCGGTCTGGGTGGCGGGATACTGCAATGATGTGTTCGGATACCTTCCGTCACGCCGTGTGCTGGAAGAGGGCGGATATGAAGCGTTCCATTCGGCAGGATTTTACGGGCTGCCGGGCGGATTTGCGCTCACGATCGAAGAAGCGGTGGTGGGGAAAGTGCAGGAGCTGGTGAAGAGGACAAGGTGAGTTGAAGGTGTGAGTAAGTCCAATGAATTCAACCCTCATTCTGTTTTCCCCTATCTTGGGGGAGAGGTTTGTACGCATACTTGTGGTTCTCGACATGGATTTGGGTTGGGATTGGCCCATGGTCTTACATTGGACACGGGAATTGTGAGATGATACCAGGTTGATTCTAAAAACGAATACAGCAAATTATCGCGGATAATGAGAGATAGCCCGGAAAGGAAAACAGTAATGCCGTTCCCGATTCTGTGCAGATTTCTTTTGCTGATTTTTCTCGTGCCCCTGATGATGGGGTGTGGAACCTGCCCATTTTGCGGGTTCGGAGAGAAGGAGACCAGGAATTCCCTCGGAGTCCGGCTCGCCAGCTATGGGAAGTACCAGGATGCCGCGTGGGATCATCTGGAGTCCATCGGGGTACATTCTGTTTTTATCAACGTGCCGACACCCGACGAGATGGACGCGATCGTGCAGAAGTTGAAAACGCACGCTCTCAAGATTCCTGTAATGCGGGGGGACACGGATCTTTCCAAGGAAACTTGTATTGCGGAGCTCGAGGTCCAATTGGAAACCTGTGAGAAGATGGGCGCAAAGTATATGTTTTTTTCTCCGAAGCGCCATGATGCGCCGAAAGAGGTCATTTTCGAGCGTCTTCGCCGGGCCGGAGATGTTGCCCGAAAACACGGTGTGATTATCGCGCTGGAGACGCACCCGGACCTCGGGACAAACGGCGATGTGCATCTGGACACGATGCGTCAGATCAATCATCCGAATATTCGGGTCAACTTCGACACGGGCAATATTCACTATTACAACAAAGGAACCGATGCGCCGACCGAGTTGAAAAAGATAATCGACTACGTTGCGACAGTGGAGTTGAAGGACCACAACGGCGAGTACGAGACCTGGAACTTTCCGGCGCTCGGACGCGGGGTTGTCAATATTCCGGAGGTGGTCCGAATTCTGCGGGAACACAAGTACAGGGGACCTGTTACCATTGAGGTAGAGGGGATCAAGGGAGTGGAGTGGAGTGAACAGGAGACGAAAGAATACATCGCGGAATCGGTTGCGTATGTTCGTTCGTTAGGAGATTTCGAGTGATTTCAATTTTACCATGAGGAGCGAGACGAATGGATGCAATACAGGGCCATGTACAGACACCGGACCACATTATGCTGATCGGCTATTTTATTTTGATGCTGGGGATCGGGATATATTTTTACCGTTACATGCATGGGATGAAGGACTATTTCAGCGGGGGAAACACGATTCCGTGGTGGTTGAGCGGGACATCGTTTTACATGACGAGTTTCAGCGCGTTTGCGTTTGTTTTTTATTCTGCGCTGGCCTACCAGTACGGGTGGGTGGCGGTGACGCTGTACTGGGTGACGGTGCCGGCCACGATTTTCAGTGTTGTGTTTTTTGCGAAGCGCTGGCGGCGCGCGCGGATCGACAGCCCGGTGGAGTACCTCGAAACCCGTTACAGTCCGCTTCTGCGCCAGCTGGTTGCCTGGCAGGGAGTGCCGGTGATTCTGATTGACGACAGTCTGAAACTGGTAGCCATCGGGACGTTTCTATCTGCGGGTTTGGGCCTGCCCCTGGCCTACAGTATGTTCGGCGCGGGTGTGATCATGCTGGCGTACACGTTCATGGGCGGCCTGTGGGCGGTCGCCGTCACAGATTTTGTCCAGTTTGTGGTGATGGCTGTCGCCATTTTTGTTCTGTTGCCGTTAGCGATCAGTAAAGCCGGCGGATGGGACGTGCTTGTCCGGACGGAGAGTTTCCACCAGATTGTTAATGAAGAATATAACTGGATTTATGTCGGGTTGCTTGTTGTGCTGTATTGCCTTGCCTGGAGCAGCGTCAAGTGGCCGCTGATTCAGCGGTATTACTGTGTGCGGGATGAGAAGGAGGCTCTTAAGACCGGCTGGTGTGTTGTGGTTCTGAATATCATCACTCCGCCGTTAATGTTCATCCCCGCGATGGCGGCCACGCATTTTCTACCGGATATCGCTCCCAAAGAAGTCTATCCCCGCCTGTGCGCTTTTCTTCTTCCGGCCGGCATGTTGGGACTGATGGCGGCCGCGATGTTTTCCGCGACAATGTCTACTTTGAGCGGCGATTACAATGCCTGTGCCAGCGTATTGACGAACGATGTGTACCGACGGCTTATCCGTCCGAATGCCTCGCAGAAAGAACTCGTATTTGTAGGACGCATTATGACTTTGCTTGTGGGTATCGTTGCGCTGGGGGTGGCATTCATCATGTTGCGCGGAACGGGCGAGGGCCTGTTCCGAACAATGGTAACCCTGTTCGGGATTGCGACGGCGCCGGTAGCCGTTCCGATGATCCTGGGGCTGCTGTCCAAGAGAGTGACCAATCTCGGGGCGATTGCGGGATTTGTCTGCGGGTTTGGAGTCGGTCTGTACCTGTTTCTCCGGTTCTATTTTTGGCTGCCGAAAGGGCAGGAGACTCCGATCTGGGGGATGATCTGGAATCCCGATAAGGACGAGCTCTTGATTGCAGGCCTTCGTTTGAAAATGGAGGTTGTTCTATTCGCATGTAATGCCCTGGTTACTTTTGTAGTCATGATGGTTGTGAGTATGCTCAAGCCGATGAGCGCGGAAGATCGCGCCCGGGTCGAATCCTTTCGGAAACGATTGGAGACCCCCATCGGGGAATTGGAAGAAGATCAGATCAAGGTCGGTGAAGGCCGTGAGATTCTGTCTCCGTTCTTCGTTGTGGGGATTTGCATCCTGTTGATCGGATTGATGCTGCTGGGAATACTTCCCTGGATCACGGGCGCGATGTCTATCGGGCTGAACCTGTTTTTCGGATTAACGCTGTTCATTATCGGCGGCTTGATGAGCTGGAAGAGTGGAAGAGTTCGGATCGGGTAATGGTTATCCGCACCCCCCGGCGGCGTCTATCCGCACCCCCCGGCGCCGTTTATTCTCACCCCCCGGCCACGTCTGTCCTCACCCCCCGGCCCCCTCTCCAAGAATGGAGAGGGGGGAATCTCTGATGGAATTGCGAGAGAATTAGTTATGATAACATTGACTGAAAGACAGGAATGGAAACATCTACAGGAGCATTACGAGCGGATACGTTCCGTGCATCTTCGGGATTTGTTTCGGGACGATCCGCAGCGTGCGGAACGATTCACCATCGAGGCCTGCGGGCTTCTGTTGGATTACTCGAAAAATCGAATTACCGCCGAGACGATGGGCGGGCTGTGTGCCTTGGCGGAGAGCCGCGGTTTGAAAGATGCTGTTGAGCGGATGTTTACAGGGGAGAAAATCAATGTTACGCAGAAACGGGCTGTGTTGCATACGGCATTGCGCAATCGTTCGGAAGAGCCGGTCTATGTCGATGGAGAGGATGTCATGCCGGGTGTGCGCGCGGTGTTGGCCAAAATGGCGGATTTCTCTACTCGTGTGCGCGCGGGCGAATGGAAAGGATACACGGGGAAACCGATTCGGAATGTAATCAATATCGGGATCGGCGGATCGGACCTGGGTCCGGTTATGGCATACGGAGCGCTGCGGTATTACAGCGACCGTCGGCTAACCATCCGTTTTGTGTCGAATGTGGATGGAACCCACCTGGCGGAGGCGGTGCGGGATCTCGATCCGGCGGAGACGCTGTTTATTGTATCGAGCAAGTCATTTACCACCCAGGAGACTATGAGGAACGCGAATTCGGCGCGGGCCTGGCTGGTAAGCGGTTTGGGGGCCGATGTGGCGGTAGCGAGGCATTTTGTCGCATTGTCTACAAACCGCGAGGGTGTCAAGAGATTCGGTATTGATGCAGATGCAAACATGTTTGAGTTCTGGGACTGGGTCGGCGGGCGGTACAGTCTTCCCTCCGCCATCGGTCTTTCCGTGATGATTGCCGTCGGTCCGGAGAATTTCAACCGGATGCTGGACGGCTATTACACGCTGGATTGCCATTTCCGACGAACGCCGTTTGAGAAAAATGTACCGGTCGTTCTGGCGCTATTGGGAATCTGGTACAACAATTTTTTTGGTGCGCAAAGCCATGCGATTCTGCCGTACGATCAATACCTGAGCCGTTTTGCCGCGTATTTCCGGCAGGGAGATATGGAATCGAACGGGAAGTCGATTACAGTAGACGGGAGGCGGGTGGGTTATCAGACCGGCCCGATTATCTGGGGGGAACCGGGAACCAACGGGCAACATGCCTTTTTTCAACTCCTGCACCAGGGAACCAAGCTCGTCCCGTGCGACTTCATCGGTTTTGCGCGCAGTTTGAATCCCATCGGGAATCATCACTCGATTTTAATGGCTAATTTGTTCGCGCAGACCCAGGCACTGGCGTTCGGCAAGACGCGCGAGGAGGTTGAGACCGAGGGCGTTCCCGCCGATCTCGTTCCGCACAAGGTTTTTGAGGGGAATCGTCCGACCAACACGATCCTTGCGGAGAAATTGACTCCGGAAGTGCTGGGATCATTGATTGCCATGTACGAACACAAAATCTTTGTGCAGGGTGTGATCTGGGGGATCAACAGTTTTGACCAGTGGGGAGTGGAATTGGGGAAGGTTTTGGCGAATCGCATTCTGCCCGAACTGGAATCGGAGACACCGCCGGAGTTGCGGCATGATTCCTCGACGAATCAGCTGATACGGTGGTTCAGGAAATGGAATTGATTTGTGAATGGGGTCGATAAGTGCGCCTGACATTAAAGTAAAAGGGACGTCGGCGGGTAACGGAGTTCGCACGGGCCGGACCTGCGCTACAACCGTGTCATTCGGCATTACGGAGCGGCATTGCGCCTGACGGGCGGCGGGGGGGGGTATCGACGATTTTGGGAGTTGAGATCAGACCGGCACACCACGCGCCCGAATTTCCGCGAGTTTCTTCTCACTGCATGTGAGACAGCGGAATTCCGGTATTTTTGTGAGGGCGTTGTATCCCTTTGCCTTCACGAGGCGACGGACCCGGCCTTTTGCCATGCAATCGCAGCAAACACCTTCCCGTTTTTCATGCCATTCCTCGATCATGGAGGAGTCCGGTTCCGGAGCGGTTCGGGCGCCGCAAGACGGACATACCTCTTGAATGGCGAATACGGTCAATCCGCACTTGGTGCACACACCATACTCACTCATGGTTTTAAGTCTCCCGTAGTCGGTTGAATTCCCTGTTCCGCGCCTTCCTCGACTTTAAGTTTATTCATTTTGAGCAAAGGCAAGGGACCTAGAATAATATATCCCGCGAAACAACAGAAGAGCGTAATTTGGGGATGCAATGCACCCAGCCCCAGCCCCAACGCCAGAACCACCGAATGATTGAACACATTTCCCCGCTCCACGTACCGGACGGCGAGATCGACATATCGGATACGACTGACCATCAGAACGGCGAGGATAACAGTCAATACGTGGATTCCCACGCGCAGGGGTCGAATATGAGCCAGGTCCACATTATAGAAACTCAGCATCAGCACGAGGGAGGTCAATAAACCGGCGGCAGCAGGGCAGGGCAAACCGGTAAAATGGGGCCGCCGCGCGATATGAGCCATGACATTGTATCGGGCCAGTCGCAGAGCGGTGCACAGCACATAAACCAACATGAGCGAGATTCCCAGTTTCTGCCATTCCGGGTACAGCATCCGTCCGAGCAGAAGTGACGGGGCTACCCCAAATGAGATCACATCGCCAAGTGAGTCCAACTCCACTCCGAGCGGAGAACTTACCTTAAACAGCTTCGCCACTTTCCCATCCAATCCATCGCAAACAAAAGCGACGAGGATCATCCAGGATGCCATCTCGAATTTTCCATCCATGGTATAAATGATTGCCAACAGTCCACAGGCAATGCTGGAACAGGTGAGCAGGTTTGGGAGCAGGTGCGCTCCGCGATACCGTTTCGGTTTCAAAGGTTTTTTCAATCCGTTTCGGAAGGGTCGCATGGTTTTTCCCGCCGTCAAAATCACTATTCTCTTATTCTTACTATACCCTCTATTTGTGCATCCGTCACTGCCCTATGCCTATTTTCTTTCACCACCCGGACGGTGAGGGATTGGAGCAAATTTCACAGGTCTAATGAATTCAACCCTCTTTCTGTCTTCCCAATCCCTGGAGGAGAAATCTGCGGACATTCGTGGGTTTTTGAGGATTCCCCTCTGTGACTTGGCACAATTGCCTCCGGGCGGGGAGAATCCTTGCCTGGAATCCTGTCGGGGCGGATTATTGTGGAAGGAGCGGCGTGTGATGACCTGGAATATCCCCCGGGTGATGCGATATGCGGCGCTGATCGGGGTTCCCCTGGCGCTTCGAGCCGGAGTCCGGCTTCTCTGGCGGCACGGATTTCCCTGGGGAGACGGGCTTTTTTATGCGGCCATTGCGGAGCATTTTTATCGGTTTGGGACGGCGCATGATTATCTGCTGCTGTTCCCGCCCGGATATCCTCTTTTGGTGGCGGTTTTTCGGCCATTGTTGTGGTTGGAAGGGTCCCTGGTTCTGGTTTCTGTGTTGTTCGGATCATTGATTCCGTTTCTTGTGTGGGGAATCACCAGGATTTTTGCTTCCGAGCGGACAGCCTGGACTGCCTGGGCTTTAACGGCGTGTTCGCCGCTGTTGCTGGGTCTCTCGGCGGAATGCCTGGCGGACTCCCTGTTTATTTTTCTTATCACCGCAGCTTTGTGGGCTTTCTTGGAGGCCTGTCGCACCGACAAGTACGGGTTGTACTTTCTGTTTTCCGTGTGTTCCGGCCTGGCTGTACAAACCAAGCCGGAAGCGCTTGTGCTTGTGGCGACGCAGTGTGTAATCGGCATGTTGTTAATTCGAAAGATTCCATTGGGGCCACGGGTGTGGCTGTGGGTGACGGTTTGGGCGGTTATTTTCCTGATGGGCATGCCGTACGGGATATTCCTTGGCCGGCGAACCGGCCACTGGATGATATCGGGGAAAGCCCCGCTCAATTTGCTGCACGCGCGCGCCAAGGCAGAAACGAAGGATCATGCCGAAGAGCTGAAGTGGGTTTACGAGCAGGCTTTTTCCCTGGATTCGCAGGGCAATTTGTCTTTTTTGTCATCGAAGGACGGATTTGCCGGTTATCTGTTGGAAGACCCGTTTCGTGCTATGTGTGTTTATTGTCGGAATGTGCGGGAAGGAATGTCGATTTTGTCGCCGGGGGCCTTACCGCTGTTATTGGCGGCTTGTATCGGAGCTGTCTCATTGGGCAGGGAACGCCGTTGGGTATTTCTGGCGTTGTTGTGTTCGCCCGTTGTATTGATTCTCTTTCCACCGTTTTTTGTCTCCCTGGCGCAGCCTTCGTTTCATCCCGGTCGAATGGCGGGTCCGCTGATCCCGGTTCTGGCGGTTCTGGCGGCGGTGGGCCTGTCTCACCTGAGGCGTCTGCCGTTTTTTTCGGCGGACCGTGTTATGCTGTGTGTACTGGTTTCCTGGGTTATCGGCTGCCTGGCGTACGCCGGCCTGGAAACACACCGGCTGGATATGGCAAATCGCAACGAACGGCGGCCTCTGGATTTACACCGAATGCGTGTCCATGACTGGCTGGTGGAGAATACCTCACCGGATGAGATAATCGCTTCGACAAGCCTTCTGGATGATGCTTTCGGTGAACGCAGAACGGTTTGGCTGCCATGGGAAAAGAATGGCTCCCGCCTTATGGAGTACCTTCAATCGAGAGGTGTGGCCTATGTGTTTCAGCAGCGTGGCGGGGGGACCCATACTCCCGGAGTGGAGGCGTTGGATGTCGATCCCGAAGCGCTCGGACTGATGAAAGTTGCTGAGTTGGACGCCACGCCACCCATCACAATCTATCGAGTTCCCGGAAAACCTTCTTTGTAAAATAAAATCCTGTCCAGGCATGTACGTTCAATCCGGGTCGTATTATGATGGATGAGGAATCGGTATCCATGCCGGTCCGAACGGTCCGGCAGCGATCGTACCCGATTGTGGCAGGTTTCACCCGGTACGCAACCGGGGGAATTCAAAGAGAAGGAACACACCATGGAGCAGAACAATCGACGGACATTTCTGAAAAGTACCACCGGCACGGTGATCGGGTTTGGGGTATTGAGCGGTCTGAAAGCGCTCGGCGATGCCAATCAGGTCGTTCGCGTCGGGGTCGCGGGCATCCGAGGCCGGGGGAGAAGCCATATCGAGGCGTTCGGTGGGATGAAAGACGCCGCTGTGGTGGCTTTATGCGATGTGGATGAATCCGTGATTAAGCAGCGTCTGGAATCTCACGCCAAGTATCTCAAGCAGCCTGTGAAAACGTATACGGACTATCGAGAGATGCTGGAGGACCCGAATATTGACGCGGTGTCTATCGCCACGCCGAATCACTGGCATTCCATCATGGGAATCTGGGCCTGCCAGGCGGGGAAAGATGCCTACGTGGAGAAGCCCTGTTCGCACAATCTTTACGAGGGCCGAAAGCTGGTTGAGGCCGCGCGGAAGTATGATCGCATTGTCCAGCACGGAACCCAGGCCCGCAGTTCCTCCGCGTTTAAAGAGGCGATGCAGATGCTGCGCGACGGGACAATCGGAGAGGTCTATTACGCGAAAGGTCTCTGTTACAAATGGCGCGATACGATCGGACATGCGCCGGAAGAGCCGGTTCCCGATGGTGTGCATTACGATTACTGGATGGGACCGGCCCCCAAGCGGCCGTTCACACGCAACCGGTTCCATTACAACTGGCACTGGCAGTGGGACTACGGGAGCGGCGATATCGGCAACCAGGGTGTGCATGAGATGGATATTGCGCGGTGCGGCCTGGGTGTCGGGCTTCCCAAACTTGCCCAGGCGGCCGGGGGGCATTTCATGTTCGATGACGATCAGGAGACCCCGAATACGCTCGTGGCCACGTTCAAATATCCCGATGAGAACAAGATGCTGGTTTTCGAGGTGCGTCATTGGATCACGAATGATGAACTACAGCTCGGCAGCAAGGAGAATGTCATCGGCAATGTATTCCTCGGCTCCAAAGGGATTATGATTTCAAGCGGTTATTTCGGCTACAAGGTATTTTTTGGAAAGGAACGGACACCGGGACCGGCGAATCGTTCGAATGGAGATACGTTCACGAATTTCATCCAATGCGTTAAGAGCCGGAAACGCGAGGACCTTGATGCCGAGATTCTGGAAGGACACCTTTCCGCCGGATTATGCCATCTGGCAAATGCCGCTTATCGTGTTGAGAGTACGCTTCATTTCGACCCGGAAAAGGAGCGATGTCTTGATAACCGAAAGGCTAACGACATTCTTCAGGATAAAGATCGACGTTACCGCAGCCCGTATGCGATTCCGAAAAAGATTTGACCGATGATTGCACTGCAACCTCCCGAACGCCGACTGCTGCGGGAATTCGCCTCAAAAGCAGCCGACATTGCGGCCGAACCCATCCAGGAAGAGCGAAGGAATCTGTGGACCCGACACAACCGGCTGGAGAAAGTGGGACCGCTGATACTGTGTTCCCCGGAAGGGGCATGGCGCGAGATTCTTCCGCATGATTCATTAACCATTCGGGACCCATTCTGGGCAGAGATCGAGTGGGAACTGAAGGCTCTCGTTCGGCATTTTGAATTGCTCCATGACGACCGTGCTATCGAGCCGGTGTTCCGTATTCCCAACGAGATTCGGGACACAGGCTGGGGTATGAAGACTCCGCGAAGAGGCACGGGGGATCCGACACACGCCTGGAAATGGGACCCGCCTCTTACGGATCCGAACGATCTTTCCAAACTCCATTTTCCCGAAATTGTTTATGACGAGGAAAAGGCGAACCGCGAGCTGGAAGCGGTACAGGATGCGATCGGAGATCGGATCGAGGTGAGGCGGCGGGGATGCAGCTGGTGGAACCCGGCCAGCGTGGTCGGCTGTTTCGCGGAATTGCGCGGGATGGATCAGCTCCTGCTTGATCTGTACGACCGCCCCGAATGGGTACATGAAGCGATGGCTTTTTTCTCCGAGGGGGCGCACCGACTGCTCAAACAGGCGGAGGCTCTGAACCTGCTCGAGCTGAATAACCGGGATCATTTTGTCGGATCGGGCGGGCTGGGGTACACGAATGAATTACCGTCTTCGGGGTTCGATGGGGTTCATGTTCGATTAAAAGACACGTGGGGATTTGCCGAGGCCCAGGAGGTGTCGGAGATTTCTCCGCAGATGCACGAGGAGTTTTGCCTGCGGTATCAGATCCCGTTGCTCGAAGAATTCGGCCTGAATTGCTACAACTGCTGCGAGGATATTTCCCGGAAGTTCGCGGGAATCAAGAAAGTCCCTCGGCTGCGGCGGGTCTCGGTGAGTCCGTTTACGGATCGAAGGATCGCGGCGGAAGAGTTACAGGACCGCTATGTCTACTCCTGGAAACCGAATCCTGTCATGGTAGCCGGAGACTATGATCCCGACCATATCCGAAGGATCATCCGGGAGACGCTTGACATCACGAAAGATTGTGTGGTGGAAATGATTCTTAAGGATACGCATACGGTACAGGGACAACCGGAACGGCTGACTGTTTGGACCGACATTTGCCGGGAGGAAGTCGCGCGGGCCAGAGAGGGGCGTTAGTCACCCCCCCCCTCCGTGACCGGCTACTATGCGCTCTCGTTCCGAGACATGCGCTCGCAATGTCTCGATTTCATCCGGCGGTTGGGGATAGCTTTAACCCTCTCCCGGAAGGACAGGGCGCAGCCCCGAGGTAAAGGAGGCGGGAGGGCGTAAAGACTAAGCTGGCCTGTCGCAGCCAGGGAGATCGTTATGACTATGACCGGTCGAGAACGGGTCAGATGCGCGCTTGAATTCGATTACCCGGACCGTGCGCCCCGGGATCTCTGGGCCTTGCCGGGTGTTATACTTTATCGAACCGAGGAATACCGGGCGACTCTTAAACGATTTCCCCCGGATTTCGATTGCCCCCCGGTGAAGTACGGGAAATCGGAACGCGCCGTTGCTCTTGCGGGAAAGACCGGACGGTATGTGGATGAGTGGGGCTGTCTGTGGGAGGTCGCCGAACCCGGTGTCGTCGGCGAGGTAAAACAGCCTCCGCTGAAGGATTGGGCGGATTTGGCCCATTACCAGCCTCCGTGGGAGGTACTTGACAATGCGGACTTTTCCGAGGTTAACCGGGCCTGCGCAAATAGCGATCTGTACATGAAAGTCGGCTCCCACGCTCGGCCATTTGAGCGAATGCAATTTCTTCGAGGCTCAGAGAATTTGTACCTCGATTTGGGGTACGCCTGTCGAGAGGTCTACCAATTGCGGGACATGATCCATGAGTTTAATATGCGCGATATGGAAAGGCTGGTCAAAACCGATATTGACGGGATTTCATTTATGGACGATTGGGGGAGCCAGACCACGCTGCTGGTCTCTCCCGAACTCTGGCGAGAGTTTTACAAGCCGCTCTATAAAGATTACTGCGATATCATTCACGGAGCCGGAAAACATGCGTGGTTTCACTCCGACGGGCATATTGCGGCGATTTATCCCGACCTGATAGAAATCGGCGTAGATGCGTTGAATTCACAATTATTTTGCATGGATATCGAGGACTTGGCTGCGAAATACAAGGGGAAGATTACTTTTTGGGGCGAGATTGACCGTCAATGGATTCTTCCACGGGGAACGGTAGAAGATGTGAGGGCCGCGGTTCGTCGCGTGAGGCGGGCGCTGGATGATGGAACCGGCGGCGTGATCGCGGAATGCGAATGGGGCGTAAACGATCCGCGGGAGAATATCGAAGCGGTATTTGAAACCTGGCTGGAAGAAATGGATTAGCCGCAAACAAAATCTCTACTTTGCCGGGCGAAAGCGACGGCCGCATTGGCCGCATTTCCATTCTTCTCTGCGCAGGGCATACAAAACAGCAAAAACCGGGATCAGCAATACAAAAGGGTTGGGAATCAAATAATACAGGAACAATGTCAGGAGGCCAAACGCCATCACGGATCGACTGAACGGCGCCCGGTGTGTTTCCTGAGAAAAACAGTCCGGGCAATGCGGACGGGTTTCGTCCCGTGCAGGCCGCAGCGCCCCCTTCTCCCAGTTCTGTAAGATGACTCCGGCGCGGAAAGCATCCGAATTGTAAACCTGTACTTTCACCCCGCCCACGGCATTGGACAGGAATGTATTCGTGTAGACGGTTTCTATGTCCGCGAGAAAACACTCGATTCCCTGCGCTTCCAGCTGAGCCTTTGCCAGCTGGGCCTGGATCGGATAGCTGTATGTTGCTACCGTCTGCAACTCACCGGCCATTTCGCGTCTGCTTATCCACCGCTGTATTCGCCGAATCCGGTTATTTTCCTTTGGAACCTTCGTTTACCCAGCGGATCGCCTGAAGGACCAGTTGGCGGTAATTGGGATTCTCGTAAGCGAGATGATCGTGCCCCAACTGAATGTACACGGTTCGCCCCTCGCCGTAATTCCCACACCACGCCAGGGTCTTCCCGCTCAACGGATGATCTGTCTCCAGTAACGGATGTATCGTGTCCAGCACGCGAAATCCGCCATAGGTCTCATCGCGAATTGTGAAGTCCTGGATACCCTGGGTGATTGGGTGAGTCGGATCGAGAACACGAACATTAATATCCTGATCATGATTGTATGTCGACGGCGGAATTGTTTGACCGTTCTCTACTGTTTCCTTAAGGAAATAACGCGCTCCGATGATCTGTTCGTATTCCGGCCAGTTGTTGTAGTCGGCGATGGAATGATGCAGCGCCACCAGGCCTTTTCCATTTTTAATGAGATCGGCAAAGGCTTGCTTATCGGCATCGGTGATATCCTGGTACATGTCGTACAGAACAAGTACATCATAATCGCCGCTCTTTTCCGGGTAAAACATCGCGGCGGCATTCGGGTGCTGGACCTCCTGCCATGTGATGCCCTCCATGGCATCGAACATTTTAAAGAAGGGATCCCGTTCAAAGTCATGCCCACCGGTCACGATTAATACATGAATCGGCGCGGCGGCCTTTTGGCCGCCGCATCCGATTGCGCATCCGATCAAGACACCGGCTGTAGTGATTAGAAGGAATCGTTGAATCATGTTACACACCTCGCATTCTGTAATCGTTGCAAATTGTATGATTTAGAGATGCCATGGCTGACGGTATGTCCGGCCGAGGAGCTCACACGCTTCTTCGTCGCCCGGAATCGTTTCTTTGTCCGCATCCCACGCGATTCGTCGCCCCACGCGGTATGAGATATTCGCAAGGTGGCTTGGGATCGCGGCAAGGTGACCTGTTTCCGGATCCGCGTTCGGACGTTGGCGGGTTCGAATACAGTTCAGGAAATTCTGTTTGTGCGGTAATTCCATCGGCTGTGACTGGACGACTTTCGGATGTTCCCGGTCGTTCTCCGGATAGATGCGGTATTCATCGCGATTGATAAATAGAGATGCGTCCGTTCCGGAGAACTCGATTCCATGATCCATGTTGCCGGTCACGGGGCGCCCGTTCGAGTGACGAACGGAGTAGGTAAAGGAATACTGCGGGCATTCGAAGATGATATCCGCCGTATCGGGCGTATCCCGGCAGTCATCGAATGCGAATTTTCCACCGGTACAGGTAACGGCTTTGATATCGTATCCCATTGCCCAGAGTACGATATCGTGTAAATGAACGCCCCACGCGGTTACCATGCCTCCGGAATAATCCCAGAAGAAGTAAAAATAAAAATGGAATCTTGCAGGATTGAACGGTCGAAGCGGAGCGGGACCGAGCCATAAGTCGTAATTGACCCCATCGGGTGGAGGGCAGTCTGCGGGGTTGCCGATGCCCTGAAGTCCTTTCCCGCCCATTTCGTTAATTCCCCAGGCGTTCCAGCAACGGACGACGGCAATCTTGCCGAGCGTTCCGGAGCGAACAATCTCGACGGCCTCGATCCAGTGCGGTCCGCTGCGTTGTTGTGTGCCGATTTGTACAACGCGGTTGTATTTTTTCGCCGCCTCGGCAAGCGCGCGTCCTTCTTTGATGTTGTGTCCTATCGGCTTCTCGACGTAGACATCCTTGCCGGCCTCGCAGGCCAGCATAGCGGGAATAACATGCCAGTGATCCGGTGTGCCAATCACCACGGCGTCGATGTCTTTCTGATCGAGTACCTGTCGGAAATCCTCGAACAGGGCGGGTTTCTGCTCCAACTGGGAAGCGGCTTTCTCCCGCTGCGAGCGATCCACGTCGCAGAGCGCAAGGATTGCTACATCCGGCATCTTTTTGTACTGGCCGATATGAAATTGATTTCGGCCCCCTGTCCCGATGAATCCCAGGTTGATGCGGTCGTTCGCGCCGACCACGCCGTACGCCGGGGCGGTACCGGTTGCCAGGCAGGCGGCAAGGGTACTTCCCGCGGTGTGTTTCAAAAAACTCCGCCGATCGATATTCACGCTGTTAGTCATTTCTGTCTCCTTATCCGATTCGGATTTATTTTGCCTGAAAGTGTTTATTCCTCCGTTACGAGTGAGGGCCTCTATTTTCTGAACTGTGAGTGGTACGGTGTGATAATTCCGTATTGTTCGCTCAGCCGATTGATCGCGCCGATGATCGGCGGCTGTTCGCCGTGCTGGACGATGAGAGAAATCAGGTAGTAAATTTTCCGCAACGCCCACCCCTTTGCGATTTCGGGTCCGCCCAGATCCTTGTCGGGTATCGGCAGATTCACAAGCAGTTCTTTCTGCTCATCGAAGGCCTCGCCGACCAGTCGGACGGTCAACTCTTGTTCATCGGAAAATCTTCCGTAGATTTCCATCGGCATGTCCCGGTACAGATCGGGGAGGTCGTGCGGATACACCTCATCGCGGTTCACCTTACCGAAATCCGCGCTCACCCGGAGAAGTAAAGGATATTTCAGTGTGCGCACAAATCGCACGGATTCCTCGACGATGGAATCTTTTGATTCGATAAAACAGACTCTTCCCCGGTTTCGATAAGCCAGGAAATCCAAGAGGTAGCGGTTCACATCATCCCCCGCGCTGATTGCAAAGACCGAGGTACTGGGGCCGCGGCGTTCCGATAATCGGTTAATAATCGCGCGGCTGTTGACTACGCCCAATGTCGGACGGCCGTCGGAGAACAGATAGATGGAGAACGGGCGTGCCCGTTCTGTTCCCATAGTCATCAGGGGTTCGAGGGAGGTATAGATATCGGTCATGCCGGAGGCTTCCAGCCGACTGATGAAGGTCCATGCTTCGGAGATATTCAGCGGAGTGGCCGGGACCAGATTCTGGGAGAGGATTTCGACACGGCTTTTGAATCCGACCAGGTTGAACCGATCCGATTCGTTCAGTTCGCGGAGGGATTCCTTAACGGCCTGTTTGATTATTTCCAGGGTTCGACGGCCCATACTCGCCGAGGCATCCAGCACGAAGATTACATCTTTCGGCAGGGGCTGCAAGCGGTCGGCCGCTCGTCGCGGAGTAATGCGGAGGAGAAAATAGCCGCTGCCGGGGCGCTCTCGGTAGGTAATGATTTCGACGTTCATTACATTATCCAGGCGAACGAATCGGTCCTTGATATCGTTCTTGACCTGGTCTTCGGTCGGCAAGGATCCGGGGGAGATTGCGCTGAGATCAAGGGGTTGTCCCGGCAATTCGGGTTGCGGCGGGGCGAGATTCAACAGGGTTGGGCGGAGGTTCAAATCGGGAATAGGGACTCCCATCGGCGGCGCGGCCAGAGCAGTGGATGGCTTGTCCGACGGCACTTCGATGAGGTTGGAAGGAAGGCCCTCCAGGATTCGTTGCTGCCGATAGGCGCTGCCGGAACCGAGTGTCGGGCGGTTCACCGTAATGGTGTCTTGGATGGCTCCCTGTAAAAAACCATCGGCCAGGCGACCCAGTTGACGCACCCCGGCCTCACTGGTAATGACTTCGGGGACACCGACGGCTCCACCGGCGGCCAATCCCTGGGGGATTTCGCCGGGAGCCAGGGGAATTCCGGCGATGGTTCCACTGGCGGCTTCCCCCTGAGGAGTCTCGCCGGGAGTCAGGGGAGTTTCCATCGGCTCCCCCGCCTCCGACAGGAGATTTTCCAATTCTTCTTCCAACCGGGGAGGTGGGACCGCCTGCGCCTGTTGCAAATTCTCGCGAAACACCTGATCCCGTTCTCTCTGGATTTCTTCCGGCGCCTGACGTGTTGTCGCCTCCGGTATGCGGCCGATATCGTCAAAACGGACATTAAAGATATGCCCGATCTGTTGCTCCATTTTGCCGACAATACCCACGCGAATCCGCCTGGATTCGAATAGGAACAGAACATGAATCAGGAGAGAAAGCAGAAGGGAAAGAATCAGCAGAACGTTTGTGACCGGCTCGGCCAGTGAGGGCCGCTCGAGAAACGGCTTCCGTTCTATGTGATATTCATACCGCATCGCTTATCCCGCCGTTTTTCCGAATTGTTCCAGACGCTGGGCGGCTTTCTGGGCTTCGGGCGTATTGGGGAACATTTCGACTAATTGCCGAAGCGTTGCTTTGGCCTCTTCGATCCGTCCCAATTGTTCCTGGCAAGCGGAGGCGCGGAACAAGGCTTCGGGTGAGGTTTTGGGACCGGGAAACAGAATGTCTACGTACAGGTATTCTTTCAGCGCGTCTTCCGGGCGATTCCGCGCTTCGAGCAGCTTGGCCCAATCCAAATGCAAGGTTGCCTCGAAAGCCGGATCGGGACTTCCAAGATTTGCCAGAGCCGCAAGGCCTTCCTGGAAAGCCTGTTCGGCCTCATCAAGCCGGTTCAAGCCCTGGAGTGCGCGGGCGCGGATCCAGCACCCTTCCGGGCGATATGGACTGTTGGGGAACTTCTCAAAAAACTCATTTGCCTGGGCCATGGCCTTTGCCCATTGTCCGGTTACAACCGCTTCCCGGCCCTGTTCGATCAAAGCGCGTTCGATGACTTCGGGCTGCGGGTGTACCTCGGTTACACGATTCAGCATCGTCAGCGCCTCATCGTGTTTTCCCTGATCGGAGGCATAAATAGCCATTCGGAAGTAGATTTCCGGGCCGACTTTTTTGGCTTCCTCGGTATCCGCAAGCACTTCCAGCAACATGGGAAGGGCCAGATCGAGCCGACCTGCGTGGATATTCCCAATAGCCAGGCGTCTGCGGGCGATGGGGGCGTACTCGGACTCCGGGTACTCTTTCAAGAGTCGTTCATATTCCTGTAATGCGCGTTCCTTGTTTCCGGTTTCGTCATCCTGCCAGGCCAGCCAATACAAGGCTTTCTGAGCATCGGGCGATTTGGGAAACCGTTGCAGCAGGTCCTCCAGCGGTTTCCGCATCGCTTCCTTCTGCTCGCTTTTATGCAGGGCCAATCCCTGGAGGTACAGGAATCGGGACAAATCCGGATGATCGGGACAGCGCTGAATCAGTTCCGAAAACCGTTGCGCGGCCTCTGCCGCCTGGCCGGCCTGCAAGAGGGATTCGGCCACCCACCGTAAGGCTTCATTGTATAGTGAACTTTCCGGAAAGGCTTTTAAGAAAGCAGAAAATGCCTGCGCGGCGCGGTCGAACGCACGGTTGGAGTATTCCATCTCGCCGACTCCGTATGCGGCTTTTTCGATAAACCGGGAGGCGGGGAACTGTTCGACTACCGTGCGATACTGCACTGCCGCTTCCGAGTACTGTTTCGCGGCGGCGGCAATCTGCCCCAGGAGAAAATGTACATCGCCCGCGAGGGCGGGGTCGAGTTTCAGTTTCAGCAGTTCCTGCGCCTGCTGTTTGGCTTCTTCGTAGTCTTCGGTGAGAAAGAGCGCCCAGACCAGTCGATACCAGGCCTGGGTGCGGAACTCGGCGGCTTTGGGATGGACGGTTACCTGTCGAAGCGGTTCGATGGCCTTCTTGTAGTTTTTGGTTTCATACAGGGATGTTCCCAAGAGGAACAGCACGCCGGCCTGGTGATCGCCGAGAGTGGGTTCCTCAAGTAGCTTTTGAGAGAGGTCAATGGTCTCCGGGAATTTCTGTTGTTGAAACAGAGACCAGGCGCGCAAGTATAAAGCATTGATTCGGTGACGCGGTTCGCGGCTTGCTTCTTCATAAAGTGCGGCGGCGCGCGCGTGGTCGCCCATCTGCGTATAAATCTGCGCGAGAAGGATCCGTGAATCGCCCGGGATCGGACTGTTTTCGGGTAACGGGAACGGAGGATTGGCCGTGATCAACTCGTTGAGAAGCGCGATGGCCGCATCCGGCTGAGATTTCTGTTTTTTGATCAGCGCCAGGGAATAAGTGGCGGGCGCGTACAGATTTCCTTTGGGGAATTTTCGGCGAAGGGTTTCCCATTCTTTTTCGGCGAGCGGAATCTTGCCTTCGGCGTAGTAAGCCTGTCCGAGATGAAAACGGACCGCTTCCTCGACCTTTTCGGAAAGCGGCGCTTTCAGCAGCTCCGACAACAGGGGTGACGCTTCTGCTGCGCGATCCAGGTGGCAAAGAATCTCGCCCCGACGCAACAGGGCCTCCGTACGGCGTTCGTTCTGGGGATACCGTTCCAGGAGGGTTCGTAAAGTCTCTTCCGCCTGTTTGAGAAGATCCATACGTTTGGCCGGGTCTTTAAAGGAAGCCTGATAGAGACATTCCGCGCGACGGAACAATGCGACGGGGACTTTCTCGTGGTTGGGATACGATTCGATGAACCGGGCGTATTCCTCTGCGGCGCCGAGGAACAGGTTTCGCTGATACTGGCCATCGGCGAAATCCAACTGGTTCTGTGCCTTATCCGGTGTGGGGACAGACGGGACCTGTGCGGGGCGTGTCGTGTCCTGGGAGAATCCCGGAACGGCGACAACGACCATTCCCGGAACGGCGAAGCAAAGAAACAGCAGGACCTTGTGTCCCATATTGACCTCGAACGCTTTGTCGATCCGCCTCCCTGTTTCGATTCCAGGGGGAGACCATCATCCCTGAGAGGCTCCGAGTTCGCTCTGGACGGCGGCGAATGACACGTTCCAGATCCCGGCTTTTGCACAGGCATCCAAAATGGCAACAGCTCGACCGAACAGGGCGTCCTTGTCTCCCCGAATAATCACCGACTGATCCTTATATAGTTTACCGATCTTGACCAGGATATCCTCCAGCTGGTCGAGTTCCAGCCGGCGTTGATTTACTATAATGGTTCCCTCTTTGGTGAGGTTGATGATGATCTCGCCGGGAGTGCGGCGAGGGGGCTGCGATTGGTCTGCTGTCGGCACCGTGATGGAGAGCTCATTCTCCATTCGGGCAAAGAGAGAGGTTGTCAAAAAGAATATCAGGAGCAAGAAAACGATATCGATCATGGGAGCCATCATGAAGATCGGTTCTTCCTCCATCATGTGTCTGCCGAGTCTCATGATTGTTCATCTCCTGCCCGGTGGTTCCTGGCGAATCCGATCGGCCAGCTCCTGCGCGGCTTCCTCGATGCGAGAGAAAATGGACTGGACTCGCCCGCGAAAATAGAAATAGAACGCCATGGCGGGGATGGCAATAATCAGTCCGACGGCCGTGGTCACAAGAGCCTTGGCGACCGCCATGGCAAGCGTAACGGGCTTGGCCATGCTGATATCGACCGCGATGAAACTGAACGCATCAATCATTCCGAGCACCGTTCCAAGCAGTCCCAGGAGGGGGGCGATAGTGGCCACTTCGGAGAGATAACGAACCTGGCGCATAATTTTTTGCACTTCCCGGTCTCCGGCGTTCTGCATGGCCTCTACAATGTTATTGGGGTCTATTTCCGCCTGCCGGATACCGGACATAATCATGCTCGGCAGCGGTCCGCGTGTGACATTGCAGATCCGGTACACATCATCCCATCGCGCATCACGAGCCAGCCCCCGCAGTTGGAGAAAGAGATCGTTCGGCATGAGACGGCGTTGGGTCAATGCGAAGAAGAAGTAGAAAATCAGCCCCAAGGCAAGCAGCGAAAGCAATGCAAGAGGAACCATGGTCCATCCGCCGGCTTTTAATAACTCATAGAGAGTCATGCCCTCGTCGGCCAATTCGGGTGATGACTCCTGACACAGGCCGGGCAATGAATAAAACAGCATTGCCGCAATCCAGAAAGTTCTCCGTGGGAATTGCTTGAAGATCAACAATTTGCCGTCCATTTGGTTCCCGATTTCTGTCCGATCCGGCTGCCCCCTGCGCGGGACCTTGGCGCCTGCGGTTTGTGAATTGCACGTGCTTATCGAAACGGATTGGGGGACCGCTCCACGGTGCGGGCGATTTCCCCCGAATCTTTTGCCTCGCTGTCAGGCAAACAGGTGCATCGTAATACATTCTAACGCCAATGACAACTGGGAGTAACGTCAACTCAAGTTTACGACCAAAATCCGAACGCAGCCCCCAATTTCAGCCCACAGGCCATATCTTGAGGACGTGGTTTCGCGAAAAAGGCTTGAATGATATACTGAAAAAGTGCCCGGTTTCCGACGAACCCGGGCTATGTGTGTTTTCTAGTTGTCGTATTACTCCATGCAGAACTCAAGACTTTTTCGCAAGGCGCTGGACAAAATACGGAATACCGAGGCATTCCGTACGATCGCGGAGAGGTGTGCCGATTCACAAGGCACTTCGGCCGGACAATTGGCCGGTTCCTCAAAAGCGCTTGTGGTTTCGCACCTTGCTCTGACACTCGACCGGCCGATCCTGTTCATAACAGCGGAGCAATCGGAGATTTATCATCATCTGGACGATCTCAGTTTTTTTCTCCAGGAGACGGATTTTCCGGTAGAGGTCCTTGTTTATCCGCATCCGGAAGTGCTTCCTTATGAGGCACAAAGTCCCGAACTCACCGTTCGTCTTGAACGCATGTTGACGATCCGTCACGCCTGGGAGCAGTGGTGGCGAATCGATGCGCCCCGGACACCGACGGTTATTGTGACCTGCGCCCCGGCCCTGTTGAAACGTGGTCTGCCTCCGGCGCGGTTCCCGGAAATGGGTCTGGTATTCCAGGTCGGCCGGGAAGCGGACCGGGAATCTGTCGGTCGATGGCTGGTTGAGCAAGGCTATGAATTCCGGGAACTGGTCTCGCGACGCGGCGATTTTTCTATCCGTGGCGGCATCCTGGATATTTACCCGCTTTCGTTTCACAGCGCTGTTCGAATCGAGTTCTTCGGGGATGAAGTGGATTCCATCCGAACGTTTGATGTTTCCACGCAGCGATCCGTCGAGAGAATGGAAGAGGTCCATCTGTATCCCAGTAATGAAGATCTGCTGATCGCCCGCGCGCTTGAAAAAGAGGAGAAGCCGCTGGTGGACTATCTCACCTCACTTTTGCCGAATCCTCTGATTGTCCTGGATGAGCCGGAGCGGATCGAGAATGAGCTGGAAACCTATTTTGCGCTTGTGAATCGGGGATATCGCGAGGCGCTGGAAGGGCGCGAGCAAGAGGAATTGGTGCTGGGTGAAGAAGAACTGCATCCGCACCAGAGGCTTCTTTTGCGCTCGCCGGAGGAACTTTACCTGCATCCGAGCGAATTTTCGGATTTATGCAAAAAAGCGCGATGCCTCCATCTCACGGAGTTTTTCCTGCCTCCCGAACCGGACACGGTCAATTGCGGCACCCAGAGTCCGACATTCACCGCGGAGGACTCCTCGGATCGCATTTTGCAGATTCTCAACGGAGCTGTGGAAGGAAGATCCACGTTTGTTATCTGCGACAACAAAGGCCAGGAGACGCGCTTTCAGGAGCTGGTGGCTCATGTCGCAAGGAACCAGCATTTGCCGGACAATCCGGGTGATTTGCACACACTGGTGGGAGAACTCTGCCGTGGATTCACCGTCCCGCTGCTGCGTCTTGATTTGATTACGGACCGTGAAGTTTTTGGTCGATACCGTCGGTTCCGAACTCCGCACCGGGAAGGTATTGCGCTGCCGGTTGTGGACCTTGTGGAACTGAGTCCCGGTGATTTTGTGGTTCATATCGACCATGGAATCGGCAAGTTTCGGGGACTGAAAGCCCTTTCGACCGGTGGGAAGACCGGCGAATACCTCGAATTGGAGTATGCCGATCGTGATGTTCTTTATGTGCCCATCGACCAGATCGACCGGGTCGGGCGCTATATCGGAAGCGAGGCGAATCCGCCCGTCCTGGCGCATTTGGGAACCAAGACCTGGGAGAAATCCAAAAGCCGGGCAAGGCAGGCGATAGAGGATATGGCTGGGGAACTCCTGGAAATCTATGCGACCCGCGAGATGAAAAAAGGCCATGGATTTGCCTCCGACACGCCCTGGCAGCATGAGTTCGAATCCGCCTTTCTGTATGAGGAAACTCCCGATCAGTGGCGATCCATTGAGGAGGTGAAGCGGGATATGGAAGCGCCGGAACCGATGGACCGCCTGATCTGCGGGGATGTCGGATTCGGGAAAACGGAAGTTGCCATCCGCGCGGCATTCAAGGCAGTAATGGACGGCAAACAGGTCGCTGTGCTTGTTCCGACCACCATTCTGGCGCAACAGCACTTCAATACGTTCCGCGAACGCCTGGCGGATTACCCGGTCCGTGTTGAAATGCTTTCCCGGTTCCGTTCGCCGGTCGAACAGAAGAATATCGTGAGGGACTTGAGAGAGAATAAGATCGACATTGTGGTCGGCACACATCGACTCCTTTCAAAGGACGTCGGATTTGCGGACTTGGGGCTTGTGATTATTGATGAGGAACAGCGGTTCGGAGTGAAGCACAAGGAACGACTTCGCCAACTTCGAATGTTGGTCGATACGCTGACACTGACCGCGACGCCCATCCCGCGCACACTGTACCTTTCTCTGTCCGGCATTCGGGATATGAGTGTTGTCAACACACCTCCGAAAAACCGGCTCCCCATCGAAACGTATGTCATGGAATGGTCGAAAGAGGTGATTGAGAAAGCGATCCTTCGCGAAATGGCCCGCGAGGGGCAGGTATACCTGGTCCACAACAGGGTGGAAAGTATCGTTTCCATGGCGAGCCTGATTCAGCGAATTGTCCCGGAAGCGCGGATCGCCATCGCTCATGGTCAGATGTCGGAGCGGGAACTGGAGGCCATTATGACGCGCTTTATTCGCGGGGAATACGATGTGCTGGTGGCGACCACGATCATCGAAAACGGTTTGGATATTCCCAATGTCAACACGATCATTGTGAACCGGGCGGACCATTTCGGACTGGCACAGCTGTATCAGCTGCGTGGACGGGTGGGCCGTGACCGTCACCGGGCTTACTGCTACCTGCTGGTTCCCTCGAAACGGACCCTGACGGCCATCGCGAGACGCCGCCTGTTGGCGATTCAGGAACATAACGAGCTTGGAGCGGGATACCAGATCGCCATGCGGGATATGGAGATTCGGGGAATCGGGAATATCCTGGGTCGGCAGCAGCATGGGCATATTGCCGCTATTGGGTTCGACCTGTACAGCAAACTTTTGCGCGAAACCGTTGCCCGTTTGAAAGGGAAAAAGCAGGCGACGGAAATCTGGGAAACGAGTTTGGAAATGGCGCCGAAGGGAGTTATTCCGCCGTATTACGTGGAGAGCAATCAGCAGCGGATGACGCTTCACCAGCGGGCGCTGAAAATCCTCAAGGCGGAGGAAATAGAGGATTTTCGAGAAGAACTGACCGACATCTATGGGAAGCCCCCGGAGGAAGTGGAGCGTCTTCTGCTCGGCCTTCACCTGCGGGTGGCCGGACATGAGGCGGGATTTGAGGTGGTCAATGTCGGCAAGAATCGCGGACACCTGATTTACCACACCACGCAGGTCGAGAAATTCAATCCGACTCGCGTTTTGCAGATGGACAGCAAGAACGGACTGAAACTCACCATTTCCACCCGGGATGAGAACATTGTGATTGATGTGGAAGACAGAACCGGGGGGAACAACCTGCCCGCGAAAATGCTGAACCTGATCGCGGAGTTGCAACAGCCTCCCACCAATGAACCCATTCCCAAATCCGAACCCGCTGCGGAAAAACCGCAGAAGAAGAAAAACCGGCGATTCGATGGAAAGAGATTGGGGGTTTTCAGGTAATCGGTAACCGGACTGCGAATCAAGGCCCGAAGCGGCAAATATCGCCGATACTCATCAGCCCGTTGCTCATGTCATAGGCAATTGCGTAGTCTCCCTGCGCATTCGGGCCAATACTGCGCAACTGCCATTTATCGACAATGCGGGGAACCGGCCCGTTCGGGTCTTTCATTACGCCGATATTGACAAAGTAATCCCGGCTCAGATCACTCCGTCCCCCTTTTGTGTAGAAATAAACGTAATTCGGCACAATCTCGGGAAACCACGCATATCCGTCCGCCTTGACATCGAATTTGTACTCGAACGGATCGGTGGGCAGGCTTCCCATGTAAGCGACCGGGGAAGTGAGCCGATCCAGACCGAACCCTGCACCGGCAGAAGCGGTTCCTTCGGGGTAGTTATTCTGATCCAAACGATAGGTCTCGAGCGCGACTCCGATGGCCTGCTCATCCGCCTGTGCCCGCGCAACTTTCGCCCGGATGCGGGCATTCAGGAAATTCGGCACGGCAATCGCGGCAAGAATGCCGATGATGGCCACAACAATGAGCAATTCGATCAGCGTGAACGCTCTCGGACGGCGCATTATCGATCGGCCTCCTGATAACGAACTGGAAACTTACCGTTCTTGGCCGAAGAATCCGGCTGTTCCCGATCAGCGGTAGGGGTCGTACGCCACTCCGCCATCGCCGCGCCGAATCAAATCCCCCTTGCTGGCGACGCCATTGGAGGGATCATACGGGGTTCCACGCTTGTCGCCGCTGCTGTTGATCCCGATATAGCCATCCGGCCCGATACTGACCAGAAAATGATCTCCCGGTCTGAGCGCCGGTTTGACTGCGACTCCATAGTTCCCGGGGCTGCCGTTCGCGATTCCTTCAGGGTCTTCATCATTATAGATATACGAAAGTCCCTGTTCATCCGCGCTGAATCCCACCGAGTGAACGGAAACAGCGAAGGGATCATGGGGAACGGATGACAGATAAGAAACCGGGCTGGTGAGAGGATAGAAACATTCCTCGAAGCGATGGTAAGTGGCAAGAGGATCCGGACCGACCTTACTGAAGAAATTGACCCAACGCTCATGGGACCAGGGTGTTCCATCATCCCAGAAGTCGATCAGCATGGTGCCGCGTTCCACTTGAAACTGGAGAATGGCCTGGGAGACCGCACGCATATCCGCCACGGTCCGGCTGATTTTGGCTTTCTGTTGAGCGTTCAAGAAATTAGGCACCGCAATCGCGGCCAGTATACCGATGATCGCAACCACAATCAGAAGTTCAATCAATGTAAACCCTCGACGATGCACGGCGAACTCCTTTGCGGTCCCAATGAGTTGTAAAGTACGGTTTTATGAATACCGCACCGGAGAGAAATTGTCAAGACGGAGGGGAGAAATTCTTTTGGGGGTTTTCCAACCTGTTGACGGTGGCGTAGACCATGCACGGTGGATATGAACCGATCACATAGGTAACAGAATAGACCGATCACATGGGTAACAGATTGGCATGGGATAGCAGCCGGAAAGGAGGCGGCCTATGCCATGGAAGGAAAGCAGTGCCATGGAAGAACGGATTCGGTTTATCGGAGAGTATTTGAGTGGAGAATACACGATATCGGATTTGTGCCGGTGTTACGGAATCAGCCGAAAGACGGGGTACAAAGGGATTCACCGTTTTGAGGAAGAGGATGTGGACGGGTTGA
>JAKQSI010000058.1 GCA_029570205.1 Candidatus Omnitrophota bacterium | reverse complement strand
GAAGGCTTGGAGAGAGGCATTGGGAAAGGTCGTATGGAAGGGTTGCGGGAGGCGATCCTGCTGGGCCTGGAACTCAAATTCGGAGATCCGGGATTATCTCTGGCTCCGCTTGTGGAGAAGATAGACACAGTGGAAAGAATGAAAGAAATCAAAAACATGCTGCGGAAGGCGGAAACGCTGGACCAGGTGAAATCGCTGCTTTAATGGGCTGTCTTCACACCCTTTGATTTGCAGGGCCGATCCCATACACTCCCCCATAACATGCAGCCCGGGATGCACATTCTCTTGGATGTCTTATCCGGCCGAGACTAGGCTCGTTTGCAAGACACGAGAGACGAGGAAACGCATGACAGGATATCTGGAAAAGAATCTGCAATCTCTTGGAAAGCGAAATCCGGTACTCAAAGAACGGCTCCAATGGCCTTCACCGGATGAATACGATTTGGAGTGGGTGGGCGGGGAAGGCGCTCTCAAAAGTCTTCGTCGCCGTACCGCAAACGGGCAGTTCATACTGCTTCACAGCTCGCGTGACCCCGAGAAAGAGGCGAACCGCTGGGCCGATGCGAAAGTCCCTCAAAAGCCTGTTTTTAATCTGATTGTTTTTGGGGCCGGACTCTGGTATCACATCTGGTCGCTGGCGTACCGACTCCAGGGAACGCTTGACAATCTGATTATCGTGGAACAATCGGAGGGTGTGATACGAAAAGGCTTGGAGATTCGCGATCTCACGCCGATTTTGGGAAATGAACACACAGTTCTTGTTGTCAATCCGAGTCCGCAGGAGTTCCGGCAGGTCCTGAACAACCTGCTCACGACTCTCACATTGGATGATGTCCTGGTTGCCGAACATGAACCTTCCATGGCCTGTGCGCCGGAGTTCTATGCGCGACTTAAACAAACCCTGGAAGAAAGCCTGGAGGCCGGACGGATCCTTCTGCGCACGAAAGTCGAATCCGGCGGGATGATCCAGGAAAACATCCTTCGCAACCTTCCCGCAATGTTCTCCCATCCGAGCGGCTCCCTTCTCCAGGGAATCCTGAAAGGAACGCCGGGATTCATTGTGGCCGCCGGTCCCTCTTTGGATCGGAACAAGCATCATCTGCGCAAGATCGGCGAACGGGGCTTGATTATCGCGGTGGACACGACTTACCCAATCTTACGCAGGGAAGGTATTCATCCTCACATCTCCGTAACCGCCGACCCGACACCGTTGAATCTGAAACACTATGCCGATTTCCCCCAAATGGATGAAACCTTCTTGTTCTTCTCACCCTCGGTTTATTGGCAAGTTCTCCAACAAGTGGAGGCAACACTCGTTTCTCTTCCGCTGCCGTTCTCTAAAACCCTCAGCCGGTTTCCCACAACTCTGGGGGTACCGCTTTATCTCAAACCCGGATTGAATGTCGCCCAGACGGCGCTCAGCCTGGCTATCTACCTGGGATGCGATCCGATTGTCTTTGTGGGATTGGATCTCTCTTTCGGGCGCACCGGTGGCGGAACCCATGCGGAAGGCGCTGCCCTGCGGAGAACCATCGCGCCCTCCTCCCGGCCCGGTCACATGGTGGTGGAACTTCTGGGCAGCGGGCCGACGCATGAGGAATTCGAGCCGGTTTATGTTCCCGGCAACGAGGGCCAGGATGTTCCCACCAGTAAGTTCTGGCTTTCCTATCTCCGATCCATCGAACAGGATGTCTCGGAATCCGCCGTGCGATGTATCAACGCTACAGAAGGCGGCGCGAAAATTGACGGTACGGAAATCATGCCCCTGGCGCAGGCAATCGATCAGCTCTGCGCGCAGGAAATCGATATCCGGCCGCGACTCCAAAGAGCGTTGAAATCTTTCTATCTCCCGGATCCGTCGGAATTGGCTCGATTCTGGGATGACGCAGAGACAGTCTTGCAGACCGGAGTCGATAAATCCAAAGAAGGGCAGGAACTTGTCGCGGAAATCGAGACGCGCCTCCAAGAAGGCAATTTGTCAGGAACCGAGTGCGCCGACCTGACCGAGAAAATCGTCCAGGTTCACAGGGATCTGGTTCAGGACCAACAGCTTTATTGCTATCTCGATGAGGCAGCAGACCGGGTTCTCTCTCCATTCTTGAAAAAGAGCGTGCGCGCACGAGGTGAGAAGACCGATCCGGCCAATCTCCGGGTCATCGCGAACCGCTACGGCCCATTTTTTAAAGGCATGGAACAGGTCTGCGGCTATTTTCTCGCCGTCGTTCGGGACATGTCTACGCAAACTCCTAAGGTAGACAATCTCGATTTTAACGGTCCATTGGCGTTCTGAGCAGGAAAGGCGATCCATTGCCGCAAACCATGCAAGGTCCGGTGTTGATGATCGGCGTATCGGGGGGAACAGGGGCGGG
This sequence comes from Candidatus Omnitrophota bacterium, assembly GCA_029570205.1. Taxonomy (GTDB): domain Bacteria; phylum Hinthialibacterota; class Hinthialibacteria; order Hinthialibacterales; family JAKPRU01; genus JAKPRU01. The sequence continues at coordinate 71,524 of JAKQSI010000058.1, read as the reverse complement.
GAAATCCACCCTTGTGAATCTGTTGCACGAACGGCTCAAGGATCGACAGGTCCTGGTTCTCCGCCAAGACTGGTATTACCTCAACCTGGATCACCTGCCCGAAGCGGACCGTGACCGCCGCAATTTCGACCATCCGGATTCATACGAATGGGATTTGCTGCTGAAACACCTGCGGGATCTGAAAGCGGGAGACGCCGTGAATGTGCCCCAGTATGACTACCGAACCCATACCCGTATCGGCTATCACACATTCGGCCCGGCCTGTGCCGTGATTGCAGAGGGGATTTTATTATTTGCCCGCGCGGAGCTGGGGGAGATATTCGATCTGCGTATCTATGTCGATGCGCCGGATGATATTCGTATCTTGCGACGGATTGAGCGGGATCAGGTTGAACGAGGCCGCACCCTGGAATCCGTCCGAACCCAATACCTGGAGACGGTCCGACCGGGGCACGAACGGTTCATCGCACCGATGAAAACGGAGGCGCATCTCGTACTCAACGGTACGCAGGATTTCACGCCCTCTGTGGACCTTTTGGCGACATGGATTCTACAGAAGATCGACCCGCACAGGCCATAAAGACCGTTTCGAGTACATTCTGGACATTCAGATTCCGATCCAAATCGGCAAGGGCATCAACCGTTGTCTCGAATGCCTGTATCACCTGATCGGACTCGGCCCCATGCCAGAGTGACCGGATCTCTTTCCGGCGGTCGATGTTCAGCAAAAAGGCGGGATTATCCGGCAGTGTCAGCGCGAGACCATCCCGGATCAGGCTCAATAGCGCCTCCAGGGTTTCGCGCGCGCCCGCGCGGTCACGGCTCAATGCCTGGCTTCCGTGCATAATTTCCAGACGACTTCCATGACGGATCTTTTCCAGCAGGGCGATCAGTCGGTCCCGCCGCTCCATCCAGGTCCCATCGGACATTTCCTCAGCGCGTCCCGGTTGCCCGCCTGCAAGACGAGCCAGGCTTTCTGCCGCCTCTTTGCTTATGCCCTTGGAGGCCATCAGGTTCTCAATCAACCTGTCCAAAGGCGGAGGCGACAGGCGGACCCGTTGTGACCGCGACAGAATCGTTGGAAGGATGCCGGTTACATTATCCGTGAGCAGAATGAAAATCGAATGGGGGGAAGGCTCCTCCAGGATTTTGAGCAGGCTGTTTGCCGCCTCCTGACGCATTCGGTCGGCTTGGCGAAGAATGAATATCTTCCGCTCGGCCTCCAGCGGCAACAGCGCCGCCATGCCCTGCATAGTCCGAAGGGTATCGATTTTGTAGAAAGCCCCCTCCGGCTCCAGGGCAAACACATCCGGGTGAATCCGCTCACGGATGTGCCTGCACGCCCGGCAGATCCCGCAGAAATCACCGTCCGCATGTCCTGGCAGGCCAGGCGTCTCTGCCTGGCAATTGGCGACAGACACAGAGGCCTGTCCTACTTTCCGTTCACACAGAATGGCGGAGGCAAACGCGAACGCCAATTCTTCCAGCGCGGACCCCGGCGGCCCGTAGAATAGAAAGGTCCCGGCAAGCCGACCGCTCCGCACCAGGCGACACAGCGCTTCTTTTACCAGATCACCGACCTGTACATCCGACCACGGCATCGCAGTATCCAATCGTTCTGATCGACTTGCGCATTTTAGCCTGCCCGGGGAACCGGGGCGAGACAGGGTTCCCGCAGAAGTCTGAACCGCGATTCACGGCATTAAAGGATAAAGGAGAATCAAGAAATCGGGAATTCCACAGTGTGGAGGTCATGATATAATAATCGCGATAATCCGACACTCCTTCTCAAAGTGCCAAACAGGACACTCGTTATGATTGTTGCCGACCGTAGCCGAGCAAGTTCTGCGGTCCAAGTTAGGAAAATTCGCATCAGCAAACCCCCAAGGGATTGAAGGGACGACGAGGGCAGTAATGGAGCCGCGATTCGGGCCGGGGTGGGCTTCCACGAGAGACTCACGCTTGAATCGGCTTGGAAATCAAGGCCAGCAAGGCTTTTGCGGCTTCGAGAGGCCCTGTTGTTTCACAGCCGGGAACGCCCAGTCGGGTCCGAATCTGCCCTACAAAAACCCCTGCTCGAAACGCGGCCTCGAACGTGTTTTGGGCCAACCGGTCGTGCAGGTCACGATATTGAGGTGGTCCGAAGATATTGGCGAAATAACTATGCACCAGGCCTTTGGAGGTCGTGGTTCCTTTGGCCATGGCCGCTCCCTCCCGAAACACACACAAAGCTGCTTCGGGGGTCTCAAACCGGTCAATAATGTGATGCTCCTCGTCCAATTCCTCGTAATTGTTCGCATAGAAGATGTAGTTTGCCGTGTATCCGTGGAGAACCTCCGCCAGGGTTGTCACCGGCAAAACCACACGCGCATTCACCTTCTGCGGACTCATAATGATCGCCCGGTCGATCTGGTCGAACGCATATCCCTGCTGCAAGTCATCCAGACGAACAAACGCGCCGATCTCGGTTCCGTAGGCCACCACGTTGCCGTCGGGTGTCACCTCAAACGACCCCATATCATCCGCAATGACTCTCATGTCACGGATGTACTCCGCGCCCAGGGATCGAAACGCCTCCAGGGTCTCGGATTTCCCGGTTGCCGTGTCGCCCATCAGGACAATGTTGGCCGCGATATCCCGCTTCAGGGTGATTCGGGTCATGGCTCCATGAAAGGGCATTCGGCCCCGCTGCATCATTCGGATATTGTGGAGGGTAAGAATCATCTTCTTCAAATATCCGAAATACCCGAATCGATCCTCACCGGGGATCGCGGCAACCAGCAAATCATTCCGGGAATCTTCATAAAATACGGTGGGAAGTTCGCCATATTTCGCCATCACTTCCGGTGGCGCGCCATAGGCATAAATGGCATCCGGCCCCGCCGCGATTTGCTCGTCCGTCGCCAACTCGAACAGGTTTGCGAGGCAGCAACCGAGGCTGATGAAGCACTGGTGGAAATAGATAAAAATGACCAGAGGACCGACCTGCGCCGGATAACACAGCCATTTCTCTTTTTCCCATGTTATCCCCTCCAGGGGGTTCTCCGAGACCTTCCTGAATTGCCCCGTGCGTGTATTCATCGGAGGGTCCAGAATCAGCGGCGGATACACCAGAACCTGACGAATGAAAGGGATATCCCGCAGCGGTTCCCCATAAGGCCTCGGCGGATTCCAGTCCTTGGCGACGGCGATAATCCCCATATTGCAGCCGGAGCGGATTTGCCGGTAAATGCGGGGATGATCGCCGGTGATGTTCTCGCAGACATCCCGGTAAACTCCACGAACCAGGTGGGTGAGCTGCTCCACGGTGGCATTGAAGGTGCGAAATGGCCGCTGATCGTGTGCGTTCGGACCACTCTCGGAATGACAGATCACGAATCGGTGGAACTTCCGCCAGAAGTCATACAGACCTTCGATAAACTGAAGAAGCCCTTTGCGTTTCTCGGGAGTATCCTCGAAAATCGGCGTGATCTTCAGCGCCTGCTCCAGGGGATTGACCGTTAGAGACCGAAGAAGTTCCAGAAAACGCGCCTGTTCCTCCGCCCCTCCCAGAAGCATGGGTAGACTATCCAAAATCGGTGAGTCTCTCCTCCGCAAGGTCTCGATATAAAGAGCCAGGACCCTTTCAAAAACCTCGCTTTCCAGAATCTCACGATGGGTGTCACAGATGATACCATCGGTATGAAGAATCAGTTCATTTTTATGTCGATCAAAATGCACGGGTGACATTGACCCTGTTCCTTTCTATGGATCAGCGGAATTTCGCCGCAATAGATAATGTTTTTCAGGTATCTTTTCTGTATTGTGATACCACGGGCTGGAAGCCCGTGCCACCCTCTTCTGCCTCTTCCTTCGGGAAAGGGATGCGGTGAGGGGCTGAAGTCAACACCAGCATCTTGCCGCTGGTCCTTCCAGAATGCCGACAGGTCCAGTCAATTCAGTTATAGAGCGTTAGTCTATTGGAACCGGCTCCCCGGAAAAGGATGGATACCCATGGACGGATTCCCGTTCGAACGTAACCTTAGTGAATTGGGGCGCTCTTGCAGGCTTTTGAAAAGATGAGATACTAAAAATCTATGCCTTCAGCTGCCATATCATCCGTCGTTTGTCCATTGCAGCTGAGTCCATGGGCAAACATGGGAGAAACCTATGCGCCAACTACCACCCAATACATTCGCCTCCGAATCCGTCACCGAAGGGCATCCGGATAAGGTCTGCGACCAGATTTCCGACGCGATCCTGGACGCCATCATGGCCGGTAATACCGGTCCCAATCTGACTGCCGCCCGGGTGGCCTGCGAGACCCTGGTTTCCACAGACCTGGTTGTTGTAACAGGCGAAATCACCAGCGCGTTCATGCCCGAATATGAAAAGATCATCCGTGGTGTCCTTCGCGATATCGGGTATACGGAGAAACTGGCCGGGATGGACGCCAACCGCTGCCGAGTTTTGATTGCGGTCGATCCGCAATCCCCCGACATTGCCGCCGGAACCGGCGGTGAGGATCCCGGCGCGGGCGATCAGGGCATGATGTTCGGCTATGCCTGCGTTGAAACGCCGGAACTGATGCCCCTGCCCATCCATACAGCTCACAAACTGACCCGGAAAATGGCCGAAGTTCGCAAATCCGGCGAGATCGAATACCTGGGACCGGACGGCAAATCTCAAGTGACCGTGTCGTACGACGGAGGCGTAAAGATCGTTCGCGCGGTCCTGGCGGCACAGCATAAAATCAGGGATCTGCCCCTCAAGAAGATCAAAGCCGATCTGACCGAAAAAGTCGTTAAGCCGATTATCGCGGAACGCCCGGAGATCTGGGATAAGTTCGACCTGCAAGAGGATCTGATTATCAATGGAACCAGCGATCCGAACGGGATCAGCACATTCTTTGTCGGCGGCCCCGAAGGAGATGCCGGGCTGACCGGACGGAAAATTATTGTCGATACCTACGGCGGCAAAGGCCGACACGGTGGCGGCGCGTTCTCGGGGAAAGACCCGACGAAAGTGGACCGCTCTGCGAACTACATGTGCCGGTATGTCGCCAAAAACATCGTGGCGGCCGGTCTGGCCACAGAATGCGAATTCCACTTGGCTTATGCCATCGGTCTCAAAGAGCCGATGTCGGTTGGTGTGAATACCTTCGGAACCGGTAAACTCGGTGACATGGAACTGGCCCGGATCTGCCGGGAAGTCTTCTCGTTTCGTCCTGCCGATATCATTCGAACCCTGGACCTTCGTCGGCCCATTTACCGTGCCACAGCCGCCTACGGCCATTTCGGACGGGAAGAACCCGGTTTCACCTGGGAAAAGACCGACAAAGTGGATGACCTGAAACAAGCGGCGGGAATCGAGTAGAACGGCAGTCGCTCCGGTCAACAGAAAGGCTATGCACAATATGAGCGACCGATTCAAACGACTCCTCGTGACCAGCGCTCTCCCGTACGCAAACGGCCCCATTCATCTCGGACATCTCGCCGGGGTGTATGTGCCCTCCGATATCTATGTCCGGTATCAGCGCCTCAAAAAACGCGACGTGATCCATATCTGCGGCAGCGATGAGCATGGCGTGGCAATCACCATCCGCGCCGAACAGGAAGGTGTCTCCCCCCAGGAGATCGTCGACCGATACCATGCCGGCATGAAAGAGAGCTTCCAGCGCCTGGGAGTCTCGTTCGACAATTATTCCCGAACCTCCCTGCCGATTCATCACGAAACCACTCAGGCTTTTTTCCTTAAAGTCCTGGAAAAAGGGTTCCTGGTTCGAAAGACAACCAAGCAGCTGTATTGCACCAAGACCCAGCAGTTTCTTGCGGATCGGTATGTTCAGGGAACCTGCCCGTACTGCGGCAGCGAGGAGGCGAAAGGGGATCAGTGTGAGAAGTGCGGCCGCCCGATGGACCCGCTTTCTCTTATCAACCCCATTTCTGTCCTGTCGGGAGAACCGCCGGAAATCCGCGAGACAACACATTGGTTCTTCGATCTCAAGAGGCTCCAGCCGGATTTGATCGAATGGCAGAAGACGCATCCCGAATGGAAAGACAATGTCAAAAACTACTGCCGGGGGGCATTTGAGGAGGGACTCCAGGAACGATGTATCACTCGCGATCTTCGCTGGGGTGTCAAAGTGCCGTTGGAAGGCGAAGAAGGGAAGGTGATTTATGTCTGGTTCGATGCGCCCATCGGGTACATTTCTTCCACAAAAGAATGGGCTATCGCAAAGGGAGACCCGGATCTGTGGAAAAAATACTGGTGTGAACCGGACACGAAACTGGTTCACTTCATCGGCAAAGACAATATCTTTTTCCACGCTCTGATGTTTCCGGCGATGCTGATGGCCCATGGGGGGTTTATTCTTCCCGACAATATCCCCGCATTTGAATTCATGAATCTGGAAGGGCGCAAACTTTCCACCAGCAAAAACTGGGCGGTGTGGCTGCCGGAATACCTGGAGGCATTCGAGCCGGACCCGCTTCGGTATTACCTGGCCTATAACGCCCCGGAAAATCAGGACAGCGATTTCAAATGGCAGGAGTTCCAGAATATCAACAACAGCCATCTGGCGGATGTGTTCGGGAATTTTGTGAACCGTGTAGTCTCGATGACCCTGCGGTATTTTGACGGCAAAGTTCCCGCTCGTGGAGCATTGAGCGCTGAGGACGATGGTATTCTGAATCTGATTAAAAACGCACCGAATACAGTGGGCGAATCTTATGAGAATTTTCATTTGCGAGAGGCGGTGAGTTTGACACTGGCGACATCTCGCATGGGCAATCTTTATTTGCAGGAACAGCAGCCCTGGAAACTGGTGAAGGAAAATCCGGAGCGCGGTGGAACCGTGCTGAACGTCTCCCTCGAGGTGTGCCGCGCGCTGGCGGTGCTGTTTCATCCGATCACGCCGTTCACCTCGGAGAAAATCTGGCGCATGTTGAATCTTCCGGGCCGCGTGGAGGACCAGGAATGGGACCAGGCCGGAATCCCGGTCCTTGAGCCGGGGCACGCTCTGGGTGAGCCGGTGATCCTGTTTCGCAAGTTTGAGGATGCGGAAATACAAAAGCAGTTGGACAAACTGAAAGTCTCTAAACCGACGGAAGAAGAAGATTCGGGTATTGCGCCTTTCCTGGATCAGCAGGTAACCTACGATGAGGTGGCAACACTGGACCTCCGCGTAGCGGATGTTCTCGAAGCCGAGCGGGTGAAGAAAACCGAGAAGTTGCTGAAACTCAAGATTCGCATAGGGAAAGACGAACGGACCATTGTTGCCGGAGTTGCACAGTATTACGCTCCGGAGGACCTGGTCGGAAAACAGATCATTGTCGTTGCGAATCTCGAACCGGCCAAGATTCGAGGAATTGAGTCGAAGGGTATGTTGCTCGCGGCGAACGACGGGGAGCGGCTGACTCTGATGGCGCCTGCGCAACCGTGCAAGAGTGGCGCGCGCGTGCTATAAATAAACAGACCAGCCATTGGGCGGGGTAGCTCAGGTGGTTAGAGCGGTGGTCTCATAAACCACAGGTCGAGGGTTCGAGTCCCTCCCCCGCTAGGATTTTCTATATCTCCTCATCCCCCACTCGCCGACAGCCTCAGCAGATAATACCGATTTCGGATTGTCGACCTGCCTGTTCGTCGCATAATCTCTCATCTTTGTGCAGAATGTGGGCGAAAGGCCGTCCATCGCTCTCATTTGTCCTGTTTGTCCCGTCTCCAATCCGCTATACTCTTTGAACGAAAAAACCATTTTCCAAGAGATTGCGGAGGTTTCCATGAAACGATCTGCCGTTGTTATCGCTCTTTTTCTGCTGCCGATCCTGTGGGCCGCCGGGGAGGATGTTTCGATCGAACAAATAACAAGGCCGGATTTTCCCGGCGCATACCGGCATCCCGCCTCAATCACCCAACTGGACAACGGCGATTTGCTGGTCGCGTATTACGGCGGATCGGGCGAATACGGCACAGACACCGCCGTGTACGGAACTCGCCTGAAAGCCGGGCAGAAAAGGTGGTCGGACCCCGTGGTCCTGGCGGACACTCCGGACCGCGCGGAGGGTAATCCCGTGGTCTGGCAAGCCCCGGATGGGATTGTGTGGCTGTTTTATGTGAACCGATACGGTGACACCTGGTCCACCTCGCGCATCAAAGCAAAGATTTCCAAAGATGGCGCAAAAACCTGGTCTGATTCTTTCATGTTCGCGTTCGAACTGGGAAGCATGGCGCGAAGTCAGCCGATTGTCCTCAACGATGGTGATTACCTGCTCCCGGTATACTATGAGACGGGCCATGACACCGAGATGACCGGCCGGGATTCCTGCTCCTACTTCTTCCGCTACAATCCAAAGGAAAAGACCTGGAAAGAGACCAATCGCATTCACTCCCCGACCGGCAACATCCAGGCACAGGTGGCGCAGATCAGCGACAAGCATCTGATCTGCTACCTTCGTCGCGGCGGCAACTACGAACCGACAACTACCGGATACCTTCTCCGCGCCGAGTCCTTCGACGGGGGATGGACCTGGACCGATGCGAAAGATACGGAATTTCCCAACCCGAACTCGGCCGTGGATTTCATCAAATTAAAGAACGGCCACTTGCTGCTTGTCTACAACGACAACATGAACGACCGGACTCCCCTGCGGGTAGCCATTTCTACCGATAATGCCGAGACATTTCCCTGTCAACGCAACATCTGTACCGGAAACAACTCGTTTGCCTATCCGTATGCGATCCAGACACGGGACGGCAAAATCCACATTGTCTATACGACTAACCAGCGTGTAGACATTATGCACGCCGTGTTTGATGAAGAGGCAATTCTGAAATATCCGGTGAAATAGGTAATAATTCGCCGGGCAGGCGCAGGCATCCCGCTCGTGGATTCCCCTCCGGATGGCCGAGGTGACACCGGTAGCACGGGCGGCACGGGCATCCTGCCCGTGATCTCAGAAACGATAGGTCACGGAAACCCCGTGATATTCCGTGTCGCCCCAGACCATTTCCTTGTCGCGAAGGGCCTTATTCACATAAGCATAATCGATATCCAGGTTCTTCAGGACATGGAGGCTGAAACCGGTCGTGAATCCGCCGTTGTTCGAGCCGATCCGCAGATCGCAATACGAGCAGACGCGCTGCTGGATACCAAAGTTCCATCGGTCGATATCCGTGTCATCCTTAAGCTCCAGAACCGGCGTCTGATCGCCTCGGATCTCGCCGTTCCAATAATCCACGGCCAGGAGGGTTCCTTTAAATGGCCTGAATGAAGCGCCAAGGGCGACGTAGCTGATATAGTAATCATCGTTCCACTCTCCCGCACCGGGGACATCGGCTTCGAGTTCGTCGATGATATAGATGAGCTGGCCGCCGATGGTGACCTTTTCGTGAGGTCGAAACAACGTACCGGCCTGGAAGCTGCCGATCTGACTGAATGCATCGGCATCGATTCTCGCGCCGGGGCCGAGGATCATATCGACATTCGCCTTTTCGTAAGGATACCCGCCGATACCGAGCGCCCACCAGTCGGTGACATTACGCCCGTATTGAAGTCCCAGGGTAGAGGAGTCGAACTCGATGGGAGCGCCGAGAAGTGTCCTCTCGTCATCTTCGCTCTCCAGGTGGTCCAGCATAAGCCGCGCCGCGCCGCCGATATAAGGGACCGGAAGGGTCGCATCCAGCCGTCCCCGGTGGGCCATCGGACCGTCATCATGATTGTAATTGCCGTATGTCAACACGGCCTCCATGTAGTCCACCATGGAAAGCGCGGCGGGGTTCATGGATTGCGTCCCCTCCACGCCCACATAGGCGCCACCCATTCCGGCGCTCTTGATCGTAGGTGTAAGGCCCAGGGCGTATTCATCCCTCATCAGTCCGCCGAGTTGAAGCTGCGCCCGGGAGGGAAGTGCCGCTGTCCCAAGCAGGACTGCGCAGACCAGAAAACCGATCGCTCTTTTCATCAACGCATCTCCTTCCAAATCCCTGATTTAGATTTTGATCCTGAGAAACCGGAGCGGATTCTTGCACATCCGGCCTGCAAGATAAAGCCTTTTTTGCAGTTTTTTGGCGGGATTTGGAGAGGAATTGGAGGGGGGAGGACACTTTGATCTCAATCCGTAGGGGCGGACGGCTGTCCGCCCACGTTGGATTCACACCACCGGGAGAGAGCGGATAGCCATCCGCCCCTGGCCCGGATTTCTCACAAGCCCCTCCTCCACTTCCCGCAACAGCAGCCCGCCTGCATCCGACGTGATCGTTCCTCCGTCAAACGAGGCCGGCACTTCCCGCTTCTCCAACGGTTGAAAATCGAATAACGTTCCTGTACACTCTGTTTTCATAAGGTCACCTTCCTGGCATACAATAGGTTCTTACCGCAACTCTATTTATGCCATAAAAGGTGACCTTTAAAAATGGCTACCGTGAGAAATCCGGGTCAGGCCTCCCCCGACCCATTTTCCTGCCGAGATCGCGCCGCAAGGTCTCTCTGGTATTTCTTCCAGCCCGGACACCAGCCGGTATGCCAGCGCCACAGCCTGGCCCACCAGGTATCGGGGTGCCGCTCGGCCGCATGCCTGATCGGGCATATCTCACACGGCGCTTTCATTCGAAGCCCTCACGATGCGAATCAGTTCTTTCCCAGCCGCTCATCCAGAGTTTTAAGCACCTTATCCAGATTCGGTTCCAGCGGAATCGGAAGATTGGCGAAACGCGGGGTGACATCTTCCAGTTTGGATTCGTGATACTTGATTTTAAATTCGGGGAATTTTAAGCCATTCGCGGTGGATATTACTACAACATGATCCTCTTTGCCGATCGTGCCGCGCTCGACCAGCTTGAGAAGCGCCGACAGTGCCACGCCGGTATGCGGGCAGTTAAACAGGCCGCAACGGTCCGCTTGGGCAGCGGCATTAGAGAGTTCATCCTCGGTGGCCTGCTCCACAATCCCGTTGAACGCTTTCAGAATGCGGATCGCTTTGTTAACACTGACCGGATTCCCGATTCGTATCGCGCTCGCCACGGTCGGCCCGGCGGTCATCGGCTTAAACTCCTGGAATCCTTTCAGGTAACTCTCATACAGCGGATTGGCGCGCGCCGATTGGGCGCAAACAATCCGAGGCATTTTCGAGATCAGGCCCAGGTCGCGCATGTTCTCGAATCCACGTCCCAGGGCGCTGACATTCCCCAGGTTCCCGCCCGGAATAATCACCCAGTCTGGAACCTGCCAGTCATCTTGCTGGACAATCTCGAAACTGATTGTTTTCTGCCCCTCGATTCGAAGCGAGTTCATGGAATTGGCCAGGTAGATATCTTTCCGCTTTGTAACCTCCTGCACAATTTTCATGCACCCGTCAAAGTCTGTCTCCAGAGCAAGCGTCATCGCTCCGTTGGCAATAGGTTGAATCAATTGCGCATGAGAAACCTTGTCTTTCGGCAGGAACACAATCGCGGGTATCCCGGCGGCAGCGCAGTAGGCCGCCAGGGCCGCCGAAGTGTCGCCGGTGGAGGCACACGCCACTGCCCGAATCGGCTGCCCGTCCGCAATCATCTGTTTCACCTGGGACACCAGCACAGTCATTCCCAAATCCTTGAACGATCCCGTGTGGCTGTTCCCGCACTGCTTGATCCAGAGATTCGGAACGCCGATCTCTTTCCCGAACCGCTCTGCCCAGAACAGGTTCGTGTTCCCCTCGAACATGGAAACCACGTTCTCATCCGCAACGAGAGGATTCACGATCTCTTTCTTGCTCCAGACACCGCTTCCGTACGGGTAACGGGTGCTGAACTGACGTTCCTCAAACATGCGAATCCAGGCGGCCGATGAGCGCTTTTTGAGCGCCTCCAGGTCATGGTTTACCTCAAGCAGGCCGCCGCACGTCTCGCAACGGTACACGATTCGATCAAGCGGATAGGTCACACCACAGCCGGAAATGCACTCAAACCAGGCTCGGTATTCGGTCATTCTTCGATCTCCTGGATCACCGGGGTATGCAAAAGGTTGCCATAGAGCGACCGGAAAGAGAAGTGGGTCAGGGGCATTCCAAAACTCCATGCTCCAATCCCGCATCTCGGAAAACGCATCCTATAATGCCCCAGCAAGATATCTTGCCGCCAATTCCCTGTACGACTCCGCAATTCGTCGTCCGGGGTTTTCCTCCGGCTCCAGTGTGCGCACAATTCTTCCCGGAACCCCGACCACCAGGGATCGGGGCGGGATTTCCGTTCCTTCCCGAACAACCGCCGCCGCGCCGATCACGCTCCCCGGTCCGACCCGGCAATGCGAAAGAACCACCGCCCCCATACCGATCAGGCATTCATCGCCGATCTCCGCGCCGTGAACAATTGCTCCGTGACCGATGGATACGAGATTTCCGATGATACAGGGCGCATCATGGTCCACGTGCAACACGGCACGGTCCTGGATATTGGTCTGTTTGCCGACCCGGATTAGGTTGATATCCGCACGCAGCACTGTCCCGAACCAGATGCTGCTCTCTTCGCCGATTTGCACATCGCCGATCACCGCGGCATCCGGGGCCGTAAACACCCCTCCCGCCATCAGCGGAGTCTTCTCATTAAACGGAAAGATCATGGCTTGTTAGTCCTGAGGTTGAAAATGCGAGTTGAGTGGAGTGTAACACGGAATTCTCCTATCACTGTCATTCTGTCAAGAAGGATTGCGTGTATATACAAATAGTATATACTTCCATAATGGACTGTGAATGGGACGACCAAAAGAACAGATCGAATCTGGCTAAGCATGGAATTGACTTTGCCGACGCCATTCGAGTTTTTAATGGGCCGACGGTCGAATACATGGATGACCGTGTCGACTACGGTGAACCGCGATTCATTGCATTGGGATTGATCGATTCTGTGGAGATTGTTGTTGTATACACGTTGAGAAAAGGCCGAATCAGGATCATTTCGGCTCGAAAGGCAACCCGATATGAGCGGCAAAAATATCACGAGATCTTCAGGTGAATCCAAAACCGGAAAGACCGACTGGCAGCGCGTTTCAAAACAAACCGACCGGGAGATCGAAGAGGCGATCCGATCAGACCCGGACGCTGCCCCACTGTTGAACGACGATTGGTACAAGAAAGCGCAAATTGTTTGGCCGCAAAAGAAAGTACCCGTGTCGATTCGGCTGGACAAGGACATTGTGGAGTGGTTCAAGACACAACAAAAGCCTTACCAAACACTCATCAATGCCGTTCTCCGCACCTACATGGAAGCCCGCAAGTAGACGTTCACTGAAAGTCCTATCCCCCCGGTTGAAGCAGAATCCGACGCGACTCGTAGTTGTCGATCAGCTGGCAGAATGATCGGAACGCCTGGTATTCCTCCGGCTTGACCCGAAGAGAGGCCAATTCGGTTCCGGCCTCGATGCGCAGTTCATTCCCGGACACGGTGGCGGACCAGTGGAACTTGCCGAACGGAGTCTCCTCTGTCACCGGATCGGGCAGTTCCGTTACTTTCCACCCATCCGGAATCGTCACAATCAGTGTCAACTCTCGCGACCAGCGGTACGGCAATACCAAGTCGTACTCGCGTTTGGACAGACCGGCATACTTGCGGGAGAGATCCTGTGGGAAAAACACGGTGGGGATGCTCAGCTGATTTCCCTGAGGGGTTCCGAAATTGGGAATGTCGAACGAGTATTTCAGCGTCTCCGCATCGGAATAGTCTTCCAGGTTCGATAACTCCACCGTTAAACATTTCCCGCCGGGATACTGAGCGACCAGCTGATCCTCGACCGTATCCCTGGCTTTTGCTCGATTCTCATAATTGCTCCGAACAATGGGATTATACAGACCGCTGTATTCGGCATAGCGTTCCCCGACAGCGTGGCCGTCGGCGGCAAGAGTAATACGCGTGGTATATCGGGTCCCGTTCGCCGAGGCGGGGCTGGTAGGGATCCGCTTGAAAAACGATTCCCCGCCCGGTTTCACAATCAGGCTGTTCGATCCCTCATCGCTGGGCGGCAATTCGGTGGCATCGAAAAACTGCGCCGTGCCGTCGATCCATCGTTCCTGCCCGTCCGCATTCGGTACATAGAAAATGGCATGGTTAAACAGGCTGAGAGACGGCAACTCGTAGTCGATTTCCCCCCGGTCTGTTGTGCGCAGAATTACCGGATAGGCTTCCACTCCCAGCTCCTGCAACATGGCAACCGCGAGAGCGGCTTTGTCCTTGCAGTCGCCGTACTGCGCATGACAGATTTCGTCTACCCGATGCGGTTTGTAGCCGTGGAGGCCGAACTCCAGTCCCAGGTAGCGCACATCGGTGTTCACATAATGGTTCACGATTCGGACTTTTTCAAAATGGCCGATCGGATCGTCCGGCCCCAACCTCTTGTCTTTCCGATATCGATCGACAATCTCCTGTACCTTCTGTTTGACCGTCGGTCCGGGGATCAATTGATCCTTACTGAGGTTCCACCACCAGGCAGTCATTTCTTTCCACTCCCGGAACGTGGATATCTTCAGATACGGAAGAATCTCCGTATAGGAGGGCATCAGCGGTTCACGCGGGATCAGCGGAAGATTTTGGAACACCCATCGTTGAATGCGGTCAGGCCCTTCCACCTGCTCATCCGGTTTCTCGGCGAGAACCGCTTTCTCCATGGGGACGGACGGCGGATATTTGGGCGGAATATAAGAATAGTAAAAGTCACGCGCTAAAGGAGAGATCAGCACATATTCCGTCAGAATTGTCGGTTCATATTCTCCCACAATAAAAATATCACCGAAATAGTCGGCATAGATATTCTCACCTTTCTTTTCCATTTGGTATTCGAGTTCCACGGTGGCTTCTTTCTCCAGTCCGGGGAAAGAGAGAATAGCTACATTATAGTCGCCATACAGCCGTGCCGCTGCATCCCCGACATTGGCGGCGCTTCGATACTGAGGCGCGGGAGAATCCACAAAGGTTCCGTCTTTTTTCCAGACCCGGGCGCGGAGAATGCGAACCTCCTCGGTAGCCGGTTCATAATAAATGCCTCGCGAACGCAGGGCATTCAAGCCCGAGTCCGTCAATACCTTAACAACATCATGCACGGTTTCGCTGGAGTTTCCGTTCGGATGGACCCGCTTAACTTCCTGGTGCAACAGGGAAATGTAATTGGCGCGTTCGGTCAGCGACGGGTCGGGCGCAGGTAAATCTTTCATATCGCGCCGGAACGGCATGTAATAGTCGCCGGTTGTCGGCGAGAGATGCTTCTTGTAGTCGAGCGCCCACGGGTCGGAGGGGGCCGCCGCGAGGACCCTGCCGAGATGCTCTGAGGCTTTCTCCTCTTCTCCTGCCCGGTGATAGGCCATTGCCAGGATTTTGTGCATTCCGGGGTCGTGGGGCGAGACGTTCAGCCCTTCTTTCGCCGTCACAATCGCCTTCTCAAATGTCCCGTCGGCCATGTAATACTCCGCCGTTTGCCTCAGGGCATCCGTGTCATACGGGTTCATGGTGCGGATCTTCTCTGTCCAGGCTTGTGCAGCGGTAAGATCGTCATCTCGAAGAGCCAGTTCTACCAGGCGCTGCATGGCCTGGAGATTGTAAGCATTCCGCTGAGCCAGACGCTCGTAAATTGTCCGTCGTTCCTCACGCGGGAGCAGATGAATACCCGTTTCCGCCAGGCACCATTGGGTATCCTGAATATCGGGATTGAGCGCCACGGCCTGGCGTGCCCGGCCAAGCGCCACATCCGGAAGCCCCAGATCCGTCATCAATTCAGCCATGCGAACCACAAATCGCGCCTCGTCACGCGCCACATGCAGCGCATCATCAATCAGTAGCCGTCGGCGGTCGAAATACGGAGTCCCATAATAGCTATCGATCACCGCCGCTCGTGCCCGCAAAAATCCCGGATCGCGGTCCACACATCCTTGAAACGCATTGCGGCGACGATTCGGTTCACGGTCCGCCTGGCCTGCATAAAACCGAAGCAGTGCGCTCTCCGGGTACGTTTCCATGCAACGCGTGAGTGTCAACAACTTGCTCTGGTCCGCCTCATCCACAACATCCAGTTTGTCCAACAGCAACGCATAGAAGAAATGTCGCGGGGAATCGGCAGGTTCCTGCGGTCCCACATTCCGCATGGCGGTGATCGCAGGCGGTTCTTCATCGAACGCGGGGACTTCCGATCCCAGCGTTTTTCGGGATGACGGCGGCAGATCGTTCCACCCTTCCCCCACCGGCAGGATTCGCCAATTCGATTTCGCTTTCTCTAACGGCGAAAGACGAATCCACAGGCCATACTCTCCCTGCTTGCCGGAACTGGATTTTACCAGCAAAAGATTCTTCCCCTGTTGCAGTTCGATTTGATTGCCGACCTGGTCGGGAGTCGGGCCGTGGTATCGGTTGGCATCAATCGCCGGCGTCCCATTCACCCAGACTTTCAGCGCACCCGCGTGCCCGGCGCTCAGACGCGCACGAGTCTGCCCGTCCGCTTCGATCACCGCTGCCAGGTAAACCGTGCTCTCCGGGGCGGGTCTGGCATACGCCTTCAAATCCACATATCCCCACGGGGAACGCACCGGAATCGGTTCCCAACGCACCGGACGATTTCGCCCGCTGTACTCCCCTTTCGGATCGAACATCTCTTCCGGGCCATAGACCCGGGTGTGTCCACGCTTCTCCGCATTGTCGAACGGGCCGCACACCAGGAAGTCCTGGATGAAATCGAATGTCTTCACCAGTTCCTTTGCCTGCTCCACCTCTCCCCGACGTCTCAGAACAGCCGAATGAAGAAACCGTGCCCTGGCAAGCAACGACGGAAGATGGTTTCCGCCGGATTCCAGCCGCTCGCAGAGTCCGCTGAAATCCATCCACTCCGTCCTCTCGTTGGCCACATTGAAACACAGGTATAAAAAAAGTTCCGCAACCGGATCATCCCCAAACGCCTCGGCGGCTTTGATCCAGTGATCGGATGCCTCTTTGAGACGATACCGCGAGTATTCATAAAATCCCGCCCCCGCCAGAGCGTAGGCATCATTGGGATTGCTCCTTAAAACATCGAGAAATTGGTTGTAAACCTCATCGGGGTCCTTGCCCGCCAGGCAGGAATGCCAGGTTTCCATTCCATTCGGATTCTGCGCGGCAACCGAGCCGGTCAGCAAACCGAGCAGAATGACAACACCAGAAATGATTCGGCAGAGCGATGTTTTCATCGGCTTTTACCCCGTCTCCGTAGAAAGTGGTCTTTGAAAGGCAACACTCAACCATTGCCGACAAGTCTTGCGAGATCCGGTCAACCCCCACCTGATCCTCCCCCGACCTTCGGGGGAGGAACCTCTCCCCCAGGGTTTCGGAGAGGCACAGAGGAGGTTGTACGTATCTTACCTTCTTTTGTCTGTCGCGCGAGACGCCACGTTTTCATTTACAAATCAGCCCCGGGTCTGAAGATCCCAATGGAGATGTCTTCACAGTGATCCACAGTCCTTCTGTGCCACAGACAGGGACGCCTGTGCCACAAGTCCCTCTCACTCCGGCAAATCCTCGGGGGGTGGGGGGATTTCTACCCCGTCCACAAGAAGCCCTTCTAACGCCCCGAAACTGCCGGACGGATTTCCTCAATCCGATTCCGCAATTCCGCTACCTTACGTGCATCGCCCAGTTCGCCGGCGATGATAAACGCTCTCTGGTAGTACTCCAAAGCCAATTCAAGATGGAATAACTCTCCCGGTGTGCTGTAAATGTTTCCCAGGCTCTCATTGGCCGTGATATTGCGGTCATGCAGTTGGATCACCTTATGGAATGCATCTCGCGCACCGTAAAGGTCTTTCAAACGCATTTTACAGTCTCCCAGGTACAGCCAGCTTTGAATATCATCCGGGTATTTCTGAACCTCCCGCTGGAAATACTCCGCCGCTTTGCGATAGTCGGTACCGTAAGGATTCTGGAAATAGCAAAGCCCCAACGCATAATTTGCCCCCTTCAATGTCGGATGAATGACTATCAATTTCTCCAGCGCTTCCCGCGCCCGGCCATAGCTTTTTGCAGCCAGGTGAGCCATTCCCACATGGAAGTAATAATAGGAGCTCTGATATGTCTCCAATGATCGCGGGAACTGCTCTATCGCCTGGAGTACGAACTTATCCTCACGCCCGGGTGCGGCATAATTGAGGGCACGGTAGAAAATGATCTCTCCATTCTGCGGATCGAGCCGCGCGGCCATTTCAAATTCCCGGTCGCCGATCAGGTATTTCCCGACTCGCATATTATTCATGCCGTGATATAAGTGATGAGAAGCCGAAAACTTCGCCGTGATCCGGTCCAGCGACCAGGCAAACGGCGCAAGAAGCAAAAGCCCGATCGGTACACACAGCCAGCGGTGCGGCCGTTGCCGCCGCCCGATCTCCTCTCCCGATTCCTTCTCGAGCACGAGAATACAACCGATCACAAAAAAGAACAGCATCTCCGAGGACGGAAGGAACAACGGAAAATCATAGAGCAATTGAACCAGGAACGAGCTGTAGGCGGCCAGTAATCCGATGCCCGTAAAGGCGCTGCACGAATTGTCCCCCCCATCCCGCCGCACCACCCGGATAGCGGTCACCAGCACAAGAACCGCAACCAGCAAAAACAGCCCTAACCCCACGCCTCCCCATTCCGCAAGGAATTGCATATAGTCGCAATGCGCATACACTGCCCGCAAAGAAACCATTTTCTGCGTGAGATTCCGAAGCGTCTCCCCATAGGGTCCTCTCGCCAGGTCCAGCAGGTAGTCGAAAAAACGCGGATCGTATCGCCCCATCCCGATACCAATCCATGGATTGGATTTCCACATTAGCAGCGCCACAAACCAGAACAGCAGCCGCGACCGCACACTGGTGTCGCGCAGAAGAATCCCGGTACGGAACCGCCGGACCATCGGCTCGAATACAGGCAGCCAGGCAATCGCCGCAAAAAGGACCACCAGGGTGGCAACACCGGCAAAAATCCATCGGGCCTTAACGAAACTCCGCCAGGAACATTCTTCTTTCTTCCAAAAAAACCGGCGACCGAGCAGTGCGCCCCCCCAGACACATGCGCCGGTGAATACCCCCAACACAATCCCGCGATTGTAGGTCCGAAACAGCACAATCAAGCTGATCGCCAGCGACATCCACCATACAATCCGCACGGTTTTTCTTCGTGCTGCGAACGCCCCGGCCACTCCCAGAAGGATGGCCGGTCCCAGAAAATGCGCAAAATAGTTCGGGTTGCCGAAGGTCGAGAATACAACGGCCCGTTCCTCCTCGAACAGCGGATTGGACCATGTGCCCTCTCTTCCAAAAACCAGTCGGAACAGCAGGTCATACTCGAAAATCTGCGAGACGGCGTACAGCACCGCGAGCGCGGTCGCCAGAGTGAGCGCAATAAAATGCGGCGCAAGCTGGGTCCGAGCGCAGTACAGATAGGAAATCATCAAAGCCAGCGTAACCGAGGCAATGTGCGGCGCAGCAAATCCCAGTGCATAGTCACGCTGACTGTCCCAGACCGCCCGGGCAATCAAATACAAAGCGAAAACAATCAGCGCCCCCTGCGCGAGAGTCATCTCAATTCGACGCGCAAAGAAAATCATGCGAATGCCCAGAAACAGAAGGGCGGAAAATACTCCGTACACCAGCAGAAAGTTCTTGCTGGCCGGGCCGGTGGGATAGACCGTATCCAGGTCCACAAGAAGGGGAACAGTAATCAGAAGCGAGGCGATCAGCAGATCACCGATTCGTCGTAGATTCTTGTCGATTCGTTCCAGGAATCTTCCCATAACCATCAATCCCGCGCAGAAACCGGCTTCTCCCACACGGAGGGCGCACCATGAAACACACCGCGAATCACTCCCACCAGGGCCGCCATATTCAACACCAGAAAATGATAGGGGACATACAACAGCCCGGCGGAATATCCCGCCGCATGAATTGCCCCTCCCAAAAATGCCGCGCCGTAGAAGATCAACTGTCCAACCGACGCCGCCCAGTAGATCCACGAAAAAGGTCCAGCCATCAAAACAACGGTCGAGAGCATGAGAAGCAACAGGATCGGGCCGACCAGCCAGCGCATTACCTTGTGAGAAAGGAGCTGCCACAGGCGGAAGGGGCGAGCCAGAAGGGCAGGCCACAGGCGGCGGCATCCGCAGATACCACGTGCCACGATCCTCACTGTGCGCTCAAACTCATCCTTCAGATCGCTCGCGGCCCGCTCTTTTCCCAAAAAAGCGCCGGAATACAGCACCGCATCCCCGCTGGAACCGATCATCATGGGCAACTGGAAATCATTCGCCACATCGGGAAACAGCTCGGTACACCGTTCCCGCCTCACCGCAAGCAACGACCCCGCGGCAACCAGAACCGATCCGACCGCGCTTTCCAGACGTTTGATTGCATTCTCATACCGCCAATACAACCCGGTTCCACGCCCGACCGAATCGAGACTCCCCCGGCTCGAAAACCGCAGTTCGCCGGTAACACATCCCACACGAGGATCGGCAAAAAGCGCCACCGCCGCCCGTATCGCCGACCGATCAAACTGGGTGTTCGCATCCGTGAAAAACAGTATCTCGCCGGTCGCACTGGGCAAGAGCCGGTTGAGCGCGGCGTTCTTGCCGATGGACTCGTCCAGAATCAATACGTGAATATCTTTTTGCGCTCTCAGGTATTCCGATGTACCGTCCCGCGACCCGTCCGAGGCAGCCAGGATTTGGATTTTCTCTTTCGGATAATCCAACGCGCGCAGGTTCGCCAGCTTCTCCGGCAAGGCAGAAATCTCATCCTTCGCCGAAAATAGAATACTGACCGCCGGCTGGTAATCGGGATCGGAACGATAGGTCCGGCGGGTCAGCAAAGCCAGAACCGCCAGCGCCAATGGGTAGCCGAGGTACACATAAACGAGCCAACCGATACAAAACCAGAATAAAATGTCCCATACCATGGCATGATATTGCGGTTTGAAGAAACCGAAGTCCATGGAAGGTGTGAACCTTGCCAGTCCGGCTCGAACAGGTAAAACTCTGAGGGCTGTCTAAGAAATCGCACAATCGCCCCCTTTCCCTCCAGGAGAGGGTTTGAAGTGAGGGACGTTGCCCACGTCTATCCAACGCCATTGACCCCAAACAGAGACAAAGGCCGCATTCCCAATGCGCATTCTGTTCCTCCTTCCGCAAATTCCCTGGCCGCCTGAAAGCGGCGGGAGAATTGTGACGTCCAACACAGTCCGGCGATTCGCACAATCCAATGACGTCTTTGTCGGTTGCCTTTACCACCACCCCAATGAATTAAAGCATTTGGATACGGTCAAATCCTGGTGCCGCGAGGTGGCAGCGTTCCCCGCTCACGCAAAATGGGATTTTTTAACCCTGTTACGATCCTGTTTCTCGCGTTACCCATACAAAGCGCATCGCTTCTTTAACTCCGACATGGCGGGATATGTCTCCCGGCTGATCCGGCGCGAGCAAATCGAGATCATTCACGCCCAGAATTTCTACACCACGGCTTATGTAACCGGGCGGGAACCGTGTTTGCGCATTCATTACAAGGAAAACATTGAGGGACTTCTATTGGACCGCTACGCCGATTCGCTCAACCATCCCCTGTTGTCACCTCTGGCGCGATGGGAATCCCGGCGGACCCTGCGATATGAGCGGTTGGGCGCGCGGAAATTTCATCGGGTCCTGTCCATCTCCCCGCTGGATGCGGCCCGATTGCAGGAAATGGAACCGGACTTATCCGTCTCCTATCAACGCGCCGGAGTTGACCTGGAACGATATCCCCTGTTGGATGGGGGAGACACAGAGAGGATTGAATCGGAACACCCCCCCACGGTCCTCTTTACCGGAACCATGTCCTATCATCCGAATTACAATGGGATTCTTCGATTTCTGCGCGATGGCTGGCCTTGTGTGCGGTCCACAGTACAAAATGCGCGCCTGCTTATCGTGGGCCATGCCCCGCCGGAGAAACTCCAGGCATGGAATGGAAAGGACGGGGTCACGGTAACCGGCTCCGTGCCGGAGATCGGCCCGTATTTCCGGCAGGCCCACGTGTTCCTGGTTCCATTATGGGTGGCTGGAGGGATTCGTCTGAAGATTCTGGAAGCGATGGCTTCCGGCAGGGCCGTGGTCAGCACACCCATCGGTTGCGAGGGACTGGAGGTGGAAAATGGGACGCATCTGCTGATCGCGGAAGAGCCGGTTGACCTCGCCCGGCATGTAGTACACCTGCTTACAAATCGAGAACTGCGGATTCAGCTGGTGAGGCAGGCGAGACATCGCATCGAGGAAAAGTATGATTGGGACGTTGTGATCCGAGAGCAGGAATCCCGATATCGGGAATGGCTCGAGCAATGGAAGTCGAGCAACACCCCACATCGAAGCGAGTCCTCTTGAGATGACAAAATGTCCATACACGAGCGGCTTCTGTTTTTGTCCAATTTCCGAAAGCGCTTTTATGATACCGGAGCGGTGACCCCCAGTTCCCGCGCTCTGGCTCGGGCAATGACCGAGGGCCTTGAGTCAACCGATCGGCCGCGTGTTCTTTTGGAAGTCGGGCCGGGCACAGGTGCGTTCACCCGGCATATCCTGTCGAAACTCGGCCCGAAAGATGAACTGCACCTGTGTGAGATCAACGGCGAATTATTGGACTATCTCCGGAAAGAAATGGAATCCGATCCTGCCGCTCAACAGAAACGGATTGTCTACCATCATTGCCCGGTACAGGAACTGGATGGCGATCTGCGTGTTCACCATATTGTCTCCGGGCTGCCATTCAATAATTTTCCGCCATCGCTCGTTGAGGAGATCCTGGAGACCTACCGGATGAGACTGCTGCCCGGTGGGACACTGCGATTCTTTGAATATCTCGCTGTCCGCGACATCAAGATGCGCTTCGCCTGCCGGGAGGAACGCCTCCGCCTCCGGGAAATCGAGCGCGTCCTCTCCGGCTTCTGCGGGTCTCAGAGTGCCACAAAGAAAGTAGTCTGGATGAACATCCCTCCCGCCATTGCATGGCGTTTACAAATGCAAAGTCGGAACGGGTAACCCCACCCGCCTATTTCGGCATCCACAGAAAAACCCTTCTGTGCAACCCGCCGCGCGCATTTCGCCCCGGCATGGGGGTGTTCACCAGGACCGCCACCGTATTGACCTCCCCCGGACGAATCAGATCCGTCACATCGACATCAATCGGCGACCGCTCATCCGGGTAGCCGCTTTTCGTTAAATGCGTCTTCTCATACCGCCGAAACATCCCATTGACCCAAATCCAGACTCCTTCGTTGTAGACTGCCCCCAGGGTCAGACGAAGCGGTTTGCCCTCCACTTCCTTTGGAACGGTGAAGCCCGTTCGATACCAGGCTTTCCCCCAATATCCCCACCCCTGTTTGTCCTGATAGCCTTGCGCTTCCCAATAGAGTGTCGTGTCGATGCTGTCCCAACGGCCCCCGGTGTTCGGCAAATACCACTGGTATAGAACCCCGATGTCCTTGGGATCAGTCTTGAATTCCCATTCCTGCGGCAGCATCACCACCAGCTCCCCGGAAACGCCGTTGATCCGATTCGCGATGTCCTGGTAAATGTTTTTGTGCCATTCCAGGCTTGTGCGGAAAGTGCGGACCCAATCGGGCGAATGCGGCAGAAGGCCGGATTGAACTTCCCCAACCTGGTCGCGCAGCGCCGCCATCGTATCCGCCCAGTTTGCGCCCTCCTGAAATTCGCCGCGCGCCACCGCCTGCTCCATGGCAACATAAGCGTTCGTATGGTCATGAACCAGTCTCAAAACATGAACCCGCTGCTTGATTTCGGGAGTATTTGCACGCTTCTCCGCCTGTTCCATCAGGCGATCCAGTTTCGGTTGCACCGGCGGCAAGACCACTTTCCATTGCATCAGACGGCCCCAAGTCTCATGCAGGGTTGTATCCTCAATTGCTTTCTCAAGTGTCCGGATATATTTCTCCACGGCATTCCCGGCGTCGCCGTAAAACTTCTCGCAGTAATCGCGCACCAGCGCATCTACATCTGTCTTGCTGTCCCACATCAGTTTCGAACGCACATAATAATTCAGGTGCGTGACCATCCAGTTGTTGTTTCCCTCGGTCCAGAATCCCCATACACCCCGCTCTTTGAGATAGGGAATGTCATATCTCAGATTGTGAAGTGAGGGAAACGGCAGGTTGATGAGGGATGTCCCCGGATCGTAATCGTAGATGAACACACAATTCAAATCTCTGGTCCATCGGTCGAGGATTTGCTTGTACAGAATCCGTTGCCAGCACTTCGGGTCGCCGATCCGGTGAATGGAACAGGCCGAGATGATTGCCGACTGAATCCCGAGATTCGGGCTGAACGATTCGATTCCTTCCGGCGGTCGAACCCGGTTGGCATACCCGTTCGTAAAAAGCCAGCGGTCCGGGAATTCCTTGTAGATTTCCCCGGCAATCTGGTTGGCAAATCGGAACCAGACATCGCTCAAGCTGGGGTCGCCGTATCCCTTGCCCTCAAATCCCAGAATCTCCGCCTGACAGTTCTTGCAGTGGCACATCGGGAATCCATCCGGCGGGGCAAATCCGAAACTCACCTGATCCGGGTTCTCCCGAAATGTCTCCCGGATCGTCTCGACGGCGATTTTTATCGTCTCGGGGTTCGACAGGCATAACATGTCTTTGACCCGGTTGCCGTTTTCGTCAAGAGCGTAAATCTCAGGATGGCTCTCGAAGTATTTTTCCGGCGGGGCCAATCGAATAATGCTGCCGTCTCCCGGCAGGCTCAAGAATGACAGGGATGACATTTTATTCCGGTCATACCAGGTTTGCAGCCATTTCTGGTCCTGCTCATCCACCGGGAACCAGCCGGAATACCAGATGTTTCGAATCCGGAAATCCGGTCGCTCCAGCCTGTCTGTGGAACCGATAGCCATGCGGTCCAGGTGCGGAATGACCTCTCCATAAGGTCCGGGGAAAAACCACCGGCAGCCGAGTTCTTCCAGGAAGTCATACACCGCGTAAATGGTCCCCCGGTAGTGCCTGTCCTCATTTCCGGCGAGAACCAGGTTTTTCCCAACGGTTTTGAAAACAAACCCCTCTTCGTTCATCTGATAGGTAAATCCCGATGGAACCTCCACTCCGAGGTCCGCCACCGCCTTGCTTCTGCCGACCAGAATTCGAGTCCCCATGACATTCTCATTTTCATGGGCAATCGGCAGAACCACGCCGGTGATCTTCTCGATGTTCTCTTGCAGGATCTGGGCCGCTTCTTTCGCCTGATCGCTTGCCTCGGATCCAATCACAATGCTCGCCTGCGCCTTGTCGTCTTCCACCAGCGCCAGCGGTTCGGCAAAGGAGCCGGGAACAAATGCCAGAAGGAGCATCAGAACGGGAATACGCAAACCGGCTGAATACTTCATCGGGTTTCCTTTCCAATAGTTCCATTTTGTGTCGGGAAAATAGCATAGACAGGGATATACGCACACCCCGAATACCCCCCATGTCATGGGCGTCCTGACTGTGAGAAATCTACACCCGGATTGCACTCACGCCACAATTTGTGCAACAATCCCCACAGAAAGGTGGAGAGTATCTTAAGGATTGATCCCGCAAACCCACAGGAGAAAGAAATCATGTCCCCTCAAATCGAACGACGCGAATTTATTCAGTTGACCCTCTCAACCGGCGCGGTCTTTCTCGGCGGTCTTTCACTCGCAGCAACCGGCGTGTTTGCAGATGTCGGCTGGGCAAAGCATCCCGCCCTTATCAGCCCGGGATGCCGCAAAAGCAAAGTCAAAGTCGCCAAGATCTACATGGGGAAGCCCAAAGCGCTTTGGCCCACACCCACCCTGGACCTGGAAAAAGAGGTCCAGGCTTACGATCAGGAGTTCAAGCGGATGGAGAAAGAGTTTGCCGATGTGGAATTCGTCACGGATCAACTGGTGGGTTCCGTTGACGATGTCAAAAAGATTCAGCCCGCGTTGGACAGCGCGGACGGGATTCTGGCTATTCAACTCTCCATGCAAACACGAGATCTGCTGGATGAAATCCTGGCAAGACGAAAGCCGACCGCGTTGTTTGCGGTCCCCTATTCGGGGCATGAATGGGTGGGGTTCGGCGCGTTGCAGAAACAGGAAGCCGGGGAATTGACCGAATTCTTCCTGACGTCCGACTATGACCAACTGGCCGTGGCAATCCGCCCGTTTCGAGCGATCCACCATCTCCGCGAGGCAAAGATTCTCAATGTGACCGAGAACAAACTTCAGCAGGAGTATGTGGATGCCGTCAAGTCAAAATTTGCGACAGAGGTCGTCCGTGTCGACCGCGACCGTGTTCTTGCCGCTTATGAAGCCGTGTCCGACAACGATGCCCGTGCGGAGGCGAAACAGTGGATCGAGCGGGCGGTCCAGGTTGTGGAACCGGATGAGGATGAAATCTTCCGTTCCTGCAAGCTCGCGCTGGCATTCGAGAATCTTCTCGATGAGGAAGAGGCGACGGTAATTACCGTAGATTGCTACGGTTCTATGTACCGGAAGTTGCCCGCTTTTCCGTGTATCGGATTTACTCGATTGAACGATATGGGGCTGGCGGGAATCTGCGAATCGGACTTGCGAAGCGCGATGACTTTCATCCTTTTCCAGGGACTTGTGGGAAAACCCGGATTTATCAGTGATCCCACTATGGATGTTTCCAAGAACGCGGCGATTCTTGCGCACTGCCTTGGTACCAGGCGGATGGACGGTCCGGGGGGCGGGTTGGCACCGTACAAGCTGCGCACCATCATGGAGCGCCAGGAAGGCGCTGTTCCGCAGGTCAAAATGCGGGTCGGCGAAAAAGTCACCCAAGCCATTCTGGTGGATCCGAATCAACTTCTCTATTTCACCGGCACAATCATCGATGTTCCTGAACCGGAACGGGGTTGCCGAACCAAAATCACCGTGCAGGTGGATGGAGATGCCGAGGAACTCTGGAAAAATTGGACCCACGGACTGCACAGGGTCACCTGCTACGGCGACATCGCTAAGGATCTCAAACGGTTCTGCCGATATCAGAAAGTGGAGTGTGTCGCGGAGGTGTGATCCGTGAGGGCACGTTGCAACGCGCCCCTACCGGCCCTGGGGGATAAAACAACAGGGATTGCAGGAGGAATCATGCCCATCCGCACGCACGAACAAGGTGACCGGTTCATTATCTCCCTCGAAGACCGTTTCACCATGGATGACAATCTGGTGTTCGGACAAACTATGAAGGAAGCGGTGGCTAAGGAGAACCTCAAGATCCTGATCCTGATTAAAACAAAGATACTCAATAGTTATTGCCTGGGAACGCTTTTCGCCGGTTTCCGGGATCTTCAGAAACAGAACCGCAAGCTCTACGTGGTTTGCACGGAGGAATCTTGCCGGACCTGCATCCACCATTTCGATCCACAGGGGAAACTCCACATTTACAGCTCGCTGGAGGAAATCGTGCCCGAAGAATAAAGCCGGACATTTTTGGGGAGACGCTTGTTTGAAAAAGGGGGATGCAAAAATAAGAAAGCAGGAGACGGGACTCGAACCCGCGACAGTCACGTTGGCAACGTGAAGCTCTGCCAACTGAGCTACTCCTGCATCGACCGCTTATTTGTATCGGCGGCAACGAATGCTGTCAAGACCGTCCACATCGGAAAGCCCACCTGTTTTGTCCGCCTACCTGGCAAGCCGTGTCACCAAGTCGGCGAACCGCTGCCCTTGCCGTCGAGCAGCATCCTCCTCACGAGGAGTGATCTGCTCCAGAGAGGCCGACCCGAAATGATTACCTCTCGGATCCCCCTGAATAATCATCCCATGCGCCAGAAAGGCATGAAGAATCCCGGTCACCGTCAACTCCGCACCGGCCCCCAGGTTCGCCGAACTCGCAAATGCCGACCCTACTTTGCCGTCCAGTCGGCCATGAAGCTGCGCCGTGTCGTCCAGAAACCGTTTTACCGGGGCCGCCATGGTCCCGTAATAGGCCGGGGAACCGATGATAATTCCATCGTATTGAAGCAGTTCGACGGCCTCCGCCTGGTTTACCGGCTTCACCGTGACCTCAATGCCCCCATCGCGCACGCCCTCGGCAATGCAATTTGCCAGCCTTTCCGTATGTCCGCTATGTGAGAAATAGGTGATCAACACTTTCGGCATCTGCGTAACTCCGTTCCATCAGGCCATTTAAGGCCACTCGGTATTCTTGACTAAATTAGTCCGTCTTTATTTGCACCATTGTACACAAGTTTGGAAAATGACATAGGGCACAGGGCCACTCCACTGCAACCCGAAGTCCCGGATAACCCAACCGCAACTCCCAATCATATTAATCCTATAATCAAGTGAATCATGACTCAGACAATCAGGCAAATCACGGTTGAGACTCCTCCTCCCCCCACAAACCTGAACCCGGAAAAATAATTGGAACCGAATTTGCGTAGAACACCGCCAAGACGACTGATGAAACTGCGGCGTTGCTGTCCGTTCTCCGGTTCGTTATACTGAAACCTAAAGGAGGTGAAATGAAAATGTTCTATTTTGACATTAATTACCTTATTTATATTTTGCCGGCCATTATCTTGGGACTCTATGCCCAGGGAAGGGTGCAAAGTACCTATGCGAAATACAGCCGTGTGCCAAGTCGGCGCGGATTGACCGGCGCACAGGCCGCCCGGTACCTGTTGGACAGCGCCGGGCTTCAAGGTGTCGCCATCGAGCGTGTGCCGGGACAGCTGACGGATCACTACGATCCGAGGTCCAAGGTCCTGCGCCTTTCCGATGCCGTGTACAACAGCCCCTCCGTGGCAGCGCTGGGAATAGCCGCTCATGAGTGCGGCCATGCCATACAGCACGATACCGGATATATTCCGCTCGCTTTTCGGAATAACCTGTACCCTGTTGCCAATCTCGGAACCAACTTGGGAATCTGGTTCATCATCTTCGGTGTCGCTCTGGCTGGGTTTAACTTGGGTAAAGGCATGTTTACATTGGGAATCCTGGGCTACGCAGCAGCGGTAGTGTTCAGCATTGTCACCCTGCCGGTGGAGTTCAATGCCAGCAAACGGGCCATGGCGGTGTTGACAGAAAAGGGCCTCATCACCATGGACGAAAGTGAGGGAGCGAAACAGGTCCTCGATGCAGCCGCGCTGACTTATGTTGCGGTAGCGTTGTCGGCGGTTATGACGCTCCTGTACCTGCTCGGTTTGCGCGGCAACGATGAATAATCCCGTTTCTTCCGAAATGCCCTCATAATTCGGATGATAAGGTTGAGGGCTGGGATGCCGATCCCGGCCCTTTTCATATCTCATGTCTCGCACAAAGAAAACACCTGTTCCGATTGCCCCTGCCCGCCGCGCTGCTCTGGATGCTCTTGTCCGATGCGCCTCCAAAGGGGTTTTCCTGGACGAGGCAATGGAAGAGGCGGCATCCTTTCACAGATTGGACTCACGCGACCGGCGACTGGCAATGGAAATTGCTTACGGCTCCACCCGCTTCCGTGCCAAATTGGACTATATTTTGAACGCCTACCTGGCCAAAGGGGTCCAATCTCTGCCGGAAACTGTCAGGCAAATTCTTCGAACTGCTGTTTATCAGATTCTTCATCTCACAAAAATTCCCGCCCATGCCTGTATTCACGACGCCGTGGAGTTGGCGCGAGTCACGGGGAATTCTCATCTATCGAAGCTTGTGAATGCGGTCCTTCGAGGCATTGTGCGGGAAGAACGGAAGGTTGTTTTTCCCGACTGGCAATCGGACCCGGCAGGTCATCTGGAGATTGTGCATTCTCACCCCAGGCATCTGGTGGAATCGTGGCTGGAACTCTGGTCCCCCGAAGAGGTGCATGAGTTCTGCCGATTCAACAATATGCCCGCGCCTCTCTACGCCAGGCTCAATCCGCTCAAAGAGATTCCGTCGGATCTTCAAGATGAAATCGAACCGACGGATCTCGGTATCCCGAATTGTGTACGCCTCAACCTGAAGGCTTCCCCAACGCAGTCCCGGCTCGTTTCCGAAGGATATGTGACCATTCAAGACCCCGCCGCCATGCTGGTTCCGCCCCTTCTGTCGCTCAAGCCGGGGATGCGAGTCTGGGATGTCTGTGCCGCTCCGGGCGGCAAAGCCACTCATTGTGCCGAGATTCTCGGAGACACCGGTCAGGTTGTGGCATCCGATATTTCTCTCGCACGTTTTCGCTCGTTCCGGGATTTGTTCAATTCCATCGATATTGTCTGTGCGGATGGTCTGCATCCGCCCTGGGAGAGAGATTCGCGACCATTTGACGCAATCTTGTTGGACTCTCCCTGTACGGGCTGGGGCACATTGCGCAGACACCCGGACCTTCGGTGGCGCCTCTCCCCCTCGGACCCGCAGAGACTGGGCGATTTGTCCTACAGTTTGCTAGAATCCGTTTGTCGGTTTTTGCGTCCGGGCGGCGTTCTTGTGTACGCTACCTGCACTCTCAGTTGTCGGGAGAATCAAGACGTGATCCGTCGTTTCCTGCAATCTCGGCCGAACTGGCGACTGGAAACAGTGACTTCCCTGCTTCCCCAGCCGTTTCGTTCCATGCCGGCCCCGGAAGGTTGGATATCGATCTTTCCCCCACAGGCGCAAATCGACGGCATGTTCGCGGCGCGATTGCGAAACGAATCTTCAGCGTGAGGCCGATTCCGTGGCTCGTGGTTTTTTTGTTCGTATGTTGACTTGGAGCGCAGGCTGCCTCGTGGCGGTCGGCCTCCTGGGGGCGCTCGCTTTTATGGGCGGATATGGCATCCTTTCGGCCATTGTCCGCACACCGGAGGTCACTGTGCCCTCTGTGTACGGCAAGAACGAAACCGAGGCCATCAAGACCCTTGCCGCCGCCGGTCTTTCCATTGAGGTTCCCATTGAGTACCAGGAAAGCGATCAGTACATCGAGGGGACTGTGATCGAACAGAGTCCCCGAAGCGGCATCCGGGTAAAAGAAGGCCGCAAGGTCCGCCTGACTGTCAGCAAAGGGGCAAGACGTATTCAGATTCCTAATCTTGTCGGAAGCCGCGAAGAAGAAATCTTCCCTGTTCTTCAGCATTGGGACCTGGCTGTCGGACAACAGGCGGCCATTTATCATCCGCAGATCGAACCCGGCATAGTGATCGCACAGCAACCGGCCCCCGGCGAGGCCCTCCATTACGGTAAAGATGTCGCCATCCTGGTCAGTCTCGGTCCAAGGCCCAAGTCCTATGTCATGCCGGATCGTATCGGGACAACCGTCCAGGAGACTCAACGCCTGCTTGAACAAATGGGGTTCCGGGTCACAGTAGATTGGGAAAAAGTGGAGTCATCAGAGAACTGGGATCGTGTCCTGGACCACTTTCCTGCTCCCGGCTCAAAACTCACCGAGGGAAGCGAGGTTACTCTTACCGTCGGTTCCAAAAGCGATGCGGAAGAAGGAATCTCCTGGCTGCCGTTCCGCTATCTCTTGCCGAATACGGTCGGCGGTGAATATGTAATCCTGTCAATCACCGAACTGTCCGGTGACAAGAACGCCGCTCCACAGACGATCAAGGTCCCCATCGAAGGCCCGGGGTCCGAGATCTCTGTGCCGGTTCCCTGCCGAAAACAGGTGAGTATTGAGGTCTATGACGGCGCAGCGGAAAGCGGCAAACTGATCTATAAGACAACACTGAATGCCTCGGATTTCAATCGCCCCGAATCCACGGAAAACTTGCCGCCCGAGCCGGTGCAGGACACCCCTTCCATACAGGAGAATCCACAGTGAATCCACGAAAGAAAATCCTTCCCTCCCTCCTCTCCGCCCCGTTCGACCGTCTCGGCGAATCCATTCGGGCCTTGGAGCGGGCGGGATGTCATCTTTTTCACTACGATGTAATGGACGGCCATTTTGTGCCGAATCTGACCATCGGACCGCTGATCATCCGATCGCTCTTGCCGCATTGCAAATCGGAATTCGACGTGCATCTCATGGTCGCCAATCCTGAAACCGTTTTCCCGTGGTTCCTGTTGGACCGTGTGCGAAGCATTACCATTCACGCCGAGGCAACCCCGCACCTCCACGCCCTGCTGATGAAAATTCGCGCGGAAAACCGCCTGGCAGGAGTCTCCCTGAATCCTGCCACACCGGTTGACTGCCTGAAATACGTCCTTCCGGTTCTTGATCTTGTCCTCGTGATGACCGTGAATCCGGGATTCGGCGGGCAGAAATACCTGCCCGAAGCAGGCCGGAAAATCCGTGAGTTATACGAGCTGAGAGAACGGACCGGCGCAGATTTCCTCATCCAGGTCGATGGCGGCATCAATGCTCAAACCATCCGAACCGTTTTGGACCTCGGTGTTGAGGAAATTGTGGCAGGCAATGCAATCTATGGAACCCCCGATCCGGTCAGAGCGTACCAGGAATTAAGCGACCAATTGAATATGTGATTCTACCAGTTAATCACCAGCCACCCCCCGCGCTGCAACGCATACAGCGTCAGCCATATCCCAATCAGGGTAATCAGCGCACCCGAAAACACCGGCAATATCTGAATCACCGGTCCGGAATAGGAAAACCGGTCAAGAACATGTTTCGCACTCACCATTAAAACTCCAATCGTGATCAGCACCACCGCCAGCCCCACGCTGAATGCGGCAATCAGCATCAACCCGAACGCCGTCCGTCCGATCCCAATCGCCACAATCAACACGATAATCGCTGTCGGACAGGGGACCATTCCACCACTGATGCCGAGAAGCAGCAAATCCCAAAGGCTTGCATTTGCGGGAATCTCATGACTGTGCCCATGATGATGGCCGTGGTCGTGCGTGTGCCCGGCATGAGCGTGGCTTGCTTCATGCTCGTGAGAATGGAAATGATCGTGAGGGTGTATATAAGAGTGCGCAAGACTCTCCACGCGCCGATCCTCATCGTGGAAATGGTGGTCCTCATGCTCATGCTCGTGTGGATGCTCATGCGAATGGTCCCCATGGTGATGATCTTCCTCGTCTTCCTCATCGTGATGATGATGAGGAGAAGGCACAACATGCTCATGGTGATGATGGACATAGGGCTGGTAGGGAATCCCTACCGAGGCATACACGCGCGCGCGTACCCATTCGTGGTATCGGGAAAGGAATATATAAAAGCCGATCCCCAGCACCAGCAGACCGGATACAACCTCCAGAATCACGACGAGATCTCCCTGGTCTACCAGAGAGGACTGCAAGTTGAGTGCGATGATTCCAACGATAAACACGCTACCCATGTGGGTGATTGTGACAATCAATCCCAGGTAGAAAGCGTGCCAGATCGTCCCGCGTGATCCGACCAGGTAGGCCGCAACGATGGTCTTGCCGTGCCCCGGAGAGAGCGCGTGTCCAGCACCGTAAAAGGCAGCGAGCAGAAGCGCGAACAGGACAAACGTCGGACTCAGGTTTTTCTCGTGGATGAGCTCCCCCATCTGCCGTTCGCTTTTTTGGGCCAGGGTCTCCTCAGGACGTTCGGAGGCACGGCCCGGCGCAACCGAGCCGGGCGGTTCCGGAAACGATTGCACCTTCCGGGGTTTCAGTACCGGCGCAGTCTGTTCCGGCAGTTTCTGGCTCTGATTGGAGCGGAAAATCGGAATCACACCCGCTTCGTTTTCCTGGAGCAACTCCACGGGGATAATCGTGGCCGAAACCAGCGTGTCCACGTATGGAAATCCCATTCCCGATTCCGTCCGTGCCTGCGCGGTTCCCGGCACAACACTGCATTCGACATCCGCCGGGGGCAGCAGCCAGGTATCCGCCGTTTCCGGAATCACCTCAAATGTCCCGGTGAATGCGCTTCGAATGGAGTCGAGCGGAATAGTTGCGCCATCCAGAAACCTCAGACGCAATTGGCCGAAGTTTTTGTTGTTCTCCGGGAAACTCCTGTCTCGAAAGATTACCTGAACGGCATTGCCGGCGGACGGAAAATCCGCCGAAAATTGAACAAGAATCTGGCAGCAGGTGACTTTCGCCAATCCCGGATAAAAACGAATATCCCGATGATCCACCCGCAACGGGATTTCCTGCCCGTCAACGGTCAACGAAACGGCGAACCGAATGGTCTCGATTCTCTTCTCCAGATAAGCGGCTATCTCCTCCCGACTCAGTTGCGAATCATTATTTGTATCGATCTGCCCCAATTCGGCAAAACACGGCATCTCCGCAATGTCGATCAGCGTATGAATGCGGACCGAACCCGGACGAAACTCCAGGGTATTGAAATGATTGATGGAAAACTGGCTCAGCGGGTGTGCCGAGACCGCAAGCACAGCCCATCCGGCCCAGAATCCCATCCAGAAAATACGGAATACGGTAGACATTGTCTGACTTCCCTGCCGCTGGTCTTGTATAACTTAAAATATCTTTAGAATGATTTCTATTCGCCTTGTTTCCCGGCAAGAAACTCGCTTGTTTCTCGGCAAGAAACCGGAAACTTATACCGGCCCTTTCCCCCTCTCCCTCCGGCAGATCATTGGGGTGAAGGTTTTCCATTCTCACCAGCGCCTCGCCGGTTCTTCTTCTCCGTCGGCAGATCGTCTCCCTTTCCGGGACTTCTGTCCAGGACCGGACATTTGCGCCATGGCATTGCGAATTATTGCAGAGGTATAATATAAAAGAAATAGCCAGTCTAATGTGAATGTAAAGGGCATTGCAGAGATGAAGCAAGACTGCGCATTGGACCAACCTGCTAAATCATATCTGGGAATCTGCATCGGTTCGTCCACTGTCTCCTGTGTGCGGATCGGAAGCGACAACGGGCGGATCCATGTCCTTTCGAGCTGCTGCAAACCTCACCACGGGGACCCGAAAGGCTGCCTGGCATCCCTGCTGTCCGGCGATTCCAATCAGACCGTTGCAGGATTCGCTGTGGTTCGACGGACCTCCGTTTCAAATGGGAGCATCCCGATTCTTACCGAACCGGAGGCCCTCGAATACGCTTATGAATACGTCGCCGCAAGCGGCTCTGAGTGCGATGCAATCGTTTCGGCAGGCGGAGAGGTTTTCTTTGTGTACCGCCTGGACCGGACCGGGCATATCGCACGGGTGTTTTCCGGCAACAAGTGCGCATCCGGCACCGGGGAGTTCTTCCTGCAGCAGATACGACGAATGAACCTTTCAGTGGACGAAGCAACCGACCTCGCCGTTTCGGAACCGTCTCCCTATAAGGTTTCCGGTCGTTGTTCCGTGTTCTGCAAAAGTGACTGCACCCATGCATTGAACAAGGGCGCATCCAAACAGCGGGTTGTGGCAGGTTTGTGCGAAATGATGGCCGGAAAGATCGTGGACCTTCTTAAACAAAGCGGGTGCCGACGCCCCATGCTGGTAGGCGGTGTTGCGCGGAATCGCGCCGTCGTTGAAATGCTGCACAGGGAATTTCCACAGATGATTGTGCCCGACGAGGCCCCGTGGTTCGAGGCTCTCGGCGCGGCGTTGTATGCTTCCCGAAATGGTTCCACACCGGACATTCATCCCGATCACGTCTTTCCATATCAGGTATCCTCGTTCGAACTGCTTCCGCCATTGTCGCAGCACACCTCCCTTGTGACATTCCTGCAGTCGCAGCGCGGGGAACTTCGTGCCGATGACGAATGTATCCTCGGACTGGATGTCGGTTCGACTACTACCAAAGCCGTGCTGCTCCGCATAAAGGACAATGCCATTGTCGCTGCCGTATACCTGCGCACCGATGGCGATCCCGTCGAGGCATCCCGCAAGTGTTATGCGGAACTGGCCCATCAGGTCGGCTCCGTGCCGCATTCCATCGTCGGCCTGGGGACAACCGGGTCGGGACGTTACATCGCGGGTCTTCACGCTCTGACTCCTTCGGTCATCAACGAAATCACCGCACATGCTACTGCGGCGCGGTTCATCGACACGGATGTCGAAACGGTCTTTGAAATCGGCGGCCAGGATGCCAAGTACACCTACCTGGTTAATGGAGTTGCCACGGACTATGCCATGAACGAAGCCTGCTCCGCGGGAACCGGCTCCTTCCTGGAGGAGGCCGCAGGCGAGCATCTCAAGATCCCGGTCGATGAAATCGCACCGCTGGCGCTTCGAGCCACACAGCCTCTCAATTTCAGCGATGAATGCGCTGCCTTTATCGCAAGCGACATCAATACGGCCATCCACGAGGGATTCGCGAGGGAGGACATCCTTGCAGGCATTGTCTATTCGATCTGTATGAACTATCTCAATCGTGTCAAACAAAATCGCCCGGCGGGCAGAACAATCCTCATGCAGGGCGGTGTCTGCTACAACCGCTCTGTTCCTCTCGCCATGGCCGGACTCACCGGACAACACATTATCGTCCCGCCCGAACCCGGCCTCATGGGCGCGTTCGGCGTCGCCCTCGAAGTAAAGAAACGCCTGGAACTGGGGCTTCTCGAGAGAGACTCCTTCTCCTTGAACACACTGGCTGCCCGCGAACTGAAACAGAAAGCCCCCTTTATCTGCCGGGGCGGTAAAGATCAATGCGACCGAAAATGCGAAATCGCCCGCATCGAAATAGAAGGCAAAACCTATCCCTTCGGCGGTTCCTGTAGAAAGTATGAAAATCTCCGGTTAAGGCAGCGGTACGATTCCACCCGGTACGATCATGTAACCGGTCGCACAAATACTCTATTCCATATCCGGCCTGCCGCCGGTTTCGCCTCGAATCCTTCCCCCTTGCAGATCGGAATCAACAATTCCTTTCTCATGCACACGTATTTCCCGCTGTTCTCTACCTTCTTTACTTCACTCGGCATGGAGGTCATTCTGCCCGATTCGGTCGATCCGGAAAGCGCGGCCCGACGCGGCGCCGCATTCTGCTACCCCATGGAAGCTGCCCACGGCACATTCGGCAACCTGATCGACCGAAACCCGAATTTCTATTTCCTTCCGATGATAAGGCTGTTACCCTATCGCAATAATGGAACACGCGCCAATACCTGTGTATTTGTCCAGTCGGAATCTTCCGTCCTGCCGGGCACGTTTGCGGATCGTCTCCCCAGGGATCGCATTCTCCGTCCGACACTGGATCTGTCCCATGGCCTGTCGGCGGCAGAAGATCCTCTACTTGCTGTGGCAAAGAAACTCGGGGTAGACAAAAGGACGGCCCGACGCGCTTTCCGAGAGGCTCTTGCCGCCCAGGAATCCTACTCGAATGCTCTCGTCGAATCCGGCGCTGCTGCTCTTGCGGAGGTGGAATCGGATCCCTCCCAGTTCGCCGTCGTCCTCTTTGGAAGACCGTATAACGCCTTTACCCCCCTCCTGAATATGGGAATCCCTCACCGGCTCGCTTCGCAGGGGATTCATGTCATCCCCTTCGATTCCCTGCCCTGCCGGGATGAACCTTCTGTCTCCGAGATCTATTGGGGTATCGCTCACGACATTCTTCAGGCCGCGAATGTTGTCTGTCGACACCCCCAGCTGTTCGGCGTATTTATTACCAACTTCAGTTGCGGACCGGACGCTTTCATTCTCGGCTATTTCCGTGACATCATGGGCGACAAACCCTCCCTGACCCTGGAACTGGACAGCCATACGGCGGATGTCGGTATTGATACACGAATCGAGGCGTTCCTGGATATTGTGAACGGCTACCGCCGGATTCACGGCCGTCCCGTACGTGTACCCGAAACCGATTCGTATCGACCCGCCTCGATTATTATGGACGGCAAAACCCCGAAAATCCGCACATCGAGCGGAGAAACTCTTTCCATTACGCACCCACGGGTTCGCGTCGTCGTTCCTGAAATGGGAGAGTTCAATTCCGCGGGCCTGGCCGCCTCGCTCCGCGGATTCGGTATTCGCGCTACCATGGCCCGTATCGGAATCCGGGAACACAGAAAAGGAAGAGAGTGCGGAACCTGTAAGGAATGTCTCCCCTATCAACTCACAACCGGCTCCCTTCTCTCCGAACTGGAAACACGTCAGCCGGATGAGGTGCTTCTTTTCTTCATGCCGAAATCCCACGGTCCATGCCGACAAGGCCAATACACGGTCGCCCTGGATCATTACATACAAAAACGCCGTCTCCGGGATGTCGCTATCCTGTCCCTGGATGACAACCAGGGATTCGAGGAACTCGGTACCGAGTTTGTTCGCCTCGTCTGGCGGGTGCTGCTGACCACCGATCTCTTTGAGGATATTCGAAACCTGTTTCTTGCTATTGCCGTCGACCGCCAATCCGCAGTCGGTATTCTTCACGATGAATTCCGCCGGATTCAAGAATGTATTGCATCCGGGGCCTGCGCGGGGCTGGATGCAGCCCTGGAACAAACCGCTAACAGGCTTCGATCCGTTCCGCTGACCATGTCCCCGGAGGAAGCCCCGAAAATCCGTCTCCTGGGAGAGGTCTTTGCACGGGGCAACTCGTTCTCGCGACGCGGACTCGTCCAAAAATTAGCCGATCGCGGATTTGTAGTCACCGTCGCTCCCCTCGCGGAATATATTTATTTCTGTGATTACATAAGGTTATTCGGATATTCTTCCAATCCGCTGGGCAACGAGCCGCGAGTGTATCCTCTGCTCCGCATTCTCTTCAAGCAATGGATTGAATCGAAAATCCGCAGAATCCTGTCCCGTTCGAATCTTCTCCCCCCCGCACATCCGAGTGTCCGACACCTGATGAAGGATGCCTCTCATTTCCTGAATCCGTACATTGTCTATGAAACGATGCTGAGCGTAGGTCTCGGAATACATGAGATTCTGGACGAGGTATGCGGCGTCATTTCCATCGGGCCGTTCGGCTGCCTTCCGTCACGAGTAACCGAAGCCGTGTTTGAGTTTTGTATGAATGTCGAATCCAAGAAGATTCTTTCGCACGGAAATCATACACTGTTCGCCGAAAGCGGAATGACTCACCTGCCCGCGCTGGCCATCGAGACGGATGGAAGAAGCATGTCGCATATTACCGAAGCGAAATTAAACACATTCTGCCTGCAAGCCATGCGGGTACACAAACGAATGAAAGCATGTGAAACTCGCCGAACCTATTTGAAATAGCCTTCGTATACGGAATCGATCTGAAAGGCATCCACCCCGACAGCCTTCATTCGCCGGATATCCTGCGCGGCCTCTTCAAGATGAGAGGCCGCATGATAACGGAACGTATTGATCGCAGGAATGACCAGGGCGCCCCTCTCCCGGAGCGCCCGGATGGATTCATCCGTGATGTCCTTCGGTACGCCGAACCAGAAACGATTCCTGAAGGAATCCTTCCCTGTTTCGGCAAGATTTGACCATTCTTTATCAAGTAACCGAAACATGACCGCCTCTCCCCACATGGACTCCGCCCGAGGGATGCGGGATATACAGATCGCGCATCGGCTAAGATCGTGTCTCCGGATAATCCCGACAATCTGACGGAAAAACTCTTCACTTCCACCTTTATCTTTGATGTCCATCATGATCCCAAGGTTCAGTTCACTACAAAGAGACGCGGCCCGTTCAAAGGTCGGAATTCGCTCATTACTCGCCATGTTGTTGCCGGTTTTGTACATTCGAATTGAAACCGCCTCGGTAGATGTCAGAGCCGAGATCGTCTTATCGATGCCGCAACTGTTCTTAAGATTCGACTCGTGAAACACCACAGGCACATGGTCTTTCGCTTCGCGGATATCCAGTTCCACCATGCAATATCCATGCTCCCGAGCAAGGCGAATAGCGCCCAGCGAGCATTCCGGAGTATCCTCGGTAATGACTCCTCCCCGGTGGGCGATCAGAAACGGCCGATGCGCTTCCAGCCAGGCAGGATCGTAAAGATCGATTCGGGACGGGAAAGGTTCCTTTTTCATAGTCAGAGATTCCGGGTCGGCGTGAATCGGATTCAAAATCAGCCACATCAATAAAACGACCATAATTCGGCTTGTAGGAGTCATCGGTAATCACACATCGCACAATTCCACGGCGGCGCGGAGGGAATCCATTTTGTTCTTCGGGACAAATTCATGCGCTACATAGCCGTTGAACTTTCCTTCCTCCGTCAGCGCGGCGATGGCCTCCATGATCGCTTTGTAGTTGAGTTCCTGGGTGTCGTCCAGGTCCATCCGTCCAGGATTCCCACCCGTGTGGAAATGCCCGATAAAGTCGATATGTTCGCGGATCGTCCGGATCACGTCGCCTTCCATAATCTGTATATGGTAAATATCGTAAAGAAGCTTGAATCGTGGAGATCCCACACGTTTGCACAGTTCCACGCCCCAGGCGGTGTGGTCGCACTGGTAATCTTTGTGATCGATTTTGCTGTTGAGAAGTTCCATGCAAATCGTCACATTGTGATCTTCGGCAATCGCGGCGGCCTGCTTGAGAACAGGAACGCTGTTCGCGAGTCCTTCCTCATCGCTCTTGCCGCGACGATTTCCCGAAAATGTAATGACGTTCGGAAGACCGTTATTGGCGGCCGCTTTGATATTCGCTTGAAATTGTTCGAGTAGTCGGGCGTGGTTAGCCGGATCGTTTGTGCCGTCCGAAATGTTGCCGGCTCCGGGAACCATGGTAGAGATCAGTCCGTATTTCTTGACAATCGGCCAGTACTTCTGTTCCACCAGGTCGATCCCGACCAGCCCCATTTCCGCGCACGCCTTCGCGAAAGGCTCCCAATCCAACACGCTGTCATAACACCAGCGGGACACGGATTGGCGAATTCGCCCTTTACGCATCACTCCCGAAGCGGCGAGCGCCAGACAGGGATTGCTTGTGGAAAATGCGGCCATGCTGCCTGCGGTAGCCAGAAAACTACGTCGGGGAAAAGACGGGTCATCCATTCATCTGTTCCTTTCATCCTGTCGTGTCATTGTAACCTTTCGATCGCGCGGCCATCTCGGAAGAGAATTGTTCCACAGCCGCATTCAATAGTTGTGTCTCCTTCTCCGGTTTTCGCCGGGCCTTTTTCATACCATCCCGGGGTTCGGGCAAGGGTTGTCATGCAGGCGGCTTGTCCTGACAGCCCCAAAACTGGTCTACCACAGGTTCCTGTTTCTCAAATCATGAAAACCAGCGTCACGATAAAGAACAAGGGGATCAGAATCCCGACCGACCAGGCCATGTACCCGAAGAATGAAGGCATCTGCACTTTCCATTCCTCCGCGATGGCTTTCACCATGAAATTCGGCCCGTTCCCGATATAGGAGTTCGCTCCCATGAACACGGCCCCGCAGGAAATCGCCGCCAACAGGTCTTCGGGAACGTGAGCGATCAGCGTAGTCCCCGGCCCGGCAACCGCATGAAGAGACTGCGCCAGCACAAAGAACGTCACGTAGGTCGGCGCATTGTCCAGGAACGAGGACAATGATCCGGTCAC
Source organism: Candidatus Omnitrophota bacterium (assembly GCA_029570205.1). Taxonomy (GTDB): domain Bacteria; phylum Hinthialibacterota; class Hinthialibacteria; order Hinthialibacterales; family JAKPRU01; genus JAKPRU01. Next base: position 30,295 of record JAKQSI010000058.1, on the reverse strand, counting down.
CCAGAAAAATTGCCAGGGCTTTGTAATTCCCATGTTCGGGCCATGGATCTGGAGAAGCTGAAGAGACGGAACCATGGTCACAAAGATGCCGAAAAACAGAACCGCAACCTCGATAATCGGATGAAATGTGAAGGCGTTCTGCTCACGGACCCTGGCAGGTGTAGTGTTCAAAGCAATGAGTGTGATGACAATGTAGGCGATTTCTCGATATGGAGATTCGCTGACAAAAGCGGTCGTCGCCACAATGCACGCCAGCCACAGGAAATTCAACGTTCCCTCAATACCCAGCGTGCCGCTCTCGTCGCCGGACCCTGCAACGGGGCGATTCGCTTTTTCCTCCTTGTAAAAGCGTGAATCAATCACAAAATAGGTAGCAAGAACGAGACCGACCATAAAGGACCATTCCGGTATCAGGCGCAATGTCCACAAAAACGGGACCCCGCGCAGAAAGCCCAGAAAGAGTGGTGGATCGCCCAGGGGTGTCAGTAGCCCTCCGATGTTGGATACCAGAAAAATAAAAAAGATTACCGGAACATACGGCCGTTTCCGCCAGAGAATGCTTTTAAGAAACGGACGAATCAAAATCATCGAGGCTCCCGTTGTCCCAATGAAACTCGCCAAAATCGAACCGATTGCCAGAATCCCGCAGTTCGCCGCCGGCGTTCCGGCCAACTTCCCACGCAAATGAATACCGCCGGAAATCACAAACAGGGCACCCAACATACAGATAAAGGAAATATATTCATGCAAAGAATACAGTATGGCAATAAATCCTCGATGGATCTCCTGTCCGCTCTCTGCGTGACCGGGCGGATCCGAATGCGCTCCAGATTGCCCTGATGGTGGCGCACCCTCCGTGGATTGATTCTGCCCTTCCGGAGAGGGGGTCGGCGCCGATTGGGGGGCAGCAGTAGGAGATTCGGCCTCCGGTATGGAAATCTCTTCCCTGGCCGCCGCCTGCTCCGGTATCACGAGTATTCGTTCATCCAAACCTGTCGCATAAATAATCGCGACCGGTATAGACAAAATTAAAGAGATTTTCAGCTTATTCAGGTTGCTTTCCCACCAGTGGGGAAACCACAATGGAATGAGTGCAATACACAACAGCATGGCCACGAAGGGAAATACCATCAATAGGTCCATCACGACACCTCGTCAAATAGAGGGATAGGGGTACAGAGACGCCGCGAACACACGGACATATAGCCTAAACCGGCACCCTGCAAAAGAAAAGCCTTGCTTTTGCAGTCCGTCCCAGCCAGGATCTCTGCACAGAAACGCCAAATGTCGCCGGTCCCGCCTGGCCGCCGCTTCACCACCCCTTGCGATCTTTAGCCTTGGGGCAGGAAGATATCCGGGAAGGGGTATCGCCGGAACATTTTTGAAGAATTTGAGTATATGTACGGATAAAACCATGAATCACCTCTTTCACCGCAGTTCTTACCGTCCGCCTGTCTTTCTCGTCTATTTGCTTATCCTCTCTTTCGGTCTCGTCTCTCCCGCATTTTCAGATACTCCCGCCGGTGAACAGGCTTCCGATATCGGCTGGACTTTACAGGAATGCTCTGCCCTGTGGAAATTCAGAGGGACGTCCGAGACGGCGAATCTTGAAATCCTCTCCTCGCCGTACCAGGCCCGATTCAATTCCAAGTCTTCCGGTGGCTTATGGACCCTGACCGTCGAACCGATCTGGATTGATTCCTTTTCTATCTGCCGCTTCGCTTATTCGGCGTCAGGATCATGGAATGCCGATACTCCCGTGCTTTTTCTCCGCTCCGGCGCAACCGGTCCGGTCACCCCCGGTGCAAAAAACCCGGAGAATCCCCTTGCCGTTCGCGGAGAGGCTGCCCTGCTCTCCGGTAAGGATATTCTCACCGACGGTGAACAGCATGAGATATCGATAGACCTGTCCGTCGTTCTCGATACACATCAAGTCGATCAGATTTGTGTCCGCATCCCCTCCGGTACAGAATGCACATTCGCTTTACAATATCTTCAATTCGAACATCCCGATATCGAACGCATTTCATCAACCGTTATTCCACAAAAGATCGACAAATGTCTCATCGGAAATGAGTGGGAAGTTATTCCGATACCACATGGTACGCTATCGCGGGACATGTTTGATAGAATATTCCGTTGGCCGTTTCCAACAAGTCCGAATTCATTTTTCCAGGTCGGTGAATATAGATTCCCGGGATCCGATTGCCCTGAAAATATCCCGGCCACATCACTACAGAATCCGGGAGCAATTGAGATTCCCCTGTCGGGGAAAGCGAGTGAAATCGCCTTCCTGCTCGGATGCCGACTTTTCGGCACAGACAACCCATGGCAATTTGTTCCCCGCTCGGAAATCCGCGAGCCGGAACGCCTCCTGGTCCGTATTGACTATACGGATGGCTCCACATCCTCCGCGTTCCCACAACACGCCGACTCGCAGGAATACGTTGTCTACGAAGGTCTGCATACGTACCGGATTCCATCCGATGCGGAGAAGGAGCTGCGGGGTCTCCGGATTTCCGAGGAGATGTCTTATGGTCAGATATTCCTGCCGTGGATTTCGGTAAATCGAAACACCTCCCCGTCTATTCACGCGATCATTTCACTACAGGACACGGACCTCCGCCCCCCTCCCGTCGAAGATTCAAGGCCCGTCGCCATTCTGAAGGACAAATTCCTGCAACTGCGATTGCCCCTCTATGGAGCGCTGACATTAGTCGATTTAACCCTGCAACACACCGCCCGTTCTATAATACAACACGCTACAGACCGAAGACTCTTTACCATTTACGACGGAACTATGGAAATACCTTCCAGTGAATTCCTTGTCTCGGACCTGAGCGATCCGGACCGGCCGGATTCAAGCCCAATTCCTCTTCGCGCTGAAACAAAGACCTTTTCCGTCGTCCTTGTCTGTTCATCTGGAGCCGACACGGGAATTACAATGCACTTGGAGATCGAGAACAAGTCAGACAGCAGCCGGGACATTCGAGTAGTGTTTCCCGACTTGCGCGCTCTAAAGATTTCCGAGTCCTTAAATGAGAATTGCTACTGCTTTCCCGGCCGCTCTTCCATGATCTCCATGCAACCCGTCAATATCGACCAAGATTATGGCGGCTGCTTTCCGCTGCAATTTCTGGACATGTATTCTCCACAGAAAGGCGGGCTATGCGTATATACCCAGGATCGAGAGCTGAACGAGAAAACATATCATTTGACTAAGAATCCGGTCGGGATCGACATTGGAATTGAATATGGGAAGTCCGTTCCGATCGCACTCAATCCACACGAGCGATGGGTGTCGCCGCCGACTGTGCTTCGTGGACATCCGGGAGATTGGCATGATGCCCTGGACTTCTATTCCGACTGGGCACACAGTTGGCGAATTTCGCAGCCGGAGTCCCACGCGTGGATGCGGAACATCTGGATTTGCCGACGGGATTACCCGTTAGGCGGAACCGGATATCTATTTGATGAGACACGGAATCAATACACCTTTTCCGATCTGGTCGAAGAAGCGCAAGAATGTTTCGGCGGGATCGACCTCATCGATATTTCCGGCTGGGCGTATTCCGAACGATCTGGTCGAGTCGGCGACTACGATTGCACCGAACTGGGCGGTAAAGAGAGCTTGCGTTCCGCAATCCTTTCCGCCCACAAACACGGTATTTATACCGGCCTCTACCTGGAGGGATACCTGGTAGATGAAAGAAGTCGCCTGGCGCAACAGGTGGGTAACCGCTGGCAAATTACTCGCGCCGACGGTCAACCGGCGTTCTGGACCGGCAACCGCGAAATGTTCTTCTGCCCCGCTGTCCCTGAATGGCAGGAGCTGTTCAGCCGGACATATCAACGAGTAGCCGAAGAAACAGGCGCTCATGCACTCTATGTCGATGAATTCGGATTTGCGGACCGCAGCAAGGCCTGCTACAACACACAGCACGGCCACCCTCCCGGTCAGTCACCCCTGATCGGTGAGGATGCCATGCTCCGGGCAATCCGCCGGGCTTTCGACCGGTCCCATCCGGAAACGGCTATTTATACCGAAGAGGTTCCGTGCGATCTGACCTCTCAATGGGTTGACGCCGCATTCTGTTATGGGATGCACTCCTCCGGCGAGAATAGTCACCCCACAAAAATTAACCTGGCGCGTTATGTATTTCCTGAATTGAAAATCATCGAGCTGTTTGTTCCCGGAATCTACCCGCGCGCTGCCGGGGAAGAAGATGCCAAACTGGCCTTCTTCCATGGTCACGCGATCTGGTTGAAAGGACGGGCCGCATCCTGGTACAGCGCTGCGTTTCGGGCCTTCGTCCGCAAATCCCACATCATTCAAAAAACATATTCCGCGATATTTGCTTCAGATGACTGCTCACCCCTCGTTCCCACTATGGCCGATAACGTTTATTCCAATCGCTTCCGTGATGGGGATCGAGTAATTTATACTCTATACAATGCCGGCTATTGCTCCGTGGACGGCTCTTTAATTGCCGTGCCTGGCGAAGAAAATCGAAAAATCGTTGATCTATGGAATGATACGCCGCCGAAAGTCACCGAAGAGGGTGAGGAGGCTGTCATTCACGGGTCACTGGAACCGCATGGAATCGGCTGTGTGTTGATCGCTCCGAAATAGCGCTGGTACGCACAGGCTCAAATATGTATAATGACTTTCCGTGGACCCGAATTCCATGCGTCACTCTTCGCCATCACGCTTCGAGGAGACGATCGAGTTGAGGGTGTCTTCGCATAGCATCGGTATCTTACCTGTGACTTTTCGAGGTCACTGAGTCGCCGACACGATTCGGTTACATAACATCCGTCGGAGGACCGTACATTATGAGAACACGACTCATTCTGTTTCCTGTATTGTTCCATATCATCGGGATGGGCTATGCGGAAGTCTGCCCGGTCGGAAACAATTTCCTCCAAAGGGACATCGTTATCGACCGGGGAATTATCCGAACAACCGCTATCAGGAATCTCATTGCCGACCGTGTTATCCCCGTTACCGGCGAGGAATTCGTTCTTTCAATTGCCGGCCTTCCCGAACTGAAATCCTCTGACTTCCACTGGAATCCCATGGGAGCCGCAGCCATCTCCGCAGGACCCCATGGTGTACTCAGCGGTTGGGTGGGATTGATGTGTGATGCCTGCCTTCTTTCGGCAACAATTTCATACAATCCTGAAACGAGCACGCCATACCTGCGGAAAACAGTTACAATCACAAACAATTCGAATCACACTCGTGTCCTCCGCCGGTTGGAAGTCGAGCATCTTACCCTTGGCGGTGAGCCGTTAGATTACTCCGCAAATCCGCAATTCCCATCTCTTACGGACTACGGTCAACCTGTTCTCTACGATTCCGTCTGGACCGGCCTTGAGCATCCCGCCGCAAACACCGCGGTCGATCAATCGGGTACTCTTTTCCTGCGCCAACATCCAGGCATTGAGCTGAAACCGGGACAATCCTATACATCCTACCCGGCGGTCATGGGGGCGGCCGCCCGCGGCGAAGCAAGGGACGCCTTCGAGACTTATGTAGAACATGTAATAAAATACTACTCCGGCCCACCGAGAGTATTTTTCTGGTGGAACGGATTTCGTGTAATCAAACCGCCTGACCGTCTCTCGCAGGGTCTTGCCATGGCCCAATATCTCGTAGACAAATTGGAGAAACCGTATGGGAAGGTTTTTGATGCTTTCAGTTATGATGCCGGATTCGACATGTATCGCCCCGAGGGGCTGTGGGTTCCCACTGAGGAAAATATATGGGATGAAACCCTTCGTGTATTGAAAGGCAGTCCGACCGGCCTGGGATTCTGGGCGTCGTTTTCCTGCGTGTTCGACACAAGCACACATGATTGGGGAAAGACTCAGGGCTTCGGTCTGCACCACCCGAAAGCCTACTGCCTGGCAGAGCCGATTTACCATGGCGCCGCGAAAGCGCGCCTGCTGGAAATTGTCCGGAAATACGATATGCGTGTCATTTCCTTCGACGGAATGTATCTGGGACAGGGTTACGGCTGTAATACGCCCGGCCACGGCCATTGGGTTTCCGACGGGCCGGATGCGGGCAAATACGGAACCGAGGCGGTAGTCAACGCCGAGTTAGACATTTTCCATGCAATAAGACAGATTCAGCCGGACATCGATATCGACTTCTTTGTCTGCGGGGAGTGGGTCAGCCCCTGGTGGCTGACCGTCGTGGATGGAGTCCACAGCGTTCCCGGAGACACCGTCGGTACGCACATCATTTCCCCGGCTCTCCGCGATGAATTGATTACCGCGCGCGATATCCAGTGTTTCGAACTGCATCGGAATCAGCGAAGGCCGTTCCCGCTCTGGGCCGAGGATCTATATGGATTCCAAGTCCGAAAAGACCATCTCATCGACGGCGTCACGGCAGTCAACGAAGACTACACGGAAAAATGGGAAAACGAGTACGTCCTCGGGCTTGCGGGACGCGGAACCATTACCAGTTTCATTGCCTGCTCGGATCTTCCGCTCCTGGGAACCACCCCAACCGGCATGCGATTCCTCGCGGATGTCCATCGCTGGGTCTGTCACAATCGTGAAATCTACCGCCACACGCGCTGGGTACTCGGCGATCCCAATAAGGCCGAGGTGTGCGGATACGCCCATGGCAATCGGGATAACCGTTCTCTGGTCGCGATTCATAACCCTTCAATTGAAACACGCGAAGTGTCTCTGGAAATCAATTCTGAGCTGGATCTGAAACACACAGGGAAACCGTTTGTTGTTAATATGATCTATCCTCATCGGTATCATGTAGCCGATGCGGCATGGAATGAGAGCGTTGCATTTCCGATTTATGGCTACGAGGTAATCCTCCTGGACATTCGCCGGGAACCTGTCTCGCCGGGACCGTTTCCCGATCTTGTGGAAAGCCCTCTCACAGAACCCGGAGTACAGGTATCACGACCTTCCCTGCAATCCGGCAAGATCACCGTGGCAGCAATGGTGGATATTCCAGAGTCTCACACGAGCAGTAATCTGCTCGTCTATCTCCGTCCGTCATCAACAATACGCTATGGGATTAAGGCGACTATTAACGGAGAGGAAACTTCCACTACAATTCGTTCACGGTCAAGAACGGAGCGGGAGGAAGCATGGTTTCAGGTTCCTTTAGTGGCCGGAGCAAACCAGATCAGGATTGAGTTGTCGGCAGGCGATCAAAATCAAATCGGTTCCTGGATTTGCTCCACGCTTCCCGCGCCGCCGGAAATCCATCTTCCGGAATCGGAAGAACCTCTGTTCCCCATACTGCCTCCCGACTATAGAAAACAGTACCGGCCCGTGCATCCGCTTGAGGCCGTCGGGAGAGGAAAGCCATAGCAGCCTGTGGTCAAAGTGACGGAGAGATTGTACGTGTGCTGAATGGAAAGAACATACCTTCCTTGCCGGATCATGATCAGATCAATTACACAATACTATTGAATGAATTCGAAGGCGAATAAGTCGGCTTTCATTATTTCAAATTCAACCTGGATGTGTTTACCGGCCGCGGCGGAGAGATCGCCTTTGCGCCAGTGAACCGGAGCGTGTAAAGAGTCCACGGTAATCGGTTCGCAATCCGAAAAGGTCAGGCCCGGAAGGGCTTGGCCGGTGTCGGCATTGATTATCTGTGCCCGTAATTGTCCGCCGGATGCATTGACATTTACCCGTAACGTGTTAACGGGTCCAGTCAACGCAATCAGGACGGTTTTCAGTGTACCGGATTCTGTACCGACTGCGCGTCGGGCAACGTAACGGTCCAGAGGCATTTTGACCAGGCCGATCTGCCGTTCGTCAAAGCGGTTCATTTTGTGGCCTTGTTGATATCCGCCGTAATAGAGATAGACTTCATCGCGGACGATCAGCTGGTCGTCAATCCATGCGTGGGCATGATCCCAGGCGGCGGGATTATCATCCGGCTCAAAGAACTCGGTTCGGTCCCTCACCCAGGTGCGCCCGTCGCGGCTCCAGGCAAGGGAAGTGTGTGCGCGTCCGAAACGGCCTTCCTCGGTCCCGGTGGCGCGGAGATCGTCGCGGAGGATTTTGACCATGCCGATGCGCAGGGGGCCACGAGCCAGGTATCCATCCATCGCGTAGAACTGGGTTTGGCCGTCATCCCATCGGTCACTGGGGGTCAGCACAAACCAGGGCTTCTCCCAATGCAGGAGATCGTTACTGAAACTCATCATCGTTGTGCGTCGCTGCCCGCTCCAATGCGCGCCGGTGATGTAAGTAGAGATGGTCGCGACATAGACTTGGCGAATGGGGTCCCAGGAGAGACCGGTGATGTCATGATCGTGCGGTATAATAACGCCCTCGGTAAGCGGGCGCCAACGAATTCCATCGGCGGAGATCAGTAGACGAAAGCCGCCATCGAGCCAGTAGCTGTAGACATATCGCGCGGAAGGATCGGGATGTTTCGGTCCGCGATCGAGGACGGAGGAACCGAACTGGATTTCCGGTGTTTCGCAGAGTTGGGGCGGTCGAATAAAGTGAATGCCCTCCTCCGATTCCATGGTGGCCAGATGTGAGCGACCGGTGTTTTTGTCATCGCGCCACGCGCCATACCAGATTCGGTATCGTCCCGTCTGCGGATCGCGGATCACGCTGAGGTAAGGCTGGAAGCAGCGGTCTTCGGGGCCGGTGACAATGGGGTTGGGGATGGCGGTGTCCCGCTGGGGCTGAATGACGACGCGCTCGATATTCGTGCTTTGCGCGATGAGGTAGTCATCAATCAAGAGATGGGGACCTGGCTGTGCGGGTATGGGGAGATCAATGTCGGGCGCGTGTCCGGGGATGCCTTCATCCGGTCGGTAGATGACAGAGCGATCCTCGCGGTGCGCTGACGCGGACGAGTTCTCATCTGCACTCGCGGTATAAGCGGTCAGCAGAAGGATCAGGAGAAGCGAGATTGTGCGGATTTTCATTTTTTGTCCTCGCTTATCAAGATGGGATTCTCAGAACGCAAACGGGCGGGAACGGCAAGAGCTGGGGGAAGGGGGGGAGCGGAGGCAGGAAGTCTGAGCCATGATTCGCATGATCATAGGATGAGCAGGATGAAGAAAAAGCCATGGGATTCCTTTAATCGGATGAATCAACATTCAGACAGTCAGGTACTTTCGGGGAACTGTCTGCAACTTTTGATCTTTGAGTGATTTGAGCGGAGGGGCAGGGGTTCGAACCCTGGGTGCAGTTTGATCCGCACGCCGGTTTAGCAAACCGGTGCCTTCAGCCTCTCGGCCACCCCTCCGATAAAGGCTGATTCATTCTTCTATGTGAAAATAATCTATCGCATCGTTTGGATCGGAATTTCCGACATCCCTATTGAATTTCCGGGTCAGTTCCTTGTTACCCCACCGGACACATTCACGCGGTGGGGGTGGGATTCGAACCCACGGTACGCAAGCGTACGCCGATTTTCAAGACCGGTGCATTCAGCCAACTCTGCCACCCCACCAGTCTTTCATTATTGTATCGCCTGATCGTCGATTCAACAACAGCCGAGCTGTCGGTGAACAAGGCATATTCTGCTACCATCCGGTCCCATCAAAGTCAAGAACGGCTGCCGGAAGTCCAGCGAACCTGCCCGCCGGGTCCCTACGTCTTCCGAGCGGCTTTTGTTACTTTGGATTTTCAAATCGATGGTGGATGACGATGGAACTGACGGTTCTGATTCCAGCATATAATGAGGCGGCGCGTCTCGAACAGACGGTTCGGGAATACGCTTCCTATTATGCGGAACGAGACGCGGAAATCCTGATTATTGTGAATGGCTCCAGCGACAAGACCGGCGAGATTGCACGCGCCCTGGAATCCGAGTTGCCGAATGTGCGTGCCTGGGAAACCCCGGAGAAGCTCGGCAAGGGAGGAGCAATTTACCGGGGATTTCAATTGGCGCGGGGCGAGATTATCGCGTTCACCGACGCGGACAACTCCACGGTCCCCGCGCAGTTGGACCGTGTGATCGACGCGGTGCGGAGGGGCGCAGATGTGGCCCTGGGGTCACGCTGGCTGCCGGACAGTTTTCAGGAAATCCCACAACCTCTCTCGCGTCGGATCGCCAGCCGGATTTTTAATTTGATTGTCCGCATCCTGTTCGGACTTCCATACAAGGATACTCAATGCGGCGCAAAGGCGTTTCGGATGACGGCGCTCAAGCCGATTTTGGACCGCCCCATGTCCTCCGGGTGGGCGTTCGATGTGCATCTGATCTGGACTCTCTGTCAGCGAGGCGCGCGGGTGGTTGAAGTGCCGCTTGTCTGGCGCGATAATTCCGGGTCCCGTTTGAGAATGCACAGGGACGGCCCGGCGATGCTGCTGGAGCTTCTGCGGATCCGCTTCGGTAAGACGAATTGATTCATCATCAATGGAAAGGAAAGGAAGAAAGAAATGAGAACCGTGTTCCTCCTGCTTTTCGCGACCTGTGTGGCGTTCTGCGGATGGACCCATCCCACCTCGATTGATAAGGACGGCATGTTGAAGGTGAACGGGGAGCGGGTATTTATCCTGGGCCTCTATCAGCAGGCAAAGGACGATACCTGGGCGGCGGAGGTGGCGGAGGCGGGATTCAATCTCATCCGTTGCGGCTCCTCGAAAGAAGAGCTGGATCGGGCGCAGGCGCATGGTCTTGAAGCGTGGATTCCCCTGGGCGGAGTGGCCGTCTCCAGTGACAAAGACGCAGAGCAGCTGAAATCGATTGTGGACTCATGGAAAAACCACCCCGCGCTGGCAGTCTGGGAAGGGCCGGATGAGATTCTGTGGAATGTCTGGTATTCGCGCTGGATGAACGCGGAGAAACGCTGGAACGAAGTGGAGCAGGCTTTCAAGAAGTACAAAGAGACGCATTCCTCGCCCGGGAATCCGGATGCGCTTCATGCTCAATGGCTGCGATACTGCCGGACCGGACGGTTTGAGCTTGCTGAAGGGGTTGAGGAGGATCTGCGGAAAACCCTCGAAATGCCCCCGGCCAATGAACGTCTCAGCGAATGGCGCAACTACGTGAACCCGCTTTATGAGCAACTCGAGCGCGGAACGGATATCATCCGAAAAACCGACCCACAGCATGTGCTGTGGTTCAACCATGCGCCACGAAACTCCATGGAGGACCTCACCCGGTTCGGGACTGTTGCGGATATTGTCGGATGTGATATCTACCCTGTGCCGCCGGACTCCTCGAACGGCCACAGCGACCTGATTGACAAAACAATCACGAGTGTCGGAGCGTATACGCGGCGCATGGCCAAGTCCGCACCGGGAAAACCGGTGTGGATGGTATTGCAGGGATTCGGCTGGAAGGATATCGGCGGAGGAGGCTCCACGGCACGACCGACGTACAGCCAAACGCGGTTTATGGCCTACGACGCCATCGTCTACGGGGCGAGAGGGATTCTATACTGGGGAACCCATGCCATTGAGCGCGATTCGGAATTGTGGTCCGATATCAAGAAAGTGGTTTCAGAACTGGATTCTCTACAGCCGTTTCTTTCGGCGCCCGAGCGGAACGATGGATATAGCCTGGTGGAGTATCCATCATCCAGGTCCGATGAGCGGCTTGTCGTTTTCATGGCGAAGGAACGAGACGGCCGGTGGGCGTTTATTGTTGTCAACGAAGCGGATGAGGCGACCCAGTTCGATCTGTGCGGGCTGGAGAAGCTGAACGGCAGGGAATTGGAGGTTTTAAATGAAGGGGAAAGCCTTGTTGTCAAGAACGGGCGTGTAACCTATGGACTGCCGGGGCGAGGTGCATCGGCGCTGGTGACGAGGCCGTAGGATGAAGGATGAGAGGAGGGGCTTCTACGAAAGCGATGGGACGAATAGGACCAATAGGACCGATTAGAACTCCCGGAGAGAGATAGCGCTTTGACGGAGAGGTGTGAATGAAATCGTTAATAGATCGCCGAACGTTTTTTGTTGGAATGACAGGGCTGTCCGGGACACTGTGGATAGCGCCATGGGTGAGGGCAGCGGAACAAGTTGCCTTGAAACCCATGCCGAGACGGGCGCTGGGCCGAACAAAACAGGAAGTCTCTATGTTGGGCTTGGGAACGGCGCCTATGGGTCATGCGTATGTCGGGGAGGAAATCGCGGTTCCGGCGATCCATGCGGCTCTTGACCAGGGGGTCAACTATATCGACTCGGCGCTGATTTATGACGATGCGCAAGCCTATGTGGGCAAAGTGACACCCACCCGCCGCGATGAGATGTTCCTCATTACGAAAACCTGGGCAAATACATGGGAAGAGGCCGAGAAAAGTCTGACCTCATCGCTCAAAATACTCGCGACCGACCATGTGGATTTGTGCCATATTCACAATATCGGCGCGTTGGATCCGAAAAAGGTCCTTGCGGAAAAGGGCAGCCTGGCGTATCTGATTCATGCGAAGGAGAAAGGATTAACCCGGTTTGTTGGAGTCACAGGACATTTCAAAATCTCGTTTTTCCCCGACGTTTTGAACACGGGGGAAATTGATGTGATGATGGTGGTTCAGAACTTTGTAGACTGTCACTTGTACGACTTCCGCAGCGCAGTGTTCCCATTGGCGAAGAAACACGGCACGGCGATTGTTGCCATGAAGGTATTCGGTGGAAGGAACGTTGAGGGTACTTCGGCCCCATGGGGGCAATACCCTCGCCCCGGTTCCTCCCAGATGCCGAAGGATCTCCTTCCGGATGCTTTGCGATATGTGTTAAGCCTGGAGGATGTGAATGTGGCGCTGACCGGAGTCTATAACGGTCAGGAGATTGTGCAGAATGCCGGGTGGGCAAAGGAGTTCACACCGATGACGGCCGAAGAAAAGAAGTCCATCGAAGAGAAAGGGAAACAGATGGCGGCGGATTGGGGAACTCGATTGGGGGAAGCGGGTTAAAGAATCAGGAATTAAAGACCGGAGACCAGAGACCACAAACCGGAAATTAAGGTATGTGCCGGCAGGAGTAAAAACGTATGAGCGTTTTGAATTCCATCGGGGAAACGCCTCTTGTGGAAATTCGGAATGGGGAGTTGTCTCCACGGGTCCGTATTCTGGCAAAGCTGGAAGGCTCCAATCCGGGTGGGTCCGTAAAGGACCGTCCGGCGCATTTTATGGTCGAGGATGCGGAACAGACCGGCCGATTGACACGGGATAAGATCATTCTGGAACCCACTTCGGGAAATACCGGGATCGGTCTGGCGATGGTGGGCGCGGCGAAAGGATATCGGGTGAAGCTGGTCCTTCCGGGATGTGTAAGCACGGAACGTCAGGCGACGCTTGAGGCATTCGGGGCGGAACTGGAAATTACAGACCCGCTCGCCGGGACAGATGGAGCCATTCGCCGGGCGCACCAGATTCTGGAATCTCACCCCGACAAGTATTTCATGCCGAACCAATTCGAGAATCCGGCAAATCCGCTTTCGCACTATCTGACCACGGCGCCGGAAATTTTCAGGCAGAGCCGGGGGGAGGTGGATGTTTTTGTCGCGGGGATGGGAACCACCGGAACTCTGATGGGAGTGAGTCGGTTTCTCCGGGAAAAGAAGCCGGGAGCGAGAACCATCGGCATCGAGCCGGTGGAAGGGCACAAAATCCAGGGTCTCAAGAACATGCGTGAGGCCATCGTTCCGAAGATTTACAATGAGAAGATGCTGGACGGCAAAATCACAGTGGATGATGAGGAAGCCTATAACGCGGCCCGGTGGCTCGCCATCAAGCAGGGGATCTTTGTGGGCATGTCAAGCGGGGCAGCATACGCGGGGGCATGGCGTGTTGCACGGGAGATGAGCAGCGGCACGATCGTGGTGTTACTCCCGGACCGGGGAGACCGATACCTCAGCACAGTTCTGTTTCGGTCCACATGTGCGAAATGCCCACCGTAAGGGGGAGAATTAAAATTGAAAAATTGAAGAACACGAATGGGGTGGAGGGAGTAGGCAAAGCGGGGGGAAGCCGGTCTTACTTGGGAGGAGAAAAGGCTTCGTTAGTGGCGCTGCCGGTTGTATTTGCCTGCATGGCCACGACCGTTTCCGGAGAAACAGAGGTTGCCATTCCCGATAGCGACAGCGAATCAGAGATTGGGGAGGCAGTGGAGAGACTTGGGGAAGCGGAGATCAGGTTTCGAGAGGCGGTGGCGAGGCCCGGAGAGGCAGAGGACAACTTCGGGGAGACTGTGAACGATCTGGGAGAGACAGCGGAAGTGATATCCCCGACGATTCCGGGTGCGATTTCCGGGGAGGCATCCGCAATGAAATAGTCGAGCTCGGCGAAATCCGTTTCTTCGGCCTGAAGGATATCGGGACGCGGCCCGTATTTTTTTCGGAGTTCGTTGTAGAGTTCCAGCACTCGTTGCATATAGTCCTTGGGAGGCTGCTGTCCGGCGCTGATGCGGTTTTTGACGCGGGTGGGGCCGCTGTTGTATGCACGGATACCGTCCCGGACATTTCCGAATTGCAGGATCAGCGTAGAGAGGTGCAGGACTCCGAGCCGGACATTCTGGATCGGATCGAGCAATGTTTTCTGGCCGGTCCATTCCATGGGCCGATCATTGTCCCAGAGATTGGGGGATTTATCGACGACTTGCTCGGCAAGGTCTTTTCCGACGAACGGCATCAATTGCATCAGGCCGGTAGCGCCCACCTCGGATTTGGCATCCGGGTGAAAGGCGGATTCCGTAATGATGATGGCGACAATCATCAGCGGATCATACCCGAACCGTCGGCTTTCATTGAAAACAGCGTCGGCCAGTTTTGCCTGATCGTTCTCGTTCATAGCGCCTTCGCTGAAGTCTTTGATTACATCGAGGACTTTGAGTCGTTCCTCCAGTTCCGCGATCCTTCGGTTGAGGTCCGCCCGCTCCAGATCGAATTTCTCAGCCTGTTGACGGATTTTCTCCTGGGCGCCATCCAGTTCCTTTTTTATTTCGAGCGCATTCAGTTGCTGTTCTTTGAGTTGTGCATCTTTCTGGGCGATGATGAAGTAGGAGCCGACGACGTAGCTGAGGAATAGGAAAAGGAGAATGGCCGCCACGGTGGGAGACAGCTGGATGCTGGGACGTTTGCGGCGCAATGTATGGTATTTGACCATAAGTTACCTCAGCGAAATCCGACAGGCTGGAAGCCTGTGCCACCCATTCGGGGGCAATCCATGAGTTTCCCCTGCGCCTTCTTCAAGACCGCTTCTTTCCCCTCTCCCTCCGGGAGGGGGTTGGGATGAGGGTTCTCGTGCAGGCATCGGACCTTGCCATAATGAAATAGATTATCATATAAAGGACATTTTGTACCGTTCTCCTCACACCGACCCGACGGGGTTCGGATGGGGAGCGATCGGGGAAAGACCGCCGGTATACCATTCTCCTTGACACAAATAGGGGAATCCAGTAGCGTTTAACTTCCTTGAGATCGCAGGTTTTTCTGCGAGAAAACCAGGAAACGAACGATATTTTCGGGAGAATGACAATACGAGTCTCCCCCGAGGAGGAAACAGAGATGGTGGAAGGCAAGGCTTTGGGCCTCATAGAAACTCGCGGTCTGGTCGGCTCGATCGAAGCCGCGGACGCGATGGTAAAAGCCGCCAGTGTCACATTGATCGGCAAGGAAAAAGTCGGGGGCGGATTTGTGACCGTCATGGTACGCGGCGATGTCGGCGCGGTTAAAGCGGCCACGGATGCCGGCGCGGCAGCGGCACGCAAAGTCGGAGAGGTTGTTTCCGTGCATGTCATTCCGCGTCCGCACTCCGAACTCGAGAATATTCTGCCGAAACAGGGCTGACAAGACGGACCTTTGCGGAAGAACGAGTCGGATCACCGGTGACTTGGGGACGCCCGAACTGACAAACGGCGGCCGCTGGGTTGCCGGTGTGTTGTTTTGGGCGTGAGTTTGGACCTTCACCGCGACTTTTCCCGGGGGGAAAGGGAGAAGAGCAGGGGTCGAATTGGGGCCAATGGGACTGATGCGCATGAGTCGAGGGACTAACTAAAAGAACCTCACCCCAACCCTCTCCCGGAGGGAGAGGGGGAAGAAGGCGGAGTGGGGCAAGCAGTGGGCGAGAAGGCTCTTGAAGGATTCATTGGTTAAGGAACGGTAGATTCAGGGATTTTTGGCAGGGAATAGATGATGGTGGATGAAGTCGATCCCCGCGCGATAGAGGAGATTGTTCGGCGTGTCATGGACCGTCTGGTCCGAGAAGAACCGCCAACCGATCCGAATCGGAAGGCGGTGCGGATTGGGGTCTCGGTTCGTCACCTTCACCTGTGCCAGGAGCATGTGGAGATTCTGTTTGGGCAAGGGTATCACCTGGAACCACGGAATGAGCTCTATCAAAAGGATGAATACGCCAGCACATCGGTGGTGACCCTGGTTGGACCACGAATGCGGTGCATGGACCAGGTTCGGGTTCTTGGTCCCACACGGGACCAAAGCCAGGTGGAGGTATCCCGCACGGATGCGATTTTTCTGGGGATCGATCCCCCGGTTCGCCCTTCCGGTAATCATGAGGGAACCGGCGGGGTCATTGTGGTGGGGCCGGTCGGAGTTATTCACCTGAAACGGGGAGTGATCCGCGCCAACCGTCATATACACATCCACACCTCCGACGCCCAACGATGGGGACTGAAGGACAACGATACGGTTCGGGTTCGAATTGCGAATGTCCACAAGAGCACAATCCTGGAAGGTGTCCAGGTCCGTGTGCGGGACAGTTTCCGGGCGGAAATGCATGTGGATACCGATGATGCAAATGCGTGCAGCGTGTCCACGGGAGATTTTGCGGAGATACTGGACTGAAGATGGATATCGACCGTCTTACAGAGGTGATTACCGAGGAGGTTCGAAAGTACCTGGCCGAGAGCGGGCCATCCGCTCCGGCCTGTGCCTGTCCCTCTCCGGCGGTCAGTGGCGGAACTGTGCAGGATGGGGGGAATCGGGTCTCGCCTCCGCAGTCAGTTGGCGATCCATTCGTACAACAGCCTGTTCCGGCGGCAACACAGAAGGTGCTGTGCCTGATTCACGGTGAGATTGAGGAGGAGCGCGAATTCTTTGCGGCTCTTGGTCGATGGACTCAAGATGGGATTTCGGTGGAATCCTTTATCGGGCATTCCGTGGACCGGAAAGCGTTGGAGAAGCGGGGAGTTCGAGTGATAACCGCGCTTTCCGAGTTGGGAACCAGGAACGAGAAAATCAAATCCTGCCGGGCAGTGATTCTTCCCAGTCTGGATCGGACCCTGGCGGCGAAAGTCGCACTGGGGATCGCGGATGAGGATTTGATTGAGATTGTTTTTTCAGCGTTGTTTTATCGTGTGCCGGTACTGGCGGCGCGAGAACGGCTGCTTCCCAATTCACAAACAACACATGGAAACAACCTTCCTGGAATGGCGGACAAAATCGCCGGATATCGCGCCGATCTGGAGCGAATGGGGATAGCCGTGGTTCCCATGAAGGAAATGCTGTCGCGTGTGGTCCACACCGCGAAGATTGCGATTCCCAACTCAGGGGAAGTGATCGGCCATTTGATTACGGCGGAGGACGCGAAGAACCTTCCCGGTCCGGTGATTCGTGTGGAGCGGGGCGGGTTGGTGACACCAACAGCGCGTGAGTTGCTGGCGGAGAGGGGAATTGAGATTGAGATTGTGGGGGGAAAAGAATGAAGAATTAAGAATTAAAAAGGGAAGAAAAGAGGAGGAGGGATGTGTCCAGGGCGGTTGGGGATTAGAGCGGGGGTTGCAGGTTTATTCAATTTACCCCCCTCTGTGTCCCCCAATCTTTGGGGGAGAAGGTTACAGGTACATTCTGGTATCTTGAGACAGTTCAGGCAGTTTTCCGAGTTATCAATCTTACACTCCGATCAGCGAAGGGGCGATCGAACATGGACGAAGCACGAATATCCGAAATAGTCCGGCAGGTTTTGGCAGAGTTTCAGGCAGGGGGCGGAACGGTGGCGAAGGTGGCCGGTGCGCCTGTTCCACAGAGGTCTCCCGCGATGCCTCTTGCATCTTCTCCGGTTACCGCAGGTGTCCCTTCCGGCGGGAACGACGGGATTTTTGGCGATATCGAAGATGCAATCAATGCCTCGGTTGCGGCCCAGGTCCAGCTGACAGCAATGGGGATGGATATGCGTAAGACGATAGTCGCCGCCATTCGTCAGACGGCCCTTGCCGAAAGCAGGCGACTTGCGGAGTTGGCTGTGGCCGATACCGGGATGGGTCGTGCGGATCACAAACAGGCCAAGAACGATCTGGCCACGAATAGGACCCCCGGTCCGGAAGACCTTGAACCGGAATGTTTTACGGGGGACCACGGCATGACCTTTGTGGACTACGCCCCATTCGGGGTGATCGGGTCCCTTACTCCATGCACGAACCCGACATCTACGATTATCAACCACGGGATCGCCATGATCTCGGCGGGGAACAGCGTGGTGTTTGGTCCCCACCCGGCGGCGATTCAATCGACGCTGGAAGCGATCCGAGTGTTGAATCGCGCTATTGTCCGCGCGGGCGGACCGCCAAACCTGCTGACCAGTATTGCGGAGCCGACCCTTCGAACGGCGAAGATTCTGATGACTCACCCGAAAGTGAACCTGCTGGTGGCGACCGGTGGGACAAGCGTGGTGAAAGCCGCGATGACCAGCGGCAAACGAGCGATCGCCGCCGGACCGGGCAATCCGCCGGTGATTGTCGATGAGACAGCCGATTTGCCGAAGGCGGCCAGAGACATCGTTGCGGGGGCCAGTTTCGACAACAACATGCCGTGTATCTGCGAGAAGGAATGTTTTGTGGTCCAGTCTGTGGCCGACCGGTTGATTCTGGAGATGCAGCACGCCGGTGCGTATCTGATTAACCGTCAGCACGTGGATTCGCTCACGAAGATTCTTATCACAGAGGACGGGCATCCCAATCGGGATTATGTCGGGAAGAGTCCGCAAGTTTTGTTGAATGCAATCGGACTCAGCGTACCCGCAAACATCGATCTGGTGATCTGCGAAACGGTGGAGGAACACCCGTTTGTGCAGGAGGAACTCTTGATGCCGATCCTGGCGATTGTTCGGGTTTCGGATTACAACGCGGCGGTGGAAGCGGCGATTCGGGCGGAGCACAGCTTCCGTCACACGGCGATTATCCATACCGCCCGGATCGACCGGATCACGGATTTTGCGAAGCGGATTCGGGTGAATCTGTTTGTGGCAAACGGGCCATGTGGGGCCGCGCTCGGAACCGACGCCGAAGGGTATTCGGCAATGACCATTGCCGGGCCGACAGGGGAAGGCGCGTGCAGACCGCGAACATTCAGTACCCGTCGTCGAGTGGCCTTGCCGGGGTCATTGCGGGTGTTGTGAGAATCACCGGCAAAATCCCGGTTCCAACGAACCTCTCACCCGGAATTTCTCTCGCCCGGAATTTGCTTCATCCCCAACCCTGTCCCAGAGGGAGAGAGAGAAGATGTGGGAGAGGAATAGAAGGGACTGGGGGGGATAATGCCGGAAATTCACCAGGAATGTGGTTTTGTTATGGATAGTCAGGAAGTTCGTGAACGATATCGCGATTTTTTTGTACGGCGCGGGCATAAGGCTCTTCCGAGCGACTCTCTTGTGCCGCGCAATGACCCCACTCTTCTGTTTACGAGCGCGGGGATGGTGCAATTCAAGCCCTATTTTCGCGGCGAGATGGGCGATGCGCTGAAACGGGCCACAACCTGCCAGAAATGTTTCCGCACCTCGGATATTGAAAATGTCGGTTTCACTCATCGCCACCATACTTTCTTTGAAATGCTGGGCAATTTCTCGTTTGGCGATTATTTCAAGCGGGAGGCCATTCGGTGGGCGTGGGAGTTTTCCCTGGAAGAATTAAAACTCGATCCCAACCGAATCTGGGTGTCCATTTACAAGGATGATGAAGAGGCGGCCGAGTTGTGGGAAAAGGAGGCGGGATTTCCCCGTGGGCGAATTGTCCGTTTCGGGGTGGAAGATAACTGGTGGCCGGGACCGGGGATTCCAGGGCCAAGCGGCCCCTGCTCCGAACTGTATTACGACATGGGCGCGCAATATGGTCCGGACACCGGACCGAGCGATGACAACAACCGCTATTTGGAATACTGGAACCTGGTTTTCACGCAATACGATACGCAGCCGGACGGTTCACTTAAACCGTTGGCCCGGAAGAATATCGACACAGGGGCGGGACTGGACCGGATCGCCGCTATTGTTCAGGGGAAGTTTTCCAATTTCGAGAATGATATGCTCTCTGCCTCCATTGCCCATCTGGAAGAACGTACCGGTGAGAAGTTCGGGGCTGATCCGAAAAAGGACATTGCATTCCGTGTGATTGCGGACCATGCCCGGGCAACGGTGTTTGTGCTGACCGATAATGTTACTCCCTCTAATACGGGCCGGGGATATGTGCTTCGACGGATTATGCGTCGCGCGATTCGGTACGGCCTGGTTCTGGGGATTGACCGGAATTTGCTGGTTCCTGAAATGGAAATCGCCGCCGAAGTAATGCGGAATCAGTATCCCGACCTGGTAGAGAATCTCGATTTCACACGGAAAGTGGCGGAGGCCGAGGAGCAGACATTTCGGACCACACTGGAACGCGGGCTGACCATGCTGGATGAGACCGTGCGGCAGATGAAAGAGTCCGGGCGGACGGTATTGGACGGTCGGGAAGCGTTCAAATTGTACGACACCTACGGTTTTCCGGCGGATTTGACACAAGAGATTCTGCGGGAATCGGGACTGTCGTATGATGAACCTTCATTTGAGCAGGCTATGGAAGATCAGCGCCGTCGCGCCCAGGCGGCCTGGAGAGGCTCCGGCGAAGTCAAGACGGAAATCGACCGGGATTTGCCTGCGACCCTGTTCACCGGCTACGAATCGCTGCAAGAAAAGGCCACGGTTCAGGGGCTGTTTCGGGATGGAAAATCCATCGAGTCGGGAACCGAGGGGGACCTCGTAGAGGTGGTTTTGGACAAGACGCCGTTCTACGCGGAATCGGGCGGTCAGGTCGGTGACCGGGGGATGATTTCTCAGGGGAATGCCTTGCAGATTCAAATCGATACGGTGCGCAAGACGGCGAACCAGGTGTATCTTCATTTCGGACGGGTTCTGAAAGGCACGGTGGCGGTCGACTCGGAAGTGACCGCAACGGTGGATTCGGCAACACGTCTTCCGACAATGAGCCACCACACAGCCACGCATCTTTTGCAGGCCGCTCTGCGGAAAGTGCTTGGGACACATGTCAAGCAGTCGGGTTCATCGGTGGGGCCGGACGCGCTGCGGTTCGATTTCACGCACTATGCCGCTGTGACAAAGGAGCAACTGTATGAAATCGAGGCGATAGTGAATCGGTGGGTGTGGGAGAATCATCCGGTTCGATGGTCGATTGTTCCCATGGAGAAAGCGAAAGAACGGGGTGCGATGGCGCTGTTTGGGGAGAAATACGGAGATGAGGTACGGATGATAGAGATCGGCGGGGATGGAGAGCCGGTGAGCATTGAACTGTGCGGCGGGACTCATGTGAGCGCGACTGGGGCAATCGGCCCCGTGCGGATCATTGCGGAGAGCGCGATCAGCGCCGGAAACCGACGTATCGAAGCCGTGGCGGGACCTGTGGCTATCGATTATACTCTCAGTCGCGAGAGGATCTTATATGCCATTGCCCAGATATTGAAAGTCGGCGCGGAGCAGGCTCCGGCGAGGATCGAAAAACTGTTTGAGCAGAACCGTGCCCTGGAAAAAGAGGTCAAGGAACTTCGAGAGAAATTGCTGCGCGGGGAGGCCGTGAATCTGCTGGATGGCGCGGAAGAGATCAATGGAATCACGGTGGTCATGCGGGCCTTTGAGGCGGAAGGGAAAAATGGGCTTCAGGCGGCGGTGGATCAGGTGCTGCCGAAGATGAAATCGGGTGTGGTGGTGTTTGCTGCCGCCGAACCGGATAAGGTGACCCTGGTTTGCGGCGTGACCGAAGACCTGAAAGCAAAATTACCGGCTTCCACACTGGCGAAAGAATTGGCGAAGATAGTCGGTGGGGGCGGGGGAGGTCGGGCGGACCGCGCCCAGGCAGGCGGGAAAGACCCATCGAAAATACCGGATGTCTTTGAGGCGGTGCGGAAGAAAGTGATGAATTGTGAAGGATGAAATAAAGAAAGAGGGGACGGGGTGGAGATGGCAGGGGGAGGCAGGCGTGAACAGCAAGTGATTCTGTAACCGGGAAAAGAGACGATGCGATACCTGGATTTCGAACAGCCTTTACGGGAAATCGAGACGAAGATCGAGGAGCTGGAGATGTACGCCCGGTCACGGGAGATCGACTTGTCCGAGGAAATCGGTTCCCTGAAACGGCGCGCCGAGGAGTTGCTGAAGGAAATCTTTCAGAACTTGACACCGTGGCAGCGCATTCAGTTGGCTCGTCACCCGGATCGTCCGTATTTCCTGGATTATATGAAAATGATCGCGACGGATTTTATCGAGTTGCACGGCGACCGGAACTTTGCGGACGACCAGGCGATTGTCACGGGGCTTTGCGCGATTGACGGACGCTCGGTTGCAGTGATTGGGCATCAAAAAGGACGTGACACGGAAGAGAACCTGCGTCGCAATTTCGGTATGGCGCATCCGGAGGGATTCCGCAAGGCGATGCGGATTATGGAACTCGCCGGACGTGAGGGGATTCCGGTGATCACGTTTATCGACTCCGCGGGAGCGTATCCGGGAATCGGAGCGGAAGAGCGCGGGCAACATGAAGCCATTGCGCGAAACCTGTTGGTGATGTCGGAGCTGCCGGCGCCGATCATTTGCGTGGTGACCGGAGAAGGCGGCAGCGGGGGGGCGCTGGCTATCGGGATTGGGAACCGTGTGTTGATTCTGGAATACGCCTATTATGCGGTATGCACTCCAGAAGCTTGCGCCGCAATCATTTACAAGGATCGAACACTCGCCAAAGATGTGGCCGGAAATATGCGCATTATCGCTCCCGATTTGCTGCGTCTTGGACTGGTAGAGGAAATCATTCCTGAACCGTTCGGCGCGGCCCACCGCAATCCCAAAGAAGCGGCACAGAATGTCAAACACGCTATTTTGCGTCATCTGGACGATCTCTCCCTGTTGTCACCCCAGGAACTGATCGAGCAGCGGTATCGGCGATTTCGCGGGATGGGACAGTTTGTAGAGAATCCTGTGGAGGGGAATTAAAAATTCAAGAACGTGAGGGAAAGAGCGGTTTTGGGGGAGGCAAACGGTAACCCTTTCACGCTGAAAGGGTGAGATGTGCGCAGGAGCGGGCGCAGCCAACGGGGACAAATCTCAAGCAAAATTGACATACATACCATGGCTTTGTCGATCATCCCGCAGGTCACTCGACATCTGCGGCATCCGTCGCGGCGACAATCGAATGGGAAAAATCGCGCGCCGCGACGGAGATCGACCAAATGAAAACGAATGCTTCCATCGGGATGTGGAAGCGGTTATGCGACGTTCACGGAATCCTGAACGTCAACCGCTCTCTGTTTCCTGCCGAAGAAGCGAAAGACCAGGACAAAGAACATCGGGATAAAGATCAGGTCGATAAATGTGGCCGAGACCATTCCACCGGTCACGGCCGTTCCGATCGCCGTCATGGCTCCCGCGCCGGCTCCGGTGGCAACAGCCAGCGGCAGAGTACCGAAGAAGAATGCCAGCGAGGTCATCATGACGGGACGGAACCGGATTCGTACCGCCGCAAGGGTGGCCTCAACCAGTCCGAGTCCCTGCCGCATCTGCTCTTTGATGAACTGAATGATCAAAATGGCGTTCTTGGTCGAAAGCCCCATTGTTGTCAGGAATCCGATCTGGAAATAGACATCGTTGTGCAGGTCCCGCAGGAACGTAGCCACCAGAGCGCCCAGCACACCCAGCGGAAGCATCAAAAGGTTTACAAAGGGGATGGTCCAGCTTTCGTACAGGGCCGCCACGCAGAGGAAGATTACCAGAATAGAGAAAGCGTAGAGAATCGGTCCCTGGGCTGTCGCTATCCGCTCCTGGTAGGAAAGCCCGGTCCAGTCAAAGCCGATTCCCTGCGGCAGCTTCTTGACAAATCCCTCCATGGCCTGCATCGCCTCACCGGAGCTTCTGCCCGGAGCCGCCTCACCCACGATATTGATGGATGGAAAACCGTTGAATCGCTCCAGCTTCGGAGAACCGGATGTCCAATGCCCGGACCCAAAGGCGGAAAAGGGAACCATCTTGCCTTGATTGTTGCGTATGTAAAGTCTTTCCAGATCGGCGGGCAACATGCGATAGGGGGCATCGGCCTGGACATATACCCTCTTTACACGCCCGCCCTGGATGAAATCATTGACATACGCGCTGCCGAAAGCAGCCGAGATGGTGTTATGGATACTGGTGATGGGTATTCCCAGCGCGCCGGATGTCTCCCAATCCACGTCAATACGATACTGAGGCACATCCTCCAGGCCGTTCGGCCGCACCTTGTTTAATACTTCGTCCTGTCCAGCCAGGCCGAGAAGTTCATTACGGGCCGCCATCAGGTCGGCATGACCCAAGCCGCCCCGATCCAATAACTGGAAGTCGAATCCCTTCGACATGCCCAGTTCGATGACAGCCGGAGGGGAAAAAGCGAACACCATGGCATTTCGAATCTTGGAGAATTCTTTCATGGCTCGTCCGGCTATAGCCGTAACCCTCAGATCGGACCGGTTGCGGAGTTTCCAGTCTTTGAGTTTAACAAAAGACATTCCGGCATTTTGTCCTCGTCCGGCGAAGTTGACGCCGGAAATGGTCATGCAGGTGTCCACCGTGTCTTTCTCATGCTCCAGTAAATAGTCTTTCACTCGATTCATGACCGCCTTGGTCTGCTCCAGGGTGGAGTTTGCCGGAAGCAGGGCTTGTACCATCAGAATGCCCTGGTCTTCATCCGGGAGATAAGCCGTGGGCATCTTCCAGAACAGATATCCCATTGCGCCGACAATCACCACATATAGAAAGAGATACCGCAGTTTCTTGGAAAGGGCACGATTGACCACACGAAGATAAAGGTCCCTGGTTCGAAAAAAGGTGCGGTCAAACCATCTGAAAAAGGGACGTAAAATCCAAATAGCGTTCTCCGCCGGCTCATGGCCTTTTGCCACCGGTTTGAGCAGAAAAGAACAGAGAACCGGTGTGAGGATCAAGGCGACCACAACCGAAAGGAGCATGGAGGAGATGATGGTCACAGAGAACTGGCGATATATAACTCCCGTGGACCCACCGAAAAACGCCATCGGACCGAAGACGGCCGAAAGCACCAGGCCGATGCCGATCAGAGCGCTGGTAATCTGATCCATGGATTTGGCGGTTGCCTCGCGTGGCGGAAGGCCTTCCTCGGACATGATCCGTTCCACGTTTTCCACCACAACAATGGCGTCATCGACTAATAGTCCGATGGCCAGCACCATGCCGAACATGGTCAGCATATTGATCGAGAAACCGAAGAAACCCAACACGGCGAACGTTCCCAGGATGACCACCGGCACCGCAATCGTCGGAATCAGGGTCGCTCGCATATTGCCCATGAACAGCCACATGACCAGAAAAACCAGGACGACCGCCTCGAAGAGTGTCTTGACTACCTCTTCAATAGATACCCGCGTGAAGGGAGTCGTATCGTAGGGATAGACAACCTTCATTCCGGACGGAAAGTACCGGCTCATCTCTTCGAGTCGCGTCTTAACCCCATCGGCGGTATCCAGCGCGTTTGCACCGGCGGCCTGCCGGATCGCCAGCGCAGACGAGGGTTTGCCGTTACAAAAAGCCTCGATGTCATATTGCTCGGTCCCGAGCTCCGTTCGGCCCACGTCTTTGATGCGTACAACGCTGCCATCCCGGTTTGTGCGGATAGGAATGTCGGCGAACTCTTCGGGGGTTTTGAGCAGGCTCTGAACGATAATAGCCGCGTTGAGTCGTTGGCCTTCCACTGCCGGTGAACCGCCGAATTGCCCGGCAGAAACCTCCACATTGTAAGCCTGGAGAGCCGCAATGACATCCTGGATCGTCATCTGGTAATCCGTCAATCTGTCAGGATTGAGCCAGATCCGCATGGCGTACTGGGTTCCAAAGGTTTCCACTTCGCCCACACCCGGTACGCGTGAAAGCACCTTTTCCAGGTTCGATTGCGCATAATCCCGCAGGTCATCTCCATTCATGCTGCCGTCTTCGGAGACCAGGCCCACGATCAACAGGTAGTTTCGCGTGGATTTGCTGACTTTCACTCCGCCTCGTTGCACCACATCCGGCAGACTGGCCATGGCGAGTTGAAGCTTGTTTTGCACTTGCGCCCAGGCAAGATCGGGATCGGTTCCCGGGGCAAAGGTCAGTTCCACGCGGGATTGACCGGCCGAGTCGCTGGTTGCCGACAGGTACAGCATTTTGTCGAATCCCGTCATTTTCTGCTCAATGATCTGGGTGACGCTGTTTTCGACCGTTTCCGCCGAGGCTCCCGGATAGAAGGCGGTAATGGCAATGGACGGAGGGGCGATAGGCGGATATTGCGAGATGGGCAATGTGTAGATGGCCAGACAGCCGACCACCATCAGAACAATGGCGATCACCCACGCGAAGACCGGCCGATCCAGAAAAAATCTCGATAGCATGGCGCGTCTCCCCTCAGTTCGATTCCGAAGCCGGTTCGGTCGTGATTCCAGATGTCGCATCGCCCGGCTGGTCGGCCTCAAAGGGAGCCGCTTTCACAGCCGTGCGGGGGCGGACCATCTGCAAACCTTCAACAATGACTCGATCCCCTGCCTTAAGACCGGAGGTAACAAGCCATCGGTTGCCGATAGCCCGGTCGACGGTGAGTTGACGCTGTTCGGTTTTCTCGTCCTGATCCACAACCATGGCCAGCGGATTCCCCTTCGTGTCCCGCGAGACAGCCTGCTGTGGGATCAGGATGGCCTGTTCGTTGGTGCCTTCGATCAACGCAGCCCGGACAAACATGCCGGGTAGTAGAATCCGATCGGGATTCGGGAAAACAATTCGAACGATCACGGAGCCGGTTGATTCATTCACCGTGACATCCTGGAACTGCATGGTTCCTTCGTGGGAATAAGTGGAGCCATCCTCAAGAATGAGTTGTGCCTTGTTGATGTTCGTCTCCTCACGGGCGATTTGCCCTTCCTCCAGACGGTGCCGCAAACGCAGCAGATCCTTGGTCGATTGGGTCACATCCACATAAATCGGGTCCAGTTGTTGGATGGTGGTCAGGGCGAGGGGCTGGTGGGCTGTCACCAACGCACCGACTGTCACATTGGATATTCCGATGCGTCCGGAAATCGGCGCGGTAATTCTCGTATAGGCCAGGTTGATCCGGGCCGTTTCCAGGGCAGCTTCCGCCTGTTTGACAGCGGCCTCTGCCTGCGGAATGCCTTCCTCGTTGCGTCTGACCTGTGCCTCGGCGGATTTGAGAGCGGCCTCCGCCACCTCGGCTTCCGCGACAGCCCGATCCCGCTCGCTGAGCGGAACCGTACCGTTCGCGGCCAGCGTCTCGAATCGATGTCGGTTCTTCAGGGCAAGATCGAGTGTGGCCTGCTGCTGTTTGACATAGGCAATACTGGCTTCCAGGGCGGCACGTGCTTCTTTCACCGCTTTCTGTGCGCCCACCAGGTTCGCCTCCGCGTTGTGCGCTGAGGCTTCAAAGAGGGCCGGATCAATCTGATAGAGAATCTGGCCTTCCTCGACATCGGAACCTTCCGTGAACAGGCGTTCCTGGATGATTCCATTCACTTGGGGCCGCACTTCGGCAACAAGGTAAGCCGAAATTCGTCCCGGCAACTCCGTGGTGAGGGTCACAGCCTCCGGCTGCACAACCACAAAGGTGACCTCAGGCGGGGGAGCCTGCTCCTCTTTGGATGACTCTCCGCCACCGTCAAGGCCACCATGAGTAACGTAGAAGATCGCGCCCGCGACAATCACCAAAATGGCCAAAAAAGAAATCGTTTTCATTCTAGAGACAGGCCTCGCATTTTCTCTTTGATCTTACGACCCGAAGAAATTGGTCTTTTCGTTGATTTCCGTTTTGTCACGGCTTCGCTTCCCCCGGATTCCGGATTCAGAATACCGTGCAAGACAATATCCAGAATGTCCTCGGTCTGCATGTCATGAGATTTTGTCGCACCGAGAAAGTAATTCGTGAACATCGTTCCGTACAGAAGATTCCCGATAACCTCACTCACTCGTTCCACCGGGATATCTCGAACTTGCTTGGCGGCGATCATCCGGCGAATCAAGTCTTTCCATCGCCCCATGTTGGCATCCCGGTGTTCGAAATAAGTGGGTCTGCTCCGGTCATTGAATTCGGCGCGTTCCTGGATAATCAGCTCCACCAAAGAAGGATTGGTTTGAAAAAACTCCAGGTAGGCACGAATGCCTCCCGCGATCTGTTCCAGGGGATCCGACAGATCCTTGACAGCGCCATCCACATATGCGGTAAGACAATGCATTCCCCGGCGCACGGCGGCAAGGAACAGGGCGCGTTTCGTTGGGAAATACCGGTACAGCGTTCCTTTACCGACTTTCAGGCGGTCGGCCACCACCTGCAAGTCCGTTCTCTGATACCCGCGCTCGGCAAAAATCGGGGTTGCCATGTTCAGGATTTCTTCGCGACGACGTGCCTTCAGGTCGGTGTTCTTTGAGATCATCGCCTTGCCCTGCTTTCTGGATCCGGGAAGGAGGATTCTGCGAAAAAAAGTATATGGACTGACGAGTCCGTCCGCAAGGGAAACAGGAAATAATCACTCCTCGATTCCAGGTGAAAACCGATTCATGGCGATACGGGGAGGGTCAATCTCCACACATCATTCAGCACGGGCCAGGAATTGCCTGCGATCACCCAGAGGCTGTCTCTGAAAACATAGCAACTGGGTTCATGACGGGGCGAAAAGCGGTTCTCCGAAACGAATTCCTGCCAGTGGACGCCGTCCCGGGTATACCAGATGTCCCCCAGATTCTGGCGATTGCGGTTGTCATAGCCCCCGATCACCCACATTCGATCACGATACACCCTGGCGGGAAACCACATGCGGGGTGTCCAGGGAGCCTGATCCAGGACTTTCTTCCATTCCATCCCGTCCGAGGAGCACCACACATCGTTCAATGTTGTGAATTCCGGGTATCCTTTTTCCGGAGGATCATTGGGTTGCACAAGTCGCCCGCCCATCAGCCAGATCTTATTGTCGAAAACGACAATTGCAGACGTGGCCCGGTCCCCATAGGGAGCATTGCCTTGTGCCAGTATCCAGTCTTTCCCGTCGGTGGTGTACCAGACCTCTTTCCCGCAACCAAGCTGCCACATCCGATCCTGAAAGATAACCACCTCATTGTACCCCGGCGTACCGAACGGGGTTTTTTCCAGGACACAGGACCATTCCACCCCATCGGTGGAGCTCCAGACACTCCCTTTGATCGCCCACATCTTCCCGCCACAAACCGCCATTTCGCTGTATCCGTCATAAGGAGTGCTGTCGTTGACCAGGGTCCATTCGATGCCGTCAGAAGAAGACCAGAGATCCCGTGTGAGGATATTACCGTGGTAATAACCGTTGCTGAGCCACATTTTGTCCTGGTAAACAATGTCCTCGGCGGTATCTCTCGGACTGAAGGCGGCCTTTTCGACCACCTGCACCCAGGCAGGAGTTGCGAAGGCAATTTGGTATGACGAGTCCGCAGTCGGCTCGGTAGCGTGTGCGGTTATGCCGATAACGAGGATCATAAAGTGTGACAAGGCAATCCTCATGGAAGGCGTCCTTTCTTGATATGAGAATTCGTCTCTGGGTGTGAAGGTATTCTAAGACATTCTGATGGGCATTGCATCGGAAATCGGGAGCGAGAGGAGGGGAGGGTGGGGGTATCGGATGACAAATCGGGCAAATGGGAGTAGCCCGGATTTCTCACGGTAGCCATGTTTAAAGCCACCTTTTATGGCATAAATAGAGTTGTGATAAGAACTTATTGTATGCCAACCAGGTGACCTTATGAAAACAGAGTGTACAGAAACGTTATTCGATGGGTGTACGCGATCGGGTTGGGGGATGAGGATCTGAACGATCATGAGGCATTGCGAAGCCATCCGGTGTTGCAGGCTCTTTTTGCTGCAGCGTATGCGAATCTGAAAGCCATCCCCTTATTTTCGCCGTCGTGGGAGTGCCATCCGCTCCTTCCCGTTTGTCCCATTCAAGGCCCCCTTCAGAGCCGAGGTCTGTCTGTTGCTCTCTCCCGGAAGCCCCATCCGGCCCTTTTGGGGTGCGGGTTTCTCTGTTCATCCTGACTTGCATGGTCTCATCTCTTCAAGAAAC